>JAWLGU010000013.1:7618-22235 GCA_041690675.1 Pseudomonadales bacterium | reverse complement strand
ACTTCAGGCTCTCGAGGTAGGCCAAGCGTGTTCAATCCGCCAGTCCCGGTTTCCAGGCTTCCTGTTTGTTCAGAACTGCAAGAATGGCGCCTGATCTGCGGCGCCCGGCGAGCACCAGCATCGGCAGCCGGCGCCCGGCCCGGATCCGGGCGTTCCGCTGTGTCATCAGTGCCACGGCTCCGCCACTATGCATCCAGCCCGCGCGGAGAGTGATTCGTCCCGGTAGGGACCAGACCCGAACCCGGGTGGGGGGAGGAGGGGAGGGGGAGAAGCCCCGGGTCCGAGTCTGGTGCGGTGGAGTGTGCAATCGCCGTACCTAGCGGTTACCGGTGGATGGGAGCACCGGAGGCCGGGAAGCTTCGTCGTCACGATCCAAGCGGAACCGCTGGATGACGTCGGCGAAACGGCTCCGCAGCTCGCGCCGGTCCAATCCCTCTGTCTCCGGTGAGTAGGCATGCGCGCTGACGTGCTGGCGCTGGGCGAGCTCCGCCCGGCGCAGTGCCTGGGCGAACCGCGGGCTCACCTCCAGCCCCAGGCAGCGGTAGATCTTGCGCACCGTGGCGTCGGGCGTGCGCACCAGGTCGTCGTAGCGAACCACCATGTGGCGCCTGGCCGGACGCTGCGCCAGCACCTCCAGCGGATACCGGTACCAGTGCGCGCACATCTCCAGCAGGAACTCGCGCAGCGCCCGCTCGTCCGCGGGGACCCCCACGGCCTGCCACGAGAATCGCATCATGCTGAGAAAGGAGGGCACCGCCTCCAGTGGGTTGCGCACCAGGTAGACGATGTGCGCGTCCGGGAACTGCTCGAGCAGGCTGCCCAGCTTGGGGCACAACGCCGGGTTCTTGGCCAGGTAGCGCACCCCGGCCGGGGCGGCCCGGGCGTGCAGGTGTCGCTGAATGCAGCCACGGTAGAATCGCATCACCCGCGCCCTCTGCCGGGCCGGCAGCAGCGTATCGAAGTAGGCGTAGGGCCGCGCCTGATCGAGCAGTCCCGAGGAGAGGCCGACGGTCAACGCGGACCAGATCCACAGCAGCAGGTACTCGTCCTCTTCCGGCGCGTCCAGGTTGACCCGGTGCATGACGTTCTGACGCGCCCAGTCGCGCTCGGCGGCGCGGAGGCGCCGCCCCAGCGGACGGCCGAGCCGGCGGTCCAGGGACGCCAGCGCCCGGACCACCCGGCGCTGGGCGACGGAGGGAGCGAACAGAATCTCCCACATGGACATGGCGCTGAACTGGCGGTCCTGAACCAGCAGGCGGTGGAGGAACGTGGTGCCGCTGCGAAAGTTGCCGACGATGAACACGGGCGCCGTCACCGGCCGCCGCCGATAGCCGCGAAATGCCACCGTGTCGACGGCGAGCCCGAGCCAGGTGACCAGCAGGAGCAGGGGGAATAGGATCAGCAAGGCGACGGTGACCAGCGCGCGCCGGGGCGTCCAGCGCAGCCGGAACAGCCAGCCGTGAAGGAATCGGAAGAGTGCCGCGAGGTCGAGGGTCACGGCAGCGGAGCTTCGGCCGAAGCCGAGCCGCCGAAACGGCTCAAGAAACTTTCCCGGGTGGTCCAGAACGCCGCCCGGCGCATGCGCTGCCAACGCCCGGCGCGGATGCTGTTCCGGTTGAACGTCCACATGAGCAGCCAGGCGTGCAGGTTTTCCCACAGCGGGCGGTCATTCGCCTCCGCGCTCACCAGGAAGCCGAGTCGCTGGAGGATCCGGTCGGCGCCGTGCTGGCCGGTGGCGGTGAACAGCGAGGCCACTCCGCCGACCGCCTCCACGTTCCCCAGCACCGGGTCCGCCTGCATCCGCTCGGCCAGCTCGCGGCACGAGGCCCGCATCAGCCGGACGCTGCGGGCCGCCCACGCCAGGTCGGGCCCGTGCTCCGGCAGCGGCGGCACGCGCTCGTTCCACAGGTGCAACTCCAGCACCCGAGCCCCGGCCGGGACGGAGCCGCCGGGCACCGTCAGGGAATGCGCCGCGCGGGTCAGGCGAACCCGGAACACGCAGTACGGATTCCCGGAGTACTCGAACACCTGCATGCGGCGGCGCAGCGAGCGATCCACGGCGCGGACGAGGAAACGCGCCACCGTCTCAGCTCGCGCCGGCGGCGCTACAGCCGGTAACATGACGACGGATCACGAGGTGCTGCCAGTGAGGGAGGTGGTGTTCATCGCCGACGACTTCGGCCGGAGCATCGAGGGCAATGAGGCCATCGTGCATGCCCACGAGCACGGGCGCCTGCATGGGGCCGCGCTGATGATGGGTCAGCCCGCCACCGAGCACGCCGTGAGCCTGGCCCGGCGATATCCCGCCCTGCAGGTGGGTCTGCATCTGCATCTGGTGGATAGCCGCCCCTGCACCGTGCCCGCGTGGCCCTGGGGCGATTCGCCCGCCAGGGCCGGTTTCGCCCTGGGCTTTCTCCCGCGCATGCGCGCCCTGGCGCGCCGCGAGATTCGGACGCAGTGGCAGTCCTTCAGGTCCACGGGACTCACGTGCCGCTTCGTCAACGCCCACCACCATCTGCACGTGCACCCGTTCGTCCGGCAGGTGCTCGGTGAGATCTTGCCTGCGGATTTTTCCGGCTGGGTGCGGTGGGGGCGCCCCCGGTTCTTCTCGACTTATACGGGGCGTATGGGTTACGAGGCGTTGTACCTGTTGCTGCAGGCCCCGGCGCGAAGGCGCTGGCCGTGCCACGTCAGCACGACGCTGTGGGGCGTCGACCGCACGTTTGCCATGAGCGCGGACGAGATCAGACATGTCCTGCCGACGCTGGGTCCTGGGCTTCACGAGTTCATGTTCCACCCGCGCAGCCGACGCGGTGATCGCGATACGGACTGCCTGGTGGCCCTGCGGCCGGGGGTGGGCCGGGACTGACACGGCGTCAGGTTCCGTTGGGGCGCCAGGCCCGGCTCTGCCAGGGGGACCACCAGGTGGTGCCCCGCCAGCGGATGGGGGAGGGCAGCCAGCAGATCAGCCAGGTGGCCGCCCGCACCAGGGTCCACAGAGGCAGCGCGGGCAGGTGCCTCGCGCTGAGGCGGCAGCCGAGCAGGGCGCAGATGCTCCACGCCGCCATGGTCTCCACCGACGCCACCGCGGCCAGGCCCGCCCAGGCCGTCGCCTCGGCAGGATGCAGGGCGAGCCAGCAGAGCCACCCCAGGGCGGGCAGCACCAGAACCTGGGCGGCGTACGCGCCGGGCGCGCACCAGCGGACGGTCTTCTGCCAGCGGTGGTAGTGCGCCAGGGCGCCCCGCCAGCCCCGGGAGGCGGGCAACGTGGAAAGACGGACGCTGCCGAGGCGCACCGGCTGCATGAGCCGGCCCAGATGAAAGTCGTCGGCCAGACAGCCGGCCAGGTAACGCCAGCTCACGCGGCGGCGAAAGGCGGCGGCTTCGAACAGCATGCCGGCGCCGAAGGCGAAGCGCAGGCGGTTCAGCCGCGCCAGCAGCACGGCCCCGGGATAGTGCTCCAGGTTCACGTACAGCGCGTCCAGCAGCTCCGCCGCGCTGGCGACCCGACGCACGACGTAGGGGGACGTGAGCAGAACGGCGTCGCCGCGGCCGAAGTCCACGCGCAGGGCGCGCAGGGTGCCCGCCGGCGCCCGCATGTCGGCGTCGCTCCAGAACCACAGCTCGCCGCTGGCGTGGGGTGCGAGGATGCGCATCCACGAGATCTTCGGATTGGCGCCGTAGCGGTGCGGCGCATGATCCACCACCAGCTTGATCACCGCGTGGGGGTAGAGTGGCTGAATTCGCTGCAGCCATCGGCGCCAGTACGCCGCATCGGTCCCCGGCGCGCCCACGAGCAACTCGGCTGCGTCGTCGAGCTCGGCTGCGAACGAGGCGAGGCAGGCGCCGAGCCGATGGCGCTCCTGGCGTTCGGCGGTGGGTGCCAGCGCCTTGAACACGGTGATACGCCGGCGGTCTGGAGGCGCGGGAGCGGGAGTGGCCACCAGGGAGCGGAGGACGATGAGCACCGCCAGCAGCCACCAGGCCAGCGCCACGCCGGTCCAGAGGATGAGTGAGTCCAGAATGGTCATGGATTCACAGCTCCCGCAGCGGGATCGTTGCGCCGCCGTCCGTCGGGTCCGCGGCCGCCGGCCCCGTGGTGGCGGGGCCGGTGAGCCATACCCGCAGCGCCTTCCAGGGGCGACGCAGGCTGTCCTCCACCGCCGTGCCCTCGTAGCCGCAATGGGCCATGCAGTTGGCGCACTTCGGGTTCCGGCCCGCCCCGTAGTCCTCCCAGCGGGTGTTCTCCATGAGGGCCCGAAAGCTCGGCTCGTAGCCCTCGTCCACCAGCAGGTAGCAGGGCTTCTGCCAGCCGAATACGTTGTAGGTGGGCGTGCTCCAGGGGGTGCATTGGTAGCTCTGGTTGCCGGCCAGAAAATCCAGATACAGGCTCGAGTGGTTGAACCGCCACTTCGGTCGGTGGCCCCCTCGCTGAAAGATGCCGCGGAACAGCGCCTTGGCCTTGCGGCGTCCGAGGAACACGTCCTGCCGGGGCGCGTGGTCGTAGCTGTAGCCGGGGGAGACAGTGATGGCTTCCACGCCGAGGGACATGACGAAGTCGAAGAAGCGCGCCACCTCCTCCGGGTCCTCGCCATCGAACAGGGTGCAGTTCACCGTCACCCGAAAGCCCCGGGACACCGCCTCGCGAATCGCTGCCACCGCAACGTCGAACACCCCCCTGCGGCCCACGGAGGCGTCGTGGCGCTCGCGGTTGCCGTCCAGGTGCACCGAGAACGTCAGATACGGAGACGGCTGGTAGTCGGCCATCTTCTTCTGCAGCAGCAGGGCATTGGTGCACAGGTAGACGAACTTTCGGCGGGCCACCAGGCCGGCGACGATCTCGGGCATCTGCTGGTGGATGAGCGGCTCGCCACCGGGGATGGAGACGATGGGCGCACCGCACTCGTCGGCGGCGGCCAGGGCCTCCTCCACCGATATGCGGCGCCGCAGAATGGGCTCGTCATAGTCGATCTTGCCGCACCCGGCGCACGCCAGGTTGCACTGGAACAACGGCTCGAGCATCAGCACCAGCGGATAGCGCCGCTGGCCTCTGAGCCGTCGCCCGAGGATGTAGCGGGCGACGCGGTACTGCTGCAGCAAGGGCACGCTCATGTCACCGCCTCGTTGGCCTCGGGTGTAGGCCCGGCCTCGGCCCGGGCGAACCAGGCCACCGCATCGGCAATGGCGTTCGCGGCCGGGCGCCCGCGGTAGCCCAGTTCCCGCCGGGCCCTCGCGCTGCTGAAGAACATCCGGTGGCGGGCGAGCCGGACGCTCTCCAGGGATATGGCCGGCGGCGATCGGCCGATGCGGGCGGTCAGCTCGGAGAGGGCCGCGATGCCGGTGGCCACCGCCAGCGGCAGCCGCACGCGGGGTGGCCGCCGTCCGCCTTGGCGGCACACCGCCTCCAGCAGGGTTTTCAGGGTCATGTCATCGCCGCCGAGGATGTAGCGCCGGCCGGGCGTGCCGCGGACCAGCGCCAGCACGTGGCCCTCCGCCACGTCGTCCACGTGCACCACGTTGAGTCCGGTGTTCACGTAGGCCGGCATGCGGCCGCGCAGCGCATCCAGGACGATGCGGCCCGTGGGCGTGGGCTTCACGTCACCCGGGCCCAGCGGCGCCGTGGGGCACACCAGCGTCGCCGGCAGTCCCTGGTCGGCCAGCGCCAGCACCCGGCGCTCGGCGAGCCACTTGGAGCGTTTGTAGTGGCCGATCATCTGGGCGAGGCTCGCCAGGTCTTCCTCGTCCGCGGGCTCGCCGTCGGGGCGGGGGGCGAGGGTGGCCACGGAGCTGGTGTAGACGATGCGCCCGACGCCGGCCTCGGCGGCCGCACGCAACAGGGCCACCGTGCCGTCCACGTTGGTCCGGTAGAGGGTGTCCGGGTCGCGGGCCCCCAGGCGGTAGTCGGCGGCGGCGTGGATGAGCCCCCGGCACCCGCTGACGGCTGGCGCCAGGGTTGCCGGGGCGCGCAGGTCGCCGAGCGCCGTCTCCACGTCCAGGCCTGCCAGGTTGTCGAGTCGCGCCCCCGGCCTCACCAGCACCCGCACCTGGTACCCCCGGCGCAACAGCGCTCGGGTCACGGCGGCGCCGATGAACCCGGTGGCCCCGGTCACCAGCACGGGCGACGATGGGTTCATCATGCCAGGCCCTGGAGTATCTGCGGCAACCGCCGGGCGGCCTGCCGCAGGGCGCGCAGCGCGCATCGATAGTCCGTCATGCAGCGGACGAGGCTCGAGATACTCCCGGGATCCCGCGCCAGGTGTCGGGCCAGGGCAACGGGGCTGGCCCGGCCGTCCTCGTCCACCAGCTCGGGTAGCCAGTGAGGCAGCGAGCGGTGCGCGGGATCAACGATGGCCCGCACCGCGACGAACCCGACACCATGGGTCGCGCAGACGTCAGCGATGCCGGCGCTTTCCATGTCCACCGCATCGCATCCGCTGGATTGCCGGAGTCGGGACTTGATATCGCGCCCGCCTGCCGGATGGCTGACCGACAGGAGCGCGCCACGTCGGCCCGCGCCGGGCAGGGACCAGGTTCCGCCGCCCTCGTCGTTCACCCGTGCGGGAAGCACCAGGGCGCCGGGCTCGAGATCGGGCGCCAGGGCACCGGCCAGACCCCAGCTCACCAGCAGGTGCGGTCGAGCACCATCCGAACCTCCCGCCAGGATGCGCTCCGCCGCTCGGCGGGCTCGGGCGGGTCCCATGCCGCACACGGAGACGCTGAGGCCGCCGCCTCGACTGGCCGCTGCGCTGGCCAGCGTGGCAGCTTCGCCGGCCAGAGCGCAGAGCACATGGATCCCTCCGCTCGGCTTCATGGAGGGCCTTCCCCCAGCGCGTTGCGGTAGCGGGCCAGCGCCCACAACGGGAAGTACTGGCTGTAGCCGTGATACTTGAGATAGAACACCCGGGGAAAGCCGGGGGCGGTGAAAGCGGCGTCCCGCCAGCGCCCGTCCCTGGTCTGGGTGGCCATCAGGTGCCCGACCCCACGGCGCACGGCGCTGCTGTCCCCCTCCCCCGCCGCCAGCAGCCCCAACACGGCCCACGCGGTCTGGAACGAGGTGCTGGGGTGGTTGTCGCCGAGGCAGTGGGCGGCGTCGGGCGCCCTTTGCTCGTAGCTGTCGTTGTCCTCGCCCCAGCCGCCGTCCGGGCGCTGCACGGACTCCAGCCACGCCACCGCGCGGCGAATCCGCGGGTGGTCCGGGGGAACGCCCAGGGCCTCCAGAGCGACCAGCGCCGACCAGGTCCCATAGATGTAGTTGGTGCCCCAGCGGCCCCACCAGCAGCCTACCGGGGTCTGGGTGGCGAACAGGTAGTTGCGAACCCGCTCCACTACCCGGGGGTGGGGGTTTCCGCCGGCCGCGGCCAGTGTGCCCAGCAGGGTGGCCACCCGGGCGCTGACGTCCTCCGAGGGCGGATCCAGCAGCGCGCCGTGGTCGGCGAATGGGATGTCGTTGAGATGGAAGGACGTGTTGTCGGCATCGAATGCGGCGAATCCGCCGTTCTTCGACTGCATGGCCGTGAGCCAGCGGCTGGCGCGGTCGATGACGTGGCGGAAACGGCGCGGATCGCGGCGCAGCATGGCCCAACTCACCACCGCAGTGTCGTCCAGGTCCGGGTAGTGGGGGTTCCGGTACTGGAAGGCCCAGCCGCCGCCGGGCACCCCGGGCCGGCTGGCGACGTAGTCCCCAGGGATTGTCACCTGGCGCTCCGCCAGCCAGCGCAGCGCGCGGTCCACCGCAGGGTCCACCGTGCGGTGGACCATACGGTCTGTGGGAGCGCCGTTCCCGGCCTCCAGCAGCGCGTGGGCGGTCAGCGCCGTGTCCCAGACGGGTGAGACGCAGGGCTGACAGTAGGCTTCGTCCCGGTGCTCGACCACGAGATTGCGCAGCGCCTGGCCAGCCTGTCGGCGGTACGGGTGATCCGCCGGGTAACCCAGGGCCGCCAGCATCTCGTAGGCGTTCACCATGGCGGGGAAAATGGCACCCAGACCGTCCTCGCCGTTGAGGCGGTCCACCACCCAGTTCTGCGCCCGGCGCACCGCAGGCTGCCGCCAGCGCCGTGGCAGCATCGCCTCCACGGGCCGAAGAGCCCGTTCCAGCGCAAGATAGACCCGTTGCCGGGGCGAGTGCACCTGAAAGTAGCTGCGTTCCAGCTCCGGCGGCGTGGTGAACAGCTCCCGCACCCCGATGCCCCGGGGGTTGCGCGCCCGCACCCGCAGACTCAACAGCACCGTCAACGGAATCAGCACCGTACGCGACCAGTAGGCGATCTTGTCGATGTGTATGGGGAACCACCGCGGCAACAGCATGATCTCCACCGGCACCATGGGCACCGCCCGCCAGGGAGTCTGGCCGAACTGGAAGAGCACGATCCGGGTGAACACGTTGGCGCGCGCCGCGCCGCCGCGGTTGAGAATGGCTCGCCGCGCCGCCCGCATATGCGGGGCCCCGGGTTCGTCACCGGCCAGCTTGAGGGCGTAGTAGGCCTTGACGCTGCAGCTGATGTCCACGGAGCCGCCGTGATACAGCGGCCAGCCCCCCTCCTCGGTCTGACGGCGCCGCAGGTAGCGTGCCAACCGCGCCTGCAATGCGTCGTCGACCTCGTCGAGGAAGTGCATCATGAGCACGTATTCAGCGGGAATGGTGCAGTCCGCCTCCAGCTCGTACGCCCAGTGCCCGTCCGGGCGTTGATCGTCCAGCACCGCATCCCGGGCGCGAGCGATGGCGGTAAGGACCGCGTCGTGCCCCGGCGATGCCAGGTCCGCTGCCTGTCCGGTGACGTCTACGTCCGCCATGCCATCATCCGCGCGCCTGGGAGAAAGGCACCGCCTCGGCGGCATGCACCGGTCGCAGCGGCAGGCCTCGGGACCACATCTCGAACAGCACCCTGGGGCCGTTGTCGAGTCGGCCGGCCACGCTGGCCGACGCCATGATGGCCGTGACCGCCCGGCGCGGCACCTTGACGGCCTGGCCACTGGCGTACCCTGGGGTGGTGTGGATGCGCTTCAGGGTCGACAGCGCGAGGCCAATGGACCACAGGCAGAATCGGCGGATTCCGCCCTCTGCCGCGGGAACCTGGAGCGTGTAGCACAAGGCATTGCGCAGGTGACCGTGGGCCAGGGCGACGAGGTTCGTCATCACCGCGTCGAAGGTGCCCCGGTCGCGGTGGGGGGACAGGGTGGCGAGGTCGTAACCCGCCTTTTCGAACTCGGCCCGGGGGAGCCAGCAGCGCCCGTCCGCCAGGTCCTCCCATACGTCCTTGAGGATGTTGGTGAGCTGCAGGCCCTGGCCGAACGAATCGGCGAAACGCAGCATCTCGACCCGGCGCCCGTCCATGTCCTCCCCGTGGTTGCAGAACAGCTCGGTCAGCATCTCGCCCACCACGCCGGCCACGTAGTGGCAGTAACGCTGCAGATCGTCGAGATCCCGGAGTCCGGGGCCCGCGCGCAGGCCGTACTCGTACATGCCGTGGCACATCTGGGCCAGACATCGCACCACGGCGTTCCGGTCCCGTTGCGGCAGCGCGCGGGTCACGCGCGCCACCCGGGGAACGTTGACCGCGAGATCGCGCTCCGCCGGTGGCGTCGCCCGGGTCAACTGCTCGTGCGCCTGGAGGGCGAAGGAGTCGGCTGCCGCGGGGCTTTCCACGATCCGGGGCAGGAGGTCGAACAGGTTCCGTTTCGCCTGCACGCCCAGCCCCGGATCGTCCTCCACGGTGTCGGCGACGCGACACAGCAGATAGGCGTTGGCGACCATGCCATCGAGAGGCTCCCGCAGTTGGGGTACCGTCAGTGCGAAGGTACGGCTCACGCGCGGCAGCATTCGCCACTGATAGTGAGCATCGTCGCTGTCTCGCTCGTCTGCTGCCTCCATGCTGTCCTCGTCGCGTGGGCTGTTTTTCCACGATGCGGGGTAGCCCGGGCGTGGGCCAGCTGTGCGGTCGCCCGTCACGGCCGTGACGGCCTTTGGTAGTGGCTTTGGCAAGATGCTAGTGCACCCGCTCGCGGGCGTTCATTGACCCCCGGCAATCTCGCCGGCCTCGCTCGGCAAGCTCGTTGGCGGGGCCCGCACCGAACTGTTTCACAACCACGTCCAGGGAGCGCACCGGTAGCGGTCACAGCCGCGCCCGCAGTCCCACCCAGACCGCCCGCGGTGCCCCCGGCGACAGGTAGCGGGGTCGCGCGTCCGGCAGCTCGTCAAGAAGCTCGCGGGGGTCCTCGCCGAGCAGTCCGAAGCTTTCGTATCGTGTGTTCAGCGCATTGTCGAGGCGAGCGAACAGCTCCAGGTGCTGGCTCCAGGCGTAGCTCGCCCGGAGATTGACCACCATGAAGCCGTCCAGAGGATCCAGCAGGTTGGCGGGGTCGCCGCGCAGGTACTGGCCGGACTGATACAGCACTTCACCGCCCAGTGTCAGGCCGGTGGCGGAAGACCAGTCGCCGCCGACTTTCAGCTGATGTGCCGGCGTAGCGGGAATCCGGTCGCCGTCGCCAACCGGCAGCTTTCCATCTGCATCGGCGAAGGGATGGGCCGGGCTCATGGCGGCGAAGTGGCCCTTGAAGGTCGCGCGCAGGTAGGCGTAGTTGGCGAACCAGTCGAGCCCGCGCCAGCGGCCGCTCACCGCCCCTTCCAGACCCTGCCGGCGGATGGCATCGACCTGGCCGAACAGCCCCGTGGCCCGCCCGCTGCTCTGGAACACGATGTCGTCCTGGTTGGTGCTGCGGAACAGCCCCAGGTGCCAGCCGGCGTGCTCCGACAGCAATCCGCGAGCACCGATCTCCACGCCGCGGGCCACGACCTGGTCCAGGGGCGGATCGGCGACGAAGGCATTGGGCAGGCGGCACTCGAAATCCACCTCGTCGGGGTCGCCGCCCGAATCGGCGGCCCGTTGCCGGGCCCGCTCGAACACCCATTCGTTGCAGGTCAGCTCGATGGGCGTGGGCGCGCGGGACGATTCTCCGTAGCTCGCGAAGACGTTGACGCTGTCGCTCGGCTGCCAGGTGAGCCCGAGGAAGGGGTTGAGGCGGCGGAAATTGTGGCGGCCGTCCAGCTCCGGGTGCACCCCGCTCAGATCGCGAATGGTCACCCGGATGTCATCGAAGCGGCCCGCCACGGTGACGGCCAGGTCGGCGGTCAGCGAGACGGTGTCGCTCAGGTAGACGCTGCGGGTGCGTACCCGCGTGTCGACCCGGGTGGCCGCGCCGTCCACGTAGGTGCCGGTTCCCAAGGCCGCGGTGCTTCGAGTCAGCGGATCCAGCCCGGCGAGTTCCACGTCGGCGTGGAAGCGGGAGTCTCCTCGGTAGTGGGAGATCCCCACCAGCAGACGATTGTCCCGGCCGAGCGGCTCGCTCTGCATCATGAGCTGAAGATCGAAGCCACGGCTCGTCTGGCTGCGCGTGCTGCGGTTGTTCACGGCTTCGTCGGTCAGCTCGCCGGTGCCGGAGAGCTGTGGCGTCAAGTCCTCCACCGGGAGGTTCGTCAGTGCCTCCAGCGCTTCGGCATCGGCGACGCTGGCGCCGTCGCAGAGCTGGTCCCGATCCAGGTGCCCCGCCTCCAATGCGTCGTCGTCGAGGCCCTCCAGCAGGCGCAGGCCGTTGCCCAGCCTGCACAGCGCGTACTCCGACGCGTCACCGTTGAGCGCGCGGGTGTGGCCATCGCGGTAGAAGGCGGATGCCGAGATCTGCAGGCCCGCGCGCGGCGCGTGGACGCCTTTCAGGGTCACCATGGCCAGCTCGTTGGCGGTGACGTCCGGCGCGGTGAAGATGGCGGCACGATCGGTGGCCAAGAGACCCACCGGCGCGGTGCCGTTGCCGACGAGCTCGCTGTCGCCGTAGTGCAGACCCAGGTCCAGCTCCGAGCGACTACTGCGGAGACTGGCGCTGGCGTAGGCCGTGGTCAGCTCCGACGGTGACTGATCGCGCCAGCCGTCCTCGTCGAAGTAACTCACGTTGACGTAGTACCCCAGGGTGCCGTCGTTGCCGCCGCTCTCCAGGGAGCCGGCCGCGCGGCCGAAGTCGCCGGCGTAGATCTCCCCCTGATGACCGCGGAAGCCGAAGCCGTTCTTCATCGCCAGGGTGAGGGCACCGCCGAGGCTGTTGGGGCCGAACAGCGGATCCGCACCGCCGCCCAGACTCATGGTCTGCACCGCCGACTCCGGCAGCAGGTCCCAGTTCACCGTATCGCCCAGCGGCTCGTTGATCCGGGCGCCGTCCACGTAGACGGCGAGGCCCTGAGGCAGGCCGAGCAGCGGCGAGGCGGTGTAGCCGCGGAATCGCAGGTCCGGCTGCAACGGATTGCCCTGGGCGGAGTTCGCCGTCACGCCGGCAAAGCGGCGGGTCAGGTAGTCCGTGAGGTCGATGCTCTGGCTGCGATGCAGCTCGGCGGCACCGGCCCACTGCACGTGGCGGGGGGCCAGCTCCCGGGGCAGGCCGGCGGCGTCCGCCGGCGCCAGCGCCACCACCCGTACCTCTTCCAGCACCGGCTGCGTGTCCCCCTGCGCGGGCACGGCGGCGAGCCCCGCCAGTACGGCGAGGCCCGCACATCGGCACTGCGCTGGCGGCGGCCTCACGTCATCCGGCCACCTCGGCCTCGGTCTTGGCGTGGGCCTTCAACCAGCTGCGAACCTGCTCGAGATGCCGGACTTCCTCCTGCTCGGCCCGGGTGAAGCGGTCCGCGAGCTCCTGCTGGCCCATGTCCTCCGCCAGGGACCGCAGCGTGGTCCAGCCCTCGTTGTCCGCCAGCTCGGCGACCACCATCGCGTGCAGACACTGCCCTACCGTGGTTCTGGGGTCGCCGAGGACGGCGCCGAGGCCCATGCCCTCCACGGACACGAGATCGGCCGATGGGGTCATGGCGGTAGGGTCCGCGCCCAGCTCGTCCAGGGTCTCTGCCAGCATTCGCGCGTGCTGCAGCTCCTCGTCGCGGATGGTCTTCACCGCCTCCACGGTGGGTCCGCCGGAGAAGCCCTTGGCGGCATCCATTTTCTCCAGCAACGCGTCGTAGAGGCGCACCCCCGTGCGCTCGAACGCCAGGCGCTCCGCGGTCTTGTCCACCAGGGCGATGGCCTTGTTGCCCTTGATGGCTTCCCAGGCGGCCTTCATGGCCCCCTTCGCAGATCCCGGCGGCGGGATGGTGCCGATGCTGTGGGTGTCCTTCAGGTACGCGGCGTGAGTTTGGTGAAGGCCGCCGTTGCCGGAGCTGGGATGGGTCATTTGCGATACCTGACGCATCTGCTCCGCGTGCGGTGACATTGCCATGCCGGTACGGTTGGTGCGCGTGCCCTCGGTGATTTTGCTCGATGACTTCATGCTCGTTCCTCTCTCTAGCGTAAAACGTACGACTCAGCCTGCTTTGCGCATGAGCTCCGTGCCGGGGGACCAGACGTAGCCTTCGGCGATGATGTCGGTGGGGGAGCCCTCGCTGTTCATGTGCTTGCGGTAGTCGAGGGTGGCCTGGGACTCCTTCACGTCGCCGATGTCGGCGCCGTTGGCCCGGTACTCCACCTCTTTCTCCAGCACGCCGCGCACGAAGTCCCGCTGGCTCTTGTACTGAATGGGCTCGGGCAGAGTCTGGGGCAGGATCTCCCGGGGGTCCCGGTTCTCCGTGCGCTGGAACAGATCCATCACGAAGTGGAGCTGGCCCAGCTCGTAGTGGCAGAACCGTTCCCAGATGTCCCGGATCCGGCTGTCGTCCTCGAATTCGAGGCAGCTGTAGTAGTTGTAGACCTCGTTCGCCTCGTGCAGCAGCCAGCTCTCCAGCCAGGTCTGGCTCGGGTCCAGGATCGACTCGTAGTGGGTGACGTGCTGCTCCTCGATGGATGCGATCTCCGCGTACACCTGCCGCGCCACGGGGTCGGAGAACGTGGGCCCGATGTTCATGTAGTAGTCGCGGGTCTGGTTCTCACCGGACATGATGGTCAGCGCGTTGAGCTTGCTCAGCGGATCCGCGGTGGTCCGGTCGAAGGGGCGGCGCAGGTCGTCTTCCGGGGCCCGGTGCTCCACCGACGTGGGCCGGCCCGGCAGAATGTCGGTATACGACTGCAGGATGTTGTTGGCGTCCTTGCCTTCCACCCGGTCCATCAGCGCCGAGTACCGGTACATGTGGTCGAAGTCCTCCAGCAGACCGAAGCGGTACACCTGGGCGAGGTACGGGTCGGGCTCGGACTGGGCCACACTGGCCGTCACCTCGATGGCCACCTGCTCGTAGCCGATCGTGGTCTCCAGGGGTGACTGGTCCGCGGGCAGCAGCCAGTTCACCTGGGTCTGCTGGTGATGGTCCACGCGGCGAACGCGTGCCGCCTCTTTCCTGAGTTCCCCGTTCATGCGCGCGAACGCGTGCAGGAAGCGGTTGGATTCCTGCTCGATGCCGTTCATCAGGATGATTCGCACCCGGGTGAAGGCGTCGTTGTCGAGCTTGCTGATGGGCTCCTGAACCAGGTCGCGCCAGGTGAACTGCTGCTGGTCCAGAGAAATGCCCTTCTCTTTGAAGATGTCCAGGCTCATGGGCCCTCCTTGACATGGTTACTGCCGAAATCCATGGCTGGCCGAGCGCAGCGGGCGCCCGCCGGCGAAGCGCGGAGGCTGCAGGGTTCGTGCCACGGGTTGGCCGCGGGCAGGCCAGATGGCG
>JAWLGU010000013.1:0-7518 GCA_041690675.1 Pseudomonadales bacterium | reverse complement strand
GGGCCCCTCCCGGGGTCAAGCGGGATCGGGTTCGATCAGGTCCCACACCGTGCGGAAGCCGTCATCGCGACCCAGCACCGCCTGGGCCGGGCTCTGCTTGTCGATGTGGCCGATGAGGTGCTTGTAGGTGCCGTAGCCCACCAGCTCCTGCAGGCGCGGTGGAAATGCGCGCACCCGATCCACCGGAATGCCGAGCTGCTGGTTCTCCTGCTGGCGGATGAATCCGGCGCAGTAATTCATGGCAATCCCCACCCGGCGGCGGCTGCTTGCGTTGGCGCCGCCGCCGTGCCAGAGGCTGCCGTTCCAGATCAGCACGCTGCCTCGAGCCATCTCGGCCGGGATGCTCGGGTGGTCCGCGCCGTACGTGGGCTTCTCGGCCCAGCGGTGACTGCCGGGGACGATGCGGGTGGCGCCGTTGGCGGCAGTGAAGTCGGTGAGCGCCCACATGGAGTTGCAGACCAGGGGCGGGTGCGGCCGGGGCAGGTCGAGCAGGGTATCGTCGGCGTGCAGCGGCTGAGCGCCTTCCCCGGGGTCGATGGAAATGGAGGACAGCGAGGACACCAGGCAGCCTTTGTCGAGCACCCCCTCCACCACCGGCAGCACCTGCGGGTGCAGGGGCACCCGCTCGAACACCGCATCCCGGGCGAGCAGGTTGTAGATCCGGATGGTGTGGTGCCCCTCGAAAGCGTTCGCTCCCGGACGGATGCCGTGATCCGTCTCGAGGTGCTCCAGGGCCGCATTCAGCGCCTCCACCAGCTCCGGCTCGATGGCGTTCTCGATGATGGTGTAGCCGTCGCGCTCGATGGCCTGAAGGTGGGCGTGAAGCCGCTGTGGGTTCATGGTGAAGTCCGCTGCCGGATGGCCAGAATGGTAGCGGGCGCAGGGGCTACAGGTGAAGCATTCGCCGCACCACGCCGTCGTTGCGAAAGGCGTGATGGAGGGCTCCGCTCACGTGCACGGCGATGACGGCCAGCAGACCCCAGCAGCTCCACAGGTGCAGGTCCGAATAGAAGACGTTGAGCTCCTCGTTCTCGTGACCCCAGTTGGGCAGGTCGAGTACCCACCACAGGGTGGTGCCCCAGCCGCTGTAGGAGGACGACAGGTAGCCCGTCACGCAGGCGGCGAGTACCAGGCCGTAGAGGACCACGTGATCCGCCACCGCCAGCCTGCGCATCCATCCCCGCATCCCGGTGGAAGGCAGGGGGCCGGGCCGGTGGCGGAAGCGCACGTAGAGCAGCACGCCCAGCACCCCGACGAGGCTGATGCCGATGTTCTTGTGCAGCTGGAACGGGAACTGACGGAAGGTGAAGGTCTCCGACGGCAGGGGGAGGGCGAGCATCCACCAGCTCGAGGCGAACAGAAAGAAGACGCACAGCGCCAGCAGCCCGTGCAGCATCACCGCGCTGCCGCTGTATCCGGCGCTCATGCCGGAGCACTCCGGCCGCTGCTGATCTGCGGGGCGGCCACGGCGGCCGCCGTCATCATCAGGTGGATGACGAACCAGGACAGCAGCGGCCACAGGTAGAGGTCGCGAAGGATGGGCCCGGTGTTGAGCACGGCCACGAAACTGCCCGCATCGATGGCGGTGAGGGCGGCGAAGCTGGCGGCTGCGGCACCGGGTGCCCAGGCTCTGCGGTCCAGCAGCGCGACGCCCGCGATCACCGACAGCACGGCGAACATAGAGCCCGCCGCGGACAGCGCCATCTGCCAGGGGGGGAACCAGTCGGGGGCCGACACCGTGAGGTTGCGCACGTTGCTCACCAGTTGCAGGCATTCGCCTGCGGACAGGCCTTCCTCCGCCAGCTCGTCGGCCGGGCATGCGGCCGCGGCGGCGCCGGCCGCGGCGGGCGCGGCGTGGGCGATGACCGCCTGCTTCATGAGCTCGGTGGCTTGTGCCGCCGCGAGCAGCAGTCCCAGGACCACCGCCGCGATGCCGAGCCAGCTGGCCCAGGCCGGGCCGGAATCCGCCGGCGCGCTGGGGCGACTGGAATTCGCCATGAGCCGATTCTAACCACCGGGAGGACCGGCCGCGACCCGACTCGGCTACACTAGCGCCCCGAAACCCGTTCAGCCGTCATCGTTGGGAGTCCCATGGCCAAGACCGTCGTCGATCGCAGCAGCCTGCCCGTCATCGCCGCGCCCGGACGTATCGCACTGCTGCAGTCCAAGTGGTACCCGGAGATCGTCGGCAGCATGTCGGCGGCCTGCGAAGGGGTGCTGCGGGAGGCGGGCTATCAGCGGGTGGAGCGCCACACCTTACCCGGCTCGCTGGAACTGCCGCTGGCGGCAGCGGACCTGCTGGCGGCGGACACGAACCGCGAGATCGATGCCGTCATCTGCTTCGGGGTGATCCTCAAGGGCGAGACCCTGCACTTCGAGATGATTACTCAGGAGTGCATGCGGGGCCTGGGGTCGGTGAGCCTTCAGTACCGCCGGCCGGTGATCGTCGAGGTGCTGCCGGTGCTCGACATCGAGCACGCCAGGGCCCGTGCCGGCGACGACGAGTTCAACAAGGGCTACGAGGCGGCGGTAGCGGCGCTGGAGATGATCGCGTGGCGGAAGGAAGCGATCAGCTGATCGCTAGCCACTCTTCAGAAGCCGCTCTTTCTGCCGGCTCCATTCCCGCGCTTTCTCGGTGGCGCGCTTGTCGTGCTGCTTCTTGCCCTTGGCCAGCGCCACCTCGCATTTGACCTTGTTGCCTTTCCAGTACAGGGCGGTGGCGACGCAGGTGTAGCCCTTCTGCTGAGTGGCGGCGTGGATCTTGGCGATCTCCCGCGCGTGCAGCAGCAGCTTGCGGGTGCGCTGGGGATCGGGCACGACGTGGGTCGAGGCGCTCGCCAACGGGCTGATGTTGGCGCCCAGCAGCCACGCCTCACCGTCCTTGATCAGCACGTAGGAATCCACGAGCTGCGCCTTGCCGGCGCGTAGACTCTTCACCTCCCACCCTTCCAGCGCCAGGCCCGCTTCGAAGCGTTCCTCCAGGTGATAGTCGTGACGCGCGCGCTTGTTCAGCGCGATGGTGGGAGAGTTGCTTTTGGCCTTCGTTTTCGCCATCCGCGGATTATAGGGGCGAAGCTTGTGGCGGTTATACCGTTGGGCCAAAATGCGCCGCCAACGAGGCAGGCCCTAAAGGGGAGACGATGGCTGGAAGCACCGAGTCCCGGCATGGGATGTGGTCGAGCAGATGGCTGTTCGTGTTGGCGGCCGCCGGCTCGGCGGTGGGCCTCGGCAACATCTGGAAGTTTCCCTACATCACCGGGGAGCACGGCGGCGGAGCGTTCGTGCTCATTTATCTCGCCTGCGTGGCCTTCGTCGGCATTCCGATCATGATGGCCGAGGTGCTCATCGGCCGGGAAGGCCGGCAGAGTCCCATCAACACCATGCGCTCGCTGGTCCAGCAGCACCACCGTAGCCCCGCCTGGGTGCTCATCGGCTGGATGGGTGTGGTGGCGGGGTTCATGATCCTTTCCTACTACGCCGTCATCGCCGGTTGGGCGCTGTTCTACATCGTGCAGATGGCCCAGGGGGTGATGGCCGGCGCCACCGGCGAGTTCGCCGCGGCCACCTTCGGCGAGTTTCTGGCGAGCCCGTGGCAGCTCGTGTTCTGGCAGACCCTGTTCATGGCAGGCACGGTGTTCATCATCGCCCGGGGTGTCATTCGCGGCCTCGAGTCCGCCATCCGCTGGTTCATGCCGCTGCTGTTCGTGCTGCTGTTCGTGCTGCTCGGCTACTCGGTGACCACCGAGGGATTCCAGCAGGGATGGGACTTCCTGTTCGCATTCCACTGGGAGGACGTAAGCGGGCAGACGGTTCTGGTGGCGATGGGGCAGGCGTTCTTCACCTTGAGCCTCGGCATGGGCGCCATCATGGCCTACGGCGCCTACGTGCCGAGCACCGCGTCCATCGCCAGCACGGTCACCATCATCGCCGTGCTGGATACTTTGGTGGCGGTGGCTGCGGGTCTGGCCATTTTCCCGGTGGTGTTCGCCAACGGTTTGGAGCCGGGACAGGGACCGGGCCTCATGTTCGTGACCGTGCCGCTGGCGTTCGGCCAGATGCCATTGGGCTCGCTGTTCGGCACCTTGTTCTTCGTCCTGGTGAGCTTCGCGGCCATCACCTCGGCCATCTCGATCGCCGAGCCGGCGCTGGCGTATCTGGTGGAGAACTACAACGCCAAACGTTCCCGGGTAGCGGTGAGTCTCGGTGTCATCAGCTGGGTGCTGGGTCTGGGTACGGTACTGTCGTTCAACGTCTGGGAAGACACTCACCTCGTGGGCGAGCTCACCTTCTTCGGCTTCGTCGACTACGTGTCGCAGAACATCATGCTGCCGCTCGGCGGCCTGTTCATCGCCTTGTTTGCCGCCTGGGGATTGCCCAAGACCGTGATCGGTGCCCAGCTCGGTCTGCAGCGGGAGTGGGTGAACCTGGCGTGGAAGCTCCTGTGCGGCATCGTCGCCCCGCTGGGCGTGCTGGCCGTCTTTCTGGCGACCCTGCTGGGCTAGCGCGCGCGGGTGCCGGTCGTTCATCGCTCCGCGTTGTTGCCTTATCCCGCCGCGGCCGTGTTCGGCATCGTCGGCGATGTCGAGCGGTATCCCGAGTTCCTGCCCCGCTGCAGCGCCGCCCGAGTGCTCGAGAGTCGGGACCACGAGGTGGTGGCGGAGCTCGAGCTCGAGTTTCAGGCGGGCATGCACCTGCGCTTCACCACCCGCAACGTGCTCGTTCCCCACGAGCGCATCGAGCTCCATCTGGTATCCGGGCCGTTCAAGTCCTTCGAGGGCGAGTGGCGCTTCAAGCGCCTGGGCTCGGACGAGGGCTGCAAGGTGGAGCTCGATCTCGCGTTCGAGCTCTCGGGCGCCGGAGCCCTGCTGGGCAGCGCGTTCTCGGGCGTCTTCGCCCGGGCCGCGGATCATATGGTTGATGCCTTCTGCGTGCGGGCCCGTGACCTGCTGGAGGGTGGGTGAGCGGGCGCGATCCGGGCCGCCTTCTGGTGGACGTGGTGTACGCGCTGCCGGACGTCCAGCACCAGGTGAGGGTGGAGTTGCCGGCCGGTGCCACCGTAGCGGACGCTTTGGGTGCTGCAGCGGAGCATCCGCCGTTCGATACCCTAAACCTGGCGACGGCCGCCGTCGGCGTATTCGGCGATCGGGTGGAGCGCGACCACCCGCTGCAGCCCGGCGATCGCGTGGAGATCTACCGGCCCCTAGATCTCGACCCGAGGGAGGCGCGCCGGCAACGGGCGGCCCTGGATCGATCGAGGCGCCGGTGATCGCCGCAGGATCCCGGGTCAGCTCTCCGTCTCGTCTCCATCCGGCGGAGGGGTGGCCGCGGTGGGGGCAGCGTCGGCCGGGGTCTCGTCGTCCTTGGCGGAGGTGGGGGCGTAGTCGCCGGTGAAGTAGGCGAGCACCCCGTCTTCGAAGTACAGGCTCACCTGCTGTTGGGTCTCGAAGTAGCCCGGAATCTCCAGGGTATAGATGTAGTCCCAGCGATCGTCGTTGAAGGGATTGCGGTAGACGGGCTCGCCCATGAGGTAGGCCACCTGGCTGCGGGTCATGCCCGGCTTCAAGCGGTCGATCATGTCCTGGGTGATGACGTTGCCCTGCTGCACCGTGACCTTGTGCACTCGGGGCAGGCCCGGAACGCTGCAGGCCGCGAGGGTGAGCAGGCAGAGAGCCGAGAGCAGGGTCGCGATGGCGCGCATGGCATGGGTGTCGGTGTTGCAGAAGCGGGCATGGTATAGGTAACCCTCACGGTAATGAAGGCCCCGCGGAACGGCCGCGGGTTCGTCAGGAGACCGGCTCGACCTGGGCCTCGTGCAGCAGGGCGCGGGCATACTCCCGGGACTTCTCCGTGATGTCCGCCCCGGCGAGCATGCGGGCCAGCTCCTCCACGCGGCTGTCCTCCGCCAGGGGATCGATGAGGGTGTCCTGCCGCTCGTCCTTGCGCACCCGCAGATGATTGTGGCCCAGGGCCGCCACCTGAGGCGCGTGGGTGACGCAGATCACCTGGGTGTGATCCGCCAGGGCCCGCAGCAGGCGCCCCACCACGTCCGCGGTGGTGCCACCCACGCCCACGTCGGCTTCGTCGAGCACCAGGCACGGCATGGCCGACTTCTCCGCGGCCACGACCTGAATGGCCAGGCCGATGCGCGCCCGCTCCCCGCCCGAGGCGATTCGGGTCAACGGGCCCGCGGGGTATCGGGGATTGGTCTTGACGTGGAACTCTACGTTCTCCAGGCCCGTCTCCGACTCCGCCGGGGGGAACTCCAGCGACAGGGCACCGCCCTTGATGCCCAGGGTGTTCATGCAGCGGCTCACGGCCCGGGCGAAGTCCGCGGCCGCCCGCCGGCGCTGCTCGGAAAGCTTGCCCGCGTGCTCGAGAAACGCGGCGCGCTGGCTGGCGACGGCGGCGTGCAGCGTCTCCAGCGCGCTTCGATCCGTGGAGATGCCCTGGAGCTCCTCGGCCAGGGCCGCGGCGTGCTCCGCCAGCCGTTCCGGCGCCACCCGGTGCTTGCGGGCGAGCTGGTGGATGGCCGACAGCCGCCCGTCGAGCTCGGCCAGGCGTTCCGGATCCAGTTCCAGGGATTCGTGGTAAGCGCGCAGGTCGCGCACGGCGTCGCCCATCAGGTCGTCCATGGAACGCAGCGCGCCCAGGGCCGCGCTGAGGCGCTCGTGGGCGTCGTCCAGGGCGCCGAGCAGCCGCAGCGCCCTGCCCACGGTGGCGTCCTCCTCCAGGGCTTCGAGGCATTGCGACACCACGGCGCGCAGATCCTGGGCCTGGGAGAGACGCTTGTGCTCGGCTTCTACCGCTTCCAGCTCGCCGGGGGCCAGACCCAGGGCGTCGAGCTCCTCGAGCTGGTAGTTCAGCAGGCTCGCCCGGTCGCTACGCTGGGCCAGGCGCTCCTCGAGCTCCGCCGCCTCCCGCTCGGCGCGCTTCCAGGCGCGGAAGCTGTCCCGGCAGGTCCGGCGCAGCCCCGGGTCGGTGCCGAAGTCGTCGAGCAGGGCGAGCTGCACGCCGGGCTCCGTGAGGCGCTGGTTCTCGTGCTGGCCGTGGATGTCGATGAGCTCGCCGCACAGGCCCCGCAGCACCTGCAGGGTCACCGGGGAGCCATTGATGAACGCCCGGGAGCGGCCGTCGGCGCCCACCACCCGCCGTACCAGGCAGCGGCCCGACGCGTCCGGGTCCGCCAGGGCCTGCTCCTCCAGGAGCCGACGCGAAGCCGGATAGCCGGTGAGGTCGAATTCCGCGGTGACGTCCGCCCGGGGGGCTCCCGGACGTACCGTGTCGCTGGCGGCGCGCTCCCCCAGCACCAGCCCCAGAGCCCCCAGTAGAATGGATTTGCCGGCGCCGGATTCGCCGGTGATCACCGTCAACCCATCGGCGAAAGCGATGTCTAACGATTGCACCAGGGCGAAGTCCCGAACGGTCAAAGCTCTCAGCACCGCGTTGGCCATCTTGACTAAAGGCCCTGAAGGTCCATAAGTTTCCTGGGATCGCTACGGATCATACTGGAGGCGCACA
>JAWLGU010000012.1:27170-66328 GCA_041690675.1 Pseudomonadales bacterium | reverse complement strand
AATGTTTGCGTCAACGGTCGCCCCGATCGTGCGAGGTGCTTGCGGAAGGCAGGAGTGCCTGGCCGTGCTGAGCTGCCGTCAGTAGTGTTTCGACTGGGTAGCGGTGGTACGTCGTGACGCAGGCCTCGGTCAACTTGATGACATGATCGTCGCCATGCTCAACAGCCGCGAGGATCAAGTCGTCGGGCGCGCGGTGGAGCGCTGCGGAAGGTGGGGAACAACATCGCGTCGGCGCTCCGAACACCGCCTGGAGGGCGCAGCCCGCTTCCCAAGCCCGGAAAGCCAACACACGGGCTGTCCGTTCCCCAATCACTGGACACAGGTTTCGGACTGCGGCGGCTGCGGTCACCGCATGGGTGAAGACGATGGCGGTGTAGGGGCTGCGGGCCGAGGCGACGAACACGCTAGCAAAGGCAGCTACAAGCTCATCGAGCCTGCGGGCTGTGTCACCTGCGAGGTCTACCCGGGCAACTTGGTCGGCGAAACGGCTGCTTCCCCGAAGTGCTTCAAGCCCCTCGGCGATGAGCCCAGCCGCCGGCTGCTCGTGGTCGGGTAGTGGCTCCAGTGCACGTAGTGCGTCGGCCGGGGTCAGTTCTCGACGGGGCTCGAGTGCAGCGACTGGTAACTCGCCGTACAGGGAGGCCCAGGCGCCCAGCCCATCCGCCAACTCGTGCAGTCGCGCCTCGGTCTCTTCGTGAGCGAGTGCGCGGGCAGCGTGGGCCGCCCGGATGACACCGTGGCATGCGGCTGTGGAGAATCCTGGGGCCAATCGTGTGCACCAGAGGTCCAACGTTGGCTGCCAGCCGTCAGTTTCGAAGGCGTCGCGAAAGTACGCCGCCCAGTCAGGAAATCGATCGGGATCGCCGAGGCCCTGTTTCCAGGTTTCATCACTGAGTGGAGCCTTGGTCGATGGCCGACGCGTGAAGTTGTGCCGGTTGTCCTCGACCCATTTCAGGGCGTGCTCACCGTAGCCCATCGTGCAGAGCGCTTCGGCCACCATCGGCGCATGATTGAACAACCCTCCCGGAAGGGTAGGTCCGTACTCCGACAACGTGCGGAGAGCCGTATCGAGATGCTCGTATGTACCTTTTGTCGCCGAATAATCCGAGTTCATTCCTACCTCGTGAGGGCTTCTGAGGGAGCCGCGACAATCCTGCAACTTAAAGTAAACTTGAAGTCAAGACATTTCGCGCTACGCAGGAGGATCAATGAAACAGCCGACGGACCTGTTACCCATCGGTGACCTCGCACGTCGAACCGGACTCAGTACGTCGGCCATTCGTTTCTACGAGTCAAAGGGGCTCGTCTCAGCTCGTCGCAACGCGGCCGGGCAACGCCGTTTCCCGCGGTCCGATATCCGGCGGCTTTCGTTCATCCTCATCGCACAGCAGCTCGGCATGACCATCGGTGACATCGGGCAGGTGCTCGCGCGTCTTCCGAGCTCTCGCACACCGACGCAGAAGGACTGGGCACGGATCTCCAAGTCCATCAGAGATGATCTGGATCAGCGAATCGCGACGCTGACGCGAATGCGGGACCGGCTGGACGGCTGCATTGGCTGCGGGTGCCTGTCGCTCGACAATTGCCGGCTCTACAATCCGGAGGATCGAATGCAGCGCCGTGGACCTGGCCCGCGCATTCTCTTGGGTGACGACCCGGAGTAGCAGGCTGCACTGGAGTTGCGACTGCCCCCATCCAATGCCGCAGCCGCACCGACGGCGACAGCTTCCAGCGAACGATCCAATCAGCCAATGAGGTCTTTGAAGAGCGCTCTACGGTGGGGGCCCCTACATCGACAGGATGAAGCCGTCCGATGGTGCCGCGCGGTTGTGCAGCACCGCCTGGTACACCGACGCGACCGATCCGGCGCCGCGCTCCCGGCGTACGTCGATCCACTGAACCGCCACCTCGACGAAAGGCTGCCAGACCAGGGCGATGCGCTCGGCCATGACCTCTGCGCCCCACTCCTGGGCCCGCTTCTGGATCTGCGACGGCGCAAAGAACATGCTGGGCTCCGGTCCCGGCAGCGGCTGGCTGACCTCGAACTGGGCCCGCTCCCAGTGAGTGGCGCCCACGGAGCAGCTGTAGTTGAGTGAATCCCCCAGATGCCGGTGCAGCCGGGTGCGCACCTCGCCGTTGCCGGCCATGTCGACGAAGACGGTGGGCTCCTTGGGTAGCGTCTCCAGATCGTCGTAGGTCACCACCTGGTCGTAGCAGTTGAGGGACTCGACGAAGCCCACGTGCCCCGGCGAGGTCAGCCCCACCACGCGGCAGCGGTCGCTGCGGTTGCGGTTGAGCAGCCAGGCCAGGCCGAACGAGGTCTTGCTGGAGGCGCTGGAGAGCACCACGGTCTTTGCGCCGAAGAAGTCGTTGTCGGCGAGGAAGTCGTCCAGAAAGAAGCTGGTGGTGAAGAGCGGCCGGAACAGCATCTGCATGGCCTCCTGGTCCGACCGGTACGCCGGATCAGTGCTGGTGCGGGTGTAGCTGTTGTACACCGGCGGCAGTTCGGCCCGATGCTTGGCGCCGTCGTGGAAACCGTGGTCGGTGACCCGCTCCGGCTTCACCAGCAGATAGCCAGCCATGGGGAAGTAGCCGTAGAAGCGGTCGCCGGGTGCCATGCCATCCACCGTGGAGCTCACCACGTCCGCGAATCCCCACACCGGGATGCGGCCCCAGCCGCCCTCCCGGCCGCCCACGGCGGGGAAGAACTGCCAGTAGCCGACCATGTCGCCCGCCACGCCGTAGGTGACGTTGTTGGCGGTGAAGGCGAAGGCGTCCACACGCAGCAGGGCCTCGCCGGGGCCGGGTTCCGGGACGGGCTCGGTTACCACGCGGGTTTCCTCCAGCCGGTCGCGGCGGACCTCCAACACGTCGTTGTGATCGCTCATGAGGCAGTCTCCGGTGCCTGTAGGAACTCTTCTGCAGGAGCGCTCTCCAGAGCGCGAATCGCCTGTAGTAGCGTCTCCAGATCGCGATCAGGATCTTAAAGACCCATTCGCGCGCTGGAAAGCGCTCCTATGGGGATCATTCCAGGGCTTGCTGCGGGCGGGCTCGCGGAAACCGGTAGCGTTGCTATGCTTTCGCTGCGCGACGGACCGCCGTGACGCGTGTTCCACGGATCTAGCAGGGCCCGCATGCTGCAACTGACCGCCTGGTCGCTACCGTCGCTGACCGCCATTGCGCTGGCGCTCGGCACGCTGTCGACGGTCCGCCGGCGGGGCGGCCAGCTCCCCGGCGCCGGCGCAATCCAGGGTTTGTGCGCGTGCGTGGTCCTGTGGGCCCTGGGCCAGCTCCTCGGCTCGCTCGCCACCAGCCTGGATGTGAAGATCGTCGCCTCCAAGCTGCAGTACCCGGGCATCGCTTTGCTACCGGTGGCGTGGATGGTGTTCGCGCTGACCTACGTGCGGCGCGTGCGCACGGTGGGAGCGCGCCCACTGCTCGCGCTCTCGGCCATTCCCGCCCTCACCGTCGTTCTGGCTTGGAGCAACGAGCTTCATCACCTGCTGTGGACGGCGATCCGGGAGGTGGTCACGGTGGGGTTCGTGGGCATGACTCTCGACTACGGTGTCTGGTTCCGGGTCCACGTCGTCTACTCCTATTCGCTGATCGCGGCGGGTACTCTGATTCTGATTTACGAGTTGTCTGCTTCCCCACAGCACCGGGACGCCCTCCTGGGTGTCATCGCCGCACCCGCCATCGTCACCGCGCTCAATTTGCTGCACCTCAGCGGCAACGGTCCCCTGTTCATCGACCTCACGCCCCTGGGCCTCGCCCTCGGGCTCATGGTGTTCACCCGGGGAGTGCTGCTGACCGGCCTGCTGGAGCTCTCGCCCACGTTTCATCGGGAGGTGCTGGAAGAGTTGGCCGACGGCGTGGTGATCCTGGACGCCGGGGGCGCGGTGGTCGACGTGAACTCCGCGGCCCGGTGCATGCTCGGTGCTGTCGGTGGACAGAGCGATGCTCTGGGGGCGAGGCTCCGCCAGGTAGGATTGTCTGCCGAGGCCTTCCACCCCGGCAGCCGCGAGGTGGTCATCGGCGGGCGCAGCTACGACGTTCGCGCTACGACCATCAATGGAGGCGGGCAAATGCAGGCCAGGACGGCGCTGGTCTTCCGGGACGTCACGGAACGGCTCGAGGCCGAAGCCGAGCTGCGCCGGCTGAAGCAGGAGATGGAGCATCTGGCCCACACGGATCCGCTCACCGACCTGCCCAACCGCCGTTACTTCATGCGCCGGCTGCAGGAAGAGACGGGCCGCTGCCAGCGCCACGGCCGCGAGCTGAGCGTCATCCTGATGGATCTGGACCGCTTCAAGGAGGTGAACGACACCTACGGTCACGAGACCGGCGACCACGTGCTGAGCGTGGTGGCGGAGACCATCCGCGCCTGCATACGTGACAGCGATGTCGCTGCTCGGCTCGGCGGTGAGGAATTCGCGCTGCTGCTGCCGGAGACGGCATCGGATGAAGCCCGCACCATTGGCGGGCGCATTCGCGCCGCCATCGAGGCGCGGGTGTTCGCGGCTCCCGCCGGAGGCACCTTCGGGATCACGGCCAGCGCGGGAATCGCCACCGTCTGCCGCGACGGACCGGAGCCCCTGAAACTGGCGGATCAGGCCCTGTACCGGGCAAAGGAGTCAGGCCGCAACACCGTGTGCGACTGAGGGCATCGCCGATCTGTTGCTCGCCTTCGCGCTGGTCAGCACGTGGCGGCCGCATGGCGGCGGCAGATTCAGCCCGCGCGCCGTTCCTCCGCTCCGCAGCAGCCCGGCTGCTCCGCGGGCCCCGCAACGCCGGCCAGCTCGGCCCGGGCCAACCCCACCACCCGCAGCGCGGCGCTCATGTTGAGGGCGGCGATGCCGGCGGCCACGGCCAGATCGGGCCAGCGCGAGCCGCTGGCGAACACGCCGGCAGCGGCGGCGATGACCGCCAGGTTGGCGATGGCGTCGTTGCGGCTGCACAGCCAGATGGAGGTTTTATTGCTGTCGCCGTTGCGGTAGCTGAACAGCAGCGCGGCCACGGCCACGTTCACCACCAGGGCCAGCAGTGCCACCCCGCCCATGACGTCCGGCATGGGATCGCTGCCTTGCACGGCGCGGTAGACGGCGCTGCCGAGCACCCAGGCGCCGAACGCGGCCATGGTGGCGCTCTTGATCAGCGATGCCCGGGCCCGGGTGGCCAGTGCCGCGCCCACCACGAACAGGCTGATGGCGTAGTTGGCGGAATCGCCGAAGAAGTCCAGAGCGTCCGCCTGCAGCGACATGGAATCGGCCAGGGCGCTGGCCACGGCTTCCACTACGAACATGACGGCGTTGGCGACGAGCGCCACCCACAGCACGCGGCGGAAGCTGCGATCCAGGGCCGCGTCGGTATCGACCGCGCAATCCGTGCAGCCGGCCATCAGCGGGCCTCCTCTTGACTGTCCCGGGGCTCCGTCACGTGCGCCACCATGTCCTCGATGACGCAGCGGACGTGGGCATCGCGGGGAGCGTAGAAGATCTGCCGGCCGCGGCGTTCGCTGCGCACCAGCCGCGCGGCCCGCAGCAGCCGCAGGTGGTGACTGACCAGGGACGGCGAGGCGTCGACCCGTGAGGCGATGGTGCCGACGCTGGCAGGGCCGGCGAAGCAACAGAGGACGATGCGCAGTCGGGTGGGATCCCCCAGGAGCCGGAACAGATCCACCAGCTCCGAGATCCGATCCTCGGCCAAAGGGGCGGGCGGAGACAGGGTCGGAATCGCTTCCATTCGTATAGGTCAACATATGAACAAGTATGCGAATATTGGACGGCCCTGGCCGCTGAGTCAACCACCCGGAGGAGTTGAGGTACGATCGGTGCTGGTCCCGATCAGGCAAACGACAAGGAGCTCAGGATGACCGATACAGTGACGACGAAGCCGTCCATTACCCTGGCGGCCGCGACCAAGGTGCTGGAGGCGGGCGTGGCCCACGCCCAACAGATCGGCGTGCCCATGGTCATTGCGGTGGTGGACGAGTCCGGGGTCCTCAAGACGTTCTGCCGGATGGACGGCGCGGCGCTCTTGAGCGTGGACCTCGCCAAGGACAAGGCCTACACCGCCGTCGCCTTCGGTATTCCCACCCACGAGTGGTTCGAGTTCATCAAGAACGATCCGCCGCTGCTGCATGGGATCACCCAGACCCCGCGGCTGGTAGTGTTCGGTGGCGGATACCCCATCCGCCACGGCGGCGAGGTGGTGGGCGGCATCGGGGTCAGCGGTGGCCATTACCGGCAGGACATGGAGGTGGCCGAGACGGCGCTGGCCGTGCTGAGCTGACCCAACGCCCCCCGCCGGGTCGCGCTCGGCGGCCCCGGGGGATACCCTACGCGGGAACCCGGAGTAGCGGCGACACCCGGAACGGCCGCATTGACAGGAGCGCGAGCATGATCGATTTCGAGATTCCCCCCGAGGCCAAGGCGATTCGCGAGAAGGTGCGCGAGTTCGTTCAGCAGGAATGCTTCCCGGCGGAGCAGGCGCTGGAGCACCGGCCGTTCGAGGAGGTCCTAGACGAGCTGCGGTCGAAGGCGCGGGAGCAGGGGCTGTGGTGCCCGTTCATTCCGAAGGAGTGGGGTGGCATGGGCCTCGGGCCGCTG
Source organism: Pseudomonadales bacterium (assembly GCA_041690675.1). Taxonomy (GTDB): domain Bacteria; phylum Pseudomonadota; class Gammaproteobacteria; order Pseudomonadales; family Azotimanducaceae; genus UBA7803. The sequence continues at coordinate 59,720 of JAWLGU010000012.1, read as the reverse complement.
GCCAACGCGCTGGTGCAGATGGAACTGGGCGAGAGCTACCTGGGTGCGTTGGCGATGAACACCCAGGGGCCCGACGACGCCACCATGCTCACCTTGCTCGAGCACGGCACGGAGGAGCAGAAGGAGAAGTACCTGAAGCCACTGCTCGATGGCAAGAAGCGCATCTGCTACTCCATGACCGAGAAGGCCGCCGGGGCGGATGCCACCGGCATGCAGACCCGGGCGGAGCTGAAGGGCGACCACTGGGTGCTGAATGGCGAGAAGTGGTTCAGCTCCGCGGCCAGTGTGGCCGACATCGCCGTGGTGATGGCGAAGACGGATCCCGACGCGCCGCGCCACAAGCAGTTCAGCACGTTCATCGTCGAGCTGCCCGACCCTGGCTACAAGATCATCCGCGACATCCCCACGATGGTTCCGGAAACGGAGATCGGCAAGAAGCTCGGGGGAGGTCACGCGGAAGTCCGCATCGAAAATCTGGTGGTGCCGCGGGAGAACGTGCTCGGTGGCCGTGGCCGGGGCTTCGAGATGGGTCAGCACCGTCTGGCCTATGGGCGGCTGCGTCACGGCATGCATAACGTGGCCATGGCGCAGCGGGCGCTGGATCTGGCGGCCAAGCACGTGACCGAACGCTCCACCTTCGGTCAGCGGCTGGCGGATCGCCAAGGCGTGCAGTGGATGCTGGCGGACTGCGCGAGCGAGCTCTACATGGCGCGGCTCATGTTGCTGCACATCGCCTACAAGGCCGAAAAGGGCATGGACCTGCGCCAGGAAAACTCCATCGCCAAGGTGTTTCTGGCCCACATGGTCCACAAGGTGGTGGATACGGCGCTGCAGCTGCACGGGGCGCTGGGCTACAGTCACGACACGCCCCTGGCCCGCTGGTACACGAGCATCCGCAGTCAACGGCTGGTGGACGGCCCGGACGAGGTGCACCGCTGGCGCGTTGGCCGCAACGTCATCAAAGCCTACGAGGAGCATGGCACCACGGCGCCTGCTGCGGGCGGCGAGCTGCTCTAGCAGCTCCGCCCACCGCTGCTTCAGGTCATTTCGAGATTTCAACTATATTTCCATGATTTGAACCCAATTTTGGGCTTTAACGGGGCCCGCGGTTCGTGGTCTACTTTGCGCCATCGCAACTCAGGGACTTCCGCCGCCGGCCGCAATGCTGCAGACGTTCATTGCCAGGAGCCTCCTCATCGCAGCGACCTTGGGCGGCGCCAGTCAGGCGGCGGCGGTGTCGCGTCCCGTTGACAGCGTCGACGTGGCCGAGCTGTTGCGGAGCATCGACGTTACCCCGCTGCATCGCGCCACGTCGTCTCCTGCCGGCGCTGACGAGCCGGTCTCGGGACCGCAGTTGCTGGGACTGCAAGCATCGTTGCCGGCGCAGTGGGCGCGCGCGTCGGTGGAGTACTCGCTGCTGGCGCCCGAGTCGGCGTCTACCTTCCAGTCCCAGCGCGACAACAGCCTGTTCCGGGTGGGGCTCGACAGCCAGTGGCGGTCCGCCGACTTCGGGGTCCGCTATTTCTCGGTGGGCGAAGCGTTCGCCAGCGAGTCCCTGGGCGGCCGCCGGCTGGCGGAGGTGGGACTGGGATCCCGTGGGGAGGGCGCCGAGGCCTGGGCGTCCTGGACGCTACAGGGAGTCACCTTGAAGCCCAGAATCAAGCAGGTGATCACGCCCCAGGCCGGCGGCGAGCAGGCCGAGAATCAGCTCATGCTGGAGGCGGAGCGTGGCCTCTGGCGCGCGCTGCGGCTGGGATACGCCTACGAATCTCTGGCTTCCGAGCTCGACCCGGATGACGATCAGAGCGGTCGGCGCAGCGAGCTCGACCGCCATCGGTTGCGACTGGCCAGCCGCGATTGGCGTCTGGTCTGGACCCGGCTGCAGAAGGAGACGAGCGCCGTGGGGGAGGGCAACGGCCTCGAGCAGTCGAGCGACGAGGTGACGGCCAGCTTCACGATCTGGGATCGGCTCACGGTCTCGCCGACGCTCGCCCGCGAGCAAATCTACCGCAACGCCAGCGCCGAGACGGTGCGGGAGCTGCGCCGCATCAACCTGAGCTACGGCACGAACTGGAAATGGGTGCCCCGGGTGGATCTGCGTCTCGGTCATCAGGATGTGGGGGGGCAGGACGCCGGCGGCGCCATCGTCGATCGTGAGTCGCTGGATGCAGCCCTCAGCTTCAAGACCTTCCTCGGCCTCGGGCTTTACCGGCCGGAGCACACCTCGCTCGGGGTTTCGCTCGGCTACCAGCAGGCCCATGCCGCGACGGCTGTGATGCCCGAGGACGGCGTGTCGGTGAAGCTGATGTTCGAGCACCGGCCGGGCGGCTGAGGGCGGTAAACCGCATGCTACGATAACCGGCGGTCGGAGCATTGGAGGGGCCAACGTCGTGACATCCCAGGGCTTGCTGGCAGAAGGAGAGGGCCGCCACGCCGGTCCGGTGCGGGAACTGGACGCCGTGGTGGTGGGCGCCGGCTTCTCCGGCATGTACATGCTGTACCTGCTGCGCGAGCAGGGCCGGCGCGTGCTGGGCCTGGAACGCGGCAGCGACGTGGGCGGCACCTGGTACTGGAATCGCTATCCGGGCTGCCGTTGCGACGTGGAGAGCATGGAGTACTCCTACCAGTTCTCCGAGGCGCTGCAGCAGGAATGGGAGTGGACCGAGCGCTACGCCTCACAGCCGGAGATCCTCGCTTATGCCCGTCATGTCGCGGACCGGTTCGCGCTGCGGGATCACATCCAGTTCGACACCACGGTCACCGCAGCCCGGTACCGGGACGGCGACGGGCGTTGGGAGGTGGAAACCGAGGCTGGGGAGCGATTCCTCGCGCGTTACCTCGTCATGGCCTCCGGCTGCCTCTCCGCCGCCAACGTCCCCGCGTTTCCCGGTCTCGAGCAGTATGCCGGCGCGACGTACCACACCGGCGCCTGGCCCCACGACGGGGTGGACTTCAGCGGTCAGCGGGTGGGGGTCATCGGCACCGGCTCCTCGGGAATCCAGTCCATACCGCTGATCGCCCAGCAGGCCGCGGAGCTCACGGTCTTTCAACGCACCCCCAACTACAGCGTTCCGGCGCAGAACCGGCCCCTGGATCCGGCGCTGCAGCAGAGCATCAAGGCCAATTACCACGACTTGCGGGCCCGGGATCGCGAGCAGGCGGCCGCCTTCGGCGCCAACTACCCGCGACGTACCGACTCGGCGCTGGAGGCGACCCCGGAGGAGCGCGAGCGGCGCTTCGAGGAGTACTGGCAGCACGGCGGCTTCATGTTCCTCGGCGCGTTCGGCGACATCGCCACGGACCTGCGCGCCAACGAGATGGCTGCGGAGTTCGTGCGCAGCAAGATCCGCAGCATCGTTTGCGACCCGGTCACCGCCGAGTTGCTTTGTCCCACCACGGTGCTGGGCTGCAAGCGGCTTTGTGCCGACAGCGGCTACTACGAGACCTACAACCGCCCCAACGTGCGCCTGGTGGACGTGAGCGAGCATCCGGTGGAGCGGCTGACCGAGCGTGGGCTGGTGACCGGCGGCACCGAGTACGAGCTGGACAGCATCGTTTTCGCCACCGGTTTCGATGCCATGACCGGCGCGCTGCTGCGGTGTGACATTCGGGGTCGAAACGGTCTGCCGCTGGCGGAGAAATGGGCCGCCGGACCGCGCACGTACCTGGGGCTGATGAGCGAGGGCTTCCCGAATCTGTTCATGATGACCGGCCCCGGCAGCCCGTCGGTGCTGTCGAACATGATCACGGCCGGCGAGCAGCACGCCGAGTTCATCGCCAGGCTCCTGGCCGAACTCGACCGGCGCGACAGCACCTGGGTGGAGCCGTTGCGGGAGGCGGAGGACCAATGGGTGAAGCTCGTGAATCTGCGCGCCGAGGCGACGCTGTATCCGCGCTGCAACTCCTGGTACCTGGGGGCCAACGTGCCGGGCAAACCCCGGGTGTTCATGCCGTTCGTCGGCTTCCCCGCGTACGCAGAGCGGCTCGAGGCCATGCGCTCGGAGGGTTATGCCGGGTTCCAGAGCAGTTGAAGCGGAGTCAGGCCTTGGCCCACTCCCGGGCCAGATCCCGGGTCACCGCATGAAATCGTGCTGCCGTCTGCTCGAGCTGCGCCACCGCCTCGCGGCTGGGCCGCCGACCGACGCGGACGAGCTGGTGGGCGCCCTGACGCATGCTTTCGAGCTCGAAGATCAGCGCGTCTAGATCGGACACCAGTGCGTGCACTCTCTGCAGATCGGACCCCTTCGTCAAAATGCGCACCTGGGACCCCCGAAGCAGCCGGTTCGGATGCCGTACGTTACCGGTTCCGCTGAGGCGGCCAAATGCGATCCATCAATTGAGTGATGGGTGCGGTGCGGCGGATTGCTCAACACGAGGGGGCAGGCTATGGTGCCTGCCGTATGCACGATCTTCACACTGGTGTCGGCCGCTACGGCTTCGCCCTGCTGGTGCTGGCGGCCGCGGCGCTGGCGCGCTGGTTGTTCGATCCCCTGCTCGGCGACTACGTCCCTTTCATGACGATCTTCGTGGCGGTCGCGTGCACGGGCCTGTTGGCCGGGGCCGGTCCCGCCGCAGTGGTCGCCGTTCTCGGAGCATTCGTCGCCGATTACCTGTTCATGCCACCTCGCGAAGAGCTGATCGTCGTCGAGCGCGGCCAATGGCTGAGCCTGATGCTCTACTTCGTGAGTTCCGGGTTGATCGTCGCGCTGGCGGTGAACCTGCGACGCAGTAAGCAACGGCTGGAGCGCGTGCTGACCACCCTGGAACGCGACATGGTGGAGCGCGATCATGCGGAGGCGGCGCTCCGGGAAAGCGAGGCGCGGCTGCAGGCCATCATAGACAACTCGCCCCTCGTGCTGTTCATCAAGGATCTGCACGGCCGTTACCTGATGGCCAATCGCAGCTACCTGGAGCTCTTCGACACCACCGCCGATGAGCTGCTGGGCCTCACCGACTACGACCGGTTTCCGAAATCCGTGGCGGACGAGTACAGGGCCAACGACCTCAACGTCATCGAATCCGGAGAACCCCGCGAGTTCGAGGAAAGCTCCGTGTTCGACGGCGTGGAGCACAGCTACGTGACGGTGAAGTTTCCGCTGCGCGACAAGCGGGGCATCTACGCCGTGTGCGGCATCTCTGCCGACATCACCGACCAGAAGCGCCAGCAGCAGGCGCTCATGGAGATCGACCGGCGCAAGGACGAGTTCCTCTCCATGCTGGCCCACGAGCTACGGAACCCGCTGGCGCCCATAGTCAGCGCCGTGGAGCTGCTGCGTCTCGAACCCATGGTCAACGAGCCTTGCCGCCGGGCGATGGAGGTGATCAGCAGGCAAGCCGCTCACCTCACCCGTCTGGTCGACGATCTGCTGGACATCGCGCGCATCAACACCGGGCGCATCCGCCTGCAGCGGCAGGTGGTGGACGTGGTGGAGCTGGCCGGCCAGTCGGCGGAAAATCTGGCGCCGCGCTTCGCGGGGCGCGACATCGACTTCACCGTTTCCCTGCCGCCAGAGCCGCTGCCGGTGAACGCCGACGGGAGCCGGGTGGTGCAGGTCATCGACAACCTGCTCGACAACGCAGCCAAGTACACCGACCCGGGAGGGCAGGCCAGCCTGGTGCTCGAGCGCGCCGGCGATCGCTGCGCCCTGCGGGTCAGGGATACGGGCATGGGTATCGAGCCCCCTCATCTGGCTCGGATCTTCGACCTGTTCGAGCAGGAGGAATCCAGCCTCGATCGCTCCAGCGGCGGTCTGGGTCTGGGATTGCATCTGGTCAAGCGCATGGTGGAAAAGCACGGTGGCCGCGTCGAGGTGCGCAGCGCAGGCCGGGGTCGGGGCAGCGAGTTCACGGTGTGGCTGCCCCTGGTGGAGGGCGAGGCCGTAGCAACCGTGCAAGCCGAGTCGGCGGCAGCGTCATCCGGTGCCGGCGGCCAGCGGATCCTGATCGTGGAGGACAACGCCGACGCCGCGCAATCCATGAGCGCGCTGCTGGGGGCGCTGGGGCACGAGGTGCGGGTGGTCGCGGACGGCCGGGAGGGCGTGAGCGTCGCCGAGGAATTCCAGCCCGAACTCGCGCTGGTGGACCTGGGCCTGCCCGGTATCGATGGCTACGAGGTGGCACGACGGCTGCGCACCCGCTTCGGCCGGTCCATGCGGCTGGTGGCCCTTACCGGATACGGGCAGCCGGAGCATCGCAAGTGGACCCGCGAGGCCGGCTTCGACGCGCATCTGGTGAAGCCCGCATCTCTGCATGCCCTGAATCAGGTGCTGAGCGAAGTGGGCACCGAGCCGTGCTGACGTTGGGCCGGGGCCCGGAGTCGACGGCGCTGGCGCTGATCGTCCTCCTCGGTGTCGCCCTGTGGCCGGGCTCTGCCCCGGCGGCTGAAGCGGTGGTTGCCGTGGCGGCCAATTTCGCCGGGGTGATGGAGCGCCTCGAGGCGGATTTCGAAGCCGAGACGGGGCATCGGCTCGCGGTGACGCCGGGATCCACGGGCAAGCTGTACGCGCAGATCCGCCACGGCGCGCCGTTCGACGCGTTCCTCGCCGCCAACCAGCAGCATCCGGCACGTCTGGAGCAGGCCGGCCATGCGGTCGAGGGCTCCCGCTTCACCTACGCCGTGGGACGACTCACTCTGTGGAGTCGCGACCCGCAGAGGATCTCCGGCGACGGCGCGGCGACGTTGCGCGCCGGCGACTTCCGCCGCCTGGCCATGGCGAACCCGGAGCTCGCGCCGTACGGCGCGGCGGCCCTGGAGACGCTGAAAGCCCTCGGGCTGCACGAAACCCTGCGTGATCGGATCGTGCGCGGCGAGAACGTGGGCCAGGCCCATGCGCTGGTGGCCACCGGCAACGCGGAGCTGGGCTTCGTGGCGCTCTCCTACGTGGTGGGGGCCCACGGCCGGGCGCGGGGCAGCCGCTGGGACGTGCCGCCGCAGCTCTACGAGCCCATCCGTCAGGATGCGGTGCTGCTGCGCCGCGGTGAGCGGAACGCGGCTGCACGCGACTTCCTCGCGTACCTGCGGCGCCCCGACGTGCAGGCGCTCATGGTGGATTACGGCTACGCCCCGCGGTGACGCTGCCGGAGCTGTCATCGCTGTGGCTTTCCCTCTACCTGGCCGCGTTCACCACGGTGATTCTGCTCGTCCTCGGCACCCCGCTCGCCTGGTGGCTGGCGCGAACCCCATCGCGCCTCAAGCCCGTCATCGAGGCGGTCACCGCCATGCCGCTGGTGCTCCCACCGACGGTGCTGGGCTTTTACTTGCTGGTGGCCCTGAGCCCGGATTCGCCATTGGGCCGTCTGTGGGTCGAGGTCACCGGCGGCACCCTCACCTTCTCGTTCGCCGGCCTCGTGGTGGCATCCGTGATCTACTCCCTGCCCTTCACGGTGCAGCCTCTCGAGAGCGCCTTCGAGGCGGTGGGGCGGGCTCCGCTGGAGGCGGCCGCGAGCCTGGGGGCACCGCCCATCGACGCGTTCGTCAACGTCGCCGCGCCGCTGGCAGCCCGCGGGTTCCTCACCGCGGCGGTGCTCACCTTCGCGCATACCGTGGGAGAGTTCGGCGTGGTGCTGATGGTGGGCGGCAACATCCCGGGTGAGACCCGGGTGGTTTCCATCGCCATCTACGAGTACGTGGAGACCCTGCGCTATGCGGAGGCCCATGCGCTGGCGGCGGGGCTGCTGGTGTTCTCCTTCACGCTGCTGATGGCCGTGTACGCGATCAACCGAAGGTATCCGCTGCATGTCCGCTGAACGCCTGTCGCTGGAGGTGCGGGTGCGTCATCCCGGCTTCGAGCTCGTGGTGGCGGAGGAGCTGGCGCTCGACGGGTTCACGGCGGTGTTCGGCCCGAGCGGCAGTGGCAAGAGCACCTTGCTGCGGGCGGTGGCGGGCTTCGAGACGCCCCTGGACGGGCGCATCGCCTGGAACGGAGAGGTGTGGTTCGACGCGGCTGCGCGGGTGAACCTGGCGCCCCACCGGCGGCCGGTGGGCTTCATGTTTCAGGACGGCCGTCTGTTTCCTCATCTGAACGTGGCCGAGAACCTGGCGTTCGCCCAGCGGCGCCGGCGGGGAGCCGGCCCGGCCCGCGACGAGGTGGTGACTGCGTTGGATCTCGGCGGCTTGCTGCATCGCCGCGTGCACTCGCTATCCGGTGGCGAGCGCCAGCGGGTGGCCCTGGGGCGCACTCTGCTGCGTGGGCCGAGCCTTCTGCTCCTGGACGAGCCCCTGGCTGCCCTCGACCGGCAGCGCAAGACGGAGATCCTGCCGTATCTCGAGAGCGTGCCGGCGCGCTTCCGGGTGCCTACCCTGTACGTGAGCCACGACATCGACGAGGTCGCGCGCCTGGCCGACCGGGTGGTGGTGCTGGCGGAGGGGAGGGTGCAGACCGTGGGGCCCACGGCCGCGGTGATGGAACGGCTCGATCTGCAGCCGCTGACCGGAAGCTTCGAGGGTGGCGTGCTGGTGGAGGGGCGATTGCGGGGGCACGATCCGCGCCTGCACCTGAGCCAGGTGGAACTCGGGGGCGGGGTTCTGGCCACGCCCCTCCTGGAGCGGCTGGCGCCGGGCCAGGCGGTGCGCTTGCGCATCCGCGCCAGGGACGTGGCGCTGGCCACGGTCCGACCGGAAGGGCTTTCCATCCGCAACGTGCTGCCAGGGGAACTGGTGGAGATCGTCGACGAGCCGGAAACCGGCTTCGTCGAGGCCTTCGTGCGGCTCGATGGGGAAGGACCGCCCACCCGGCTGCGGGCACGCATCACCCGTGCGGCGGTGGAGGATCTGAGGCTCGAGCCGGGGCGGCGGGTGTTCGCGCTGATCAAGAGCGTCAGCTTCGAGTCCTTCGATCCTCACTGAGGTGCAGAATTGCGGTGCTGGTCATCACGTCGGCGTATTTGAGTGCCAGGTCCCGCAGGTTGGCGGCGTGGGCCGCGGCATCCCGGTCCCCCACCGCGTCTTCCACGACCACGGTGCGAAAGTCGTGCTGCAGCGCGTCCACTGCGCTGGCGCGCACGCAGCCGCTGGTGGTGAAGCCCGCCACCACCACGGTGTCGGCCCCGGCGTCCTGCAGCCAACGGTGAAACCGGGTCCGATGGAAGCAGGAAGCGTAGGCCTTCTCGAACACCCGATCGTCGGGGCCCACGTGCAGACGAGGGTCCAGCCGAACCCAGGGGGAGCCGGCGGCGAGCTCGTTCAGCGCGGGCAGTTTGGTGCGGAACACGGGCGCTTCGGCGGCATTGCGGTAGACCACGGTGGAGAAGAATACCGGCCAGCCGTGGCGGTGGGCGTGATCGAGCAGTACGTTGATGCGAGCGATTTCCGGGGTGAAATCGGCCCCCAGGGGCGAGGCCGGGTCGGTGAAGCCGACGGAGGCATCCACCACGAGCAGCGCGGGCCTTCGGCCCATACCCGTGGATCCGCTGGTGAGCGCCGCCACGGCGGTCAGCTTCAATTCACGGCGACGCCGCGGCGGCGACGGAACACCGGCGGCGCAGGTGGCTCGAGCCCTGTTTCCTCCCGGCAGCGGGCCTTGATCTCGTCGATGCTGCCGCCCTGGTCGAACAGCTTGATCTCCTTTCGCTCGGTCACGAGCTCGGCGCGCAGGCGTTCGGTGGCGGCTTCGTCCACCCGCCCGGCGGCGTCGCAGACCACTCCGTAGCGGAGCGCCCCCTCCACCGTCACCAGGCCCCGGGCCACGTCCCGGCCCACCCGTTCGGGCTCGCGCTGGTAGGGGTCACCGGCGCCCCCACCCCCCCAGGTATTGAAGTAGAGCACGTCGCCCTCGCGCACCTGAATGCGGTCGCATTTGGAAGGCAGGCGCTCCTCCGTGCCGTCGGTGCGTACCAGCAGCTTGCTGCCGCGCCCACCGGGGAGGCCGCCGTTGACACCCCAGGGATACGTGAGCCAGCGGTCGTCGTGGATGGAGATCTGACCGTCCTCGAGGAACCGGTAGGCCATTCGGATACCGTTGCCGCCACGGTTCTTCCCCGGGCCGCCGGAGTCGGGAATGGTCTCGTAGGTCTCGATGCGCAACGGAAAGTACGCTTCGATGTACTCGTTGGGCACGTTGGTGAAGCCGGGCCAGAGGCTGTGCCCATCGGGACCGTCACCCATGGGCCGGCCGGGAATCCCACCGAAGCCAATCTGGAACAACTGATACCATTGATCGTTCTTGTCGTAGCCGGAGTACATGAGGTGCGGGCTGTCGGAGAAGCCGGCGGCGCACAGGAACTCCGGGCTGCCCTGACCCAGGAGCCCGGAGATCACGTCGAAGATCCGGCCCAGCGCGTGGGTGCGGCACGAGAGCGCCGCGGGCCTCCGGGGCTTCAGCAGGCAGCCGTCCGGTATTCGAACCTCCATCAAGTCGTAGAAGCCGTCGTTGAAGAGAATCTGCGGATCGAACACGGAGATCATGAAGGTGCCGCAGAACATCTTGAACATTTCTTCGTTCAGGAGGAAGTTGATGGAGCCCGCGCTCTGCGGGTCTGTGCCGTCGAAGTCGAAGATGACCTTCTCGCCTTCCCGCCACATGGCGCAGCGGATCTTGTAGGGGCCGTAGCCCATGCCGTCGTCGCAGATGTAGTCCTCGAACACCTGTTTGGTCTCGGGGACGGTCTCGAGGATGAGCTGGCGCATGGCCCGGCGGTTGCGCTCGAGCAGGTCTTCCATGGCCGAATAGAACACGTCGTCGCCGAAGCGCTCGGCGATCTCGATGCAGCGCCGCTCGGCCATGTTGCAGGCGGCCATCACCCCGTTGAAGTCACCCTTGTTCCAATGGGGCATGCGGGAGTTGCGCAGCACGATGGCCAGGATGTCCTCCGAAAGCTCCCCCTTGCGGTAGATCTTCACCGGCGGCACCGCCACCCCTTCCTCGAAGATCTCCTGGGCGTCGATGGGGAGCGATCCCGGCACCTTGCCGCCGATGTCGGTCATGTGCCCGAAGTGGGCGGCCCAGCACAGGTGCCGGCCGTCCTTGAAGATGGGCTTCAGGACCAGCCAGTCGTTCAGGTGGCTCACCGCCGCCCCGCAGGAATAGGGGTCGTTGGTGAAGATCATGTCACCTTCTTCGAGCGTGCCGTCGTAGGCCTGCATGAAGCCGTGAATGAACGAGCCGAACTGACCCACCACCATCTTGCCGTCCACGTTGGCGATCATGGGGAAGGCATCCCCCTGCTCGCGGATCCCCGGCGACATGGCGGTGCGGAACAGGGTGGCATCCATCTCCTCCCGGGCATTGCGCAGGGCGTTCTCGATGATGTCCAGGGTGACCGGATCCACTTCCACCTTGGTGAAGGGGGCGTCGTTGCGCTGAATGATGCTGGCTGGCATGGCTGGTTCTCCTAAGCGCTGGGCCGGATCAGCAGGTTGCCCAAGGGGTCCACTTCGGCTTCGTGGCCGGGCAGGATCAAAGTGGTGGAGTCCATCTCCGTGACCACCGCAGGGCCCGGCACCACGTGCCCGGGCGCCAGCCGGGCACGGTCGTAGATCTTGGCGGCGTGCTCGCGGCCGTCGGCGAAGATGGTGTGATCGGCCGTCACCGCTGCGCTCACGTCGCCCGCTGCCTCGGTCATGGTCTTCGCCCGCATGTTTGCCGCCGGGCCCTGCACCACGGAGCGCAGGTTCACGAACTCCTTCTCGGCATCCAGGGCAAAGGTGAAAAGCTGCTCGTGCAGGGCGTCGAAGCGCTCGGCGATGCCGGCGAAGCCGCGGTCCGCGAGCTCCGCTTCCGAGGTATCGATGGTGAGCACCAGTCCCTGGCCGCTGTAGCGCAGGTCCGCCTGATACTGGGTGCTGATCTGGTCGTCCGCCAGGTGCGCGCCTTCGCGGCCGGCCTGCTCGGCGAGCAACGCTCGCCGGGCATCGGCGTCCAGGGCGCGAAGCTCCGCGACGATGCCGGTCACGTCCACCAGTGTCAGCTTGCCGATGAAGGTGCGCGAGGCCTCGGCCCGCAATCGGGTGGTGGCATCGCCATAGGCGCACAGCACCCCGGGCCCCGGCGGAATGATGACCGGCCAGGCGCCGGTGAGGATGCCCAGCGCGTTGGCGTGCAGCGGCCCGGCGCCGCCGAAGGCGATGAGCGCGAAGTTCCGCGGATCGTAACCCTTCTCCACGGAAACCAGCCGCAGGGCGCCGAACATGTTCTCGTTGACGATCTTGATGATGCCTTCGGCCGCCTGCTGAAGGCTCAGCCCCATGGCGTCGGCCACTTGCTGCACGGCGCGTTCCGCCAGCTCGCGGCTGATTTCCATATCGCCGCCCAGCCGCGCCGAGGCGGGCAGGTAACCCAGCACCACATTGGCGTCGGTGACCGTGGGCGCGGTGCCGCCCTTGCCGTAAGCGGCGGGGCCGGGCACGGCTCCAGCGGAGTCGGGGCCGACCCGCAGTGCGCCGGTGAGCTCGGGCACGTAGGCGATGGAGCCGCCCCCGGCTCCGACCGTGCGCACGTCCACCGAGCTGGCGCGCACGTTGACGTCCCCTACGGTGGTCTCCCGGCGCACCAGAGCTTGACCGTTTTCCACCAGCGAGACGTCGGTGGAGGTGCCGCCCATGTCGAACGTGAGCAAGTTCCGGTACCCCGCCTGCTCGCCGATCCACAAGGCGCCGGTGACGCCCCCGGCCGGGCCGCTCATCAGCAGGTTCACCGGGAACCGGGTGGCGGCGGCGGCAGTGGAGAGGCCGCCGTCGGAGCGGAGGATGGACAGGCGGGTGCCGTTCATCCGCGCGTCGAGCTCCCGCTGCAGGTTGTCGATGTAGGTTGCCACTTCCGGGCGGACGTAGGAGTTGGCCACGGTGGTGATGGTCCGCTCGTACTCCTGCATCTCCGGAATCACCTCGCAGGAGATGGACACGGGCACATCGGGCATGATCTCGGCCGCCAGCTCCGCCACCCGGCGTTCGTGGTCTCCGTTGGTGAAGCTGTTGATGAGCGAGACGGTGAGGGCCTCGATGCCCTGGCGCTTCAGCTCTTCCAGGGCCGCGCGGGTGGCGGCCTCGTCCAGCGGTTCCACCACCGAGCCGTCAGCACCGATGCGCTCGGGGATCTCGCGGGTGCACTCGAGCGGTGCCATGGGCTCGGATTTGTTGTAGATGACCCAGCCTCCCAGGCCGCCCGGCACGTAGGAGCGGGCGATCTGCAGGACCTGCCGGTAGCCACGGGTGGTGATGAGCCCCACCCGGGCGCCGCGCCCGGTGAGCACTGCGTTGGTGGCAACCGTGGTGCCGTGGGTGACGTGGGTGATGTCGGCCGGATCGACCCCCGCTTGCTCGCACACCCGGGCGATGCCGTTGAGCACGCCGATGGATGAGTCTTCCGGTGTGGAAGGCACCTTGGCGGTGTGGATGGTGCCACTGCCGGTTTCGATCAGAAGCACGTCGGTGAACGTGCCCCCCACGTCTACGCCCAGCTTGTAGTCCATGTCGTCCCTCGCGTCGTTTCGGTCCCGCCTCAGGCAGCGCTCCGGCTCGTGCGCAGCCAGGGCAGGGTGCGTCCTCCCAGGTCGTGGCCCACCAGGCTGCGGGCCAGCTCCACCACCGAGAGCAGGGCGTCCAGATCCACGCCCGTCTCGAAGCCGGCCTGATGCAGCAGGCTCACCAGGTCCTCGGTGGCCAGATTGCCGGCGGCGCCGGGGGCGAACGGGCAGCCTCCCAGCCCGCCGATGCTGGCATCGAACTTGCGGATGCCGCATTCCAGCGCCTGCCAGGCGTTGGCCAATGCCAGCGCCCGGGTATCGTGAAAGTGAGCCGAGAGCAGCGGTGCGCCGAAGGCCGCCACCAGCCGATGGAACAGGGATTTGACCTGGGCGGGGTTGGCGGCGCCGATGGTGTCGGCGACGATGATCTCCGTCGCGCCACGCTCGAGCATCCGAGTGGCCAGGTCTTCCACCCGCGCTTCCGGAACGTGTCCTTCGTAAGGGCACTCCACGGCCACCGACACGTAGGCCCGTCCAGTGAGCCCGTCGCGCTTCGCCTGCTCGATGATCTCGCCGCATACTCGGACGGTGGTGTCGAGATCCATGTTGATGTTCTTCAGGTTCATGGTGTCGGTGGCCGAAAGCACCACCGCCACGGAGCGTATGCCGGCGGCCCGGGCGAGCTCGTAGCCCTTCTGGTTGGGGATCAGCGCCGAGTAGTCGGCGCTGTCCAGGTCGAGGCCGGCCACCACCTCGGCCGCGCCGGCCATCTTCGGCACCGCCTTGGGGCTGACGAAGCTGACCACCTCCACGGCGGGAATGCCCGCGGCCACCAGGGCGCGGATCAGCCGGGCACGGTCTGCGGGGCTCACGCTGGCGGGATCGTTCTGCAGCCCGTCCCGGGGGCCGACGTCGTTGATGATCACGCGGTCCATGAAATCCTCCCGCAATGGCGATGGAATGACTGACGGCTCATGGGTCTTCTCGCTGCACGATCACCCCTTGCTCGAGCCCCTGCCGCAGCCGCTCCGGGTCCAGTTCCGTCCATTCCCGGAAGACTTCCACCGTGTGGGCGCCGAGCTGGGGCGGCGGGGAGAAGCTCTCGTCGGCGTCGCCGCTCAGCTTGATCGGGTTGCCGGGCACCTCGGCGCTGCCGCCCTGCGGATGGTGCAGTTCCACCACCATGTTGCGGTAACGAACCTGGGGGTCGTTCAGCGCCTGGGCCAGGTTGTTCACCCGGGCACACGGGATCCGCGCGGCCTCCAGCTTCTCCAGCCAGTGCTCGGCCGTGTCCTCGGCGAGCCGTTGCTGGAGCAGGCCCTCGATGTGGTCCTTGTGCTGCAACCGCACTGCTGCGGTGGCGAAGCGCGGGTCGCGCAACTCGTCGATGTTCACCAGGTCCACCAGCGGCGGCCAGAATCGGTCGCCGATGACGGCAATGATGATGGTGTCGTCGGCGGTGTCGAAGGTGTTGTAGGGGGTGTGCACGAAGTGGGAGTTGCCGATGGGCCCGGGAATCTCGCCGGACATGGAGTACATGGTGGCCATGTAGTTCAGCAGGCTGATCTGAACGTCGAGCATGGAGACGTCCACGTGCTGGCCCTTGCCGGTGCGGGAGCGGGCGAGCAGTGCGGCTTGAACGCCCATCACCGCGAACATGCCCCCGCCCAGGTCGCCAATGGGAATGCCGGCCCGCACGGCGTCCCCCGGCCCCTTGCCGGTAATGGACATGCCGCCGCCGAGCCCCTGGACGATCTGGTCGAAGGCCGGCCGCTGGTAACGCGGCCCGCTCTCACCGAAGCCCGTGACGGAGCAGGTGACGATGGCCGGATTCACCGCGGCCAGCGACTCGTGGTCGATGCCGAGCCGCTGCGGCACGCCGGCGGAGAAGTTGTCGAGGACGACGTCCGCCACTTTCACCAGCTCGTAGAAGAGCTCGCGGCCAGCGGGGTGCTTGAGGTCGATGGCGACGCTGCGCTTGTTGCGGTTCAGGGTGAAGAAGTAGGCGCCCATGCCGTGGATGGAGTTCTTCGGGTCGCCTTCGAGCAGGCGGCGGGTCCCCTCGCCGGTGCCGGGAGGCTCTACCTTGACGGTGTCGCAGCCCAGGTCGGCGAGGATCATGCCGGCATAGGGGCCGGAGAGCATGTGAGTGAGGTCTATGAGGCGGAACCCCTCGAGCGGTTTGGTCATCTAGCTGCGTCGTTCCTTGGTCCGAGCGGAATTGTATACATGTAGCCTTGCGGCCTGTCTACTCGGCCCGAGAGTCGTGGCGAGCCCGCGGTTGCTGCCGCGCCGGCTCGCCGCCAGCCGGGGGCCGTTGCGGGGCGGGAGCGGCGTGCTCCAGGGCCCGGCGCGCCGCGTGGATGTGGCTGCGCATGATGGCTTCCGCCCACGCGGCGTCTCGGGATTGAAGCGCACGGAGCAAGTCCTGGTGGTGATGATGGGACTCGGCGATGCGTGTCAGTGAGAAACGCTGGGCGGTGTGGGCCATCAGCGCCTGCTCCACCAGGTGACGCAGTATGCGCATCAGCCGCGTGCTGCCCGACGCGCGCCACACCGTCTCGTGCACCACCCGGTTGAGCCGCAGGAACTCGCTCACCTGCTCGTCCTGGGGCGTGTCACCCGCCAGAACGGCGTCCATTTCCTGGATGGCGGCGGCGATCCGGCGCAGATCCTCGGGCGACGTGCGGCGGGCGGCCCGTTCCGCCGCGTGGCCTTCGAGCAGGGCGCGCAGGGCGAACAGGTCGTCCAGGTCGTCGTGGCTCCAGGACTTCACCTGGGCCCCCTGATTGCGCGTGATCACCACGAAATCCTCTGCCGCCAGGCGGCGCAGGGCTTCCCGCACCGGCGTTCGGCTGACGCCGCAGAAGTCCACCAGCTCGTTTTCCTTCAGGCGCGCGTTCGGCGGGAAGGTGCCGTTCAGGATGCTGGCGCGGATGGTGGCGTAGGCCCGGTCGGCGGCGCTGCTCACGTTGGAAGCTCCGGAATCGGTGTGGTTCCCATGTTAAACCTTTTAATGTATACAATGACCCCGCCGTTACCTGCGGAGGAGGGAATCATTCATGAGCCGGCGTCGACCCAACATCCTGCCCGTTGCTTCCGGGCTCGCCGTAAGCGCAATCGTCTCCGCAGGCGCGGTCCCGTCTGCGGCGGCCGCCGAGGCCATCGAAGAGGTGGTCGTGACCGCGCGGCGCGCGGCGGAGACGCTCTCCGACGTGCCCATCGCCGTCACGGCGTTCACCGCGGACGAGATCGAGGACGCAGGCATTCAGCGCCCTGAGGACTTCATCGCCCTGACCCCGAACGTGGTGATGGCCGATACCGCCAACACCGGCGATACCCTGGTGACCATCCGCGGTATCACCTCCACCCGGGATGCCGAGTCCAACTTCGCCCTGGTGGTGGACGGCGTGCTCATCACCAATCCCAACGCCTTCAACCGCGAGCTTCTCGACGTGGCCCAGATCGAGGTGCTGAAGGGGCCGCAGGGCGCTCTGTACGGCCGTAACGCCTCGTCGGGCGCCATCCTCATCACCACACGCAAACCCGCCGAGGAGTTCGAGGCCGAGCTCACCGGCGGGGTGGGCAACAACGACAGCTATCGGCTGCAGGGGGCGGTTTCCGGGGCGTTGGGCGAAGACCTGCTCGGCAGGCTCAGCTTCAGCCACCGCGAGACCGATGGGCATTACCGGAACGTTTTCCTCGACGAGCACAACGTGGATTTCTTCGAGGACGATACGGTACGCGGCCGGCTGGTGTACGAGGCCGGCGCCACGACCTGGGACCTGCGCCTGGGCTACTCCCAGACGGACGCCGGTACCATCAACTTCAACGCCACCTTCGCGCTGCCGGGCTTCACCAATTTCGGTACGCCCGGGGACGAGCTCTTCTTCATCGACGTCAACGATCACGACTTCCAGTACATGTTCAACGTGCCGCCGAACAACGAGCAGGACGTCTGGGACGCATCGCTGAAACTGGACCACGAACTGGGCAACGGCTATTCGGTGACCGCCATCCTGGCCTACAACGACCTGGAAGAGAGCCTGCTCTCCGACGGCACCAGCGCCGCCTTCGGTGGCTACTCCGCGGTACCCGCCTGCGCCGCCTCGGTGACTCCGGAGACCATCGAGCTGGTGAATGGCGCGCCGCCCCAGTTCCTCTTCGCCGCCCCGGGTCAGCCGCCGACGGCGGCCAACAGCCTGCTGGGCGCGTACACGCCGCTGACCTGCGACGGCTACCAGTATCAGGAGCGTAACCAGAGCGACGTCAGTCTGGAGCTGCGGCTGGCCGGGCCCACGGACACGCCCGTGACCTGGCTGGTGGGAGCGTATGCCGCGGACATCGACCGTGAGGTCGTGGTGGGGTACGGAGCCGACCTGGGGGAGGGCTTTCTCGAGCAGCCCTTCGTGCCGGCCACGGGACCGAACCCGACGGACCTGCTGTTCTGGGACGATTTCGACACCCGGGTGTACTCCGCCTTCGCGCAGGTGGCCATCGACCTGCGCGACGACCTGGAGCTTTCCCTGGAGGGGCGCTTCGACCGAGAGGAGCGGGAGGTCGAGAACAACGTGCCGCTCGAGCCCTCGGCGCTGCTCTACGGCGGGGGCGGACCGCTGAACCCGGCGCGAACCGCGGTGAGCGAAGCAATCCCCAGCCGGGACCGCACGTTCAATCAGTTCCAGCCCCGGGTGGCGCTGCGCTGGGACTGGACCGACGCCACCAGCCTCTACGCCTCCTACGGAGTCGGCTTTCGCTCCGGCGGCTTCAACAGCCTGGGCAGTCAGGCCGTTACCGAGTTCTGGTTCAACAGCGGCGACCCGTTCGGGCTCGGTTCGGTGGGGGCCGGCCTCGACGTCAACGACGAGTACGACAAGGAGGTGACCCAGGCGTTCGAGGTGGGCCTGAAGGGTGTCTACCTGGACGGGCGTCTGAAAATCAACAGCGCCGTGTTCCAGACCGACGTGGACGACAACCAGTTCTTCGAGTTCTTCGCCGGACCCTTCGGCCTGCTCCGGGTCGTCACCACCATCGACGAACTGCGGCTGCGCGGCTTCGAGTTCGACGTGGCGTACCAGATGACGGACGCGTTCGCGCTCACCGGCGGCTTCGGCTACACGGACGGCGAGATTCAGGAGAACCGCCACCGGCCCGAGACCGAGGGCAACGAGGCGCCCCTGGCGCCGGAGTACACGCTGAACCTGGGCGGGCAGTGGCAGCAGAACCTGGGGGATGGCCTGAACCTGGTGTTGCGGCTCGACTACGCCCGGGTGGGCGAGACCTGGTTCCATACGGTGCAGGACAACCAGCAGCCGGCCATCTGGACGGCGCTGCTCGGTTTCCCGGTGGAGTCGGACACCAGCCAGACCAAGCGGGATCCTTTCAATACCCTGGATCTGCGGGTGTCGCTGCACGGCCGGCAGTGGAGTGCCACCGCCTGGGGCCGCAACATCAGCAACGAGGACTACCTCGAGGAAGTGATCGTCGCACCCGAATTCGGCGGCTCGTTCATCCACGAGGCCCCGGAGGACAGCTACGGGGTGGACTTCACCTACCGGTTCTGAGCGGCCGGCTCGGGCCGCAGGTTCGGCCGCTCGCCATCAGCCGGGTTATCATGCGCGCTCCCTCGTGGCTGGAGCGTTAGACGATGAGATATGCGGGACCGGCGGCGGTGCTGCTGAGCGTGGGTCTGCTCGGCGGCTGCTTCAACGGTGACAACGACACCATCCGGCTCGGCGACGTTTCCATCGGTCAGCAGATGATCGACCTGCAGCGCGCGGTGGAGCAGGGCGCGCTCACGCAGGAGGAGTTCGAGCGGGTCAAGGCCGTGCTGATCTCCTTCGACGCCGACTGCGAAGGCAGCGAATAGCGCCGGGGGGCGCACCCGGCCCTTCCTGCGCGTGTTATTCATGCGTCCGCTGAACTATTACCTGCTCGGAACAGGCAGCTGGTTTCTGGCTTTCGGAATCCAGGGGGTCATGTTCGCGTGGCTGGTGACCATGGTGCTGCACGAGACCCCGGAGAAGGTGGGCATCGCGCAGATGTCTCTGCTGCTGCCGGGGACCCTGCTGATCCTCATCGGCGGCAGCTACGCCGACCGGTTCGGCGCCCGGCGCATGGCGTTGCTGGCCCAGGCGGTGGCCATGCTGGCGCCGGCGATCCTGCTGTGGCTGGTGGCGGCGGGGCAACTCAGCTTCGCGATCATGATCGGCTACGCGGTGCTGATGGGGTGTGCCCAGGCGTTCGTCACGCCCGCCCGGGACGGCCTGCTGAGCCAGGTGGCGGAGGGGCGGGTGCAGCGTACCGTGATGCTGACCAGCATGATCCAGTTCGGCCTGCAGGTGGTGGGTTTTCTTACGGCCTCGCTGGCGGACCTGGCGGGACCGGAGCCGATCCTGGCCATTCAGGCGCTGGTGCTCGCCGTGGGCATATTCGGATTCGCTCGCATCGAGAACCAGCGCCACGGCGCGGGCAGCGCGACACCGCGGCTCTCGCACTCGCTGGCGGAAGGTGGCCGCACGGTGTTGTCGTCCCCGGCGATGCGTATGATCCTGGTGCAGAACACCAGCATGGCTCTGTTCTTCATGGGCTCCTACATCGTCACCATGCCACTGCTGGTCCGCGAAGCCTTCGCGGGGGACGCCTCCGATCTGGCTCTGATGAACGGCAGCAACAGCCTCGGGCTGCTCACCACCATCATCCTGCTGCTGCGCCTGGGCGACGTGCACCGTCAGGGACGCGCTCTGGTGGTAGCCCAGGCGCTGGGGGCCCTGGTGCTCGCGGCGGCGGCGTTCGCGCCGGCGTTCCCGGTGTTTCTGGCGTCGCTGTTCGTCTGGGGGTTGTGCGGTGGCGTGGCCATGACCATGTCCCGCACCATCATGCAGGAGCAGGCGCCGATGGCGCAGCGCAGCCGGGTGATGAGCTTCTATTCGTTCTCGTTCATGGGCGCGGGGCCGGTGGGTGCGCTGCTCAACGGCTATCTGGTGGAGGTGGTGGGCCCTCGCATGGCGCTGCTCATCTGCGCCGTGGCCATGTTCACCATCATGCTGGTGATGGCATCGGGTTCCAGCCTGTGGCGGCTGCGAGGCCCGCGCCCGGAGCCGGCGGCGGCATGAGCTCATGGGGAGCGCAGGCATCAGATTAGCCGTCGACATCGGCGGCACCTTCACCGACGTGGTGCTGGATACCGGCCGCGACGGCGTCGGCGGATTCACCACCAAGGTGTTGACCACGTACGACGATCCGGCCAATGGGGTCCTCGCCGGCGTCCGGCAGGTGCTCGGCGAGGCGGGCGTGGCGGCGGCCGACGTGCGGCTGCTGCTGCACGGCACCACCCTGGCGACCAACGCCCTGATCGAGCGCCGCGGCGCCGTCACCGCGCTGGTCACCACCGAGGGGCACCGGGACGCCGTGGAGATGGCGTTCGAGAACCGCTTCGAGCAGTACGACATCGGCATCGATCGGCCGGAGCCACTGGTCCCCCGGGCGCTGCGCCTGCCGGTGCCTGAGCGGCTGGACGCGCAGGGCCAGGTGCTGCGCCCGCTGGATCGGGCGGCCTTGGATCCGCTCGTCGCGGGGCTGCGCGACCGGGGAGTGGAAAGCGTCGCGGTGGGCCTGCTGCATTCCTACGCCAACCCGCGGCACGAGCAGGAGGTGGGGGAGTATCTGCGGCGCGCCCTGCCCGGGGTGGCGGTGACCCTCTCCTGCGAGGTGTGCCCGGAGATCCGTGAGTACGAGCGGCTCTCCACCACCTGCGCCAATGCCTACGTGAAGCCCCTCATGGGCCGCTACCTCGAGAGCCTCGAACGTCAGCTCCGCGGGCTGGGCATGGATTGCCCCGTGCTGCTCATGACCTCCGGCGGCGGCTTGACGACCCTCGGCACGGCGGCCCGGTTCCCCATCCGGTTGGTGGAGAGCGGGCCTGCCGGTGGCGCCATTCTGGCGGCCCGGGTGGCCCGGGAGGGCGGTTACGATCGCGTGCTCTCCTTCGACATGGGCGGTACCACCGCGAAGATCTGTCTCATCGACCGTGGCGCTCCGCTGCTTTCCCGGTCGTTCGAGGTGGGCCGGGTCTATCGCTTCAAGAAGGGCAGCGGTCTGCCCGTGCGCATCCCCGTGATCGAGATGGTGGAGATCGGCGCCGGAGGTGGTTCTGTCGCCCACGTGGACAAGCTCCAGCGCATCAACGTGGGTCCCGCCAGCGCCGGCTCCGAGCCCGGCCCCGCCTGCTATGGCCGCGGCGGAAGGCTGCCCACGGTGACCGACGCGGACGTGCTGCTCGGCCGCATACAGCGCGAGTACTTCGCCGGTGGGCGCATGCAGCTCGACGTCGCCGCGGCGCGCCGGGCCCTGGCGGCCGAGGTCGGGGACCCTCAGGGGCTCGATGCGGAGCTGGCCGCGGTCGGGGTCGCCGAGGTGGTGGACGAGAACATGGCCGCCGCCGCGCGGGCCCACGCGGTGGAGTGGGGCACCGACGCGGCCTCCCGCACCCTGGTGGCCTACGGCGGCGCCGCGCCGCTGCACGCGGCCGCGCTGGCCGGCAAGCTCAAGATCGACCGCATCGTCGTACCCAGCGGCGCCGGGGTGGGCTCCGCCATCGGCTTTCTCCTGGCGCCGGTGGCTTACGAGGTGGTGCGCAGCCGGTATCAGCGGTTGTCGGCCTTCGATCCGCAGGCGGCCAATGCCGTGATGGCCGAGATGCGCGAGGAGGCGGCGGCCGTGGTTCGCGCCGCGTTGCCCGAGGCTGACGATGCCCAGGGAGCGCTGCGGGAGCTGCGCCGGGCGTACATGCGCTACGTGGGTCAGGGCTACGAGATCGCGGTGCCCGTGCCGGCGGTTGCCTTGACCGCCGACCATGCCAGCGAGCTGCACCGGGCGTTCGAGGCGGAGTACCAGCGCCTGTACGGGCGCGTCATTCCTCACTTGGACGTCGAGATATTGAGCTGGACGCTGACCCTGGCGGCCCGGGACCCGGACCCGCCTCGTGCGCTGCCCGTTCCGGCTCCGCAGCCGGTCGTGGTCGAGCAGACCTGTGAGCTGGTCGATCCCGCCAGCCGGCAGAAGACCGAGGCCGCGGTGTATCTGCGGGCGCGGCTCGAGCCCGGACACCGGGCACCGGGGCCGGCCCTGGTGGTGGAGGCGCAGACCACCACCGTGGTGAGCGCCGAGTTCGACTTCCACGTGGACGCACGAGGCTACCTGGTGCTGGAGCGACGGGCGGCAGGGCGGGCCGCAGGAGGAGCGACGTGAGCCGGGACCGTTTGACGACGCTCGACACCCAACTGGTGTGGAATCGGCTGCTTGCCATCGTCGAGGAGCAGGCGCAGACGCTGATGCGCACCGCGTTCTCCACGGTGGTCCGTGAAGCCGGCGACCTGTCGGCGGGGGTCTTCGATACCGATGGCCGCATGCTCGCCCAGGCGGTGACCGGAACCCCGGGCCACGTGAACGCCATGGCGGCGTCGGTGGGCAAGTTTCTCGCGCGCCATCCCCTCGATACCCTGCATCCGGGGGATGTGCTCCTCACCAACGACCCGTGGGACGGCACCGGCCACTTGAACGACTTCACCGTGGTCACCCCCGTCTACCACCGCGGCCGGTGCGTGGCCCTGTTCGCCTCCACCAGCCACATCGCCGATGTCGGCGGCCGCGGCTTCGGGCCGGACGCCAACGACTTGTTCGAGGAAGGGCTGCAGATTCCCATCTGCCACCTGTTCAGAGAGGGCCGGCGCGACGAGACCCTGATGGCCATCATCGCCCGCAACGTGCGCGACCCGGTGGTGGCGGAGGGGGATCTGTACTCGCTGGCGGCCTGCAACGACACCGGCGCACGGCAGCTCGTGGAGATGCTGGAGGATTTCGGCATCGACGATCTCGAGGCGCCCGGGCGGGAGATCCTGGATCTCTCCTACCGCGCCATGGTCGCCGAGATCGCGCAGCTGCCCGCCGGCGAGTACCGCAATCAGATGCGTATCGACGGCTACGATGAGCCGGTGGACCTGGTATGCCGGCTGGTCATCGGCGGCGAGCGGATCTGGGCGGATTTCTCGGGGACTTCACCGGAGTCCCCCTATGGCATCAACGTGCCGCTGCCCTACACGGAGGCCTACGCGTCTTTCGGCGTGCGCTGCGTGATCGGTGGCGACATTCCCAACAACGCGGGCTCGCTGCGGGGGGTTCGGGTCACCGCGCCGGAGGGTTCCATCCTCAACGCCCGGCCGCCGCGGGGTGTCTCGGCTCGCCACGCCATCGGGCAGATGCTGCCGGACGTGATCCTGGGTTGTCTCGATCAGGTGCTGCCGGGGCGGGTGCCGGCGGAAGGCGCTTCGTGCATCTGGAACCCGGTGTTCCGCAGCGCCCATCCTCTCGGCGAGCCGGCAGAGCACGCGGCGTTCGTCATCAATCCCATCTACAACGGCGGCACCGGGGCGCGGCCCGGCAAGGACGGTCTTTCCACCACGGCCTTTCCATCGGGGGTCCGCACCACGCCCACCGAGGTCAACGAGGTGACCTCGCCGCTGGTCATCTGGCGGCGCGAGTATCGGGTGGACTCCGCCGGCATCGGCGAGTATCGGGGCGGTCTGGGGCAGGTGATCGAGGTGGCGCACCGGCATGGCGAGCCGTTCCTGGTCTCGAAGATGTTCGACCGGGTGCAGCATCCGGCCCGGGGCCGACAGGGCGGCGGCGATGGCCAGCCGGGCCGGGTGTACGTCCGCGGCGGCGAGCATCACGGCGACAGTCTGCGTGGCAAGGGCCGCGACGAGGTTCCGCCGGGTGCCGTGCTGGTGATGGAAACGCCCGGGGGCGGCGGCATGGGAGACGTGCGCTGCCGGGACCCGCGGCGGGTCCGCGCCGACCTGGAGGCCGGGCTGATCTCGCCGGCGGCGGCTCGGGACCTCTACGGATTCGAGGAGGCGGAGTGAAGCGGAGATCGTTGTCATGACATACCTGTGCCTGGCGTACGAAGAAGAGCGCAAGCTGAACGAACTGTCCCGGGAAGAGTGGCTCGACCTGCGTCAGGAGGCGCTGGATTACGTGGAGTCCCTGCGCTCGGCCGGGCAACTCGTCGACACGCGACCCCTGCAGAGTGCGCGAACCGCAGCGGGCCACTGTGGGACCGGCGTCGCAATTGCCGCTGAAAAGGCTGCTGCGCGGCGTGCCAAGGCGGTTATGCTGGGCGGTCAGGCATGTCGAGCTGGAAGGTTGGTGGGATGATGGAACCCGGGAGCAAGGGGAAGACTCTGCGCCACGTCCGGGGTGACGGCTCCGACGAGCGGCATCGCGTGAGACCGGCGGGGCTGCTCGCCGCCTCCACCGTCATCCTGGCGTCCTGTGCCGCGTTTCCCACGCCAGTCGATTGCGGCTACGACGGGCAGACGGCGTGCAGCGTCTCCATCATCGACCTGATCGTTCATCCCGAGCGTTACGAAGATCGCCACGTCCGATTCATCGCGCCGTTGTGGCTGGAGGCTGCAAGCCCGAAGGGATTCGCGGCCACCAGCGAGCAGGCGCTAACGCTCCTCGACGCGCCGAACATCGTTGCCGTCAATCTGGCGGGAGAGCCCTGCGACATCGACACGGATCCGATGATCGTTCAGGGACGCTTTTCCCGGGTGGAGGAATACAATTACCGGGGCAACGTCCTCGAGGCGACCATTCTGCATCCGGTGTCTCAGGCCGCGGCCTGCGGCTCGCAGAGCCCGTGAAGACGCAATACTACGCAGCCGCCAGTCTGGATGGTTTCATCGCGGGCCCGAATCATTCTCTCGACTGGCTGCTGCAGCTCGGCGACGTGGAGGCCACCAGCTATCCTGCGTTCATCCGCGAGGTCGGGGCCATCGCCATGGGGTCCGCCACCTACCAGTGGATTCTGGACCACCTGGTCCGGGCCGACTCGAACGAGGTCACTTGGCCGTATCAGCAGCCGGTCTGGGTCTTCACCAGCCGATCCCTGGACGGCGTTCCGGGGGCGGACATCCGCTTCGTTCGCGGAGACGTGCGGCCGGTGCACAGGGAAATGGTCTCGGCGGCGAATGGCAGGAACGTGTGGATCTGCGGCGGTGGCGAGCTGGCAGGTCAGTTCTACGATCACGGGCTTCTCGACGAGCTGATCGTTCAGGTAGCCGCCGTCACCCTGGGCGCCGGATCGCCGCTTCTGCCGCGTGAGATCGTGACGCCACCGTTGCGGCTGATGTCCGCGACCACCTTCGGCGATGCCTTCGCCGAGCTGCGCTATGAGGTGCCATCTCCACATGACGAAGCTTCCGGATAACGTCGTCATTCGCCCCTACGAGCCGGGAGACGCCGAGGCCTTGGCCGAGGCGGCGCGTGAATCCGTGGCCGAGGTTTCCCCCTTCATGCCCTGGTGCCACGCTGGCTACGGCCTGGCGGATGCGCGGACCTGGATCGAAACCACCATCGCAGGGCGACGGGACGGAACTCTGTTCGATTTCGCCATCATGGCCGGAGGCCGGTTCGCCGGCGGCTGCGGCATCAATTCCATCAACGTCATGGACGGTGTCGCCAACCTCGGTTATTGGGTACGCACCTCCTGCGCCGGTTGTGGGATAGCTCCGGCCGCGGTCGCGCAACTACTCCGCTGGGTCTTCACGAACACCAGCCTGGACCGCATCGAGATCGTTGCCGCCGTGGAAAACACCAGGAGTCAGCGGGTGGCCGAGAAGGTGGGAGCCGAGCGAGACGCCGTGCTCGCGAAGCGCACCCGGGTGCGGGGAATCTCCAGCCCGGCGGTTCTGTATTCGGTGCTGCGGCCCGATTGCTGAGGTGATCCGACCGCTCGTAGGGGCAAAGGCGAACCTCCCGCGGCAAGTTGACGGGGCACGGACCGTGGCGTGTAATTGCTCTCGCCGCCACGTTCAGGTCGTCGGAGCGCTCCGCCGTGGAGAATCCCCCCTTTCAGGACCTGGTCGATGCCGCCACCGCGTACGAATCGCTGATGGTGCCGGCGCTCTTCGGCCCCTGGGCTGCGCCCGTGGCGGAGGCCGCCGGAATCCGCTCCGGCGAACGCGTCCTCGACCTCGCCTGTGGTACCGGCGTTCTCGCCCGTGAGGTACTGAACCGAGTCGGCCCCACCGGCCGAGTGACGGGGCTGGACCGGAACCGCGGCATGCTGGAGGTGGCCCGGCGCATCGCACCCGCCGTCGAGTGGCACCAGGGCAGCGCCGATTTCCTGCCGTTCCCGGACGCTTCCTTCGATGCGGTGGTCTGTCAGTTCGGCCTCATGCTGTTCGACGATCCGCGCCGGGCCTTGAGCGAAGCGCTTCGTGTGCTGGCACCAGGCGGGCGGCTGGCGGTGGCGGTGTGGAACGCGCTGACTGCCATACCCGCATACCGGGCTGAGGCGACCCTGCTGGAGATGCTCGCCGGGGACGCGGCCGCCGAGGCTCTGCACATTCCATTCGCCCTTGGCGACCCGGCACGGCTTGCCGCTCTGTGCGCGGCAGCGGGCGTCCTGGAGCCGGTGCTCGTCACCCGCGGCGGCACGGCGCGATTTCCCTCGGCGCGAGCCATGGTGGAGGCAGACCTCCGGGGCTGGCTGCCGGCGGTCGGCGTAGTGCTGCCGGAGGCGACCGTCGCGCGCATCCTGGAGGCCGCTGAGGAGGCGCTCGCGCCGTACGTCACGACCGACGGTGCCGTCGCGTTCCCGGTGTCCGCCCACATTGTCACCGCGACCAGGACCTGAGCCGCCGTTGCCCGTCCTTGGCCCGGCTGGCGGCAGGGGACTGGGAGTCTGCTGCGACTTGGGGGAAAATCCCAGCCCGGCAGGCTGTGTACTCATATGGTGACGGATATTCGATGAACGTGACTTTCGATCGAGCGCCTGCGCGGCTGCCGCGGCAGGCTGCTGCCGTGCTGCTCCTTCTGCTGGGGGTTGCCCTTGCCGGCGCCTGTGCCAACCTCGGCGAGCCCGGCTCCCTGCAGCAACAGGTGACGGAAACGGAGCGGGCCTTCGCCCGGACGATGGCGGATCGCGACCATGCAGCTTTCGCGTCGTTCCTTTCGGAAGAAGCGGTGTTCTTCTCGGGGGAGACGGCCACTCGCGGCAAGGCCGCGGTGGCTGCGGCGTGGCGCCCGTTCTTCAAGGGCGCTACGGCGCCCTTTTCGTGGGAGCCGGACCGGGTGGAAGTGCTGGAATCCGGCACCCTGGCTCTCAGCACCGGTCCGGTCTACGACCCCTCCGGGCGGTTGGTCGGCCGGTTCAGCTCCATCTGGCGCCGGGAAGGCGCCGGCCGCTGGCGCATCGTCTTCGACCAGGGCAGCCTGGTCTGCGACGGCGCAGTTACAGAGGATTCGTAAGGGCGGTTACGCTAGAGGTTCGCGGAAGGCTCGCCGAAGGCTCGCCAAAGGCTTGTATTTCTGACCGGTTTCGGCACAATACGCAGCCCTACGCGGGAATAGCTCAGTTGGTAGAGCACGACCTTGCCAAGGTCGGGGTCGCGAGTTCGAGTCTCGTTTCCCGCTCCAATCTTCCCCCTGCCGCCGCGGCGCCTATTGGGCCGTCATTCCGGCATCTACCGTGAACTCCGCTCCGGTGACGTAGCTCGACTCGTCAGAAGCGAGGTAGAGAATGCAGTTGGCGATGTCCTCGGGTTGGCCGACGCGACCCAGCGGCACCCGCTCAGGCCCCACGTTCACCCCGGCTGGGTCCGTCTGCCCGGTGGCCTCGGCCTGCATGTTGGTCCAGATGACGCCGGGATGCACCGAGTTGCAGCGGATGTTGTCGCGGGCACCTTCGATGGCGATGCTCTTCGTCATGATGCGCACGCCGCCCTTGGCGGCGCCGTAGGCCACGCAGCGAGCCATCCCGACCAGTCCCGCTACCGACGAGAGGTTGACGAGCGAGCCGCCGCCGGCTGCCCGCATGGCCGGCATGGCGTGCTTGCAACCAAGGAACACGCTGGTGAGGTTGACGTCGATCTGGCGCCGCCAATCCTCCAGGGTCAGATCGTCGATGGGCTCGAGGACGGCGATGCCGGCATTGTTGACCAGCACGTCGAGCCGTCCGAAGGCCTCGGTGGTGCGAGCGATGACGTCCTTCCAACCGTCTTCGCTGGTGACGTCCTGATGCAGGGCCAGCGCCTCTCCGCCCACTTCACGAATGGCGCGGGCGCAGTCCTCGGCCCCATCGAAGTCCACATCGGTGACGACCAGGCGAGCGCCTTCGCGAGCCAGGGCCAGGGCGGTGGCCCGGCCCAGGCCCGGATTGGACCCGGCGCCCGTGACGATTGCGACTTTCCCCTCTACCCGTCCCACGGTTTCTCCCCCCGTTTTGTTGGCGTCGGTCGGAGTATGACAAAAGGCTCGCTACCCCGCATCGCCCGGGCGCGCCAAGAGGTCCGTCAATGTGAGGCTTCCCGGCAGGGCGCAGAATCGCATTCTGATCGTGGTCTCGTGAACGCCTCGTGGGGGAGGTGCCGAATGATGGAATCGTACATGACGAGGAATTTCAGGTGAGCCGGGCGGTGGCTCGGCGTCAATCGGTACAGCGCGTTCTGGTCGTGGAAGACGACGCGGATGCGGGCACTCTGCTGCGCATGCTGCTGGAATCCCAGGGTTACCAGGTGGTGCTGGCGCGCAACGGGGGGGCGGCTCTGGCGTCGTTGCGCGAGCAGGATGTGGATCTGGTGCTGTGTGACCTCGGGCTGCCCGACGACCTGTCGGGCTACGACCTGGCACGCATCATCCGCGACGATCCCCGGTTGCGCGATCTGCCGCTGGTAGCGCTCACAGGGTACGATCGGCCCTGCGACCGACAGCGCAGCGAGGCGGCGGGTTTCGACGCGCATCTGGCCAAGCCGGTGGGTAGCGAAGGCATCCGAGAGGCTCTGGGCGCGATTCGCGGCGTCGCCGCCGAGCACTGACCGCAGGCTAGATGGGCCTCAGGTCCGGCGGCTCGCCGGTGCTGCCCCGGGTGATTCCGCTCACGCGGGCGCGGCGGCCGGAGGTGCGGGGGAATTTCTTCGACAGCTCCGGTCCGGCGGCGGTCAGCCCGCCGTCCACCACCAGCGCCTCGCCGGTGACGAAGGTGGAATCGTCGCTGGCGAGAAACAGTGCGGCGCCGGCGATGTGCTCGCCGCGCCCGTATTCGGGCCAGGGCTGCGCGGTCGCGAAACCGGCTCGAACCTCGTCCGGGCGATCGCCTTCCGCGAGGGGAGTGGCGATGAAGCCGGGGCAGATGGCGTTCACCCGAATGCGGTCCGGCGCCAGCTCCACCGCCGCGGACATGGTGAGGTTGACCACCGCCGCCTTGGCCGCCGAATAGACCAGGGGGCCGCCGTCGCCGCTCAGTGCGGCGATGGATGCGGTATTGATGATGGAGCCGCCCTGACCTCGAGTGCGCATGATGCGGGCCGCGTGCTTGATGCCCAGGAACACCCCCTTGGCGAGCACGTCCATGGTGTAGTCCCAGTCTTCGACGGTGGTCTCGGTGAGCGGCCCGATGGCACCGCCGACCCCCGCGTTGTTGAACAGCACGTCGAGACGGCCGAACCGGGAAAGGGCGTGCTGCAACGCCACTTCCACGTCGCGTTCCCGCGCCACATCGGTGCGGACGAAGTCCACCGCGTCGCCGTGTCCCGCGGCGTTCGCCTCGCGCAGGGTCCGTGCCCCGTTCTCTGCGTTGTAGTCCGCGATCACCACGCGCGCTCCTTCGTCGAGGAAGCGCAGCGCCGTGGCTTTGCCCATGCCGCTGGCTCCCCCGGTGATCACGGCGACCTTACGTGCCAATCTCATGGCGTCCCCTCGTCATGGCGTTCCGCCGGGTATCCGGCATCGTACCAGTCCGCGGCTGCGCGCGTCGGTCAGCGGGCGTCGTGGAAGATCAGCCCCAGGGTGCTGCGACAGCCCGCGGTCACCGTGGCGACGCCGTGGCGCATCTGGGTGCGATGCCAACCCCGAGTGCCGAGTCGGGGGCGTTCCCGCACGGGAATGATCGCCGCCTGACCCTGCAGCAGCGGGACGACCAGGGGCCGCGACTGCATGCGCGGACGCTGCTCCACCAGAATCAGCTCACCGCCGTGGAACTCGTCGACCGGGCGGCTCAGCAGGACGACCACCTGCAGCGGGAAGTGGATGGGCCCGTAGAGATCCTGGTGCAGGCAGTTGTAGTCCCCCGCCTGGTATCGCAGCAGCAGCGGCGTCGGCCGGGACTGCCCCTGGGCGTGACAGCGTGCCGTCAGGTCGCGAAGCGAGGTGGGCCAGTCCGCTGGCTGGCCGAGGCGTTCGCGCCAGGTGTTGGCGATGGCGGCCAGGTGGGGATAGAACGCCTGACGCAGGGCATCCACCACGTCGGGCAGGGGATAGTCGAAGTACCGGTAGCGTCCCTGGCCGAAGTTGTAGCGGGCCATGTCCACGGTGGCGCGGAAACGAGCCGTTCCGTCGTCGAAGCTGCGGCGCAGGCGCCGGCAGGCGGCAGGAGCGACGATGGTGGGCGTCACGGCGAAGCCCCGCTCATCGAGATCTCGCGCCATCGCTTCCCAGTCGAGATCCGCCACCGTGCGCGGAGCCGCGAGTGCGGCGGCGTTCACGAGCGCTCCCGGGCGCGTGCCCGCTCCACATCCAGCAGCGCCCGCTTGCGCGCCGGCCCCCAGCGGTAGCCGCCCAGGCTGCCGTCGCCGCGCAGCACCCGATGGCACGGCACCAGCACGGCCACTCGATTGGCGGCGCAGGCGGATGCCGCGGCGCGGATCGCCGTGGGCTGCTCGATGCCCTCGGCCACCTCGCCGTAGCTGACGACGTCGCCCTCGGGGATTCCCAGAAGGAAGCGCCACACCTTGATCTGGAAGGCGGTGCCGCGGAGGTCCAACGGCAGCTCCGGGCGAGGCGCGCGGCGGTCGACGTGGGCCACCAGGGCGTCGATCCAGGCATCCAGGGGCGGGGAGTGCTCGGCTGGCGAGATCTGCAGCCGAGCGTTGGGAAACTCGTCGCGGAGCTGACGCTTCAGCGTCTCCGGGCTGTCGCCGAACTGGGCGAAGCAGACACCCCGGTCCGTGGCGGCCATGAGCAGCGGGCCCAGGGCGGTGTCGCGGCAGGCGTAGGCGACGGTCTCGCCGGCGCCACCGGCCCGGTAGGCGCTCGGCGTCATGCCGATGTTGCGGGCGGTCTCGCCATACACCCGACTCGGCGATCCGAAACCGGCGCGGTAGATGGCGTCCGTGACATCGTCGCCCGCCTTCAAGGCGGTCTTGAAGCCGGCCAGCCGGACCGCGTCGTGGAAGAGCTTCGGGGTCACGCCGAACGCCGCCTTGAACCGTCTCTGCAACTGGGAGGTGGAGCAGGCGGCCCGCTCGGCCAGGTGAGCCAGGGTGAGACGCTGGTCGCTATGGACCTCGATGTAGCGGGCGATCTCGGCCATGTCGGCGAGCTCGTCCGCGGATGAGCCGGGACGGCAGCGGCGGCAGGGCCGGTAGCCGGCGGCCGTCGCGGCGAACGGATCGGCAAAGAACCTCAGGTTTTCCGGCCGGGCCGGGCGCGCCGCGCACGAGGGCCGGCAGAAGACGCCGGTGGTGACGACGGCGTACACGAAGCGGCCGTCGCAGGAGGCGTCCCGCGTCGCGACGGCGGCGCGCATCTGGTCTTCGGTCAGCATGGCTCGATCCTCGATGGTAAGCGAGGGTCGAACGATAGGGAATCGGTTCCCGCGCCGCGCTCCGATTCCGGGCGGGCAATTCCGCAGAGGTCAGTCGATCTCGTCCTCGACTTCCTCGGCCGTGTCGCTCACGGCTTCGCCGCCCGCCTGAATGTCCTCGCCGGCCCCCTGCATGGTGTTGCAGCCGGCCAGGGTGGCGGCGAAGAGCAGCATCGCGAATAGCTTGATCGGATCCATGGTCGGTCACTCCTCGGCAGAACCGTGGGAGGACGCCGAGCAAAGAGCGGGCCAACGCGGGAGACATTCCGGCACCGATCCTGCACAACGGGCGGCAGGACACCGGATTCGGAGGGTCGAATGGACCTCGTGCGGATACTGATCGCAATACTGCTGCCGCCGTTGGGCGTGTTCCTGCAGGTGGGCCTGGGCGGCCAGTTCTGGCTGAACGTCCTACTGACGCTGCTTGGCTACATACCCGGCATCATTCACGCCGTCTGGATCATCGCCACCCGCTGACAACGCCGAACGGCTCGCCGAACGGCTCG
>JAWLGU010000012.1:0-27070 GCA_041690675.1 Pseudomonadales bacterium | reverse complement strand
CGCCGAACGGCTCGCCGAACGGCTCGGGTGGCCGGGGGAGCTTCGGCCGCCGCGCTTGAACACGAGAATCGCCGAGCCCGCCTCGAGCATCACCATCAGGCTGGTGCCGAGCACCACCAGGTCCAGCACCACCAGCAGGTAGTTCCCGTCCCGGTAGAACTGGGCGAGCGTCACGCAGGCCGCCAGAAACGACATGGTGAACACGAACAGCATGGGCAGCAGGGTGTAATAGGAGGGCCGGCCGAGCTTGATGAGCATGACACTGATGATGAGCAGGGTCATGCCGGCGAGGATCTGGTTGGTGGCGCCGAACAGCGGCCAGATGATCATGCCCCCGGAGCCGGACGCCCCGCCCGCGCCGAACGCCAGCAGCAGACACGCACCCACCGCCAGCAAGGTCGCGACGGTGCCATTGCCGAGCAGGGGGATCCGGTAGATCTGCCCCCACTCCTCGATGATGTAGCGCTGCAACCGCACCCCCGAATCCATGGTGGTGCCGGCAAACAGCACCACCATGGTGGCCAGCATGGTCTGGGCGATGCCGGCGGGTATGCCCCAGCCCTGCTCGATGAGGTTCGCCCCCCCGGAGATGAAGGCACCGGCGCCGGCGGCGCCGAACTCGTCGTAGATGGCATGCCAGGCTTCCGGAGTGGCCGCCAGAGCGGCGCCGCTGACGGTGACGATGGTGATGAGCGCCAGGGAGCCTTCCCCGACGGCGCCCAGGTACCCCACGAATCTGGCGTCGGTCTCTTTGTCCAGCTGCTTCGAGCTGGTCCCGGACGCGACGATGCCGTGGAATCCTGACACGGCCCCACAGGCGATGGTGACGAACAAGAGCGGGATGATGGACGGGGCGGCGTCGCTCACCTGAGAGTTGAAAGCGGGCGCCGAAATGTCCGGCATGAAGATGAACACCGACGAGTACAGCAGTAGCAGCCCCACGACGAGCTGCATGCCGTTGATGAAATCCCGGGGCTGCAGCAGGACCCACACCGGCAGCATGGAGGCGATGGCGGCGTAGACGAACAGCACCACGATCCAGCTCGCCTGCGGAGCCAGGCCGAACAGCCCCTCGGGCAGGGCCAGGGGCATCATGCTGCCACCGTAGACGGTGACGTAGAGCACGGCGACGCCGACGAGGGACAGCACCACCAGGTTGAACTTCCGGTGCACGAGCTGGCCGATCACCAGCGCCACGGCGATGGCGGCCCAGGCCGGCAGCACGGCGCTTGGCGTATCCACGAAAGCGCGGGCGATGACCACCGCGAACACGGAGTTCACCATCAGCAGCACCAGGAACACAACGATCATGTACAGCGCGCGGCTGCGCTTGCCCACCACGGTTTCGGAGAGGGCGCCCATGGAGCGGCCCTTGTGGCGGTTGCTGGCCCACAGGGCCCCGAAGTCGTGGACGCCGGCGAAGAAGATGGTACCCAGCACCACCCACAGCACCGCCGGCACCCACCCCCAGTACACCGCGATAGCGGGGCCGACGATGGGTGCTGCACCGGCCACGGAGGTGAAATGATGGCCCCACAGCACGTAGCGGTTGGTGGGCACGTAGTCCACGCCGTCTTCCAGCTCGTGCGCGGGCGTGACGAAGTGCTCGTCGAGCTGAAAGATGCGGGTCGCAATGAACCGGGAGTAGACGAACCAGCCGAAGCACATGCCCGCGATCCCCAGAATGACCACCATCACGGAATGCATCGACGACCTCCTCTCCCCTGGAACACTGCGGCCTTCCGGCAAGACGTTTGCGTGCGGGCACGCGACCGGAGAATAACAGGCGGCCCCGGCCCCGGCTACGCGGCCGCCGGGTGCGGATATTGCACGAGGCGCCCTGCAGCCGCACCGGGCGGGTTGGGCGTCCGTTTTACTTGGTCATTCAGGGCGGGGAGAATGCACCGGTGGCAGTCATGAACCTCAAAGCCGAAAGGGGGACATATGGCGAATACCTGGGTCGTCGTCGCGGACGGAACACGCGCGCGCCTGTTCAACCGGCACAAGAACCGCACACTGGAAGAGTTCGACGTGCTGCTGTCGCCGGAGCATCGCCTGCACGAGGGCGACCTGGTCACTGATCGTGACGGCCGGACCTTCGACTCCGCGGGTCAGGGTCGGCACGCCATGGGAAACAAGAACACCACCAAGAACCACGAGATGGCGAATTTCGCCAAGCGGCTTGCAATGCGCCTGGATGAAGGCCGCACGTCGGGAGCGATGGAGCGCCTGGTTCTGGTGGCGCCGCCGCGCTTTCTCGGGCAACTGCGGGCACATCTGAGCGGCCCCACCCAGGGATTGGTGGCGCTGACCCTGGACAAGGAGCTGACCACTTTGCCGGCGGAAAAGCTGAAAAGCTACTTGCCCGAGTTCTTTTGACCGAGGAGCACGCGCCATGACCCACCACAAACGCGACACGTACGTGGACGGCCGCGAGGTGATCGAGCGGGCCATCGAGTACCTGAAGCGAACCCGTGACATCCTCGACGAGGAGCGCCAGCGGGATCATCCCGAGCGGGTGAAGCTGCTGCTGAACAGCTTCGAGGCGGAGCAGCGCATTCTGCTCGGCAGCGTCGAGCGCTTCCTCGAGGATGCTCCGGACAAGGTGCTTCACACGTACGCCCAGTACATTCTCGATCTGCCCGAGGAACTCGGGGAGCCGGAGCAGCCGCTCACCACGCTGGGCCTGCTGCAGTGGCTACAGAAGGCCAACAACCGCCTCTACGAGGAGTTCGCCGAGCTTGGCTCGAAGTGGGATTCCGCCGAGCAGAAGGAGGCGTTCCAGGGCATCGCCCAGCAGGTGGAGGCCCATGAGCGGCGCCTCTCCAAGCAATACCAGCGTTTCGAGGACTTGTGAGCTTGGGCCGCGCGTTTCAGTCGAGTGGCTGGGGGATCGCCCGTGCCTACCGTCGGCTTCGCGACGCCATGAAGTAGCGCCTCAGAGAAAGCTTTCCACGACATTCTCGATCAGCGCCGCCCCCACCCAGGTGAGGGGCGGGATGATGAGATACAGCAGTAGGCGCGCCACCACGCTCACGTCGAAGGGCCACTCCGGGGCCTGCAGCACCTCGCGACGGTAGGCCAAGAGCGGCGTCAAGGCCGCCGCGGTGTCCGTCTGTGCCGGATCCGGGTTGCCCAGGGTGACGATGCGACGCTCCAGCACCTCGAGCACCCGACGTTTCTCCCCGAGCATGCGGCGATGAACTGGCCACACCGGCAGAGCGGCCATGAGCACCATGGGCACCGCCGTGGCCAGCAGTCCCGGAATGTAGGCCACCGGCGATACGTTCTCGTCGATGAACAAGAGCGGAAACAGGGCCTGGGCGCCGATGATGGCGGAGGTGGATATGACCGCCACGACGGCGAAGGGCCGGAGCTGGCGGGGTGCGAACAGATTGACCCGGGCGACTCGTGCAGCGCGATGGAGCACCAAAGCATTGTCGAGCAGAGCCGCCACGACGAAGGTCACCACCAGCCACACCAGCCCCGTGCCGACGACGACGGCCCACATCTGCCGGGGATCCACGGCCACGTCGCCCAACGGTCGAAAGGCGCCGTGGAGCATCAGATTGTGCACCAGGCCGCCGGCGGCGCCGATGCCGAGCACGACGACGAGCCAGCCGAGCGGCTTGTGATGGATCCTCTGCTGCCAGCGGCCGATGCGCGCCGGCTCGGCGTCGAGCCGGGCCTCCACC
Organism: Pseudomonadales bacterium; assembly: GCA_041690675.1. Classification (GTDB taxonomy): domain Bacteria; phylum Pseudomonadota; class Gammaproteobacteria; order Pseudomonadales; family Azotimanducaceae; genus UBA7803. The sequence continues at coordinate 23,375 of JAWLGU010000012.1, read as the reverse complement.
TCGTCCAGGGCCGCCGCCGTACGCTCGCTGATGTAGCCGAACACCGGAAGCAGGTAGGCGATGATTGCGCTGAAGAAGATGGTGGGGCCGAAGGCCCAGCGGCCCGCGCGGGGATCGCTGAAGGCACCCAGGCTCCAGAAGAAGGCCAGGAGCACCACCAACAGGGCGACGCCCGCCAGCCAGCGGCTGCCCGGGAACGCCGCGGGCTGAATGACGAACGGGACTCGCAGGTCGACTCGACGCACCTGCGTGGCGTGAGCGGCCCTCAGGCCGCAGGCCGCTGCTCGCCGACGATGGAAACCCGCTCGCCGTAGCGGCTGTTGGGATAATAGTCCCAGATGGCGTGGTGCTGAGTGCAGCGGTTGTCCCAGAACGTCAGCGTGTTGGGCTCCCAGCGCACCCGGCACGGCAACCTCACCTCGGTTGCGATGAAGTCGAAGAGTCCGTCGAGCAGCATGCGACTCTCCCAGGGGCGCAGCCCCTTGATGTGGGAGGTGAAGCCGGCGTTGACGTACAGAACCTTTCGGCCCGTCTCTGGATGGGTCACCACCACCGGATGCTCGTTGCGCGGGTATTGTCTGCCTTCCGGGGGTGCGACCCCGTAGCTGCCCAGGTAAGGAATCGCGCCGTCGTGCACCGCCACCAGGCCATCGAGCATGGTCTTCATGGTGTCGGAGAGCAGCTCGTAGGCCAGATACATGTCGGCGAACAGGGTATCGCCGCCGCCACCCTCCGGCGTCTCCTTGATGTACAGCATGGAGCCGAGGGGAGGGATCTCGTCGCAGGTCACGTCCGTGTGCCAGCCGTTGCCCGCGGTGTAGCGGGAGTCCTTGCTGGTCTTCACCGTGAGGATTTCCGGATCCCCGCCGTAGCTGTGCTGCATGGGATGCACGTGCAGGCGGCCGAAGCGCCGGGCGAAGGCTTTGTGCTGTCCCCTGTCCAGCTGCTGGTCGCGGAACACCAGCACCTTCCAGTCGAGCCAGGCCTGATAGATCTCGCTGAACTGCTCGTTGGAGAGCGGTTGTGCGAGATCCACCCCCGAGACCTCCGCCCCGACGTGCGGGGTGAGGGGCTCGATGCCGATGGTGTGATAGGTGGAAGCGTCCATGAGTGTTCCTCAGTCCGGCAGGCCCAGCACGCGCTTGGCGATGATGTTGGCCTGGATCTCGTCGCTGCCGCCGTAGATCGTGGTGGCCTTGGTGGCGAGCCATTCGCGGCTGGCCTCGAGCTCGCGCTCGTCGAAGCCGTCGCCGTCCACCCCCAGACCCCGGGTTCCCATGAGCTGGCGTTTGAGGTCGGCGCCCTGCTGCTGCAGGCGGGCCCCCACCAGTTTGAAGATCGAGGTGGCTTCTCCCGGCGTGCCCGAGCGGTTCTCCTCGTTGACTCGCTTGGCGGTGAGGCCGAACGCGACCTGCTGCATGTTGAAGCGGAGCAGCGTGTCGCGCACGTCCGGGTCGGCGATGCGCCCGTTGCGCTCGCCCACATACTCCCGGGCGGTGCGTACGAGGCCTTCCCCGGGGGAGGGACGGCGGCCACCGGAGAGCCCGCCGATGCCGGACCGCTCGTGCTGCAGCAGCCGCTTGCCGACCGTCCAGCCTTTGTTCAGCGCGCCCACCAGGTCTTCCTTGCTGGCGATGGCGTTGTCGAAGAAGGTCTCGCAGAACGGGGAGTTGCCGGAGATGAGGCGGATGGGTCGCACTGAAACGCCCGGCTGATCCATGGTGAGCAGCACGAAGCTGATGCCTTCGTGCTTCGGGGCGTCGAAGTCGGTGCGCACCAGGGCGAACATCCAGTCCGCGGTGGCGGCCCCAGACGTCCAGATCTTCTGGCCGTTGATGACGAAGTGGTCGCCCTTGTCTTCGGCGCGGGTCTTCAAGGAGGCCAGGTCCGATCCGGCGTTGGGCTCGGAGTAGCCCTGGCACCACTGCACTTCGCCGCGAACGATCTTCGGCAGGTGGCGCTCCTTCTGCTCGGGCGTGCCGAATTCCAGCAGGGTCGGCCCGATCATGGTGAGTCCCATGCCCGACAGGGGCGCACGGGCGCGGATGGCGCCCATCTCCTCGTACAGCACGGCCGCCTGCTGGGGTGAAAGCCCGCCGCCGCCGTACTCCGTAGGCCAGGTGGGCGCCGTGAAGCCGCGCTCCACGCAGCGCTCGAGCCACAGCTTCACGTCCGGTTCGAGCTCGATCTTGCTGCTGCCGATGGCGAGCTGCCCCGGTCCACGGGCGCCTTCCGGGCAGTTCTCCTGCAACCAGGCGCGTACGTCTTCACGGAACTCTGACAACTCGGACATCTGAGCCTCCCTCGTGAAGCTTCGGACTTTATCGGCAACCCACCAGTCGGGCAACCCGTCGGCGGGGAGGGCGCTCCGCAGCGGCCGGCGCAGCGCCCGGGTGCACGCGCCTCAGAACACCAGGCGAAGCACGCTCTCGGCGACGCACGCCGGCTTCTCCGCGCCCTGGATCTCCACGGTGAGCTCGTTGACCACCTCCAGCATGTTGCCCTTGATCTCCACCGACTTGAGCGTGCCGCTGGTGCGGATCTTGGAGCCCACGGGCACCGGCGAGGGAAAACGGACCTTGTTCCAGCCGTAGTTGATCCCCATCTGCAGCCCGTCGAGCGCCGGCAGGCCCACCCCCTGACCGCCCGGAAGGAAGCTCATGACGGACATGGTGAGCTGCCCGTGAGCGATGGTGGTGCCGAAGGGGCCGTTCTTGGCCCGCTCCGGGTCGGTGTGGATCCATTGGTGATCCAAGGTGGCTTCGGCGAACAGGTTGATGCGCTCCTGGGTGATCTCGAACCACTCGGTGGGCTCGCTGCGTTGGCCGATGCGCGCTTCCAGGGTCTTGCGGGCGTTATCCAGGGCGTCAGACATGATGGTCTCCTTTCTCTGTGAGGGAACGTTGGATGATTCAGTCGAGCATCTGATAGGCGGCGGCGCGCAGATCCTCGTTCAGAGGCAGCACGGCCCCCAGGTACTGGGTCATGAACACGCCGATCAGCTCCTCGGCCGGGTCGACGAAGAAGTACGTGCTGGCGGCGCCGGACCAACCGAGCTCCCCGGGGCTGGTTAGGGCCATGGCCTTGCCGACGTCCAGCATCACCCGAACCCCGAGCCCCCAGCCGTAGCCTGGCAGCTCCTTCATGCCCACCGTGAGCGGCAGCTGATGGGGCGGAATGCGGTTGGCGCGCATCATTTCCAGCGTCTTTCGGGAAAGCAGGGTGCGGCCGTCCGGGTCCTTGCCATTGAGCAGCATGCGCGCGAAGCGGACATAGTCGTCGGTGGTGCTGAAGAGCCCATGGCCGCCGCGACGGAAATCGCTGCGGTCGCAGGGGTACATGGTCGAGACGTCCGCGGGGGTCAACTCCTGGGGGCGCGGGTGCAGCGGCGCGAACTCGCTGACGTCGGCCACCCCGAACATGGGCATGAGCCGGCCGCGTTTTTCTTCCGGCACGTAGAACGCGGTGTCGCGCATGCCCAGCGGCTGGAACAGGTACTCGTCGAGCAGTTCGTCGAGGGGACGTTCCGTGGCGCGCTCGATGACGTGGGCCAGCACGTCCGTCGCCACGCTGTAGCGGAACTGGCTGCCGGGCTGAAACGCGAGCGGCAGCTCCGCCAGACGCTCCATCATGGCATCCAGCGAGCACAACCCGTCGCTCGAGATCTTCTCGGACTGATACAGCGGGGCGATGTGGCAGCCGGTGATGAACTCGTAGCTGAAGCCCGCCCGGTGGGTCATCAGGTCTTCCACCATGATGGGCCGCTCCGCGGGTCTTAGCTGTCCGGAAGGCAGCAGCACCTGCATGTTGGCGAAGGCCGGATTGAAGGTGGAGACCAGGTCGAACAGCCGCAACCGGCCTTCTTCCATGAGCATCAGCGCCAGCACCGAGATGATGGGCTTGGTCATGGAGTAGATGCGATAGATGGCGCCGTCGGGGATCGGGGATCGGGTGCCGGCGTCGGCGTAGCCGGCGCGGCCCTGGGCCAGCAGCTCGCCGCGGTGCTCCACCAGCCATTCGATGCCGCTGTACTTGCGTGCCGCCGTGTAGCGCGCGGCAATCTGGGTGATCCGGTCGTGACGGCCCATGGTGTCTCCCTGTCTCCGGTCGCGGAACCAATGGGCATCATAAGCGAGCCGGGCGGTGCGGGTGAATCGCCAGCGCCGGCAGCGGCCGGCTACAATGGGCGCAGTCCGGGGGGAGACCGCGCCAGGGTGTACAGCAATCGCCGTTACGTCGTCGTTCTGGCCCTGGCGCTGGCCGGGCTGTGGCTGTGCCTGGCGCTGGCGCCGGTGGATCGCCAGACGTGGCTCCTGGAGAACGCGCTGCTGGTGGTCTTCGTTGCGAGCCTGGCTTTCAGCTACCGCCGCTTTCCGTTGTCCCGGCTGTCGTACACGCTGATCTTCGTGTTCCTGTGCCTGCACAGCGTGGGTGCCCACTATACGTACTCGCTGGTGCCGTACGACCAGTGGGTGGCCAGCCTCACGGGGCACACCTTGAGCGATCTCACCGGCTGGCAGCGCAATCACTACGACCGCTTCGTGCACCTGTGCTTCGGTCTGTTGCTCGGCTATCCCGGCCGCGAGGTATTCGTGCGGGTGGCGGGCGCGCGGGGGTTCTGGGGTTACCTGCTCCCGGTGCTGCTCATGATGTCGTTTTCCGTGCTCTACGAGCTCATCGAGTGGGGCGCCGCGGTGGTGTTCGGCGGCGAGCTCGGCATGCACTACCTCGGCACCCAGGGTGATGTCTGGGACGGACATCGGGACATGGCGCTGGCGAGCCTGGGCGCGGTGCTGGCCATGTCCGTGACGGCGACGGTGAACCGGCTGCTGCAGCGGGATTTCGCCCGGGAGTGGCAGGACAGCCTGCGCGTCAAGCAGGCGGAGCCCCTGGGGGAGGAGGCGGTGCTGCGCATGCTTCGGGCGCGTCGGGCGGACTCCGGCACCGAGTGATCCGCGGGCACGGATGTTGCTGCGATCTCCCGGCAGCCTACGGAGGGATCACCATGAAGTGCGAGAACTGCGGCAACGACTACGACCGGGCTCTGACCATCAACGTCGACGGCGAAAGCCACATCTTCGACTGCTTCGAGTGTGCGGTGGAGAAGCTCGCGCCGCGATGTAACAACTGCAATACGCACGTGCTCGGCCACGGCCTGCAGGCCGCGACCGACATCTACTGCTGCGCCCACTGTGCCCAGGCGAAGGGTGTCAGCGGCTTCGTCGACCGGGTGTGACGGAGGAAAGCCATGTCCATCGCTCCCACGGTTCGTACCTTCCTGGAGCAGCACGGCGTGCAGTTCGACATCGTTCCCCACGCGCCGGCGGGCACCAGCTCCGAGCGGGCTCAGGCGGCCCACGTGCCGGGAGCGCGGCTGGCCAAGTCGGTGGTGGTGCAGGACGAGGACCACTATGCGGTCGTGGTGCTGCCGGCGACCGATCAGGTGCACCTCGGGGAACTGCGGAGGCAGCTAGGCGACACCTACGCGCTGGCCACCGAGGAAGGCCTCACCCATGTTTTTGCCGACTGCGACGAGGGCTCCGTGCCACCCTTCGGCCAGGCCTACGGGCTCGACGTGCTGGTGGACGATTCGCTGCTGGATCAGGAGCGGATCTACGCCGAGGGCGGTGATCGGGCGGCCCTGGTGGCGATCAGGGGCGAAGACTTCCGCGAGCTCATGAAGGACGCCCGCAAAGGCCACTTCGGGCAGCCTGCTTAACGCTTACCGCGGGGCTCATCCTGCGGGCCCTGGAGGAGATGACGGCTCAGGGCTCCCAGGGCTCGTAGTAGTTCTCCGCGCCTACCTCGCGCACGTCGGTCAGCCAGTCACCCTCGTAGGGCCACTGCTCCGGGCGATCCGGTGGCGGGCCCTGCCAGAACCGGGCCAGGGGCCCGTCGACGGACGGCTCCAGGGACCAGGCCTGCCGGCGGAAGGTCCAGCTGTCCGGCACCAGCGCGTGCGCCTCACGGAAATGCCGCACGGCCGCCTCGTGCTCGCCACGGCGCTGCAGCTCGCAAGCGAGCTCGAAGTGCGCGTGGCCACGGGCGATGTCGGCGTCACGGGGGCGGGAGCGGGCGATGACCTCGGCCGGGGACAGGGCGTAGCGGCTGGCAGCGCCCTTCGCCACCCAGTCACGAAGCGCCCGGTGGTACGCGTCCGCGTCCTGACGAATTCGCGCGGCTTCGCCCATGATCTCGCGGAACCGCTGGGGAATCTGCGCGGCGGGATCGAGCGCCGGCGCCCTGGGCGGGCCCGGCGGCGCGGGTGCGGTCTCGGGCGGCCGGACGATGATGCCGCCCTCGTCGATCCACACGCTCTGAGGGATGTTGGTGATGCCGAAAAGCTCGGCCAGCACATGATGGGCATCCACCAGAGCGGGATGCTCCGGATGCGCAGCCTCGATGAATGGCCGGCAGCCGTCGGCGCCGAGGGCATCGAGCCCCACGGTCACCAGCTCGAATCCCTTCGGGTGCAGCTCTTGCCGGAGTGCCTGCCACACGGGCAGGTCGGATGAACAGCCTCAGTACGGGGCCCAGGCGTAGATCAGCACCTTCTGACCGCACAGGTTCGACAGGCGGAACTCCCGGCCGTCGAGGTCCGGCAGCCGCAGGTCCGGTGCCTCGGCGGTGGTCAGCGCCCGGCCGCCCACGGCCTCGGGACCCAGAGCCCACACGCCCAGCTCCGGCTCGCCCACCAGGGGCAGACCCATCTGCCGGGCCAGCTCGGGCGCGTGCAACGGGTCGCCGAGAGGGGGGTCCAGCGGTATGCAGATGTCGCCTTTGCAGGCGCCTTCGGGTTTCAGCCGCCAGCCGGTGGCCGATTCGAATTCATCGCGCGCGAGCTCGAGAGTGTCGAGAATCATGGGCGCCTCCGCTTCCCGTTCACCAGCAACGTACACCCGAACGGGGTTGGAGGCCAGGGCGGAGTGGGGGTAGAGTTGCTGGAAGCGATCAGCCCTCAGCTTTCGGCGATCGGCCGGAGGCGTTACGCCGATCTCTGGCGGTGACGTTCCTGCCGACCGCTGATCGCTGATAGCCAAGAGTTGGAAATGGGGAACAATATCGGCGACGCCGTGCGGGAGATGTGCCTCGGGTTACCGGAGGCGCAGGAGGTGTTGTCCCACGGCTCGCCGGATTTCCGGGTGGGCAAGCGCAGCTTTGCTACCTACGCGGTCAACCACCACGGCGATGGCCGCATCGCGCTCTGGCTCAACGTGCCGCCGGGGGCGCAGCAACTGTACGTTGACGCGGAGCCCGATAACTTCTTCGTGCCGCCGTACGTGGGCCCCCGCGGCTGGCTGGGCGTGGAGCTGGGCAAAGGGCTGGACTGGGGGCGCATCAACGTGCTGGTGCGGGAAGCGTACGCCCATGTGGCTCCCCCGGCTCTGGCGGCGCGCATGGGTCCGGCCGCGGACGTGGAGCCGCCCACCGAAGGCCTGGACCCGGAAGAGTTCGACCCCCTGTCGGCACCCCGGGCCCGGGAGATCGTCGACCGGCTGCGATCCTTCTGCCTGGCGCTGCCGGAGGTCACGGAGGTCGCCCAGTTCGGAAATCCCGCCTGGCGCGCCGGGAAGAAGACCTTCTGCACCGCGAGCCGCTACCGGCGCCGGCTGGAGTTGCATTTCTGGGTGGGAGCGGAGGCCCAGACGCGGCTCACGCTGGATCCCCGCTTTCGGGTGCCCGCGTACCTCGGCCACAACGGCTGGATCTCCCTGGATGCCGAGGACGGTGTGATGTGGGACGAGGTGGAGGCGCTGGCGTTGGACAGCTATCGGCATTTTGCGTTGAAGAGAATGGTGAGGCAGCTTCAATGATGTTCGCTATCCGCTTTCGGCTGTCCGCTATCCGCAGGAGCCTCGCGACGAACGCTGGCGATGTGTCTCCAGCGGACGGCGGATAGCGGAAAGCGGACAGCGAACCGGAGACCCAATGATCACGCCATTCATCCTTCCAGACCATTCCGGCTCGCCCCACGGCTTCACGGGCGACCAACCGGCCCTCGTCTGTTTCGTGAAGGAAGACTGCCCGACCTGCAACGAGGTGATGCCGGTGCTGGATGCCTTGCACCGCGCCTTCGGTCAGCACCTGACATTTCTCGTGGTGGGGCAGACCCGTGAGGGAAATCGTGCCTTGCGCGCGCGGCACGGACCGAGCTTCCCGATCCTCGACGACGACGATCTGCGGGTGTCGTTCGCCTGGAACGTGGAGACGGTGCCGACCCTCGTGCTGACCGGCAGCGACGGTGCGGCGGAACAGGTGCTGGTGGGTCTGGTGCGCAGTGAATGGCAGAGCCTGGCAGAGACCTTGTCGGCACGACTCGGTCTTTCTGCCCCGGCCGTGGACTGGGAGGCGGTGCCGGCCTGGCGGGCCGGCTGCGGGTCCCTGTCCGTGGATCCGCTCATCGCCGAGCGGCTGCGGGCCGAGGCCGAGAACAGCCCGCTGCGGGCGCGGCGTATCGAGATCGCGAGCGGCGACGACGAGCACGAGTTCATGTTCGATCAGGGCCTGGGGGACGGTCTGCCGCTGGTGCCCCCCACCCCCGAGCGGGTGCTGCGCATGCTCGACGGCACGCGGCGCGATCCGCGGGACGTGGTGGCGCTGATCCCGCCCAACATGGGAGAGGCGACCATCGAGAAGGTGGCCATCAACGCCGTGATGGCAGGCTGCCGGGCGGAGTACCTGCCGGTCGTGCTGGCCGCGCTGGAGGCGGTGTGCACCGACGAGTTCAACATCCATGGTGTGATGGCCACCACCATGGGCGCGAGTCCGGTGCTCGTGGTGAACGGCCCCATCCGCGAGCGCATCGGCATGAACATGGGACTGGGGGCGCTGGGTCAGGGCAACCGGGCCAATGCCACCATCGGCCGCGCCCTGAGGCTCGTCGTTCGCAACGTGGGGGGAGCCCGGCCCGGCGGCACGGAACGTTCCACCCTGGGCAATCCCATGAAATTCACCATGTGCTTCGCGGAGTGGGAGGAACGCAGCCCCTGGGAGCCGCTGCACGTTGAGCGGGGCTTCGCCCGCTCGGACTCGGTGGTCACGGCGCTGGCCATGACCAGCGGTCCGGTGCAGATGGTGGACCAGGAATCCCGCACCGCGAGCCAGCTCGCGGGCACGTTCGGCCTGTGCCTCGACGCGGCGTTCAATCCAAAGATGCATTTCGCCACCGATGCGCTGGTGGTGGTGTGCCCGGAGCACGTGGACACGCTGGCCCGGGACGGCTGGGGCAAGGCGGAAATTCGCCGCCGCATACAGGAGATCACCAGCCGCCCCATTCGCGAGCTGGTCGAGGACGAGCGCTCCGGGTCCGGTTTCCGCCGAGCCGCGGCGGAGCGCATGAGTGACGACGAGCTGGAGCGCCGGCTGCCCAAGTTCCGCCGCGACGGCGACATTCACATCGTGGTGGCTGGAGCGGACGCCGGGAAGTTCTCCGGCGCCTTCCACGGCTGGGCCACGGGAGAGATCGGCTCGCAGCCGGTCTCGAGGAAGATCGAGGAGGTTGACCCATGACCATCATTCTGGACCCTACGGACGAGCGGGTGCCGGTGGCGCGACGGCCGGCGCCGCGCCCGGCGCAGCTCACGGGCACCGTGGCGCTGCTGGACATCTCGAAGCCCCGAGGCAGCGTGCTGCTCGACCGGCTGGAGCGCCGGCTGGCCGAACGGGCGCCGGGCATCGTCATCCGGCGCTACGCGAAGCCCACATTCACCAAGCCCGCACCCGAGGCGCTGCGCCGGCAGATCGCCGAGGAGAGCGACTTCGTCATCGAGGCGCTCGCCGACTGAGGCTCCTGTACCACGTGCAGTTTGCATGACACGGTATGGTTCGAGATTCAGGGCAAGCCGGCGGTGTCCATCGCCTCCAGCGAGTTCGTGGATGCGGCGGAGACCCAGGCCCGGGCACTGGGCATGGTGGAGGCTCGGCGCGTGTTCGTGCCGCACCCCATCCAGGACGCCACCGACGAGGAAATGCAGGCCAAGGCGGACGGCGTGGTGGACGTCGTCATCGACGCGCTGACCGACCGCGGGCAGCCGGCGTGGTGACCGGCCCGGGGGAGTGGCAGAATTACGAGTCCTTTTCCTGAGCCACGCGGAGGCGACCATGGCAGGAGTCGCGGACGAGCGCGTCAAGGTCACCGGAGGTTGCGCCTGCGGTGAGGTGCGTTTCGGGTTCTACGAGCCCACCACCTTCAAGGGCGCCTGCTTCTGTCGCGCCTGTCAGTACGCGTCGGGAGGCGGGCCCGCCTACGCCGTGGGGGTGCCGAGGGATCAGTTCCGGGTGACCAAGGGGCGGCCTGCGGAGTTCGCCACGCTCTCGGAAGCCGGCAACCTGGTGACCCGCGTCTTCTGCAGCACCTGCGGCACCCACCTCTACGCCTACTCCGAGACGACCCCGGACGTCTGCTCCGTGAAGGTGGGGGCGCTGGACGACCCGTCGCGATTCAAGCCGCGGGTGCAGGCCTGGATCAGCGAGGCCCAGCCGTGGCATCGCAAGCACCGCTTCGCGCTGCGGTTCCGGAAGAACCCGCCGGGCTCCCGGTCCAAGGCCGCCGACGGCGTGGCGTCGGAGCGTGCTCAGTAGTCGGTGATTCGCCGCCCGGCGCTGGCGCGCTGCTCGTGGCGCACGGGCCGGGGCGGCAGCCCCATGTCGGTATCGCGCCGGACGTCGGTGCGCCGGTCGGAGAAGTGGCGATAGACGCATCGGCAGCCGTCCAGGCGGTTACACGCTTCCAACGGCAGGCGCGGCGCCTCGTCGCTCAGGTAGCGGATGCCGGCGATGCGCCGGGCAGCCGGGCAGGCGTGCGCTCCCGGTTCCACGGCAATGCCATGGAACAGGTGGGTCAGCGAGCTCACCTCGGGCTGCTTGCGTCGTCGTTTGAACACCGTCCCATCCCCTTCGCTGGTCCACGCGCCACCATAATCATTCGGGCCCGCGCGCTTCCTTGACGATGGGCAATCACCAGGCGCGGCGCGACGTGATGGCGTTGGCCGACTCGAAGGTGCGGGTGCGCAGATCGGACAAGCGCGAGTTGAGGTTGCGAAAGCGCAGGGGATCGCTCTCTTCGAAGCGACGGCCGATGACCAGGTCGGAAAAGGTGTTCTCGCCGCCGTAGCAGCCGAGAATGAACGTGGCGCCCGCGAGGCGGTTCTGGCGAACATGGGCGAGCCCGCGCTTCAGGTACGGAATCCAGAAGGGATCCTGCGACTCTTCCAGCAGGCCGATGAGCCGGGTGACGTCTTCGCCCAGCTCGTCGAACTGTTTCTGCAGCATGGACACGGCGGCCTCCTCGCTCGAGCGGAGACGGGCACACGCTATCACAACCTCGCCGATTCGTCGTGACCGCCTATCCGCCCTGATCGTGGTACCAGATGGGCGACGACCAGGCACGCTCCTGAACGGTCTCGGGCAGCGCGTCCCGGGGCGCCGCTCCGGCGCCCAGCGGGTCCCGGGTGGTGCTGCGGCAGGTCGGGTTCTGCAGCACCCGGACGTAGTAGAACGCCTCCCGATGCGGGTCGAAGTCCGGGTCCTGCCAGGTCGCGGCGAGCTGCCGGGCGCCGCTGTCGGTGCTCGCGCCGCAGTTCGAGGCGTCGATACGCACGCCGGTGTCGGGACACCGGTGGCTGTCGGCATCCACCGCCTGACCGTCCGGGCAGGCGACGTCGTATACCCGCTCGCGAGGTTCGCCGTCTTCCACCCAGCCCTTCACCATCTGCAGCCGCTGCAAGGGCGCGCCCAGCGGATCCATCAACGCCGTGGCGACGAAGCGAAGCGTGCCCGGCGCGGGGGTGAGATCCCCACCCATGGGGACCCCGCGGGCGTAGCCGATGTCCGCCGGATTGCTGGCGTGGTGCAGGTCCGTGGGAAGATCGAATCCCGCGAACAGCCGCACCACGATTCGCGGGCCGCTGGTGGCGAAGGTCTCCCTGCGGCGAAGGGCATCGAAGATGGCGGCCCGGTCGTTGTCGTCGGCCCAGACGCCGGTGAGCCCTGCGCCGGTCATCTCCACCAGCGGCTCGTTGCGCCTGCGTCGGTCGGCGTAGCCGCCGTCCGGGGGACTCCCGGCCCCAACCGCGAGGCCGGACATCCGGCGGTTCGAGCCATGGGCCGCGTGAGGAATGGCCAGAGAGTCGATGCCGCGGTCGCGCAAGGCGTCCATCCACTCCCACAGGCGCTCCGGATTCGTGGAGTCGAGCCGGCTGAAGGGCAGGTCCGGCGCCTGGGCGCCGCGAAAGATCACGTTGCGATGCAGGTTCTGGAGGTCCGGGCCGGAGGTGTACTCGTAGGCGATGAAGGTGGTGAAGCGTCCAGGGTCGTCGTGCCGTTCGGCCGCCTGCTGAATATCCCGCCAGGCGGAACGCACCAGGTCACGGTCGAGCAGGGCCGCGTGCTCGCCCGGCAGCAGGTACGGCGCCATGTCGCGAAAGGCGGCGGCACGCTCCTCCGGAGTGGATGCGGCGGCGACGGCGCGCGCCACCGCGTGGCCGGCCGTGCGTCCTCGGCCTTCCATCCAGCCGGACGGATTGCCGAGGAACGTGGCGTGGTCGGTGACGGCGTAGAAGTCCAGAGGCCGGTCGATCTGCACCCCGGAGCCGTCGGGATGGCGCAGGGGCTCGCCCTTGGCGAAGCGGTAGACGTCGTCCGGCGTGGCCCGGGTGCCGAAGATGAACGCATCGAAGGAGTACGAGGTGTGGACGTGGAGATCGCCGAAGTAGACCTGGCGGCTTGCGGGATCCGTCGCGTTGCGGGCAGTGGCCTCGATGGCGACGTCGCTGCCGTTACCGCAGCCGGCGGCCAGCAGCACCAGGCTCACGGCTGCCGCGCGAGTCCCCATGATTCCCCTCTACCCGCTGGCGGTCACGACAAGGTAGCGCAAGCGGCAGGGGCTGCAAAGACCTGCCGGGGCCGTCACGTGGCCAGCTCGGGGCGCTCGCGGAAGTGCTCCAGCGCCTCCGGGTTCGCCAGGGCTGAGGTGTTTCGCACCGGCCGGCCGTGAATCACGTCCCGCACCGCCAGCTCCACGATCTTGCCGGACAGGGTACGCGGAATGTCCGGCACCTCGAGGATGCGGGCGGGCACGTGACGGGGGCTGGCATTGCGGCGGATGGTGTCCCGGATGCGCTCGCGCAGGGCGTCGTCCAGCCGATGGCCAGGTTGCATCACCATGAACAGCACGACTCGGACGTCTCCCTGCCAGTCCTGCCCTACGCAGATGGATTCCTTCACCTCCTCGAGCTGCTCCACCTGGCGATAGATCTCCGCGGTGCCGATGCGCACCCCGCCGGGATTGAGCACCGCGTCGCTGCGTCCATGAATGATGAAGCCGTCGTGCTCCGTGACCTCCGCGAAGTCGCCGTGGGCCCAGACGCCGGGGAAGCGGCTGAAGTACGCGTCCCGCAGACGGCTGCCGTCGGGATCGTTCCAGAAGCCGATGGGGCAGGACGGGAACGGCCGGGTGCAGACCAGCTCGCCCTTGGCACCCCGCACCGGACGGCCGTCGTCGTCCCAGACCTCCACCGCCATGCCGAGGCCCGCGCACTGGATCTCCCCCGCGTACACCGGCAGGGTGGGCGCACCCAGCACGAAGCAGGAGATGAGGTCGGTGCCGCCGGAGATGGACGCCAGGTGCACGTCCTGCTTCACCGCTTCGTAGACGTAGCGGAAGCCTTCGTGGCTCAAGGGCGATCCGGTGGAGAGCACGGAGCGCATGGCCGCGAGGTCGTGGGAGCGCCGGGGCTCCACGCCCGCCTTCTCGAGCGCGGCCAGGTATTTGGCACTGACGCCGAACACCGAGATACCCTCATGCTCGGCCACGTCCATGAGCGCTGCGGGACCAGGATGAAACGGTGAGCCGTCATAGAGCACCAGGGTTGCGCCGCTGGCCAGGCCGCTCACCAGCCAGTTCCACATCATCCAGCCGCAGGTGGTGAAGAAGAACAGCACGTCGTCGCGGCGCAGGTCCACGTGCAGCCGGTGCTCTTTGACGTGCTGCAGCAAGGTGCCGCCGATGCCGTGCACGATGCACTTGGGCTTGCCCGTGGTGCCGGAGGAATACATCACGTACAACGGATCGTCGAAGGCGCGCTGGGTGAACTGCAGCGGCTCCCGGGGCGCGCCACCGACGACGTGCTCCACGGTCTCGGCGCCCGCTGGCACCGCGTCCACCAGGGAAACCCACAGGGTCGCCCGAATGCTGGGAATTCGAGCCGCCGCCTGCTGCATCTTCTCCGCGGTGACGATGCGTTTGCCTCCGTAGAAGTAGCCGTCGCAGGCGAACAGCACCTTGGGCTCGATCTGCCCGAAGCGATCCAGGGCGCCCGCGACGCCGAAGTCCGGCGAGCACGAGCTCCACACGGCGCCCAGGCTCGCGGTGGCGAGCATGGCGGTCACCGCTTCCGGCACGTTGGGCATCCAGCCCGCCACCCGGTCGCCCGGGCCCACCCCCTGAGCCTTCAGCCGTGCCGCCAGGGCGGCGGTGTGCCGGCGCAGCTCGGCGTAGCTCAGCTCGCGCCGGGTACCCGTCTCGAGCACCGAAATCAGGGCGGGGCGGTCGTCGTCGAAGCGCAGCAGGTTCTCGGCGAAGTTCAGCTCGGCCCCCGGGAACCAGCGGGCACCGGGAAAGCGATGGAGGTCGTCCACCGTGCTGGTGGCCGGCCGGGAGGCGACGATGCCGGCGAACTCCCAGACCTCGCGCCAGAAGGCGCCGGGGTCGTCGATGGACCAGCGGTGGAGCTGCGGGTAGGCGCCGAGATCGCGCCCGGTCACGACACCGGCGCGCTCGGCGAAGGCCGCGAGCTGGCTTCGGCGCGCCCGTTCCGGGTCGGGAATCCAGATGGGTTCGCTCATCATCGCACCAGTCGAAAGCAGTTCCTGAGCTCGTCCACGAACAGCGCCGGCTGCTCGAAGGCCGCGAAGTGGCCGCCCCGGTCGAGCTCGTTCCAATAGATGATGTTTCGGTAACGGTTCGCCGCCCAACGCCGCGAGCAGACGAAGATTTCCTTCGGAAAGATGCTGCACCCCGTGGGGGTGTCGACCTCGCCCGCGCTGAAGCTGCCGAAGCTCTCCCAGTACAGGCGCGCGGACGACGCCCCGCTGGCGGTGAGCCAGTACAGCATGATGTTGTCCAGCATCTGGTCCCGGCTCAAGGCGTTCTCGGGATGGCCGTCGCAGTCGGTCCATGCCCAGAACTTCTCGAGAATCCAGGCGGCTTGGCCCATGGGGGAATCCACCAGCGCGTAGCCCAGGGTCTGGGGCCGCGTGCTCTGCTGCTTGGAGTAACCGGAATCCCAGTCCTGGTAGTGCTTCATGCCCGCGAGACCGCGCTGCTCGAGCTCGGTGAGGTCCTCCAGGGGATCCGGCCGGGCGCTCACCATGTTGACGTGGATAGCCCGGCAGTGCCCGACGTCGCGGATGCCGATGGCGGTGGTGACCGCCGAGCCCCAATCGCCGCCTTGGGCCACGTAGCTGGAGTAGCCGAGCCGGGCCATGAGCTCCGCCCAGGTGTCGGCGATCTTCTCCACGCCCCAGCCGGGTTCCCGGGGCTTGCCGGAGAAGCCGTAGCCGGGCAGGGACGGGCACACCACGTGGAACGCATCGGCGGGACTGCCGCCGTGGCGCGTCGGGTCGGTGAGCGGGCCGATCACCTGCAGAAACTCCACCACCGAGCCGGGCCACCCGTGGGTCATGATCAAGGGCAGGGCGTCGGGGTGCGGCGAGCGCACGTGAATGAAGTGGATGTCGAGGCCGCCGATGGCGGTGAGGAACTGATCGAAGCGGTTGAGGGCCTCCTCGGCGCGGCGCCAGTCGTACCGGTGCTGCCAGTACTCCTTGATCTCCTGGGCGTAGGCCAGCGGCACGCCCTGGGACCAGTCGTCGGGGGTCTCCTTCTCGGGAAACCGGGTCAGCGCCAGGCGGGTCTTCAGGTCCTCGAGCTGCTGCTCCGGAACGTCGATGGTGAAGGGGCGGATGTCGCTCATGGCCAGTGCCTCCTAAGGGCCGGTGTTCACAAAGACGCGCAGACGTGGCCGCCGTCCACCACGATGATGGAGCCGGTCATGTAGCTCGAGGCGTCGGACGCCAGTAGCAGCAGAGGCCCGTCGAGATCGCTGAACTCGCCGAACCGGCGCATGGGAATTCCCTTCATGAAGGCGGGCGCCTGATCGCTTTCCAGCAGCACCCGGCTCACGTCGGTGAGAAAGTAGCCGGGAGCCAGGGCATTCACGCGGATCTTATAACGGGCGGCCTCCAGCGCCATGACCTCGGTCATGCGGCTCAGCGCCGCCTTGGAGAGCGCGTAGGGAAACTGGCCCTTGATGGTGCGGCGGTCGGTGATGGAGGAGACGTTGATGATGTTGCCACCGGCCTGGCCGTTGGCTACCACCCGCTCGGTGTAGTGCTTGGCGGCGAGCCATGCCCCCTTCAGGTTGGTCTCCATTACGAAGTCCCAGTCCTCCTCGTCGATCATCATGTAGGTCTTGGCCCCGGCCTCCACGCCGGCGTTGTTGACGAGCACGTCGATGGGGCCGAACTGCTCCTCCGCCTCGCGGATGAAGGCGCGGACGCTGTCTGTGTCGCGCACGTCCAGCGCGACACCGGCGGCCTCGCCGCCCGCCGCGCGAATCTCCTCCACCCGTGCCTGGACCTTCTCCGCGCGGCGGGCGCCGAGCACTACCCGGGCTCCCGCTTGGGCAAGCACGCCGGCGAAATGGCTGCCGAAGCCGGACGACGCGCCGGTGATGATCACGTGTTTACCGTTCAAGCGGAAAGATTGCATGCTTTTTGCTCCTTGGTAGGGTGAAGGTCGTTGCAGACTTCATTATACGGGAGCGGGACCATGAGAATTTTCGAGGAGCTGGAGTCCGAGGTCCGCGGCTACGTCCGCTCGTTCCCCGCCATCTTCGACGTGGCACGGGGCTCACTGCTCTTCGACGAGCAGGGCAACCGGTACATCGACTTCTTCGCCGGTGCCGGAACCATGAACTACGGCCACAACAACCCGGAGCTGACCCGGGCCATGGTGGAGTACCTGGAGCGCGGCGGCATCGTCCACGGCCTCGACAAGGCCACCGTGGCCAAGCGGGCGTTCCTGCAGAAGCTGAAAGACACCATCCTCGCCCCGCGCAACCTGCCGTACAAGGTGCAGTTCACCGGCCCCACGGGCACCAATGCGGTGGAGACCGCACTGAAGCTCGCGCGCATGGTCAAGCGCCGATCCAACGTGATCTCGTTCACCAACGGCTACCACGGGCTCACCATGGGGTCGCTGGCGGTCACCGGCAACTACTTCTACCGCGACGAGTCCTACGGAGCCCGCAACAACGTGGCGTTCATGCCCTACGACGGATATTTCGGGCCGGAGGTGAACACCATCGACTACATCCGCCGTTACCTGTCCGACGGCAGCAGCGGCGTGGACATCCCGGCCGCGGTGATCGTCGAGACCGTGCAGGGGGAGGGCGGCATCAACGTAGCGAGCATCGGCTGGCTGCAGCAGCTCGAGGCGCTCTGCCGGGAATTCGACATCCTGCTCATCGTCGACGACATTCAGGTAGGCAGTGGCCGCACCGGCACGTTCTTCAGCTTCGAGCGGGCCGGGATCACGCCGGACATGGTGACGGTCTCCAAGTCCATCGGCGGCGGCCTGCCGCTGGCCATGCTGTTCATGCGCCAGGAACTCGACCAGTGGCAACCCGGCGAGCACACGGGAACGTTCCGCGGCAACAACCTGGCGTTCGTCGCCTCTGAGAAGGCCCTCGGCTACTGGGACAACGAGGATCTGGCCCGGGCGGTGGCGCACAAAGGCGAGATCATCGAGCGCGTGCTGTCACGCCTGGCCGAGAAGCACGCGGAGCTCGAGCCCCGGGTCAGGGGCGTGGGCATGGTGTGGGGCCTGGAGCTGCCGCAGCCGGGGGTGGCCAGCGACACGTCCCGGGCGGCCTTCGAGCGGGGCCTGATTCTGGAGACGGCGGGAGCCAGAGACCAGGTGCTGAAGTTTCTGCCGCCCCTGGTGATCGAGGAGGAACTGCTGCGGGAAGGACTGGAGATCGTAGACCGGGCGCTCGGCGCCGTGGTGGAGCAACGGCACAAGACCGTCGGCGTTACCTGACGTCGCCGGCGCCGAGGGCGTCTGCGCCCCGGCGCCGGCGACCTGCCTCACTCGAAGTTCGCCTCGGTGACCTGGTCGTCGACCACGTCGGCGTTCTGCGCCTGGACGAAGCCGAACTCCACGCCGGGATCGTCCACGTCGGCATGCTCCGGATCGTCGTTCAGCCCCTGACAGGTGAACGCTACCGTGTACGTGCCCGGGGACAGATACGGGATGGAGTAGGTATAGGCGCCCGCGGCTTGATCGTCCTGGGCCACCACGGCGGTGGTGAGGGGTTCGGGGTCGGTGCCGTCGATGTCCACCGGGGTCACGTCGGCGCCCTCATAGACGTAAACGAGGTTGCCGGTGTCGGTGGCCAGGTCGTTGACGCAGCCATCTGCCATCACCAGCGTGTCGGCCACGGTGCCGGAGAGAGTGCCCCACTCCGTGAGGTCGGTGATGCGCAGGGCCGGGCGCAGGAAGTAGCCCTCCTGACCCACGGGGTTGGTCAGGGCCTTGCGCAGGTCCCAATCGATCATGAAGCTGGTGGTCTGGTTGGCGGTGATGGTGAACCCGCTCACCAGGCGCAGCCCCTGCTGATCGCCGCTGGGGATGCGCAGGTTCACGGTCTGGCCCAGATCGTCGACGAGGTACGTGTTGCTCTGATCGACCTCCAGGGAAATCCAGTTGTACGGGCCCGCCGGCAGGGTGGCGCCGTTCAGCAGATCGACGCTGTTCTCGCCGGTGAGCTGCAGCAGATCCACGTCCACGGGTGAATCGAAGGTGAACTCGATGGCGGTGCCGGAGGCCGGCTTGACCCGCACCCCGGTGAACCGCACCCAGACCTCGGCGGCGTCGTCCACGGGGGCGTCCGTGATGGCCAGGTTCAAGGTGCCGGTGGATCCGCGGTCGACGTTGCCGCCGCCACCGCCGCAGGCAGCCAGGACGAGAACGCAGGCGGCTCCGGCTGCGGCGCGGGACCCGGGACGGAAAAACTTCATCATCGATACTCCTCGTTGCAGATTCGCACACGGGGATAACGACGCCGGGGGCGGAAAGGTTCCACTCGAAACTTGCGGCGGTTCACGTTTTCCTCAGAACGTGGTCTCTATTCCGAACAGGATGCGATGGGAGCGGTACGTGTAGCGCTGGAGCTCCGAGTCGCTGTCGCTGCGCTCATAGTGGGTCCACAGGCTCCAGTCGGGGGCGAAGGAATAACTCACCCGCACGCCCAGCTCGACCATGTCCTGGTCCCGGGGAGCCTGCGTCCAGGCGCCGGTCTCGTCGATGAAGCGGTTGTCGTCGTCGTACTCGCTGAAGCGCAGGCTCGCCTGGAGCTCCACGTCCAGATTTTCGATCGGCTGCAACGTGGCGCTGCCGTGGATGCGGTGTCGCTTGGGTGAGTAGCTCGAGAACGCGGTGTCGACCTGCAGGTCGGCGCGGTCGTTGAGCTCGAACTCGTAGCCGAGACGCAGGTCCGCGCCCGGCCCGAGGCGAACGAGCTGCACGCTGGTTCGATTGCGCCAGCCGCTGACGTAGTCGAAGTCGCTGCCAGCGAAGATCCGGCTGAGATCGTTCCGCGAGCGCACCGACCACGCCCCGGAGCTGCGAGCGAACGCCAGGCGATGGGTGACCACATCGGCGTAGCCGTCGCCTCCGGCAGACTGGATCTCCAGTCGCAGGCCGCTGGACAGGTGCCAGTCCTCCACCTCGCCGCGCCAGGTCAGAGCGGCGGAAACGGCGCCGAAATCGAAGTGGTCCAGCTCGGCGTGAGCGCGATGGTAGCCTGCTACATCCAGCACGACTGCGGTCCCGAGTGGCCGGCGCACGGCTGCGAGTATCTCGCCGAAGGCGTCGGCCTCGTCGCTGACGTCGTCGAGAAGGCGGTCGTCGGCGAGGATCACATTGTCGTCGAAGCCGATACCCAGAGAGGCGAGCCCGTGCCAGACCGTCGCCCTAGCCGGCGCCCCCGGGGACGGCTCGGGGCGCAACTTGCCTTCCGCCAGGGCGCGGAGCTCAACCGAGGTGGTTAGCGTCTGAGCGCGCTGGAAGTGCCCGCGCGCCACCCCAGCGCGGCCGCGCCGCTCCTCGATCAGCCCCAGGTTGTAATGGGCCAGTGCCCGCCAGCGCTCGTCTTCGGTGAGCTGGAGAAACGCGGCGTATGAGGCGTCGAGCTGGTCGAGGCGAAAGTGCACGACGCCCAGGTTGTAGAGCAGAGTGGGGGTATGGACTCCGGCTCGTCGGGCCGCTTCGAGCCGCTCCAGCGCTCGCTCGAAATCACCGGCTCTGGCGGCTGCCAATGCGTCCGCGTAGGGAGATTCGGGCGGCGCGGATGCCATGACGGGGGCAGCCAGCCCGGCGCAGACCAGGCCGGCCAAGGCGCGCATGCGCATGGAGCTCGGTTCCGTTCGAAGGTGGCGCCAGTATACAGACGGACGCGGCTGGGCCGTGCGCTCGGGCCCGTCCCGGCAGCACTAGTGATCAGAAGCGGTCGGCGTGTCCCGGCGGCTCGGGGCGCTCGGGCTGGTTCCCATCGCGGACGTCGTCCCGCATCCCGGCGGCGGAATCGCGCATGGACTCGACCACATCGGCGGCGTTGTCCCGCGCCTCCGCGGCGGCCCGGGCGGCGTCGGCGCGTGCCTGTCCGGCGGTCTCCCTGCCCAGGGCCCGTGCGTCGCCAACCCCATCGGGCGCGTTGCCGCGGAGCTCCCGGACCGAACGGCCCGCCGTGTCGCGTGCCTCTCCGGCGGTGTTCATACCCTTCGCGGAACGCTGCCTCGCGGTCTCGGATGCGGGTTGCGGCAAGCTGATGATGCCGATGATGTCTTCGGGGACGGCGTCTTCGTCCACCACCATCATGGTGTCGAGATCGGCGGGCGGTGCGTCCGCACCGTGAGCCGGGGCGACGAGCACCGCGGCCGCGATGGCCACGGCTGTCTGGAGGTTTCGTGTCAGCATCGGTGATCTCCTCATCCAGCGTTCATCCCGCTC
Organism: Pseudomonadales bacterium; assembly: GCA_041690675.1. GTDB lineage: Bacteria > Pseudomonadota > Gammaproteobacteria > Pseudomonadales > Azotimanducaceae > UBA7803. The sequence goes on along the minus strand of JAWLGU010000012.1, from coordinate 2,302 downwards.
CGACCGGAATGCGTACCCGGGTGGGCGTGCTCCCGCCGTGGGTCAGGGCGATGCGGATCTCGCCGCCGACCCCGGTCTTCATGCGGACCGGCAGGGCCAGGAGATGCCTGCCCTTGGCCAGGTCGGCGCGCCACTCGATCAGGTGCTGACCGGCATAGCCCTCCAGTTCCAGGTCTTCGGCCAGCTCGATGGTCAGCAGGGCGTCCTGACGGTGATCCTTGGTGTCGATCACCACGTTGATTACTCGAGGCGCGACGGCGAGAACGGGGTCGGCCGCGCCGGGCCGATCCGGCCCGTGCCCTGCCAGCCACGCGGCGAGCGACGCGGCCAGCGCCAGGACGGCAGCGGCGGCGGCCGCCGGCTGGCGCAGCCGGCGCGGAGAGGCGGACACCGCACGTCGAATGGCCCTGTCCTCGAAGCCCGGGCTCGGTTCCGGGACGGGGGTGGCGAGCGCCTGGATCAGCCGGCGGTCTTCGAGCCAAAGCCGGCACAGCTCGCAGCCATCCAGGTGGTCGCGATGGCGTTCCGCCACCGAACCGAGTCCGCGTTCCGTGAGCTCTGCGCGAAGCCGATTACAGTTCATGTTCCCTTACACGCTCTCTTGGCGGGTTCGGTTCCACCGGATCGAGCGCCGCCCGGAGCTGACGCTTCGCCCGGTGCAGGCGCGACTTGAGCGTGCCGATCTGCACCTGCAGCATGGCCGCCAGCTCGGGAAGCGGGTAGCCTTCCACCAGGTGGAGCATCACCACGGCGCGGTGCTCGGGGGTCAGGCCGGCGATGGCACTGTCCAGTGCGGCACGCTGCTCCATTCTCGACACGTCCTGATGGACATCCACCACGGATGCCGCTTCCGCATCATGGTGGTCCACCGTCCGGGGGGACCGCTGCTGCTTGCGCACCCGGTCGATGAACGCGTTGTACAGGGATCGCAGCAGCCACGGCTCGAGATCTTCGACGCTTTCGAGCTCGTCGGTGCGGGGGTAGAGCTTGGTCAGGAGATCCTGGACCAGGTCCTCGGCATCTTCGCGCTTGCCCGTGTAGCGATAGGCCACGCGGTAGAGGCTACGGAGGTGCGGGCGCAGCAGCGCATCGAAGCGCGACGCCCTGGAAGCGCGCGCGGGCCGTGACGTGCGAAAGCCTCTCATCCGCAATGGACACGCTGGAAAGCAGGAAACGGTTCCATGGCGCGCGCATCATGCCCGGTGGGGGCGCCGCGGGAAAGCGGCCTCAGGCGTCTTCCTTCACCCGCAGCACCACTTCGCCGAGAGGCATATGGATGATTTCCGTGCGCGCACCGTGGCGGCGGCTGACCCGGCACAGGCCCCCGTCCCCCACTTCCAGCACGAAATGCAGGGCGCCGTCGTGGGTGAAGACGCGGCCGAGGACGATGTTGCGCCAGCTATCGATGTACTCCTGAAGGCTGGAGGTCGGTCCTTCGGCCATTGAATGGTTCGCAGAGATTCGGGAGTCCGGACTGTCGTCCGTTGCCGCCGGCGCTGCCTCCGACTGCGTCACAGAACCGGGTCCGTCGTATTTGGGTCGTACGTTACGGGGAGGAGGTCGTCGCGGCACTGTGACGAAGGTCGCAGAACGCGCAAGGAACTTGCGTTCAGATGAGCGCCGTGGACAGACGTTAATCCCTCACCTGGGCCAGGATTGCCGAAAGAGGGCGCTCAGGAGAAAGATAATGTTTGCAATCAAAAGGACGGTCCTGCCGGGCCTCGGATTCCTGGCGGCTTCGCTGGCTGCGATGACCGCTCCCCCTGCCGCTGCGGCGGAATGTTCCTGCATGTGTGTCGACGGCGTGTCGTACGAGGTGTGCACGGGCATCGTCACTACTCAGGCGATCACCCAGCAGTGCACCGAGGCATTGGAGTGCCCGGCCGTGGACGCGGAGCCCGCGCCGGACGACAGTGCCTCCGTGGATCCTCCCGCCGACACCGGCGATCAGGACCTGGATTGCCGCCGACGGCATGTCTATCGCCCCGATCTCGGCGAGTACCGGCCCTACAAGGTCTGTATGCCCGCGGAGCGCGCGGAAGCGCACGATCGTCGGGTGGCGAAGCGGGCGGAGATGCGCGAGCGCTACGAGGCAATGCGCAGCGACCGGGACGGTCACACCCATCGCGGCCGCGGTCCGCGGGAGAGCTGGCACTGAAGGGATCGTTCGTCCGCTCCCGGTGATCCGGGGGCGGACGGGTCCGAAGATGGTCGGAGTGAGAGGATTTGAACCTCCGGCCCCCACGTCCCGAACGTGGTGCTCTACCAAGCTGAGCTACACTCCGACGAGCCTTGCGGCATG
>JAWLGU010000011.1:53201-69452 GCA_041690675.1 Pseudomonadales bacterium | reverse complement strand
AGCCGCAAAGGTCACCCACACCTTGTTGTCCTTCCACAGGAAGGAGTGCACCACCCCCACCGGCCAGCCGTCCTTGGTGGACCACATGAGCACGCACTCCCGGGCTTCGTTCATGAGCCGGTCAATCTGCTCCTCGCTCATGGCGTAGATGGATACGATCTCGTGATCGTGGGATGTGTCGGTCATGGCCCCTCCCTCCTGACTTTTCGGTTACCCAGAACTCTCGCCGCTGGCGTCCCGATCATCCCGCCCAGCGTGCCCTTTCTATGCTATCCGGAATCCGGCAAAACAGTCCAACGTGTCGGTTTTTTTGAAGGGGCACTCCTGGCGCCCCATCGGCGCACCGGGCCTCAGCGGCGTCACCATCATCGCGCAGTAGCGCTGGAGGCGGCGGGCCGCTTCAGCACGTGAAGGCAGCGTCCCGCCTAGCCGGCGTGAGGATCCGTGAAGAAGTCGGCCCGGGGCGTCATGGTGTCGTCGTAGACCGGCTCCGAGAGGTCCACCCGGTATTTGGCCGTGCTGGCACCGAGCAGTCCGAAGGACCCGAGCGTTTCCCGCATGCGCAGGTACCATTCGTTTCGGAAGTGTTCCGCCAGAGCTTCCTCGCTCTCCCAGCGCTCGAACACGCGGATGCGCCCGGGATGCAGCGGATCAGGGCACCAGTCGTAATCGAGGCAGCCCGGCTCCGTCAGCGCCCCCTCGATCAACGGCCGGGCCGCCTCGAGCGCCGCCTCGAGCCGCTCCGGCGGCAGATCCACGGTCCCGGAAATGATGATGCGCGTTTCGCTCATGTCGTCGCTCTCCCCGCACAGGTGGCTTGATTGGTGCTACGATATCGCGCAGACACCGTTAGATACACATCAACAACGCCGATCACACGCATGGAACCCGCACCCTCCGCGAAGGCAAAGACCTGGCAGCAGACCAAGAGCGAGCGAACCCGCACCGCGATCCTGGATGCGGCCGTCGATTGCTTCTACGAGCTCGGCTACTTCAATACCACAACGGAGCATATTGCCCGCAAGGCCGGAGTCTCCCGCGGCGCCATGCTGCATCACTTCGCCACCCGCTTCGATCTCATCACCGCCGCTGTGGACCACATCAACCAGATGCGGCTCGCCACCTTCACTGACGAGGAAACGCGCGTACAGGAAGGCGCCGAGCACAGCCGGGTCGAGGAAGGCATCGACGCCTACTGGCGGCAGCTCAACACGCCCGCCTTCGTGGTGTTCACCGAGCTCAAGATCGCCGCCCGCACGGACAAGGAGCTGGAAAAGGTGCTCACACCGGCTCTCGTCGCCTACGATCGCGCCTGGTACAAGGCGGTCAGTCAGGTTTTTCCCGATCTGGCGAAGTCCGAGGCCTTCGCCCGTACCAACTACCTGACCCAGTACCTGCTGGAAGGCATGGCCATCGCCCGGATGACCAAAGGTCCCAAGGTGCCGGAAAGGATGATTCTCGACTGGCTCAAGTCCGAGCTGCGACGCAGCTATCAGGACGTGCTCACGACGGTCAAGCGCAGCAAATGACATCTCCCGCAGCCGGTCACGCTCTTCCTCGGGCGGCGTTCCGCCCGGCCACCCGACCGAAGAAGGAACGGGTCCCAGACTAAGACCGCTGGCGTAGCCCTTGCCGTCGTCGGGAATGCTGGACACTGAGCATGCCCCGGCAATGCCGTAGCCAACGACAATGACGTCCGCGGTGTCCTGCCAAGCACCGATCTCGGCCATCCGCTCGACGCAGTGCAACCCCCCGCTCATGCTCATCCTCGCATGTACGGGGCTTTGGAGGCGAACACCACCGTCTCGGAGATCACCGCTTCGGCCAGCGCCGCCCGCAATCCTTCGCTCCGGGGATCGGCGCCGATGGCCTGGATGCCGCGATCGAAGTGATTGAAGTCCTCGAGCTCCCAGAGATCGATCACCGTGTGAAGACGACCCGTGCGTTGCACGTAGCCTCCCGTGAGCTTCCAGCCCACGCCCTCGACGATGGAGACGATGTCTTCCATGGTCTCACAGAATCGGGCGAACTCGCTGGGTCGGATCTCCAGGGTGGTGTGCAGATATACGGCCATGGTGTACTCCCGTCAGTATCGAACGCGAAACTCCCCTCTCCCATGGACACGGGCAGCTCGGCCACGCTGTGGGCCGCGAGTCGGCTCCGGGGCACGACGCCGCGGGGGCGCTCCGATGCCATCGTCGCATTCAGTTCGCCGGCGCTCCCTCGGCGATCCAGCGGCGCACCAGGTCGATCTCCGCGGGCGCCAGCGGCCACGCCCCCAGCGGCATGGGCTCGCCATCGCCGCCGGCCGGGAGATGCTGGTCCAGCAGCTTGAGATAGAGGTAGCTCTTGCCGGGCTCACCCGGCTCCACCCGATTCAACCCGCTCTGCCGCGAGCTCACCCCCACCAGGCTGGTGTAGGCGGCCTTGGCGTGGAGCGCCATCCCGCCCAGCTCCTGCCCGGTGAGATGACAGGCGACGCAACGGGCCTCGAGTAGCGGCACGATCTCGCCGCTGAAGCTCACCTCCGCCGCAGCTCCCGCCGCCACGGTCAGCAGCAGCCAAACGGCCGCCACCCGCACCCCCTCAGCCATGATGGGCACTCTCCCAGCGAGGGGTTTCCAGCACGGCGTTGCCGGCGGCGATGTAGCCGAACGTCATGGCCAGACCAATGGTGCCGCCGGCCCCGTAGTAGGCGTTGCGGCTGGGACAGGCGATGCAGTTCCCGGCGCCGTACAGGCCCGGAATGACGCGGTCATAGCCGTCCACCACCTGGGCCTTATGGTTGATCACGGGGCCTCCGTTGGTGTCGAGAAAGCCCGGCGCGAGAATGATGCAGTGATACGGCCCCGTGTCCTGCAGCGGATACATGGTGCTGCTGGGCATGTCGTTCGCCGCCCACCCGGTATCGTCGCGCATGGGCCCGAACCAGCTCGACCACTGGCGGTCGTAGTCGAAGTCCCCGCGGCCGAAATCCTCGTCCCGGCCGGCTCTCGCGAAGGCGTTGAACCGCTCGAAGGTGCGTTTCAGCTCGGCGCTGAAATCGGCGGCCAGACGCACGCCGCCGGTTTGCGCCGAGTACCGCTGCAGGCGCTCGTCGATGCGCGCCGCCAGCTCCTCGAGGGTTGCGCCGGATATGACGTATCGGCTGCTCGCACCGCTGCGGGGAAGGGGGAAGTTGCCCGCGTACGCCTCCGCGGTGCGCCGGTCGTAAATGTAGAAAGTCAGCAGATTCGGATAGTCGCCGGTGTTGGGATCGTAAACCTGATGAATCCGAGTACGGTCGTTGTAGTTGCGCTTCTCATTGACGATGCGCCGCCCGTATCGGTTCACCACGAACATGGAGTCTCCAGGCTGCACGAACGAGCCCAGGCCCACCGCCCGATTCTGAGCCGCCTCCTCGAACACCACCGTGGAGCGCCATCCCCCCGACAGGTTGCCGAGCTTCGCTCCCACCGCCTGGGCCATGGGAATGAGATCACCCGTGGCGAGTGCCGTGGCGCACGCTCCGTAGTGAAACGGCTGCTGATACTGGCGGACCAGGTCCGTATTGTTGGCGTACCCGCCCGTGCCGAAGATCACCGCCTGGCGCGCGCCTACGGTCACCGGCGTCCCGCCTTGATCCACCCGAACCCCGACCACGGCGCCATCCCGGGTGACGAGCCCGGTCGCCCGATGCTCGGTGAGCATCGGCACCCCCTTCGACTCCAGGAAGGCGGCCAGTTGTCGGATCAGGTCCGGTCCGCCTCCCTGGGAACCGTCCGCCCGCTGGGGGCACAGCGGCCGCCCCCGGGGGGTCTTGTTCTCCGGCATGTGGGACTGGTAGTCCAGCGGATCGTCGCCGCCGAACCGGTCGTTGAACTGGGTCACCTTCAGGGCGCCGATCCGCCGCAGGTGGTCCACCATGGCGTGGCCGCTGTCGTAGAAGGCCTCGATGAGGCGGAATGCCTCCGGCTCGAGGCCCAGGGTCTCGCTGGCCGGCGAGTAGCATTCGGGATACGCGAACCGGCACATGTACCTGAGGGCGTCCTGCTTCTTGTCGTCGACGCCCCGCTCCCGCAGCAGGAAGTGGTTGGGGATCCAGAACACCGCCCCGGACTTGGCGGTGGTGCCCCCCAGCACCGGCCCCTTCTCGAGCACCACCACCTGCCTTCCGGCGGCGGCGGCGGTGACCGCAGCGGTGAGGCTGGCCGCGCCTCCTCCCACGCAGACCACGTCCGCCACGCGGTCCCAGTGGTCGACGCTCGCCGCCTCGATGGCCTGGCTCCGGCCCGGCGCCGCCGCGACCACGCCGGCCATGGCGGCGACGCCCGCCCCCTTGATGATGTTCCTGCGCGTGGTGATCCCGCTCACGATCCCCCTCCCCCGATACTCCTCGACGGCCGACGTCCCGTCACGAAATGCCCTTCTCGAACAGCGCCGGCAACTCCTCGTCGTCGGTCTCGAGCAGCACGTCCAGCCAGCGGTGGAAAAGCTGGCCGCCGCCCTCGTTGCGGCCGAACAACGAGAACGGCTTGGCGCCGGTGGCCAGCGCCTTCTGAACCCTGAAGCCGGTCAGGTAATCCTCGTCCCGCACCACGTCCACCATCAGCTCCATGTACTCGCCGATGGCCTGCTGATCCACCTCGTCAGGTGACTTGAGGGATAGAAAATTCTGCACGGTGATCGACTCACCGGGGGCGGATCCGGGAAAGAGCTGAGATACCATGTACGTACCCTCCCCCGGCCCGCGGCCCTTCCGGCCCCCGGCGATGGAGATGTTGGGGAAAATGGTCCACACCCCGGGGGTCAGGTCCGCCTCGGTCCACTGATCCACGGGTTTGTTGGCCTGCTCCGCGAAGTTCCTGGGCGCCGTCATGCGCACGTGCGGGCCCCAGGCGTAGTAGTCCGGCTGGTGGGAAAGCTCCGGCCCGAAGGTATTCCGGTGCAGGATTGGCACATGGTAATAGTCCCGGTAGCCGTCGTAGGCCACCTTCCAATTCGGTCCTGCGAGTTGCTGCCGCCCCACCAGATGGGTCTGATCGAAGGCCAGATGCTCGAGCATCTCGCCGTAGCCGCACAAGAACGTGTCGATGTCGAGCGTGGACGACGGATCCAGGGTCACCCAGATCAGCCCGGCCCGCTCCGCTGCCGGCAGCCGGGTCAGACCGTGACACGACTTGTCGACGTGGCCGAAGTTGTCCTCGTCGAACACGCTGATGAGGTCGCCTTCCAGGCTGTAATTCCACGCGTGGTAACCGCAGCGGAAGCTCCTGGCGGTGCCGTGCTCCGCGTGCTCCACCGGATTGCCCCGGTGGCTGCACATGTTGACGAACGCGCCGATGCGGCCGTCCCGACCCCGGGCGAGGAGTACCGGCACGCCGGCCACCTCGAGGGTCCGGAACGCCCCGACATCGCGAAGCTCGCAGGAAAACGCCAGCGCCAGCGGCAGCCGCTTGAACACCCGATGGATCTCCCGCTCCCAGCGCCCGCGATCGCAGTAGTCGGCGGCGGGAACCTCCAGAATGTCCGGCATGAGATCGATGCGGCCGCTCTGCAGGTTCTCCACCTCGCGGCGCGCAATGGCAACGAGCTGCTCTTTCGACATGTCTCTCTGCTCCAGCTTGGATTCCGCGCCTTCCGGCCTCAAGCCAATGGGGATTCGAGCTCTTTCGCTTCGTAGAACGTCGCCCTGACCGTGGCGGCGGGATACTTCGCCATGGCGGCGCGAAACGCGGTCATGTGAGGCTGCTCGAAGTGCGCTTTCAGCGCCGCCAGATTCGACCACTTCTCGGTGATCCGCAGAACCCCGGGGCGGTTGAGCTCGACGCTGAAGGTGTAGTCGAGGCAGCCCTCTTCCGCGCGGCTTCGCGCTTCCATCTCGGTGATGGCCTCCTCGAGGGCGGCGATGTTCGCTTCGGTGGATTCCACAACGGCGTTGACGACGATCACCCTTCGAACCTCCCTTTGTCGTCCGCTGGAGTCTATCACGCCGCAACAGAATAGCGTCAAGCCTGACGGTTTTTCGCCGCGGCGCGCCGTGGGACGGGTTCAATCGTGTAGCGGCAGCGACTTCGCCAGCTCGTCGGTAGTGCGCACGATCAGCTCCACCACCTTCCCGACGGTGCGCGGGTCCGGCTCCGACTCGTGAACGATGTACGCCGGAAGCAGGAAATCCGGGGCCTCGCGGCGGCGGTGCAGGCGCCCGGCAGCCAATTCCTCGCGCACCAGCCGCAGTGGAAAGTAGCCGGCCCCGCCGCAGGCGAGGATGTGCTGCAGCCCCAGCCAACCCACGTTCACTCGCAGCCCGGCGCCCGGGTACTCGGGAAAGGTGGCGCTGTGCTGGCTGTGAAACTCCGGCCCCCAATCGACGAAAACGTATCCGTCCCCGGGAAGGGCCGGCGAGGCCGGCTCGGTGGTCACGTACACCAGGGTCTCCTGGTGCAGCGGCCGAACCGTCAGACCGGGGCGATTCTCCGGGGTGTACATCACGCCAACGTCCACTCGGCCTTCCACCAGGCCCTGCATCAGGTCGTCCTCGAACCCGATCTCGCTTCGCACCGCGAGCTCCGGGGCCACCTCCCGCAGACGCGGCAGCACCGCCAGCAACAGGCTTTCCCACAGGCCGAAGCGGCCGCCGATGGTGACGCTGCCGGCGAAGCCCTTGGCCACGCCGATCTCCTGCCGCACGCGCTCCACGGTGCGCACCAGCGTGGCGGCGTGGGCCTGGAACCACCGCCCCTGGGGGGTGAGCGTGGTCCCCCCCTTGTTGCGCACGAACAGCCGGCAGCCGAGCTGGTCCTCCAGGGCCGCGATTCGCGCGCTCACCGTGGACTGGGTGACGTGCAGGCGGGCCGCCGCAGCGCTGAAGTTGCCGGCTGCAACCACCGTGAGAAATGTTCTGGCGAGTTCGGTATCCACGCGCGCCACCCCATCAATCTATCGGTAATTCCGATATCAACTACGAATTTTTATCGCTTTATCGATGCAAATGCCAGCGGTATGTTGATCTCGAAATCCTGCAGTGCGATGCGAGGCAGATCATGCAGTTACTGTCGGCCAAGGATCGGAAGACCCTGCGCAGCATGGGAATGGTGATGGCAGCCCTGACGGGGCTGGTGGTGATGCTGACCCTGGCGGCGACGGTGTTCAGCTAGACGGGAGAAACGCCGCGCAGCGTTCGATGTTGCGGACGTGCGTCTCGCGCATCTCCGCGAGCGCCTCGGCCAGCTCCGGATCCTGCACCCGCGGCAGCAGCTCGTCCAGCGCGTGCACCACCGCCCGCTGCCCACGGTCCAGCAACTTGAGCTTCTCCGGGAGCCCCTCACGCTGCTGCAGCTTGTGGTAGAACACACCGGTCTTGCGGCTCGGCGGCACCCCCAGGCGCTCGAGCGCACCGCGCAGCATTGTGCAGAAGCGCGCCTCGTCGCGGGCCACCTCGTCGAGCAACGACGCGAGCTCGGCATCTCCGGGGCACGTTTTCTTCAGCTCCACGAGCCCCCGGGCGCCGGCGCGCTCCCCCTCCAGCAATTCCGTGAGCCTGGCCGCCAGCTCACCGTCATCCATGACCGTCTGCTCGTGGGCGAAACAGGGAGCGGAAAAGTACCGGGCGGATTCGTTGCTTTCGTCGTTCATGGCCTGTGGTGGTGATCCAGTAGGTGAGACGCTAGAGCATGGCGCGCCGATGGCCGATGACAAACGAAAATTTCCGTTGCCAGCCATCGACATTGCCGATGCCTCGCCTCCGGTGCACCATGGAGACGGTGGCACATGCCCCGACACGTCGACAACGTCATCGGAGGATACCATGCGGAACATTGCAATCGTGGTCACCAGCCTGCTCGTGGCGTGGCCGCTTCAGGTGCTGGCCGAGCCCACGCCCCTGTCCGTCTACGTGTTGAGCCGGGACGCCAAGTTCGTGGGCAGCAGCGTCGGCGGCGCACGCATCACCATTCAGGACGCACAGAGCGGCGAGGTTCTCGCCCAGGGCGTCACCGAAGGCAGCACCGGCGACACCGAGCGGATCATGCGCCAGCCGCGCAGCCGCGACGCATCCATCGCTACGCCGGACGCTGCCCACTTCACGGCGACCCTCGATCTCGAGACGCCCCGAAAAATCCGAATCAGCGCCCACGGTCCGCTGTCGTACCCCGAGTCCGCCAACACGGTCTCGGCCGTTCAGTGGGTGATTCCCGGCGCTGCCAGATCGGAAGGCGCCCCGGTGATCCTGGAGCTCCCGGGCCTCGTGGTGAACCTTCACGATGTGCCGACCCTGGTGTCCATGAGTGACGGCGAGGCGCGTGTGCCCGTGCAGGCGCGGGTCACCATGATGTGCGGCTGCCCCCTCACCCCCGACGGCCTGTGGGACAGCAACGCTTTCGAGATCGAAGCCCAGGTGGTGCAGAACGGCGAGGTGATCACCAGCGCGCCGCTGCGCTATGCCGGTCAGCAGAGCGAGTTCGAGGGCGAGCTCCGCGTCATGGTGCCGGGCACCCACCGGCTGCGGGTCGTGGCGCACCAGCCCGCCACCGGCAACGCGGGACTGGCGGAGACCACGCTGGTGACGAACTAGGATCCGCGACGTTCCATGGCGCGCCTGAGGAAGCTCCGCTTCCCCAACGCCGCTGGCGAGCTGCTCGCGGGCGCCCTGAGCCTGCCGGCAGCCACGCCTCGAGGCTTCGTGCTGTTCGCTCACTGCTTCACCTGCGGCAAGGACATACCGGCTGCCGCGCGAATCGCCCGGGCGCTGACGGATCAGGGCTTCGCCGTGCTGCGCTTCGACTTCACCGGACTCGGCGGCTCCGATGGCGACTTCGCTGCCACCACGTTCTCCTCCAACGTCCGCGATCTGATCGCCGCCGCCGATCACCTGCGCGAGCATCACCAGGCCCCGGTGCTCGTCATCGGTCACAGCCTGGGCGGAACCGCCGCCGTGTGCGCCGCACCATTCATCGAGGAGTGCCGGGGCGTGGCCGTCATCGCCGCCCCGGCCTCGCCGGCCCACATCGAACGACATCTGGCCGCCGACCGGGCCCGGCTGGAATCCACGGGCGAGGCCGCGGTGGAGATCGCCGGCCGAACGTTCACCCTCTCCCGCCGATTCTTCGACGATCTCCGCCGGCATCCCGTGAGCGAGCGCATCGCGGCCCTGGCCCGCCCCCTGTTGATCTTTCATTCTCCGGCGGATCCGGTGGTCGACATCCGCGAGGCCGAAGTCCTGTTCGAAGGCGCCCGTCACCCGAAGAGCTTCATTGCCCTGGACGGCGCGGATCATATGCTCTCCCGGCCTGCGGACGCACGCTACGTGGCGGTGATGGCGGCGAACTGGCTGCAGCGTTATCTGCCGAATACGCAGTGACGAAACGCAATGCCCCGGCGCGCCGCCAACGTACCATTGGTTGGCATGAATGATGCCACCCTGAAGGCGCAATCCCACTGCGTTTACAGCACGCACTTCCATTTGGTTCTCGTCACCCGCAACGGCAGGAAGCTGTTGAGTCCGCGGGTCGTCAAACGCCTGGAAACCCTGGCCCGGGAGCGTGTGGAGGCGTGGAAGGGCGAGCTGCTGCACCTTGAGGCGGCCCCGGATCACGTGCGTCTGCACGTCGAGTTGCCCCCCACCGTGGCGGTGGCCGAGTTCACCAATGCCCTGAAAACGGGCACCTCGCGCCGCTTGCGCAGCGAGTTCGCCAGCCTTCGGGCGCACAAGCAACTGTGGAGCCAATCGTACTGCGTGGTGAGCGGCGAATCGCCGCCGGAGGGCGCCATCGCCGACTACCTCGACCGCCAGGGCGTGAGCCACGTCGCCGACGAATCGGCGGGCCGGCGGGAACCGGCACCCCTGTCCACGGATGCGTTGCAGGGTTTGTCGGAAAGCGCGTCGGACTTCGTTCGCCAGCACGACCGGGAGGCCAAGCTGGCCATCACCGCGGCGCTGGAAGCGGTGGCGAGCCAGTACGAAAGTGCCGGCGCCGATGTGCGTTCGCGCCGGGCCCCGAAGCGGGCCGGCCGTCGGCCGCAGGGCCAACGGCTGACGGTGGCGCAGGCGGCAGAGCGGGCCGGCGTCTCCCGGCCCACCATCTACAACTGGATCAACGACGGCTCGCTGATCGCCTGGAAGGCGGACGGGCGTGGGCTGGAGATTCCGACAGAGCAGATCGACGACGAGGGTCGCCTGGTGCCGGGCATCCGCGCGGTGGTCGCCGCCATCGGCGAGCCCCGGGAGGCGTGGGGCTTCCTCGCCACGCCCCGGCCGCTGGGCGGCAAAAGGATCCGTCCCATAGACGCCCTGAAGTCTGGCGCAGTAGAGGCGGTGACGGAGGCCGCCAACCGCGTCGGCCCGCCGGCTTCCGTGCCGGCGGCCGCGGAGGCATGAAGCTCATGACGGCACATCGAGCTCCCGGGCCGGGCGGATCTCGATGGAGCCGATCCGCGCCGGAGGAATGCGCGAAGCGATGGATATGGCTTCGTTCAGGTCCCGAGCCTCGATGAAGTAGAAGCCGGCGAGCTGCTCCTTGGTCTCGGCGAACGGCCCGTCGACGACGCTGGTGCGGCCGTTGCGGACCCGCACCGTGGTCGCCGTGTCCACCCCCTGCAGCGCCTGCCCGACGAGCAGGTGGCCGCTTTCGTCCAGGGACCGGGCGTAGGCGGCGCAATCGCTGTCGGGCAGCTCGCGCATGGCCGTTTCCTCGCCGTAAACCAGGCATACGTATTTCATATTGAACCTCTCTGCGTGCTCCGTGGTGTCGTCATGATTGGTCGTTCCCGCGGCGACGCTTTCGACAGCCGCGTCATGGCCCATTCCATCCGAGCTCGCTCAGGCGTCGCTCCAGAAAACAGCGCTCGGGCTCCGTGGCCGTGAGCGCCAGCGCCCGCTGGTAGGCGGTCACAGCTTCGTCACGGCGTCCGAGTCTCCGGCAGAAATCGGCGCGGGCGGCGTGGGCCAGATGGTAGCCGGTCAGCTCGCCCCGCTGCAGGATGTCGTCCACGATCGCGAGCCCCGCCTCGGGACCGTCCCGCATGGCTACCGCCACCGCGCGGTTCAGCTCCACCACCGGCGATGGCGTTACTCGCAGCAGCAGGTCGTACAGCGCAACGATCTGCGGCCAGTCGGTGGCGGCCGCCTCGGCGGCTTCGGAGTGCACTGCGGAGATGGCGGCCTGCAGCGTGTACGGGCCGAAACGTCCCGACTTCAGCGCGCGCTCGACCAGATCGATACCCTCATCGATCTGCTCGCGATTCCACAGCGACCGGTCCTGATCCTCGAGCAGCACCAGCTCTCCCGACGGCGTGCTGCGCGCGGCGCGCCGGGCGTCGTGCAGCAGCATGAGCGCCAGCAGGCCCATGGCCTCGGGATCCCCCAGCAGCCCCACCACCAGGCGGCCCAGGCGGATGGCCTCCTCGGACAGGCTCGCTCGGGTGACGGCGGCGCCGGACGAGGGCGCATAGCCCTCGTTGAACACCAGATAGACCACGCGCAGCACGCTGTCGAGCCTGCCGGGCAGATCGGCCGCCTCGGGCACCTCGTAGGGGATGTTGGCATCGCGGATTTTCGCCTTGGCGCGGACGATCCGCTGCGCCATGGTGGGGGTGGCGGTGAGAAAGGCGCTGGCGATTTCCTCCGTGGTGAGCCCGCACACCTCGCGCAGGGTCAAGGCGACCTGGGCATCCGGCGCCAGCGCCGGATGGCAGCACACGAAGATGAGGCGCAGGTGATCATCCTCGACCGCCGCGTCCTCCAGCTCGGGCTCCGCCTTGAGCTCCAGCTGAAGCGCCAGATCGAGCTGGGACGCATCGAACCGTGCCCGCCGCCGGATGGCATCGATGGCCTTGAAACGCCCCGCCGAGACCAGCCATGCCCGCGGGTTCTGCGGCACGCCGTCCCGGGCCCACTGCTCCACCGCCGCCGCAAAGGCGTCATGCAGGGCTTCCTCGGCGAGGTCGAAATCGCCGAGCAGACGTATCAAGGTCGCCAGCACCCGCCGCGATTCGGTGCGGTAGATGGCATCGATCGTCGCAGTGGCGCGGCGCGGGTCTGGGGTGGCGTCACCGGGCGTCACCGGTGACCGACCGACATTGTCATGGTGGCGAATGTATTACCTTCCGGTCGGACGAGATACCCCCTCGGCGGCGTCGCGCAGCGCCTGTCAGCTCGAACTCCACGGTCAGGACGGAACCCGGCGACAGGTCGGACATGCGGGCACCGGTCTCGCCGTAGCGGGCGATGTGGCCGATTCGGGAGTCTTCGAAGATGGCCGCGTAGAACTCCGCCGCCTCCTCGGCACGGCCGTCGAACCAGAGACAGGGGGTGATCTTGCGCATGGAAGGACTCCTTGTGTTCCGTACCCCTGGTCGATGCGGGCACGGCAAATTCGACATGGCCCACTCGGTTGGGTCAGACGCGGACGCGGGCCCGGGCCTGCCGGGGCGTCACCCCGAATGCCTGCCGGAATGCCTGGCAGAAGCTGCTCGACGACCTGAAGCCCAGGTCCAGGGCCACGCGGGTCACCGGATCCCCCAGTTCCAGCCGGGTCACCGCCGTCAGCAGCCGGGCCTGCCGGCGCCAGGCGTCCGGCGTCAGTCCCGTTTCCCGGACGAAGCGCCTCGACAACGTCTTCGCGCTGAGGCCCACCCGGCGTGCCGCATCCTCCAGGCTGCTACGGTCTCCCGGGTGTTCTCGTACCCGCGCCGCGAAGGCGCGCAGCTCCCGACTGCGCGGCCAGGCCAGCCAGAGGGGCTCCCGCCGCGCCGCGGCGAGCTCTGCCAGCAGCAGATCGACGACCAGCGGCTCCACCGGATCACCCGGCGGCGCCTCGAGACAGGCAACCGCCCGCAGGATGAGCTCCCGGATCAGCGGCGTGACGGCGATGATCATGGGTTCCGTGGGCATGAACTGCGCCCGCTCGGGCACGATGTAAAGCGTGCGAACCGATGCGGAACCCGCCATGGCGAATGCGTGAGCCACGCCTGGGGGGATCCACAGCGCCCGGTGCGGCGGCAGCGCCCAGGCGCGTCCCGGCGTCCGGGCTTGAACCACCCCGCAGAGCGTGTGCAGAAGTTGCCCTACGGAATGCGTGTGGAGCGGGACGGTGTCGCCATCGGCGTAATCCCGCGCCAGGACGAAGGCCGGCCGCCCGGCCGTTTCGATGAATTCGAGGTCGTTGGCTGGTTTGTCCATTCAGCGACAATTTTTGACCGACAACCGGGTAGCGTACAACTCGCCGTCCCCTACACTGCCTCGTCCCAATCCGCGGAAGCGATACCGTGAGCCACCGAGACACCGTCCTCGATCAATTCAGCCGCCAGGCGGTGCCCTTCAGCAACGCCCCTGCCATGTCGGATGCACAGGCCATCGAGCGGTTCGTGGAGCTCAGCCGGGCCGGTCCCGGCCTTCACAGCCTCGACGTGGCCTGCGGACCCGGGCTTTTGGTGCTGGCGTTCGCCCGTCACGTCCGGCTCGCCGCGGGGGTGGACGTCACCCCCGCCATGCTGGACCGGGCCCGGGAGCTGCAGCGCTCGCGGGGCGTGCAGAACGTGGACTGGCACCTCGGCGACGCCGAGCGGCTTCCCTTCGACGACGCCAGCTTCGACATCGTCACCTGCCGGTTCGCGTTCCACCACTTCGAGCGGCCTGGAGCGGTGCTTCGGGAGATGGCCCGGGTGACGAGGCCGGGCGGCTGCGTGCTGGTGTGCGATGCCGTGGCGTCGCCGGATCCGGCCAAAGCCGCGGCGTTCAACGAGATGGAGCGCCTGCGGGATCCTTCCACGGTGCGATTCCTCACCCTCGAGGAGCTCGCCGCGCTGTTTCCGGATGCCGGTCTCGGCGACCCGGAATGCACCGGCTACTCGGTGCCCGCGGAGCTCGAAGGCTTGATGAAGGTGTCGTTTCCGGCGCCAGGCGACGCCGCCCGCGTGCGCGAGATGATTGCCGCCTCGGCGGAGGGCGACACTCTGGGGCTCGGCACGCGAAAGCAGGGAGACCGGGTGCTGTTCGCCTACCCCGCTGCCGTGCTCTGGGGGAACAAGCCCGGGTGATCGACGATCAACCGGACCTCGACCGGTAGGTGCTCACCAGGCGCTCCTGGATCGACTCCGGCACCGGTGCGTAATGACTGAACTCCATCACCGCCACGCCCTCTCCGCCGGTGAGGGATTTCAATCGTGAATGGTAGCCCTGCATGGCCTCCAGGGGTGCCTGCCCCACGATTTCCATGCGCCCGTCCGGGGCGACCGCGGTGCCGCTGATCTGCCCTCGCATGCTCGCCAGATCCCCGGTGACGCCCCCGACGGCCTCCGCGGGCACCGCCAGCGACACGTCCACGATGGGCTCCATCACCACCGGGCGCGCCTTGCGCACGGCATCGAGAAAGGCCTCCCGGCCGGCCTGGACGAAGGCGATCTCCTTGGAATCCACCGGGTGATGCTTGCCGTCATGGACCACCACGCGGATGTCCTGCATCGGATAGCCGGCGATGGCGCCCGCCTGCAGGGCCTGGCGGATGCCCGTTTCCACGGCGGGCAGGAACTGGGACGGAATCGCCCCACCCACCACCTCGTCGACGAACTCGAACCCGGCGCCCCGGGGCAGCGGCTCCACCCGCAGGAACACCTCGCCGAACTGACCGGCGCCGCCGGTCTGCTTCTTGTGCCGGTGATGTCCCTGGGCACGGCCGGTGATGGTCTCCCGATAGGCGATGGCCGGCAGCGCGGTGTCCACCTCGACCCCGTGGCGCTCCCGGATGTCGTCGAGCACCGTCCGCAAATGCAGATCGCCGAGCCCCCGCAGCACCGTTTCGTTCAGCGACGCCACGTGCTCCACCTGCAGCGACGGATCTTCGGCCGCCACGGTGCGCAGCGCATCGGACACCTTCTGCGCGTCCGTCTCGTTGTGGGTGCGGATGGCCAGCCCGTACATGGGTGGAGGAAACGCGACGGGCTTCAGATGGTGGTGATCCTCATCGTGGGAATCGTGCAGCACCGCATCGTAGTGGGCCTCCTCCAGCCGCGGCAGCGCGCAGATGTCTCCCGCCACCGCGCTGTCGATCCGCCGATGGGCCTTGCCGTTCACCGCCACCAGCTGGGCCACCTTCACCGGCTTGCGGGCATCGCCCAGGTAGAGCTGCATACCCGTTCGGATCGTCCCCTGGTGCAGGCGGAGAAACGCGAGCCGGCCCGTGTAGGCGTTCACCTCCACCTTGAACACGTGCGCGACCACGTGGCGCGCCGGGTCCGGCACCACCTCCACCGGCTCCGCGGCCGCGCCCTCGCCCTTCAAGAACACGGGCGGGTTGCCCTCCAGCGGGTTCGGCATCAGGCGCTCGAACACCTCCAGCAGCTCCGGCACGCCGGCGCCGGTTCTGGCGGACACCATGCAGATGGGCACCAGATGACCTTCCCGCAACGCCTGCTCGAACGGCTCGTGGAGCTGCTCCGGCTCCAGCTCCTCACCCTGCTCGAGATACAGCTCCATCAGCCCATCGTCCACCTCCACCACCTGGTCGACGATGGCCGTATGGGCGCCGTCTACGGAACCGAAGCCGGCGGCCGCACCGGCCGGACGGAAGAAGCAGTCGACGACGCCGCCTCCGCTGGCGGCGGGGAGATTCAGCGGCAGGCATTGGGGACCGAAGGCCGTCTGGATGTCGTCCACCACCTTGGCCAGGTTGACGCCGTCGGCGTCGATGCGATTGACCACGATCATCCGGCACAGGCCCATCCCGGCCGCGGCATCCATGACCCGCTGCGCCACGGGCTCCACGCCGGCTTGGGCGTTCACCACCACCACCGCCGTTTCCGCCGCTCGCATCACGGACAGCGTGCGGCCGTAGAAATCCCGATAGCCGGGGGTGTCGAGCAGGTTGATGCGCAGCCCCTGGTGCTCCAGGAAATGGACCGAGGGGTAGATGGAATGGCCGAGCTGCTGCTCGCTCGGGTGGAAGTCGGAGATCGCGCCGCTGCGCTCCAGGCCCACCGGCCCGGCGGCCCCGCCGGCCTGCAGCAGCGCTTCCACGAGCCGGCTCTTCCCGGCGCCCGCGGCACCCACCAGGCAGACGTTACGGAGGCGTTCCACCGCACCGGCCATGGCCGTCCTCCCTGGGATGGCAGGACCCCTCACTATACGCCGTTCTCGCGCCGGGTGGCAGGCGCGCACATCGCGCAGGGACGCGTTATCATGGCGGCCGTGCGGGGCCGTAGCTCAGCTGGGAGAGCGTAGCGTTCGCAATGCTAAGGTCAGGGGTTCGATCCCCCTCGGCTCCACCACTTCCTCCCCGC
>JAWLGU010000011.1:0-53101 GCA_041690675.1 Pseudomonadales bacterium | reverse complement strand
GGCGGCCGTGCGGGGCCGTAGCTCAGCTGGGAGAGCGTAGCGTTCGCAATGCTAAGGTCAGGGGTTCGATCCCCCTCGGCTCCACCACTTCCTCCCCGCCGCCTTCGCAGCAGGATCACCGATGGGCACGGAACGGGCGTCCGCCGCCAGGGCGTCGACGTTTCTGGCGGTGAGCGACTCGAGGAAGGCCACCAGCGCCGTCACCTCTGCATCCGTCAGCGTCAGGGGCCGGATCCGCGGATCCTGTCCCGGGTGAGGCGAGCCACCCGCGGCGTAGAATCTCACCACGTCCCGCAGAGTGCCGAGGGAGCCGTCGTGCATGTATGGTGCGGTGACGGCCACGTTGCGCAGCGACGGCGTGCGGAACTTCCAACGATCCTCCGCGCTTCCCGTCACCTCCATGCGCCCGAGATCCTCGACATGGGGAACGCGGATGGAGGTTCGCAGCGGCACCACCACGCCCGGTGCGATCTGCAGGCGGCGCTCCCCCGCAGCGCGCAGTGCGGATCGATGGCCGACGCCCGTATCGTGATAGCCGTGGTCGGTGAAGAGCGCCGACCCTTCGCCGATGCGATGGCACGCCGCGCAGCCCACTTGCCGGAACAGCTCGAATCCGCGGCGGGCCTTGGCGCTCATTGCCTGCGGCTCTCCGCCGAAAAACCAGCGATCCCAGGGCGAATCCGCCGACAGCAGGGTCCGCTGGTAGGCCGCCAGGGCGCGAGCCAGCGTCTCTGGCGTGGGCTCCGCGTCGAAGACTTCGCGGAACGATGAACCGTAGTCGCTGGCGATCCGCTCCACCACCGCCGCCATGGAGGGGTTGCCCATCTCGTTTTCCGCCAGCAGGGGCGAGATCACCTGCTCTTCCAGCGTGGCGGCCCGGCCGTCGCGGAACAGGCTCGGCCGGTAGGCTACGTTGTACAGCGCCGGCGCATTCCTGCGCACGCTGCGTCCCTCGATTCCGACCGGTGTAGCCAGCTCGTTCTGGGTAAAGCCCTGCTCGGGGACGTGGCACATGGCGCACGACAAGGTGGCGTTGCCGGACAGCCGGCGGTCGAAGAACAGGCGTCGGCCCAGCGCCGCAGCGGCAGGCTCCGGGGCTGCCGGCAACGGTGGCAGCCCGAGGGGCGGATTCCGCGCCAGGGCGGCCAGATCCAGCGGGGTTCCGCTGAGCGCGTCCACCCGGCGGGACGCGCTGCGGTAGGTGGCTTCACCATACCCGGAACGGTCGTCGCCGACCCCGACCCGCTGCGCGGGCGCCGACGGCGGTGCGGCCGAGGCAGCCACAGCCGCCGCGCCGAGGATCCACCCGCAAGCCCTGGCCGTCAGCCGTCTCATACGCGTATCGGTGCCGATGCCCTGGTGCTAGCATAACCCCGGACCACCATCGCGAGGGAGACGGCTATGGTCACCAGGGGAATCTTCTCGCTGTTCCTGCTGCTTTGCGCTTTCGCAACCTTCGCCGACGAGACCTGCATGTCGCCGTACATGGCCAAGATCGTCGGTCAGGAGGATTTCGTCTACGTCTGGACCCGGGGCATCGACGGGGTCGGCGACGGCCAGGACAAGCTGGTCACCGTCGACGTCAACCCGGCCTCCGAGCATTTCGGCCAGGTGGTGCATTCACTGCCGGTGGGCGGCCGGCACGAGGCCCACCATTCCGGCTTCACCGACGACCGGCGCTATCTCTGGGCGTCGGGGCTCGATACCAGCCGAATCTTCGTGTTCGACATTCACAGCGACCCGGCGGCACCGCGGCTGCATCGCACCATCGACGACTTCGTGGCCCGTTCGGGCGGTGTGGTGGGCCCACACACGAACTACGCCATGGCGGGCCGCATGCTGCTGACCGGGCTGTCGAACAACCGCGACCACGGCGGGCGCACGGCGCTGGTGGAATACACCAACGCCGGCGATTACGTGGCCACGTACTGGATGCCGACCGACGACAACCTGGGCGGCGCGGTGAAGGCGGGCAAATTCGCCGACGGCTACGGCTACGACATCCGGGCCTTGCCCCGCCGCAACGTGCTGGTCACGTCTTCGTTCACCGGCTGGAACAACTACATGATGAACCTGGGACAGCTGCTCGGCGACGAGGAAGCCATGAAACGGTTCGGCAACACCGTGGTGGTGTGGGACCTGCACGCCCGCCAGGCGAAGAAGGTTCTCGACGTGCCTGGCGCACCACTGGAGATCCGCTGCGCCTGGGGCGCGCACAACAACTACTGCTTCACCTCCACGGCGCTGACCTCGAAGCTCTGGCTCATCTTCGAGGACGACACCGGCGACTGGCAGGCCAAAGCCGTGGCGGACATCGGCGACCCGTCCCAGGTGCCCCTGCCGGTGGACATCTCCATCGCCGCCGACGACCGATTCCTCTGGGTGGATACCTGGAGCGACGGCAAGGCCCGGCTGTTCGACATCTCCGACCCCCACGCACCCCGGCAGGTGCTGGAAGAGGAAATCGGCGCTCAGGTGAACATGGTGTCCCAGAGCTGGGATGGCGAGCGCGTCTACTTCACGTCGTCGCTGCTCGCCAACTGGGACAAGACGGAGGCCGATGGCAAGGATCTGCAGTTCTTCAAGCTCTACGGCTGGGACGGCAAGAAGCTCACCCATCGGTTCACCATCGACTTCCTCGAGCAGGGACTCGGGGCGCCCCACCAGATGCGCTTCGGCGCCTACGCCCTGTACGGCAAGCAGCCGCCGGCGAAGGTGGCGTCGCGCTGAACGCGCAACCGCGAGAGCGCCCGTCGGGGGCGTCGAGGCTGGTCACCGCCGCGGCCTTCTGCCTCGGCATGGCGGCCCCCGCCCCGGCGTCCCCTGCCCCGGAGGCCGCGTCCGGGGCGCACGAACATGCGCCGCCGGTGGTGCTGGCACCCGGCTACGCAGAGCTCGGCTTCACACCGCCGCCGCCCGGATCCTACCGGTTGCCGACCCTGGGAACGGCGAGCGACGGACCGGTGGTGGACAGCACGGGGCAGGCTCGCACGCTCTACGACGTCTACGGTGACAAGGTGGTGGTGCTCAGCTTCGTCTACACCCGCTGCAGCGACGTCAACGGCTGCCCGCTCGCCACCTTCGTCCTGAGCCGGCTGCAGGAACGCCTGCGAGCGGCGGGACTCGACCGCCAGGTGCGGTTGGTGAGCTTCAGCTTCGACCCCGGCCACGACACCCCGGAGGTGCTGGAAACCTACGCCGGCCACTTCCGCAAGCCCGGTGCCGACTGGACGTTCGTTACCAGCCCGCGCGCGGCGGACCTGGATGAGCTGCTGTCCGCCTACGACCAGTGGGTGATTCGCGACTACGACGAGGACGGGCGATTCCTCGGCACCATATCCCACGTGTTGCGGGTTTTCCTGATCGATCCCGAGCGGCGCATCCGCAACATCTACAGCGTGTCCTTTCTGCACGCGGACACGGTGATCAACGACGTCGAGACGCTGCTGCTCGAACGCTCACCCTGACCAGGGCCGCATCTCATGATGCGCCCCGTCCGCTGTCCGCCGTGCTTCTGCACCGCGCCCGCGCGTCTGCAGCGGCCCGGTGCGGCAAGGCGAGGCATGCCCGGCTGAGGCCGCGTCACACTCGAACGCCGTGACGCGGCAGGTCAGCCTTGCCGCCCTGGGTGACACTTCTGACCCCCCGCGTCAGCGCGCGGCGACCCCCGCAGCGCGCTCCACAGCGCGCTCCACAGCGCGCCGAAATTCCGACGATCCGGCACGGGCAAAAGCAAACCGGACCCATCCAGTGCCCTCACCCAGCCACCGCGTCGTGCCGGCGATGGCGCCTGCCGAACCACCTACAACCGCCCTTCCGATCCTCCTACAGATAAAGATTCATCATCGATGCCTGTTATGGGCGAGCGACGGCGAAGGACCCGCTGATTGCCTGAGCCCGTGCCGATCCGGGCCTGGATCTAGAGGTATCCGCTCCGCATGTTTGTTCGGATTTCCGTCACATCCGGCCACCGGCCCCGGACCGGCGCCCTGCAGCACACACCGGCGGCAACAGCCGACGGACCTGTTCGCACAGCGAAAGCCTCTTCCATTTCAATCGCTTGGAGAGGAGGCGCCGCGGAGTCACAGCCTCCCCGGTCCGAATAGCTTTTCCGTCCGGAGCGTTTACAAAGCCGTTACGCGGGACGTTGCGGATTTGGCACGGTGCTGGCTCCTGACGAGTCCACGGACGGCCCGACGCCGACGATGGCGCGGCCGCAGACGACAGCAATGAATGACGATGGTCCAGGGGTAGATCGAGTGCTGGCAATCGAGTTGGTGGGTTTTCCGGAGAAGGTGCAGACCGCGCTGCGTATCGCGTTCGAGAACCGTTGCGGGGATCAATTCGCCGTGACGGCCGGTCGGGGCGACGTGCTCGTGATGGACCTGGAAGGCATCGGCGACGCGGCAGAGGCGAAACGCCTCGCCACCGGTGCGAATCGACCCGTGGTCGTGCTCGCGGACGCGTCGACCGAGAGCGCCGCGACCGAATTCACCACCTACCGACTCCACAAACCGCTGAGCTTCGCCAAGCTGGTGACTGTCCTCCAGACCCTCAGCGGCTCCATTCAGCCGCGTGCGGCGGCATTCGAGGAAACCGAAGCGCGGCCTGCCGACACAGCCGGAGCGGCTGTGACAGCGATCCAACAGGCCCGGTCCGTGCCCCGGGTTGCAGCATCGGATCCCGGGCGAATCTCCAGCCTGCCCAGGAAGGAGCTCGAAGACAGTCTGCTGTGGCTGCTCGGCAAGCTGCTCAGAGAGATTCGGAGCAGCAGCGACGAGCGGATCGTGGAGATCGCGTTCCAGCCGGGCCGTTTCATTCGGATCGATCCACGCTCGGAGCGGGTCGTGACGAACCTGCGCAACAGCGCTCTGCGGATTCTCGCCCAGACCCCCTGCTCCGTGCTCTCGCCCAGCGTCCGCCGGGTAGACGACAGTGGCTGGGCTGAGCCGGCGGGCAGCGGCGCACCCGAAGACCTGGAAGAGCTCATCTGGCGAATCCTCGAGAACGGCTATCGCGACAGCTTCATTCGCCGTATCGACGCCGACACGCCCTGCCGGCTCTGCGCCTGGCCGAACCTGATCAGGCTGACGGCCGACCCCAGGTACTTCGCCCTGGCCAGCTACTGGACCCGGCGCCCGGCCTCGGTACGGGAGCTCGTCGCCATGTTCGATCTCGAGATGCAGGAGCTGGTTCACGTCCTGAATTTCGCGTCCGCCGTCGACCTGCTGGCTTACGACGAACGTGACCCGGTGACCCGGCTCGAGTTCGCCGCGCCGCGCACCGGCATGCGCAGCATTCTGCGGCGCCTCCTCAGCACCGTATCCAGGCGCGCCGCCTAGTCGGACTCCGGCCAGAGCTTTCATGAACCAGGCAAACCTGAAGATCGTCATCGCCGGATCGGTGGGCTCGGGCAAGACCACCTCCATCCAGGCCATCAGCGACGTCGCGCCCTTCGCCACGGAAGAGCTGGCGACCGATGAGGTCCGGCTGGTGAAGCGGACGACCACGGTGGCCATGGACTACGGTCACGTGGCCCTGGACCCCGAGACCAAGGTGCATATCTACGGCACCCCGGGCCAGGACCGGTTCGCCTTCATGTGGGACATCCTCTGCGAGGGCGCCATCGGTGTCATCGTCCTCGTCAGCAACAGCGCCCCCGACCCGTTGGCAGAGCTGCGCGGGTATCTCGGCCACTTCGAGAGCTTCGTTCGGCAAGGGGCCCTGGTGGTGGGGGTCACCCGCAACGACATCGGTCGCGGCCACAGCATCGCCCGCTACCGGGCGGAGCTGGGGCGAGACGGCGCCAACGTGCCCATCTTCTCCCTGGACCCGCGCAACCCGATCCAGGTCATCGGCCTGGTCAAGGCGCTGATCTACCAGATCGATCCGTTCACGTTTCAGGGAGACTGATCATGGCCATCCTTCTCTCAGCGAGGGAGCTGACGGTCAGCTTCCACAAGCCGGTGCTTCAGGGGCTCGACCTGGACCTCGAGGATCGGGACATCCTCAACCTCATGGGGCCGTGCGGCGTGGGCAAGTCGACTCTGCTGCGGACCCTGTCCGGCGCCAACGACAATCTGGCGAGCTGCACGGTTTCCGGCCGGATGTACTACTGCGGCCAGCCCATCGGCACCCATGGCTGGCCGAGGCTCGTGGAGCAGAAGCCCCCGCAGCTACTGCACCCGCTGCTGGAGTACATGGTGGGCGAGCTGCCCGAACGGGAGAATCTGACCAAGTCCCAGCAGAGGGCCCTGGTGGAGGGCTACTTCGACGCCATGGGGTACGGGACCCTGGCGGAGAAGCTCGACGAGAGCGTCTCCCTGCTCCCTGCGGAGCAGCGCATCGTCGCGTCCATTCTGGCCGCCGCCCTGAGTGCGCCCCCCCTGCTGCTGATCGACGAGCCCACGTCGGGTCTGGAGGACGAAGCCGCCGCCCGGGTGCTCGCGCTCATCCAGACCCTGGGGCGCAAGCACAGCGTCGTCGTGGTGCTGCACAACCAGCGCCATGCCCGGGAGCTCGGCGGCGCCACGGCGCTGCTGGCCGGAGGCAGGATTCACGAGATCGCGCCCACAGCGACGTTCTTCGCCAGCCCAACGACGGCGGCGGGCGCCGACTTCGTTCGCACCGGTAGCTGTGCCGTGCCCTCGCCGGGAGCCGCTGACGAGACACTGGACCCGGAGCAGGTGGCGCGCCACGCGGGCTCCGCCACTCCGAAATCCGCGCCGGCCGAGATCATTCCCTTCGGTCCCAGCGGCTTCCGCTGGGTCGAGCGCAACGCGCTGGCCGCCTGCCCGCGCCCCGGGCTGCTCGGCGAGCTGGACGCGGATCTGGCAGCCCTGCGTAAGGTGGGCATCACCCACGTGGTTTCCCTCGAAGAGCTCGAGCAGATTCCCGCCGGGCACGCCGCGGCCTACGACATGCAGGTGCTCTGGCATCCCATCGTCGACATGAACGCACCCACCCGCGCCGGTGCCCGGGACGTGGTTCGCTGGATCGCCGCCGCCGTCGACCAGGGAGGCCGCGTGGTCGTGCACTGCAAGGGCGGTCTGGGCCGAACCGGCACCATCATCGCCGCTTATCTCGTTTACCGGGGGGCAACGGTGGGCGAGGCGGTTCGAATTACCCGTTCCTGCGATCCGCGAATGATCCAGTCCCGGGTCCAGGAGAACTTCCTGGAAAGCTTTTCCGAATGGCTCGGGGATGGCGCCTCCGTGGCAACCACCCCCAGACCATGATCGCGGCGTCAGGCCGCCCACAACGACGACATCAAGGAGAGTGAAGTGTCTTTGGAAAAAGAAATTCAGGACGCGACCAAGCAGATCCCCGAGTGCGTGGCCGGCGGCTACGTCGACCTCGCCAGCGGCATGCTGCTGGGGGTCAAGACCGTGGATTCCCACCCGACGGAGGTGATGGATCTGCTGGCTGCGGCCACGGCGGATCTGTTCCAGGGCGACAACGTCGTGACCATCGAGAACATCTTCAAGAAGGCGCGCGGCATCGAGGTGGACAACCACCACTACTTCCAGGAAATGATCGTGCTGAGCGACAACCTGATCCACATCTTCATCCGCGGCAAGCAGTACGTGGACCACGTGGCCTGCTTCGTCTGCCGCAAGAGCGCCAATATCGGCATGGCGCTGACCAAGGCGCGGGCCGCGGTTCCGAAGCTCGAAGCGGTGGTCTGACCCGAGCCGGGTGTCGAGCGTGGCGAAGAAGACATCGGCTGCAGACGCGGAGGCGATTCGGGTTCAGCTCAAACAGCTGAACAGCAAGTCGTCGAGCATCGAGGCTTCCGCCGTGATGACCCGCGATGGCTTCCCCATCGCCTCCGTTCTCGCCAAGGAGATCGACCCCGATCGCCTCGGCGCGATATCGGCTTCGCTGCTCTCGCTCGCTCAGAAGACCGCGAGCGACCTCGCCAGAGGCGATCTGGAACAGGTGCTCATTCACGGCACCGAGGGATTCGTGCTGATGGTTCAGGTGGGCAACAGGCAGGTGCTCTCCGTGGTCTCGAAGCCCGACTCGAAGCTGGGAATGCTTCTGGTCGAAACCAAGCGGGTGGCGGCCGAGGTCGCCGCGCTGCTCGGCCACGGGTGATCGGGGATGCGGCAGAAGGTCCGCCGGGAACCATACCGGCCGAGCGCAGCCGCGGCGCCCGCCGGAAGGCTGCGCGGCATATTCGGCAGCCGGCGCAGCCACGCCCGGCGCATGTCGTTCATCAACGAGGCCCTGGAGCGGCACTGGAACCTGGGCCGCAACGTCATCATCGCCTGGGCGATCACCGCCGATGCGCTGCTGATTCTCGCGGCGCCTTTCGCTTCCTTGAGCCGGTTCATCGACCAGCGCGCACCCAACGGGCGCAACCGGTCGCACATCAAGGCGGACGAGTTCCTGTCGTCGGTTCTGAGCGGCTCGCGGCTCATGTCGGAAGCGGAGCTGACCTGGATCGCCCGGACCCTGGACGCCGAGGTGCAGAGCGTACCGTTCGTCGAGGCGGCATCGCTCACCGACCTGGAGCTGGAGCAGATCGATCTGTGCGTGCGCCGCTACGGCATGCAGTTCAAACGGGAGCGTGCCGTACTGCTCGTCGACATCGTCGACTTCTCCCTGGCGGATCCGGTGAAGCAGATCACCCTCATCAACAGCCTCTCCCTGTCGCTGAACTGGGCGGAGCGCCAGCTTCAGCTGCTGCGCAGCGGGGCCACCCTCGCCCGTTCCTCCACCGGCGACGGCTTCTACGTCTGGAACCGGGACGACGGCCTCTGCTCCTCCCGTGACCTCTACGACTTCCTGCACCTCGTGCTGACCCACAACGCCCTGCAGGCCTCTGCCAGCGCCGGCGAGCTGGTCCCCCGGCTGAAGGTGGCGTTTCACATCGGCAACTACTGCGACCTCTATCAGTGCAACGGGCTCAAGCCCGGGGAACAGAGCATCATCGTCGGCAACGTGACCGTGGAGCTGGCGCGCATCCTGGAGCCGGCTCAGCCGGGACAGATCATCATCGGCGACTTCATGGTCAGCCGTGCTGCCTCGGCGGCCGGGCATCCGGTGGGCATCGATACGGTAGAGTTTCTGCACGATCACCAGTCGTTCCTCGACCGGATCACGCCGTTCACCATCGACGGACGCCGGGTCGAGCAGGTGCGCTGCTACCTCACCGGACCCCGGCGACGCAACGGCAGCTACGACGTCTCCGTGTATCGCATCACCGACAAGCACGGCAAGCAGCGCGACGTCTTCAACGCCAAGCTCAACATCGTGCTCGATGCGGGTCAGACCATTCAGCTCGGTCTGCAGGACGCCGCGGTGGCCCTGTTTCGCGCCGGCCGGGTCCGCGGCTGACGGGATTCGCCCATGGCTGACGACATCACACCCATGAACCTGCGGCTGCTGGGCTTCGCAGCCAACGCCGAGCAGACCCTCCGACTCGCCCTGCGAGAGCTGGCCGGGAATCGTTTCCGCGTGGTCGAGGACGAGGGCGCCGACATCTGCGTCATCGATCTCACCTCCGCCGACCCCGACGACCTGGCGCGGCTGGAGACGTCCGGTTGCCCGGCCATCGTCATCGGCGGCGAGCCCGGGCCCGAAGCGGCACGACTGTGGCTGCCGAAGCCGTTCAAGGTGTCGCGGCTCGTGGGCATTCTGCAGCGAATCAACGACGCCAACGGGCCGGACGGCATCCGCCTCGACCTCGACTTTCTTTCGCTCGACGAACTCGATGCCCGAGGGAACCCATGAGTATCAGTTGCCCGAGGTGCGACGGCAGCGGCGCCTGGCGGCTGGCCGACGGCCGGTACCGGTGCAAGTCCTGCCGGAGCCGCTTCTCCAACGCATCGATCTGGCGGTCGTTCCGCATCGCCGATTCCAGAAAGGCGCTGCTGCTTGAACGGTTCGTGTTCGGCACACCCATCCGCCGCCAGCGCTTCCGGCCGGCGGCCAGTGCACCCACGGCAGAACGCTTCTACCGCGCCATTCGTGCGTACTGCCTGCTCGAAACCGCCCGCTGCACTCCCGCGCACGCTGCCGCGGGAACGATGATCGCGGTCACCGACCGGGGCGCCTTCGTGGTGGGATCCCGGCTGTGCCCGGGCAAACTGCCGCTGAACGCCACCACGTGGCAGACGCCGGCAGTACCCCACCAGATCCACGGCGTCGAGGTGGTGCCTTGCAGCGGCGACGAGACGGCCGTGGGCGCATTCCTGGCCTTTGGCAGCCATTGGATCGACATCTGGGGCCAGTACCCGGGCCGCTCCACGGATCTGCTGATCGCCGAGATCTGCTGGCGCTTCAATCACCGCGACAGCGACGTTTTCAGGCTGCTGCTGGAGGGACTGAAGAAGACCTCCCGCAACGACGTCTCCGCCATCCTCGCGAGCTGGCGGGGGTGATCGCCTAGAGCCCGGGCTCCACCGGCTTGTAGGGGACGAGCGGCCGCGCCGGCACCGGCTCCCGGCACGCCTTGCGGGCGGTCTCGACCACGGAGCGGAAGCCCTCCCGGAGCACCACGGTCAGCATGGGATCCCGATTGCAGTCGTAGGCGCGGCAGATCCTCGGGCGCTGGTGATAGATGGCGCAATTTCCGGAAGCCGGATCCTGGTGCACGCAGCGGCCGGACTCCGGGTCTTTGTCGACGCAGCGCTTCTCCGCGTTGTCCGGTTGCGTCGGATCCCGCTCATCCGGCTCCAGCCGCACCAGCAAGCGGCAGCAGTAGCTGCTGCAGCCCAGCCGCCGGCCGACGTCGCAATCCACGGTGTAGGCGGTCATCGGAACCGTCTTCCGGTCAGAGTCCGATGTGGTCCTCGAAGGCGGCGACGCTGGCTTCCCACCACTCGAAGGCCGACTCGAAGTTCTTGCGGGACATGCCGGCTTTCAGCACCAGGGGCATCTCCAGCCACGGATCGTTCTCGTCGTCCCGGTACGCCCGCCCCACCAGTTGCTTGGCGTTCCAGGCATTCATGGCATCGAGCTCGACGCCGGGATCGAGGTCGTAGCCGACGGAGAACAGCAGGAAATCACAGCGGTTGTGGCGCTTCTCGTCGCACCCGTAGAACAGGATCGCGAAGTCCGTGCCACCCACGCTCGAGCGGATCATGGGATCGCCCACGTCGTCCTTGTCCAGTTGCGCCCGATAGCCGAGCTTCTGAATCACGGACACCAGCCGATCCGGCTTGGTGGCATCCACCATGTCGGCAGCCAGCGCCCCCGGGACACACGCCGTCGCCAGCAGCACGACGCCGAACAGTTTCGCTACGACTCTCACGCGGGTTCTCCTTTCACTTCAAGATTGTTGTCGCCGGCCGCTCAACGCGCCTCCAGGGCGGAGCAGGCGGCGCAGTAGGTCTCGCCGGTGCGCAGGTGATACCGCACCTTCGCGCCGGCATCGATGCCGTCTTCGCAACTGTCGCAGAGCGACCCCACCTCCAGGGTCATCTCGCCGAATCCCTCGAGGGTCATCTCCACGCCGTCCACGACCCGCGGCCAGGCCCGAGTCTTCACCACGTCCGGGCGGTAGATTTCTTCCGCCGCTTCCCAGCGCCGAATCCAGCGCTCCTCGAGACCATGATCCCGTGCCGCCTGGCTGAGCAGGTCCAGCCGATGGTCGAACAGCTCGTCGGAAATCACCATCCAGTGGTGGGCGTTGCGGGGCCGGTCGCCGAAGTAACAGAGCTCGCCGGTGAACGCGCGCTTGAGAAACGAGTACTGCTTCTCGATGAGCCGCTGCTTGGTCACGTTGCGGAAGAACGGTGACAGCAGCGGGTCGGCATAGACCCGGGTGTAGAACGTGCGCAGGATCTCGTGCATCAGCACGCCCTCGCCCAGGGCGGCCCAGAGCTCCGGATCCGGCGGGGGAAACGCCACCTCCGGCTTGCGCCAGGGTGCCGTCGCGGGATCGTCCTCTGCGCGCCTGCCGTACGACTCTTCGGGTCCGGCTGGTTGCTCGTCGCGTGAGCCTGCCCGAAGGTCGGTCAGCTCGAACGGATCGGCACGAAGGTCTGCCTCCGCTGCCCCCGCCTGCCGGAAGGCCTGGGTGGCGGACGCCACCATGGCGGGGTCCCCCGCGACGTGCACGCGCCAGCCTTCGAGCTGCGGATGGTCGTCGCGCGCCGCCGCATCGGCGCGGCCACGGCGTATTCCCCGCGGCACTCGCGCCCCCGAGACGCACGGATGGTAGTGCACGTTGGCGTGCTCCGCGGCGAGCGCCGTCAACTCTTCGTGCAGATAGAGACCGGCCGCCTGCCGGCTGCCGTGATACACGTGTATGGGCCCCGTATGGCCCTGGCTCAGGGCGTCGCGCAGTATCCCCCACAGGGGCGCGAGACCCGTCCCCGCGCCCACCAGTAGCAGCGGCCGCTCGGGTTCGTCCGCCTGATAGAAGTTATCGCCGGAGGGTCCGTGCAGCTCCACCTCGTCGCCTTCGTTCAGCTCGTCGGCGATCCAGTTGCTCAGCACGCCGTTCTCGCGGCGGGCGACGTGCAGCTCCAGAAAGTAATCGGTCTCCGGCACCGAGGCCAGGGAGTAGCTGCGCGCCACGCCCTGCGGGTTGCGCAGGTTCACGAACTGACCGGCGCGGTAGCTCCAGACGGTGGCCGGCTCCAGCAACAGCCGGCACACGGATCGGCTGAGCATCTCCTTGCCCGCGACCATGGCCGACACATAGAGATCATCGGGCCGCGGCGGCGCGAGCTCCAGATTCTTGCCGGGCCGGCAGCGGCACGGCAGAAAGTAACCCAGCGCCTGCAGCGACGGCTTGATCCCCGCCGTAGCACGCTCCCCCACCTCGCCGCTGACGCTGCGCATCATGCAGACGTGGCAAACGCCATTGCGGCAGGAGAACGGCACGTCGGCGCCCTGCCGAATGAGCGCATCGAGCACCGTCTCGGAGTCCCGGCACTGGTAGGTTCGGCCTTCGTAGATGATCGCGGGCATCCGGCGATTTTCGCCCACTACAGCACTCGGAGGACGTGAAAGGAGTCACGCAAAGCACCTTTCGCCTTTCATTTCCCATAGCCGGGCCTGGGTCGACACGATAATGTGCCCGACCCTGACGCCACCAGCGTACCTTGTTGGGTCCACAGGCGATTGTGAAAGCTGATTCGCCCATCGCTCGCGACGGGGGCATAGGCGTCAGACAGCAGCCATTCGCCGAAGTGGCCGGTGTGGAATTCAGTCGAGAGTGCAAGCGTGGGTGCAATGTACTCCGGCTCTCCAACATGGGCATGAGCCGCGGCCGGCCAGGCGTAGCTATCGAGTAGCACGACGGCACGCGCGGCGTTGAGAAACGAATTGTCGTAGTCGTCGAACTCTCGGAACCGCAGCCAGTCCCGCTGTCTGGGAGTGCCGGACTCGCGCTGCTGCCAATGAACCCCATCGATGCTGCGCTGCTCCAGGTTTGCCCAGAACGGCTGCGTGGCCAACGCTCCCTCTATCTGGTCTGTAGATTTCAAGCCTTGCGGCATCGGCACGTCGGGCATCGTCGGATCGTGGTGCTCGAAGCCCGGCTTCGCCTCTCCGGTCCAGACCATGAGCTCGAGAATCGGCTTTTGGGACTGGACGACAGAGACGCGAACGGACTCGGCCGTCTTGGTCCTCTTCTGGGACAACACTCGGATGTCGATCGGCCCGAACTCTGGTACGCCCAGGAAATGGCAACTCAGCGACATTGGCGCCGAGAAATGAGACTCCCGCTCGACCGCTCGAAGGGCCACGGCAATAGTGAAGCCGCCATGGGGCATCCACACGCTCCACTGCTCGCTCAAATGGCCGGTGTAGGAGCCTTCGCCGCCGTCCACGGCCGTGTCCCGCGCCAGGTTTCCGATCATGATTCCTCCTTTCGTCCATCTACTGCGCTGCGATCAAATTCGACAACACGAAGCGCCGCTGCCTCGTTCGCCGTTCTCCCGTGTCCGGGGTTGGTATACAGTTCCACGTGCCGACTGTCTTGAACGAAACGGACATCTGTGGATGAACGGATACCGGCCGCTTCGAACCAGCGCGGAACTCGTCCCGCACCTGCTGACGATCCGGCGGCAGCAACCGCCAGCGGACCTTTCCGACGTGGTCGAGGAGTTCTGGCAATACGACGTGCGGCCCGGGATCGCCGCCGTGCCCGTGCAGATCTATCCGAGCGCCTTTTCCACGCTTCGGTTCAACGTCTTCGGTGACCGTGTAGACGCTTACCTCTACGGCCCTTCGCTGTCGGCGAAGATGACCGGTCTGTTCCTCGAGGGCTTCGCCATCTTCGGTGCCGCACTGAAACCCACGGGCGTGTATCGACTCATGGGGCTCGCGATGTCCGAGGTGCGGGACCTGCGGCTCGATCTGGACTGGATATGGCCGGCTCTGATTTCTGAGGTGAAGGAGCAGTTGTGGCAAACCGCGACGTTCGAGGAACGGGTTCCTCTCGTGTCAGCGCTGCTGCGCCGGACCGTTCGGACCGACATCGCGCCGCACCCGGACTTTCTCAACGCCTTTGCGACGCTTGGAGTCGGCCGTGGAACCGCCGTGAACACTGTATCGGATAGGGTTCGGGTGAGCCCGCGCCTTCTCCGGCGTTACTTCGACCGCTTCGCGGGACTCTCGCCCAAGCAAGTCTATCGCGTTGTGCGGTTCCAGGGCGCGCTTCGCGATCTTGCCCACCGTCGCGGAGACTCCCTACCAGAGATTGCCGCGCGTCACGGATACGCCGACCAGGCGCACCTCAGCAGGGAGTTCAAGCGGCTCTCGAACCTCTCGCCGGGATGGTTTCGGGGCAACCTGGGAAGCCTAGGCGACGCGAGCTTGCCGATCTGGCATGGACTGAGTCCCGAACACTACTACCAGGAATCGGTCCCTGTGATTTCGTTTGCACGGGGGGTGCGGTGAGGGTGGAAGTTTTCAATGAGCGGACAGTCGACGATTCCGCGGAAGCGCGTGTTGTCGACCCTGAGCTGACGTCCGACGAAACGTAATCTGTTGCAGAAGCCGCGTTACCATGTTCCTTTGCGCCCCAAGAGTGGCTACATCATCATTCGACGTTCGTTGCTCTCAAATGTCGTCCGATTCAGGTATGTTGAATGCTCCAACTACCTCGATACCAGATGGCGGAGATCGCGACTAGGCCAAGAGCTGAATCGAGACAGAGCGCGGTAAAAACACCTTCGAGTCCAAAATCAAGCCAGATCGCCACGCCGACCAGCGGCAGAAACAGAAACCACTGACGTGACACCTCGATGACCATTGTCTGTCTGGCTGCCCCGGCGCCAATCAGCGCAAAGTTCAAAATACAGGGAACACTGTTGATTAAGAACCCGATCACCCCAATCCGCAATGGAATGATCGCTGCCGGGACAAGCGCTGCATCCGTGATAAACAGCCGAACAAATAATTCGGGTATCGTGACAAGTAGCAGGACGATTGAGCCCAGCACTACCGCACCCGCAGTGGCGACTTCCCATCCCCATCGTTTTGCTTCTGCAAGGTCACGGCTCCCGATAGAGCGGCTGACCAGGGTCGTCGCCGCCTGGCCCATACCCTGAGCCGGTATGAAACATACGAGCATCAGGCTCAGACATACATGGAATACCGCCACCTCCTCGGTACCCATCCGACCAACCAAAAAATATAGAGCTACCACGCCGAACGCGAATAATAGTTGGCGCACACTCTCGGGGGCCGCGATGTGGAGTATTGAGTAAGGCTTAGGGTTGGCATCAGGCGCCTGAGCGGCGTCCTTTCTGCTTGTGCTTCTTGCGTAGAGGAAGGAGTTAGCAATGAGCCCCATGAAGGTCGCCAGCGTCGTACCTATGCCTGCGCCTTCGACTCCCATTACAGGAAATCCTAGCTTGCCGAAGATCAACAGGTAATTGAAGACGACGTTCGAGGAGACAGCGACGAGGATTGAAGCCATGGCCCATTTGCTGTTGCCGGTGCCAATCCAATAGCCGCGAAAGATCAGGTTGCACCCGACAAACACCAGCGAAGGTAATCGAGCATCTAGGTATAGGCACCCTTCGCTTTTTACCAGTGGGTCCTGACTGAGAAGGGAGAACAAAATCGGTATCGACATGACGCCCAGCGGGACGAGCGTCAAGCCGAGCCCAGCAGTGGTTGCCATACCTCTCTTCAGGATGGACACCGATTCCATGGCTCGCCCTTCGCCGATGCGTCGCGCAACCAGGACTTGTACCGCTGCCCCGAAACCAGATAGAAGTGCGACAAAGAGGGCAAAGATTTGCCCTCCGAAGCCCACGGCGCCCAAGGCTGAGGCGCCCAGTTGGCCCACCATTGCGGTGTCGACCAAGCCCATCAGGTTAATGGCGAACATACTCGCGACGATGGGCACAGCTAAAGCAGCCAGCTGCCTCATCCGCTGAATCGTTAACTGCATCGAAAATACCTCCACAACATGGATTGCGGGCATTTCCAAGCAGCTATGCAGGAGTTCGACTTTGTACTAGCGCGCTGCGATAGTGTAGGGACGGCTTAGAGAACGTGTCCTCTTAAGTTGCCTGGGTCCTCCAGATGTCTCTAGGAGCAGAGCCCCAGCCGGCGCCCTATCTTTGGGAATGCCCGTTTTGAACAGGGGAATTCAAAACGGGCTTCTTAGATGCAACGTTTCATTGTTCTGCCGAGGGGTTGCGCGAGCTTCGGCCTTCATATGACCGTCTTACGTAACTCGCAGTATCTATTGGGACAATGTCGAATGGTATCAGCAACAGCTTGTGCAGTCTCTTCTACGCTACCGCTTCAGGCGGCTCCCAAGGATACGGGCGCGAACGATCCGGCAGAAGGTCGCCCTGCTAGGCAGGCGGTGCACCACGATGTGCCCACGTTGAGCCTGCGCTACCGATCGACAGTGGTCGAGGGCTCAGCCAAGAGGTGTCTTGGGGAAGTGAATGGCTCCTTTTGGCCGGGAGCGGGCGACTCGCGAAATCGTCGACTGACCGCTCCTGTGGCATTCCTGTCGTCCCGCGGCTAAAGCCGCGCGCGAGGATACAGTAGCCCAAGTCGGGACGTCGGCGCTGCACCGCTGCTTACGCGTCACCTGCCTGAATGATCTCGTAGTGTCGAGCGACTTCTGCTGTCACCTCGCCCCACGTAGAACCCTTCACTCGAGCTTGATGGTGGTCGAACGAAGCTTGATCTGAGAACTCTTCGTAAACGGTGAATCGGCATCGATCTTCGTTGTTCTGAACAATCTCGAACACCAGACATCCTTCCTCAGCCCGTGTCAGTCGGATGTGATTGTCCGACTCGGCCTTTACGGGGCCTCGAGGTCACCAGCCGGCACCTGAATGTCTCAGACCCCAGCCTCGTCGAATACCGGCGCGTCGTTGGGCAATGACACCCAGGCCTGCCGGCGAGTCGTCCAATAGTGCGCATCGGGCCGGAGCCAGGAGGTGTCGTCCAAGGTGCCCGCCTTCACTGACATGAGCCGGCTGGTACGGTTGTAGATGCGCACCCCACACTCAGGGCAGAATGCGCACGTCTTCTTTCGACCACTGGAGGCGTTCACCACAAAGTCCCGGAGCCTCCCCGACTCGAGGCGGAACGAGGAAGGCTCGATCACGAGACTCATGCCAAACGCGCTCCCGGACTGCCTTTGGCAGTCGAGGCAATGGCAGACGTTGAGGCGGTGACCCTCGCCCTCAATCCAATAGCGCACAGCGCCACACTGGCAACCGCCAGTCAGGACCTTTCCAGTCATGATGCGGGCTCCGCCCAATCATTTCCGTGTGGGTACAGCTTCCTCAAAAAGCGAGCCATGTGCTCATCGGTTCGATCCAGCGGCACCTCGTCTTTGTGAAACCACCGGACGCCGTGAAATTCCGACTGGTCGAATATCACGTCGGCGGACTGGTCACCTCGCAGCACATACCAAATGGAAACGTCTGTGTGCCCTGCCGTCTTTCCAACGGTTTCAGTTATCGTCAGAAACAATGGCTCGTTCTGGAGAAACACGCCGTCGAGCGACAGTTCTTCCTTGGCTTCGCGTAACGCGGTCGCTCTCGGGTGTTCTCCGGGCTCAACGTGGCCGCCGGGCGGTAACCATAGTTCGGCATTGATGTGATCGACGAGCAGGATGTGCTCGCCATCCACGACGGCGAAGTAGGAGATGAGGTGCTTTGGCGGAATCGCCGGCTTCTCCAGCCGACAAAGCTCGACGCCGGAGTCGATCCACGAGAGCACGTCGATGATGGATGCGCGCTCCAGTTCATCCAGGGGCTGGATCAATTCGATTTCTTTTCGGATCTCTGCCCGCATGGCATTACTGTAACGGGCGGACAGCCGCGCGCTCAACGAAAATTATTGTGTTTGCGTGAATGTTAGCCTTTGAATTTTTGCCGTAGCCGATCGATACTGTATGCCCATACAGCATCCGGACAAAGGCATGGATACGCCCGCCGACTCCTGTACGATCGAGTCACTCACCACTCAGATCATCGACCTGTGCGGTGACATCCACCGCGCCGAATATCGCCTCCTCACCCTGATCCGCCAGCTCGATACGCTCGAGGGCTGGAGCGCCGAGATGCCGAGCTGAGCCCATTGGCTCAATGTCAAGTGTGGCCTCGATCTGGTCACTGCCCGGGAGAAAGTGCGAATCGTCTTCTGCACGAGGGCGGCTACTTCGTGGTGAAGGACGGCGACGACTTCGTGTTCTGTCGTCCTGATGGCTCGATGATTCCACCGGTGGACGATTCGCTGCAGAAGAGCATCTCTCGCGCCCAGCGCGATCTCACGATCGTCAGCCTGGCAAACTCTGTTTTGGAAAAGCGGGCGGTATATCGGATCTCGAGAAGGATGCGGACGGCCGATCCGCCCGCGTTCAGCGCCGGCCGGGTTGCTCGCAGGGAATGACCGTCGACCAGGCAAAGGGAGACTTTGGCAGGCGCGACTTCGTGTATGACCCGGAGAAGGACGAGTACCGCTGCCCGGCCGGCAATCTATCGCTTCTCGAGGGAAGAGAACGGCAGCGTCTGCGCATCATCCCAAGCCCGAGCAGCCCCATTCCGAGTAGTGCGAGATTCGTTCGGCACGCTGAAGGCGAGGATGGGAGTTAATCCACTACTCACGCGCACGCTGCCCAAGGTCAACACAGTCTGGCCAAGAAGCGGACGTTCTGCTGGACGTCCATCTGGACTAGTCAGCGTCACGGGCCCATTTAATGTTGTCTCTTGTCCGGTCAAACACTGGCGCGAACACGGACAGGGATGAAAATTTCTGACCCGGTTCAAGCTCGGGCCCGTGCAGCGTTCCCTTTGGAATGAAGACAAGGTCGCCATCCTGAACCTGCTGTACTTCGTCACCAACACGGAAGTTCACGTTCCCGTCGATGATCACAAGCAGTTCATCATGATCTGGTTGTGTATGTAACGCGTTTCCGCAATCACCGACCACGCCAACGTTCGCTGTCATGTGTTCGCCATCAACCACGAATGTCCTCTTTATCGGATCGTTCCTAGTGGATTCATCGACTTCCAGTGAGTCGACGATTCGGCGCAAGCTGTGAAAGTTTGTCATCTCGACTCTCCTCTCACGGTCCAAATTTTCGGACGACCGCTTCGGGTCGATGTCGCCCCCTTGAGCTCGGTCTCGCTGAACGGCCTGAGGGCGAGCGGCTACCGAAGCTCGCCGTGCGGAGATCTGAATCATACTTCCGTCTGCTCAGCCAGTTCGAGAGCGTCGTCGACCTCTATTCCGAGGTACCGGATCGTACTCTCCATACTGAGCTGACTAGGCGAGATGCGAGCCTGCGGCCAGCCAAGGCTGGCATCCCCACACTGCGCGCGGGGCCTCCATCGTAGGAACGGGGGAGTTAGGGGTGCGCGGTCTACCCGGTAGGCCCCGCTCACCCCAACCGGCTCAGCGACGACCAAGGAACGACAGCAAACCTTCCTCGAGATGGGCCGTCACCGCCTGCTTCGCGATATCGATGGCCGACTCCGCGGGAATCAGAATCGGCTGGAGCTCGATCGACGCCGTTTCGACGATCAGCGCATCCACCGTCGTGACGTTGCCGGTCTCGTCGAACTCGATACTGCCGACCCCATCGATCAGCCCGCCAGCGAACGTCTGCCTGAACACGACCCTTTCGGAAACCCTTCGGTCACCCGATCCACGCGCCTTGTCGACACGCGCGACATGTCCCCGCGAGTTGAACCCAATGCAGGTTCCCCTCGATCTCCCGCTCGAAATGACTGAGACACGTTCCATCGCCGTCCGCGCGGACGAGCACCGTCGCCGCCAACGCCACGCAAAAGAAGCAGCACCCGGATTCCCGCAAAACCCTTCTCGCTGACAGCGGATAGCGGATAGCGGACAGCGGACAGCGGATAGCGCCCCCCTATTCCAGGAAATCCTCCGCCCCCACCTCCAGCGCATGGCGCGCGTAGCGTCGGGCCATTGCGGTGAACATGGCATCGCCCCGCTCCGTCTGTCCCACGGTCACGGTGGCGACCACGGTGAGCCCGAGGCCGGCGAAGCTGGCGCGACGGTACTCGTGCCAGCAATGCTCCCAGTCGAAATCCCCCACCCCGGCCCGAACCAGGCCATCGTGATAGTCCCGGAGGATCTCCTCCTCTACCTCGCGACGCACCTCCGGTTCCAGACCGCCGGCCAGGCACAGCGCCACGTCGTTCAGCGGCCGGCCGGTGCGGATGGACTGCCAGTCCACCACCGTCACCCTGGGCGGCGTCACCGTCTCGTCCACCAGCAGATTGTCCAGCCGGTAATCCCGGTGCTCGAGACAGAACGGCGTGCCCGTGCCCTGGAACAACGGTGCGTTGGGGCTGGCACCGAGGCGGCGGATCAGCGCCACCTCGTCCGGGGCCAGGGCGTCCCCGAGCCGCTCCAGGAATCCCGGCAGCATGCGGTTGTAGAGCCGGTGCATGTCGCTGAAGAAGCCGTCCTCCGGCTCCGCAAAGCGGGCCGCCAGCGCCGCATCGCCCCAGGTCGGCGCCTGGAGCCCCACCAGCTCCAGCACGGCGGCGCGCGCCACCTCCGGCGTGCAGCCGCGGAGCTGATCCCCCTGCTCTGCCGGATGCAGGTCCTCCATCAGGATCACGAACTGAGGTCCGTCGACGGCGGCGTAGTAGCAGCGAGGCACGGATATGGAGAGCCAGGGCGCGACCTCCCGATAGAACAGCACCTCCCGGGCGTAGAGGCCCATGGACGCGGCGCTGTCTCGGCTCAAGGGGTCGTCCGAGGGGAACTTGCCGATGAGAGTGCTGGGAGCATCTCCGGAGCCGCTGCCCTCGAGGGTGAAGCGGACGCATTTGCCCACCTGTCCCGTGCCCACGGGGACGAAGCTCAGACGCTTCACGTCCGCGTCTCGATGTCCGGCGTCGCGGAGTGTCTGGGTCAACCACTCGGGAGTGACGCTTTCCGGGGTGGGAATGTCCGGCATGGATTACCTTCGCTCTGATGAATTCGCCCGCTTG
The DNA here is from genome assembly GCA_041690675.1 of Pseudomonadales bacterium. GTDB lineage: Bacteria > Pseudomonadota > Gammaproteobacteria > Pseudomonadales > Azotimanducaceae > UBA7803. The sequence goes on along the minus strand of JAWLGU010000011.1, from coordinate 31,676 downwards.
CAGTGTAACCAGCCGGCGTATTGCGGGAAACGCCCGCTGTGCCGCCGTGTCGCATGGCAGGGCGCACCCCGATGACATACCCTCTTCACTCACACGGTGATCGACTCGCTCCGTCTTGACGAACACCCCGCCACCCGCCGATGCTCGGCCCAGCCTCACCACCCGAACGACGGACCAGGGTGATCTGGTGGTGGAGGTGTCCGGTGACTGGCGCCTGGAGGCCGAGCCGCCGGCGCCTCGAGCGGTGCTCGAGCGCCTCGGCACGTCGCCCAAGCCGACCGCCGTGCGCTTCGAGAGCGACGCTCTGGTGGCTTGGGACAGCGCCCTGCTGGCCGCCCTGGTGAGTATCCGACGGGCCGCGGAGGCCGCCGAGGTGGCCGTGGACGAGCAGGCGCTGCCGGCGCCGGTACGCAGGCTGCTGAATCTGGCGTTCGCCGTGAAGGAGCCGCCGGACGCCCGCCGCCCGAGCCGTCGCCCGGGGTTTCTGGAACGGGCGGAGCGACTGGCTCGCAGCACGGCCGCCGGCGGCCTCGTCATGCTCTCCTTCACCGGCGAGGTGATCCTCTCCTTCGGCCGCATGCTGCGCGGCCGCGCCAGCTACCTGAAGAGCGATCTGCTCCAGCACATCCAGGAGGCCGGCGCCGAGGCGTTGCCCATCGTCAGCCTCATCACGTTTCTCATCGGCATGATCTTCGCTTTCGTCGGCGTGATGCAGCTCGAACCCTTCGGGGTGGGCATCTACACCGCCGACCTGGTGGCCATCGCCATGGTCCGGGAGATGTCGCCCATCATGACCGGGATCCTCATGGCCGGGCGCACGGGCGCGTCCTACGCGGCGCACATCGGCACCATGAGGGTCAACGAGGAGATCGACGCGCTCACCACCCTGGGCCTGAATCCCTGGGACTTTCTGGTCACGCCGAGGGTGATCGCCTTGATGACCATGCTGCCGCTGCTCAGCCTCTACGGCAGCTTCATGGGCATTCTCGGCGGCGCGCTGGTGGGGCTGGTGATGCTGGACGTCAGCCTCACTCAGTACGTTCAGCAGACCCTCGGCTCGGTGGCCATGCACCACCTGTGGGGTGGCCTGTTCAAGGCGCTGGTGTTCGGCAGCCTGGTGGCCATGGCGGGATGTCAGCAGGGCATGGCCTGCGGCAGCAGCGCCCTGGCCGTGGGCCAGGCCACCACCCGTGCCGTGGTGTTGGGCATCGTGCTCATCGTCGTAAGCGCCTCGGTGCTCACGGTCATCTACATCAACCTGGGAATCTGACCATGACCGACGCGCCAGCCCACATCGCCGTCTGCGACCTGACCCTGGCGTTCGGCGACTACGTGGTGCAGGAGAAACTGAACTTCGCCGTCGCCCGCGGCGAGGTGTTCATCATCATGGGCGGCTCCGGGAGCGGCAAGAGCACGCTGATGAAAGCCATGATCGGTCTGAAGCACCCCCACACCGGCGACGTGTTCTACGACGGCCACCCGTTCTGGTCGGCAGGCGACGCCGAGCGCAAGACGCTGAAACGGCGGTTCGGCACCCTGTTTCAGGCCGGCGCGCTGTGGAGCTCCATGACCCTGGCGGAGAACGTCGGCCTGGCGCTGCGCCAGTACACCGGCCTGCCCCCCGCTCAGATACGCGAGCTGGCGGTCTACAAGCTCATGCTGGTGGGGCTGGCCGGCTTCGAGGATCACTACCCGAGCGAGATCTCCGGCGGAATGAAAAAGCGCGCCGGCCTCGCCCGAGCCATGGCCCTCGACCCGGAGATCCTGTACTTCGACGAGCCCTCCGCCGGCCTCGACCCCATCACCGCCAGGCGGCTGGACGATCTGGTGATCGAGCTCTCCGACAGCCTGGGCACGACCCTGGTAGTGGTGACCCACGAGCTGGCGAGCATCTTCGCCATCGGCAGCAACGCCGTGTTCCTCGACACCGAGACCCGCACCCAGCTCGCCACGGGCAGCCCGCGGGAGCTCAGAGACCATGGCCCCCCCAAGGTCCGCAGCTTCCTCACCCGGGGCGACGTCGGGGCGGAAGCGCCATGAGCAAGCAGAGCAGCCCCACGCTCATCGGCGCGTTCGTGGTGGGAGCGGTGGCACTGCTGGCCGTGGCGGCCGCGGTGTTCGGCGGCTACGCGCTGTTCGCCCGCAAGACCGTGCTCGTCACCTACTTCGACGGCTCGGTGAAGGGCCTGCGGGAGAGCTCCGACGTGGTATTCAGGGGCGTTCCCGTGGGATTCGTGCGCGACATCGCCTTGCTCACCGACGTGGAAACCCTGGCGCCGAAGATCGAGGTCACCATGGAGCTGATTCCGGACTCCATCCGCGTGGTGCGCCGGGGCGAGCCGGTGGAACGCGGATTCGACGAGGCCATCGACATGAAGCGAATGGTGGAAGCCGGCTTCAGCGCGCAGCTCGGCATCGACAGCATCATCACCGGGCAGCTTCTGGTGGAGCTCGACTTCCGGCCGGGGCAACGGCTGGAGCTCTACGGCGGGCAAACGCCTCACCCCGAGATCCCCAGCGTGCCGTCGAACATCCAGCAGGCCATCGCGCGGGTGCAGACCCTGCTGGAGGACATCGAGGAAAACGTGGATTTCGAGGCCATCGGCGCGCGTCTGTCCAGCGTGCTCGCGGGACTGGATGCGCTGGCGAACTCGCAGGACCTTCGGGCCGCCATCGGGGGTCTCGACAGGCTGGTGAACGCCCCGGAGACCCAAGGGCTCTCCACCACGCTGCAGGCTACGCTCGACGAGCTGCGCACCCTGGCACGCCGGGCGCGAGGCCTGGTGGACACGGTGGACGGCGACGTGGCATCGCTGGCCGAGGCGCTGAAGCCGGCGGCCGACGAGCTCGACACCACGCTGGAGCAACTCCAGCACACGCTCGAGGCTGTGCGCCGGCACGCCGCCGGGACCTCGCCTCAGATGTACCAGCTCCAATCGACCCTGGCGGAAATCGAGGCCGCAGCCGAGGCCATGCGCGATTTCTTCGACGAGCTCGAGCGCCGCCCGGAGTCCCTGCTGCGCGGCCGACGACCCTGACCGGAGATGAACGTGATGCATCGGATCCGCCGTTGGTTACTGGCAGTCTTCCTGGTTGCCCTGGTCTCGGGCTGCGCCACCTCGTCACCCGTTCGCTACTACCGCCTGGATCCGCTGGATCTGGACTATGCCGAGGCTCGGCATGCCTCGGCAGTCCTCGCCCTGGGACCGCTGGCATTTCCAGACTATCTGAAACGGCCTCAGCTGGTCCGCCGCGGTCCCGGCGCCGAGATGCAGGTGGACGATTTCCGGCGCTGGGCAGAGCCGCTGGACGAGGCGGTACCGCGGATTCTGGCCGCCAACGTCAACGGTCTGGCCGATGAGGTGGTCGTGGTTTCCGCGGCCCGGGCACACCCGGCGCCCGACTACCGCCTGCTGGCCACCATTCATCGCTTCGACGCCGACCTGGCCGGCGACGCCGAGCTGCTGGTGCAGTGGGGCATCAGCGGCCGCGAGGGCGAGACCGTGGTGCCCACACACATCAGCCGCTACCGGGCGACAGCCGCCCAGGCCGCCGATCCGGACGCCCTGGCCGCGGCCATGAGCGATCTGCTCGCCCAGTTCAGCTGCGACATCGTGGCGGCGCTGCAGGCGGCCTCACACCCCGACGTCCACCAGCAGGGGGAACGTCCGGCTGGCGCCCGCGGCGAACTCCACCGTTTCGCCGTTGACCACCAGGGTGATGGGCACGGCGAGGCCCTCGTGGCAACGAACCATCAAGGCATCCTCGGTCAGGCGCAGATCCAGCCAGTGGCCGCGGTAGTGAATGCGCAGATCCAGACGGGCGAGCTCCGTCGGTAGCCGCGGATTGATGATCAGCGCCTCCCCCGACACCTCGAGACCGGTGGCCACCCGCTGGATGAGGTCCATGGTGCCCGCCATGGCGCCGAGATGGATCCCCTCCGCCGTGGTCCCCTGCTGAATGTCGTTGACGTCGCTCTGCAGCGCCTCGGCGAAGTAGATCATCGCCCGCGGCCGGTCCGACCGGGCCAGCACCCAGGCGTGCACCACCCGGGAGAGCGTGGAGCCGTGGGACGATCGGCGGTCGTAGTAATCCACGTTGCGGGGGATGGTCTCGTACTCGAAGGGGTAACCGAGCCGGGCGAAGATCTCCCGCAGCTCGTCCGACGAGAACAGGTAGAACAGCATGAGCACGTCGGGCTGCTTCGATACCTTGTACCGGTTAGCGCTGTCGTTCTCGGCCTCGAGGATGAGATCGAGCCGCTGAATGTTGCCGTAGCGGATGCGGTACGCCTCCCAGTCGAGCTCCGCCAGCGCCTCCCAGCCTTCGAACTGGCTGATGATGCCGTCGTCGTGGATGGGCACGAACATGCGCCGGGTTATGTCCTTCCAGCGGCCGATGTCGCTGGGTCCGATGCCGAGCTGGGTCTCGAGCTCCACCCGCCGGACGTCCGGCAGGCGTTCCAGCACGTCCAGCGCGCGCAGCAGCACCCATACCGCCGTCACGTTTGTGTACGCGTTGTTGTCGAGTCCGGGGCTCCTTGCGTCCGGATACGCGTCATGGAACTCGTCGGGCCCCGTCACGCCGTGAATCTCGTAGCGGCCTCTGGTCTCGTTGAACACCGCCTTGCTCGACCAGAAGCGGGCGATCTCGAGGACCAGCTCGGCGCCGTAGAATTGCAGGAACTCGTCGTCTCCCGTGATCTGGTAGTACTGCCAGACGTTCCACGCCACCGCGCTGCCCACATGCCGTTGCAGCCAGGTATTGTCCGGCATCCAGCGCCCGGAGTGGGGGTTGAGGTTGAGCTCCTGGGTCTCCTCCTGGCCGTCGCTGCCGCTCTGCCATGGGAACATGGCTCCCTGGTACCCGGCCTCACGAGCGGCGGCCCGGGCTTCGCCCAGGCGCCGGTAGCGGTACATCAGCAGCGAGCGGGTTATCTCCGGCGTGCGGAAGTTCAGCGTGGGGAAGATGAACAATTCGTCCCAGAAGATGTGGCCCTGGTAGGCCTCGCCCGTCCATCCCCGAGCGGGCACACCCATGTCGTGGCCGATGGAATTCAACGAGGCCGCCTGCAGCAGGTGCGTCATGTTCAGCCGGATCAGCATGGGAACGTTCAGCGCGAACTCGGCACCCGCGGGCCGCAGATGCACGTCGTAACGGCGCCACAAGTGCCGCCAGGCCCGGGTGTGGGACTGCAGGAGCGTCTCGAAGCTCGCCGCCCGACGAATGCCTTTCACCGCCGCCACCGAGGTATCCGAGATGGCGTGGTCACGGGACGTGTGCAGACACAGGACCTTCTGCAGCCGCAACGTGCGACCCTTTTCGAGATCGGTGTCGAAAGCCTGACCGATGTAGCCCTCCGACTCCATCACCTCGCGCTCCACGTCCAGTAAAGCCTCGTCGAGCCACGCCAGGGTGCGGATGGCCTGGGCCACCTGCAGGTTCGATTGGCTCGTGCGGACACGGAGAACCACAGCCTGTGCGTCCACCACGTCGCTTCCCTGGGGCACGAGGTGACGGTTGTTGAAGGGCCGGTAGAGCCGCGCGCCGGCATTCATCACGCGCCCGTCGACGCCACTGCGCACGCAGATTCGGCCGGACCAGTTCTCCGGGGTCAGCCTCACCTCCAGCGCCGCCTGGTGGGGATCGGCCATGGATACGAAGCGGCACTCCTCGAGCCGGCTGCGCCGCCCGTGGCCGTGCTCGAAGACCATGAGCCGAGACAGCACACCGCGCCGCAGATCGAACTCCTGACGGAACGAGAGGATGCGAACCTCCCGCTCGTCGAACCAGTCCTCCCCCGCGAAGCGGAACACCAGCTCGAGCCAGTTCGGCAGGTTCACCAGATCCTCGTTCTCGACCACCCGCCCGGCGATGTCTGTACGCATCCGGTTGTACCCACCCGCCACGTAGGTGCCCGGATAGTGAACGCCGTCGGCACGCGACCAGGGCATGGCACCCCGGGTGGTGAAGTAGCCGTTGCCCTGGGCGCACAGCGCTTCCCGCGCCCCCTCCCGGGCCGGGTCGTAGTCGTCGTAGGCGAGGGTCCAGGCCGACGGGCTCCCCGTGCCGATCTGCACCTGAGCCAGGCTGGTGACGACGACGTCTGCGCCGGCCTGGCGCAGCGCCTGGGACTGGCCCAGGTTGTCCACCGCCACCACCAGACAGAAGCCGCCCGCGCGCGCCGCCTCCACCCCGGCGATGGCGTCCTCCACGACGATGGCGCGGCTCGGCTCCACGTTCAGGCGCCGCGCCGCTTCGAGGAACGCGTCCGGCGCCGGCTTGCCGGCCATGTTCTGGCGCTCCAGATCCATGCCGTCGACCCGGGTATCGAACAGACTCGCGATCTGGGCCGCCTCCAGCACGGCGGCGCAGTTGCGGCTCGACGACACCACCGCCGTGCGGATCCCTTCGCTCTTGAGGTATCGGACGAGCTCGATGGCGGCGTCGTAGGTCCGCACGCCGTGCTCGGCCAGGTCCGCCATGAAATAGTCGTCCTTGCGCTTGCCGAGCCCCTGCACGGTGTCGGCGGAGGTGTCGCCCGGCTCCCCTTCCGGCAAACGGACACCCCTGGCTTCGAGAAACGCGCGCACGCCCTCCAGGCGCGGCTTGCCGTCCACGTAACGGCGGTAGTCCTCCTGGGCGTCGAACGGCGTGAAGGTCTCGCCGGTGCGGCGGGCGCTCTCGGCCAGGAACTCGTCGAACAGCTTCTTCCAGGCTGCCGCGTGAACATCAGCCGTGCGGGTGAGCACCCCGTCGAGATCGAACAGCACCGCGTCGAAGTCCCGGGGTGAAAGACGGACGATGGTCCCCACGGTGCTCATGGCTTCATTTCACACGTCCCCCGTGGGCGTGTGAAGGGGAACCTCGAGAATCGTCAAACGATTCACCGACTTCCGAAGATCATCCGCCCCGTGCGGCCTCCTCGCTCAGCATGTGCGCGCGAACCAGCGGAATGGGTGGTCCGCCGAAGGACAGGAAGCGGTCGTGGAACGCCTTCCACGCGTCGCGTCCCCCTCGGGTTCGAGTCCAGTCGTCGCGCAGTTCCCGAATCAGCAGCTTGCCCATGGTGTAGTTGAGATACGCGGGGTCGTAGGTGCCCCGGGCCGCCTGCTGCCGGGCGGTGCCCTCGTCCTGAAAGCACGCCTCGCGGAACAGCCGCTCCGACTCCGCCACGGTCATGCCGCCGGTGTGCAGACCGATTGCGGAGAGGAACCGGCAGTCCCGCAGGAGGGCATTGGAAAGCTGGCCGATGTGAATCTCCGGATCGCCGTTACCGAGCCTGGTCTCCCACATCATCTCCTCCGCGTAGTGCGCCCAGCCTTCGGCGAAGGCATAGCCGACGAACACGCGGCCGAACAGGTCGTCGGCCTGCTTGGCGTGGAGGAAGTTGAGAAAATGACCGGGCCAGACTTCGTGAGCGGAGGTGAACAGCAGATCCGCCTCGCCCGGGATGTAGCCCTGCTGCACCGCCTCCGGCCAGCTCGTGTCCGGAGGCGCGATGTAGAAGATGGAGGGCTGGTTCTTCTCGTAGGGCCCCGGAATGCTGATATAGGCGAAGTTGGAACGGGCGAACGGCGGCGCTTCGCGGACTTCCGCCCGCTCGTCCGATGGGATGGACACCAGGTCGTTGTCCACCACGTGGGCCTTCAGCATGGCGAGCTGATCCCGCGCCGCCGCAACCACCCCACCCTCCGGCTTGTTCGCCGCCATTCGGGCGAAGCATGCGCGAACGTCCTCGCCGGGGGCGAAGCGCGCGCAGGCCTCACGCAGTGCAGCGGTGTTCCGCTCGAGATCCGCCCGGCCCGTGCGCTCGAGCGCCTCCAACGTCACCTCCACACCCTCGGTCTGACGGATCATCTGCCGAAACGTCTCCGCGCCCAGCGCAAAATCCCCGGTTGCTTCCGCCCGCTGGGCCTCCAGCCAGTCCCGCAGCCCCGCCATGGCCTCCACGGCCGGCTGCCGGGCGGCATCGAACGCCTGCCGAAGCGTCGGATCCTCCACTTCGGCGAAGGCTCGAACCAGATCGTTCTGGAAGTAGTCGGCGAGACCGCCGAAGGAATCGACGCCGTACTCCACGTAGGTTCTCGGCAACGGCGTCGCGAGGTTGGCGCGAATCTGCTCCGCCGCCCGCGGAATGTTCGAAAGATAGCGGGTGATGGCCTGCAACCGTTGCTCCGGGGCCGCGTAGGTCAGGGTCACGTACGGGCTCGGGTCCAGGGAGTCGAGCATCCAGTCGAAGTAGAAGGCCGGATTTCTGAAGGGCCAGTCGGCGGTCTCCAGCCAGAACAGGTCCCGGTCGATGCGCGAGAGCAGATAGTCCCGCTGGAAGCGTTGCTCGGGATCCAGCTTGGGCTCGGCGAAGTCGCGCGCCTCCTTGCGCAGGTCGTTCAGCCGCCGGATCTCCGCCTCGATGCCGGACCTGCTCCAGTCGGGCAGCACGCCGTCGTATTCGTGGCGGCCCTGCACCACGGCGAATGTGGGATGGGCTTCGAAGTATCCCTCGATGAAGTCGTCGACGAAGGCGTCCCACGGGTGGACCGCGGACTCCGCGTTCGCAACCGCGTTCGCCGCGTCCGCCTCGGGAACGGCATCGCACGCGGCGAGCGCCAGCACGGCCATCAGGGGTAGGGTGAAACGCAACATCCGCATGCTCAATCTCCGCCGCTGCCGTAAGGCCGGGTCAACACCTCGAGGAAGTGCCCGTCGGGATCCTCGAAGTAGAACCCGCGACCACCGTCCCGCCGATTGATCGCTCCGGGATTCTGGCGGGCCGGATCCGCCCAGTACTCCAGCCCCCGATCCTGAACGCGTTCGAACACCGCGTCGAGCTCCGCCTCGTCGATGAGAAAGGCGTAGTGCTGCGGGGCGATGGCACCGTCCGTATCGTGAAAGTCCAGTGAAACGCCGTTGCCCAGCTCCACCACCCGGAACGGGCCGTATGTGGTTGCTGGCGGTAGACCCAGGATCTCGGTGAGGAACGCCGCCGACCGCGTCTTATCCCTGCACCAGACGATGGTGTGATTCAACTGCGGGCTCATGATCGTGCTCCGCCAGGGTGAGCCATCAGTCTAATCCCCCTGAACCTTCGGGCAAGGTCCGCCGAGCCGGCTACCGCGCGTCGCGGATGATCTCCCGGGCGGCGTTGTGCCCCGGGATGCCCGTCACCCCGCCGCCGGGGTGGGCGCCGGAGCCGCAGAGGTAGAGGTTGCCGATAGGGGTCCGGTAGTCCGCGTAGCCCATGACGGGGCGGTTGCTCCAGAGCTGATCGAGACTGAGGGCACCGTGGAAGATGTCGCCGCCGGTGAGCCCGAACTTGCGTTCCAGATCCAGCGGCGAGTGAATCTGGCGAGCGATCACGGCATCGCGGAAATTCGGCGCGAAGGCCGTCACCGCGTCGACGATGGCATCCGCGGCCTGCTCCCGGTGGTCGTCCCAGCTTGCGCCGCCGGGCAGCTCCGGCGGGAAGTGCTGACAGAACAGGCTCGCCACGTGCTTGCCGGGGGGTGCCAGGCTCGGGTCGATGGTGGAGGGAATCAGCATCTCCACCACCGGCCGCCGCGAGTAACCGTAGGTCCGGGCGTCCAGATACGCCTGCTCCAGGTAATCCATCGTGGGGCCGATGATGATGCCGGACTGATGGTGCAGCGCCGGCTCGGTGCCGGGCTTGCACGTGAAGCTCGGCAACTCCTCCAGGGCCACGTTCATGCGGAACGACGCGGAGACGGTCTTGTAGCTGCGGATGCGCCGCAGGAACTCCCTCTCCAGGTGGCTCCCGTCCACGAGGTCCAGGAACAGCCGCTTCGGCCCCACGTTGGCGGCGATCCGGCGCGCCGCGAGAACCTCGCCGCCGGCGAGGCGGACACCCCGGGCCTGCCCATTCTCCACCACCACCTCGGCCACCTCGGCATCGGTGCGCACCTCGACCCCCAGGGACTCCGCCTCGGCCCGCATGGCGGCGGTGATGGCGCCCATGCCGCCCAGGGCGTGGCCCCAGGCGCCGTCCTCACCGTTCACCTGACCGAACACGTGATGCAGCAGCACGTAGGCCGAGCCCGGCGTGGACGGCGCCGCGTAGTTGCCCACCAGGGCGTCGAAGGCGAACGCAGCCTTCACGTGATCCGACTCGAACCAGGCATCCAGCACCTGAGCTGCGGACTTCGTGAACATGTCCACCACGTCCCGGCGCTGGGCGAGGCTCAAGCGTTTGGCCCGCAGCGCCGTGCCGCCGGCCCGAATCAGGTCGAGGAATCCGCCGCCGACGTTCGGCGGGGTGCGCAGCAGCTCGTCGCGCAGGAACGCCACCACGCCGTCCAGCATGGCCAGGTATCCCGGCAACGCCTCGGCATCGGCGGCGGAGAAGCGGGCGATCTCCGCCTGAGTGGCGCTGCGCTCGCGATGAAACGACAGCGACTCGGTGTCCGACAGCGGAAAGAAGTTGCTCTGGGGACGCAGGACGATCTCCAGGCCGTGGGACGCCAGCCGAAGATCCTCGATCACCTTGGGATGCAGCAGGCTCACCGTGTAGCTCGCCACGGAGTTGCGGAAGCCGGGATGGAACTCCTCCGTCACCGCGGCGCCACCGACGATGCCACGCCGCTCGAGCACCAGCACGGAAAGCCCCGCCTTGGCCAGATAACAGGCGCACACCAGGCCGTTGTGACCGCCGCCGATGACGATGATGTCGTGCTGAGCCGTTCGCATGGGCGCGATGGTGCCGCGTCGGCGCAGAAAAAGCCAATCCACCGCTTTGTGATGCAGGTCCGACCTCCCGGCAGAAGCTCTGTTAAGAGTGGCGGTTCGACACCGCGCCGACGCCCACAGACACCCGCCCCGGAGACGACGACATGAACGATGCATTCACCCGGGACGGAACCCGACGCCTCGCCCATCACGGCCGGGGCGGCGAGTTGTTCGTCGTCTTCGTGGTGAACCTGCTGCTCAGGATCGTCACCCTGGGCTTGTACCACTTCTGGGCCAAGACTCGGGTGCGTCGCTACCTGTGGACCCAGACCAGCTTCGACGGCGAGCGCCTGGAGTACACAGGCACCGGGCTGGAGCTGTTCGTCGGCTTCCTCAAGGCCATGGTCGTCCTGGTGGGCGGCGCCGTGCTGGTGACGGCAGCCCTGAGCGAGCTCGAGGTGCTCGCCGTGCCACTGGTGCTGGCGCTCTACCTCGGCTTCCCGGTGCTGGCTGGCTTCGCCCTCTACGGCGCCCGGCGCTATCGCCTCACTCGAACCCGCCTGCGGGGGATCCGCTTCGGCCTCGACGGCTCCGGCTGGGACCATGGGCTCAAGATGCTCGGCTACGGCCTGCTCGCCGTGCTCACCCTGGGCCTGTACACGCCGTACATGCGCATGAAGCTCACCGGCAACCTCTACAACAACACTCGCTTCGGCTCCCAGCCGTTCACCTTCGACGGCCACGGCGGCGACCTCTTCGGCCGCTTCCTGCTGGCCGTCTTGCTGACCCTGCCGACCCTCGGACTGGTCTGGGTGTGGTACCAGGCCGCCGAGTTTCGTTACACCCTGTCGCGCCTGCGCGTCGGCGACCTGAGTTTCGAGCTGGCGGAGAGCGACATGAGCCTCGCCTGGTTCTTCTTCACCAATACGCTCATCGTGGTGCTGACCCTGGGCCTGGGCTTGCCCTGGGTGATGGTCCGCACCCTGCGCCACCTGGGCGAGCAAATGGTCATCACCGGCCAACTGGACTATGCCGCCATCCGTCAGGCGCAGGAGGAGTCCGAGGCCATGGGCGAAGGGCTGGCGGAGGCGCTCGACCTGGGCGCTTTCTGAGCCGCCGTGGACTACCGGGGCTGGTGGAACGACGGGCAGAACGCCAGCCGCATGGAGGTTCGCGTCCGGCTGTTCGGCCCACGGCTGGTGGTGTCCACCGCCGAGGGCGACGTGGCGATCGCCGAGCTGTCCCTGAACGGCCTGGCCATGGCCGAGGAAGTCTACGCCCACCAGCCGGTGCGGCTGAAGCACGACGACTGGCCGGATGCGCGGCTGACGGTTGCGGATCATGCGCTCATGGCCAAGCTCATCGCCGCCGAGCCCAGACTGCGCCGCCGCTATCACGGCGATCGGGGCACGCTGCAGAGACTGACCATCTGGGGCGGTGGCTTGCTGGCCACGGTGGCGGCGCTGGTGGGAATGGTTCAGTTCGGTGCCGAGCCGCTGGCGGCCGCGATTCCTCAGGAATGGGAAGAAGCGCTGGGCGAACGGCTCATGGCCGATTTCATCGATCACTACGGGCTGTGCGACGGAGAGCCCGGAGCCGGGCACGTGCAGGCGCTGACCGACGTGCTGGTATCCGGACCCGACACCCCCTACCGCTTCCGGGTTCACGTCCTCGACGGCGCGGAGGTCAATGCCTTCGCGTTGCCGGGAGGCTACGTTGCCGTGTTCCGCGGTCTACTGGAGCGGGCCGAGGGCTCTGGCGAGCTCGCCGGGGTGCTGGCCCACGAGGTGGCCCACGGCCTGGAGCGGCACCCGACGGAGCAACTGGTTCGCCGCAGCGGCTTCAGCCTGCTGGCCGGCCTCATCGGCGGTGACGCCTCGGGATTCGCCGTGCTGGCCGGCGACGTGGCCAGCTTCATGGCCGACATGGCCAACAGCCGGGCGGACGAGCTCGAGGCCGACCGCCTGGCCATGGCGCTGCTCAACGGGACGGGCATCGACTCCCACGGACTGCCCCGCTTCTTCGAGAAGCTGCAGGCCGAGGACGAGGACCTGCCACGCGCGCTCGCCCTGGTCTCCACCCACCCCGCCAGCGAGGCGCGGCTCGCCGAGACCCTGACCCTGGCTCGGGACGGCCGCGACCCGATGCCCGAGGATGCATGGCTCGCCGTGGGGCAGATCTGCGACGGTGCCGGCACCTGACGGCATCGGGATCACCACGCTGCCGGCGGCGTGTTCACCCCGTCGAGGGGGTAGATGGGCCGCCGCACGTTGCGGAACGTGAGCTCGGAGTAATCCGAGGTGCAGACCCCGCGCCCGGCGCATTCCACCGTCGCCCGCGCCAGGTCGCGAAAGCCTACCCGGTAGTGAACCCGGCTCTTCAGAACCAGGTAGCGGCAGGACTTCGGCTCGATGCCGAGGGATCGGAAGCAACCGGGGTCGAAAGGCTCCAGGTGCCGCGAGACGACGACGATGTCGAGCCCGCCCACCCGAAGCACCCCGGCCCGTCCCATGTTCATGGTCAACCCCCGGGACATGGCGACGGTGGCCGGGAAGCGCCCTTCCGACAGCAACCGGACCCGGCCAGTGACCTCGATGGGCCGGCTCTGCCGGGCCAGTGCCGGCATGTGCAGCTTGCCGCCCAGGGAGACGGTGAGCTCGTTGCCGACGCCGGCCACGACCATGGCGTCCACCGCGGCCGGGTCGTAGATGGCGAAGAACGCAGCCTCGTCGAGCCCCGCCTCGAGCACCGCCGCGAGCACCTCGGTGGTGTCCATGGTGCCGCCGGAGGCCGTGTTGTCGTAATGATCGAGCAGAAGCACGGGCCCCTCCCCCGGCGCCTCCGCCAGCTCCCGGGCCCGGACCAGTGAGTCGGCGAGCGGTTCCACCCGATAGACGAACGCCTCGCGGTCCTCCCACGCCCGGTCCAGCAACTCGTCGCGCAGTGACTCCGCCCGGCCGGCGTCGCCATCCGTTACCGTGACCACGGACAGTCCGGCGTCGCGGATGTCAGCATGGGGAAATCCGGTGAACAGGCTCACCGCCAGCGCGCCCTGATTCTCCATCGCCATCGCCCGCTGCTGCAGCGCCCGGTTGGGCAGGTCGTCGGTCCCCTGACGCATCACGTGAGGCAGCATGGGGGCCTGGCCCCAGGCCATCACCGGCCGGACCTTGCCCTCCAGCGCATCGAACAGGATGCTCGCGGCCCGGGCTGCGGTGCGATCCATGTCCACGTGGGGGTAGCTGTGATACCCGCAAATGACGTTGGCATGGCGAACCATGGCATCGGTGACGTTGGCATGCATGTCCAGCGCCACCGCGATGGGCAGATGCGGCGCCACGCGGCGGATCCGGCCGAGCAGCTCTCCCTCTCCGTCGTCGAAGTCTTCGGTGACCATGGCGCCGTGCAGATCCAGCAGCAAGGCGTCGCAGTCCGCCGCCGCGGCGACGATGCGCTCGCAGATGTACTCGAAGGCGTCCCGCTGCACCGGCCCGCTCGGTGCCGCGTCCGCCGCGATGGCCACCCACGCCTCGACCCCGCGGGCTTCACAGACCGCCAGGTATCCCCCCAGGCAACTCGCCGTGCCGCGGAAGATACGGTAGGCGGCCTCCCCTTCCGGCGGCACGGTGCCGGTTCCGGAGAACCGCGCCAGGTCCGTCACCACCGGGGAGAAGGTGTTGGTCTCGTGACTCATCATGGCCAGCGCAACCCGCATGGACGCTCCCTCCTTGCATCGATGCGCTGTGATGGTAGAGCAAGCGAGCGACGGATGCCTGGGCGTTCAGGTACCCGGCAGGCAGGTGGCGCTGGCGTTGGCGCAGAGCTTGCCGTCCGCGCCGTGCAGGGCCGCTTCCGCGACGACGATCCGCCGCCCCTTGCGGATGACCCGGCCCGTGACCTCCGCTGCGCCGGAATCGGGTCGCAGGGGCCGCAGGTAGTTGACGTTGAGCTGCAGCGTCGAGAAGCCCTGGCCCAGCGCCAACGTCGACACCACCGCATAACCGATGGCGCTGTCGAGCAGCGTGGCGATGACGCCACCATGCACCTGACGCATTGCATTGCAGTGCATGAGCTCCGGCTGCCAGGCCAGGCCGACGCGCCCCGTCTCCACGGCGGTCAATCGGGCGCCGGTCATGGCGATGGCCGGCGCCGGCGGCAGTGATCCGTCGGCGATGCGCCCGAGATAGTCGAGACTGCTGACCACCTCACCGCCCAGTAGCCGGCCCAAGTGGGCGGGATCCACCCAGCGCACCACGCTTTCCTGCTGCTCCATCACAGATCGAGAGTCCGGGTGAACCGCACATCGGCCCGGGCGATGATCTTCGCCTTGGTTCGCATCAACAGCGCCCGCGGCGCCCGGGCGATCCGCTCGGCCACCTCGAGGGTCCGCTCGAGCAACCGCTCCGGCGCCACCACTTCGCTCACCAGGCCGAGCCGCACGGCCTCCGCCGCGTCGACGATGCGGCCGGTCAGGCAGAGATCCCGCGCCGCTGCGCCGCCCACCAGGTCGTGCAGCGGCGCGTATACGACATCGCCGAAGGCCGCCTCCGGATGACCGAAGCGGGCGTCGCTGCCGGCGATGCGCAGGTCACAGAGCACGGCAGTGTCCATGCCGCCGCCCAGCGCCACGCCGCCGACAGCGGCCACCAGCGGCAGCGGAAACTCGAGCAGCGCTCGGTGGTAGGGATCGCCGGACGCCCAGATCCGCTCGTAGAGGCCCGGCTCCTGCGCGGCCTTCGCGAACTCCTCCAGATCGAACCCGGCCGAGAACGCGCCGCCGGCCCCCCGCAGCACCACCACCTTCACGGTCTCGTCCGCGGCGAGCCGTTGCAGCGCGGCTGTCACCTCATCGCGCAGTGCGATGGACAGGGCGTTTTTCTTCTCCGGCCTGTTGAGGGTGAGCACGGCCACCCCTTCTACAGGCGCGTCGGCGAGCACAAGGTCCTTCGTTGACATGACAACCTCCATACCGACCGGTATTGTCGCCGCCGCGATCGGAGCCGGTCAATACCTACCGGTATGGAGATCCTCGATCCGGGCGCGGATCTGATCGCGGGCGGCGGCGAATGCAGCCCGGCGCTCCTCGTCGGTGGAGGCGGCCCCTGCCACGGCGACAGGATCGGCAATGGGCCAGTGCAGACGCCGCACGCCCGCCGGCAGAACCGGGCACACCTCCTCGGCGCAGAGCGTCACCACCAGATCGACCCGCGACACGTCCACCGCGTCGACGGACTTCGACACGTGGGACGAGATGTCGATGCCAATGGCATTCATCGCGTCCACGGCCAACGGGTTCACCTCGGTGGGCTGCGATCCGGCGCTCAGCACCTCGACCTCCGGGCCGAGACTGTGCCGGGCCAGCCCCTCGGCCATCTGACTGCGCGCCGAGTTGGCGACGCAGAGAAACAGAATCGACTTCAACTCACCTCTCCTGCCCGCAAAGCGCGTTCTCCCGGTGCCGCCTCATCCGCGGCAGCCGCCTGCACGAAGTGCCCACGCGTCCGATTGGCCACCGCCACCAGGGAGAGCATCACCGGCACTTCCACCAGCACGCCCACCACCGTCACCAGCGCGGCGCCCGAGTTCAGACCGAACAGGCCGATGGCCACGGCCACCGCCAGCTCGAAGAAGTTCGAGGTGCCGATCAGGGCACAGGGCGCCGCGATGGCGTGGGGCACACGCCACGCCCAGGCGGCTGCGTAGCCCAGCAGGAATATTCCGTAAGACTGGATGAGCAGTGGCACGGCGATGAGGGCGATCAGCAGGGGCTGCTCGACGATGACGTGCCCCTGGAAACCGAACAGCAGCACCACCGTGGCGAGCAGCCCGAGAATGGAGAACGGCTTGACGGCAGCGGTAAAGCGGGCGACCCGGGCCTCGCCGGGGGCGCCACCGCCGCCACGCCACTGCAGCGCCGCCCGGGTGGCCGCTCCGGCTGCCAAGGGGATCACCACGTACAGCCCCACCGACAGCAGCAGCGTCTCCCACGGCACCTCGACGTCGGTGACCCCCAGCAGCAGGACGACGATGGGCGCAAACGCGAAGACCATGATGATGTCGTTCAGCGACACCTGCACCAGGGTGTAGTTGGCGTCCCCCCGGGTGAGCTGCGACCAGACGAACACCATGGCCGTGCATGGCGCTGCCCCGAGCAGGATCAGGCCGGCGATGTACTGACCCGCGTTCGCCGGGTCGATCAGATCGGCGAACAGCCACTCGAAGAACAGCACGCCGAGCGCGGCCATGGTGAACGGCTTCACCAGCCAGTTCACCGCCAGGGTGATGATCAGGCCTTTCGGCCGGCGATGAACGTACCGCAGACTGGCGAAGTCCACCGCCACCATCATCGGATACACCATGGCCCAGATCAGCGCGGCCACCACGAGGTTGACGGAGGCATACTCCCAGCTCGCGACCGTCTGGAATAGCGCGGGAAACACGTTGCCCAAGGCCACCCCGGCGACGATGCACAGGGCCACCCACAGGGACAGGTAACGGTCGAACAACGACATTCGGGATTCCCTCATTCGGGTGGACAGCAGATGGAGCCCGTGAGCTCGCCGCGCCGGTCGCCATCGAGCACGGACTTCAACAGATCCGCCAGCGGGCGCAGGCGCTCGGGGTTGAGCGAGTAGCAGACCCGCGGACGCTCGATCTGGCCGGTGACGATTCCCGCCTCCTTGAGAATCCTCAGATGCTCCGAGACCGTGGATTGGGCCAGACCGATCTCGTCGACGATATCGCAGCCGATACAGGACTGCTTCTCGAGCAGCATGGCGACGATGTGGATGCGGGCCGGGTGCGCGAGGGCCTTGGCGACCGCCGCCAGCGACTCTTCGGACGCCGCGGCAGCCACGCCGCGGGACGGCGAGCGGGTAACAGCAGTGGTGGTCATGGATCTAAATCGTCTATCGTCGAACGACGATATAATACGTTGCCCTCTCCCGAGCGGCAAGCGGAGCTCGGCTCAGGCGATGGCCATGGGGCCGCCGATCATGGCACTATCCATACCGGCCAGTATTGATTCTCACGAGGCTCAGCACCCGGAGCACCGATGGCGCGCAGCAACCAGCAATCCCCCGGCCGGCGACTCGAACGCCGCGATTGGGAACGCGCGGCCCTGGCCACCATCGCCGAGGAAGGCGTGGCGGCGCTGTCCATCCCCAAGCTGGCCGCGTCTCTCGGGGTGACGAAAGGCAGCTTCTACTGGCACTTCGACAGCCTGGACGCCCTGCTCGCGGCCGTGCTCGAGCGCTGGGAACGGTCCTACACCGACCGGCGAATCGAGCGTTTCGAGACCGAGATTTCATCCCCCGCCGAGCGGCTGAAGCCCTGGTCCGCGGAAGCCGAGGCCGATCACGAGGCCCAGGCCCTCTATCTGGAAATTTCGGCCGCTGCCGCCACGCGGGCGGATTTCGCCCGCACCGTGGCCCGGGTGATCGAGAAGCGAACCGAATTTCTAACGCGTGCCTACCGGGAGCTGGGGTTCCCGCCGCGGGCGGCGCGCCGGCGCGCCGTCATCGCCTATGCCGGCTATGTGGGCATGCTGCATCTGGCGCGGCTGGCGCCGAAGACGGTGGGGCCTCCCCGGGAGCGCGCCGCCACCGTGCGGGAGGCCATGGGGCTGCTCGGCGGCATCACGGAATCTGACCTGGAAGGAGAAGCGAAATGAAACTCGGACTCGGCATCGGCCCCATGGGCCCACCCGGCGGCGAGCGGATCATCCAACTGGCCAAAGAGGCCGAGGCGCTCGGCTACGACACCATCTGGTGCCCGGAGATCTACGGCATGGACTGCTTCACGCCGCTGGCCTGGATCGGCGCGCACACGTCCCGCATCAACCTGGGCACGTCCATCATGCAGATCTCCGCGCGCACCCCGGCGAGCGCCGCCATGCACGCGGTGGCACTGGACTACCTCTCCAACGGCCGTCTGATCCTCGGCATCGGCGTCTCCGGACCCCAGGTGGTGGAGGGCTGGTACGGCCAGCCCTATCCGAAGCCGCTGGCCCGCACCCGCGAGTGGGTGCAGATCTTCCGCAAGGTCATCGCCCGGAAGGAGCCCGTGACCTTCGACGGCGAGCACTACCAGCTCCCCCTGAAAGGGGGCATGGGGCTCGGCAAGCCGCTCAAGCTGATGCAGCACCCCCTGCGCGACCACATTCCCCTGTACCTGGGTGCCGAGGGGCCCAAGAACGTGGCGCTCGCCGCCGAGCTCTGCGACGGCTGGATACCCATGTTCCTGTCGCCCTACCGGATGAGCGACATGTACGCCGAGGCCATGCGCATCAAGCAGCCCGGCTTCGAGATCGCCGCCGCCGTGCCCGTGGTGATGGACGCCGACGTGGACGCGGCCCGGGCGAAGATCAAGCAGAACGTAGGCTTCTACGTGGGCGGCATGGGAGCGAAGTCCTTCAACGTCCACAAGGACCACGTGAGCCGAATGGGCTACGCCGACGCGGCGCAGAAGATTCAGGACCTGTTCATGGCCGGCCGGCGCGACGAGGCGTTCGCCGCCGTACCTGACGAGCTGGTGGACGAGATTGCGCTGTGCGGCCCCAAGGCGCGCATCCGTGAGCGCCTGCAGGGGTGGAAGGACAGCCCGGTCACGCAGCTGAACGTGGGCGCGGCGGACGTCGACACTCTGCGCTTCTTCGCTGAAGAGCTGCTGTGAGGCGACGTCCGTTCAGCCGGTTGGAACCGTCGCCCGCTCCTGGCGCACCTTCGTCAACAGCAGACCGCCGAGGATCATCAAGGCCGCCAGCGAGGCGAAGCCGGCGCGCTGGGACTCGAACCACGTGGTCATGGTCGCCACCATCAGCGGGGCCAGAAACGCCGTCACCGTGCCGGAGAGGGCGAACAGACCGAAGAACTGGGTAGCCATGCCCGGCGGCGCGAGCCGGGCCATGAGCGTTCGCGACGCGGACAGCCCGGTGACGAAGAACATGGCGAAAATCTGGTTGGTGCAGAAGTAGAAGATCTCCGCCGGGGTACGGAAGAAGGGAAAGCTCCACACCGGCTCCTCGCCCACCGGGATCAGGTAGAGCACCCGGTCCGACTGAACGGATACGAGCACGAGCAGGACCACCGAGCTCACCGCGATGGCCACCCTGAGCGCCCGCAGCGAGCCGAGCCGATCGTCCAGAACCCCGCCGAGCCAGGCACCGACCATGGCCGAGGCGCTGGTGCAGAGCCCGAAGATGAGCAGGGCCGTGGAGCCCCAGCCGAAGGTGCCGGAGGCGTACACGCCGCCGAAGGTCATGACCCCCACCATGCCATCGATGAACAGCATGCGCGAAAGCAGGTACAAGGCGATGTTCGAGTAGTGCCTGAGCTGCCGCAGGGTGGCGATCACGTCGCGAATACCCTGGCGCGCGGCCTGCAGCATGGGCGTAGACGTTCGCTCGCCATCGGGGGTGAACAGCAGCACCGGCAGGGTGAACAGCAGCATCCACAGTCCCGCCACCGGGCCGACGATGCGGTCGTGCTCGTGACTGGCCTGGTCGATGCCGAACAGCGGTTCGGCCGGAAGAAAGGCCCAGTCGCTGGCGCCGGGCAGGGCGAAGGCGAACAGCACCAGCAGCATGAGCGCCAGCCCGCCCACGTTGCCGAGGGCGAAGGCGACCCCCGACACCAGGCCGATTCGATTCACCGGCGCCACGCTGGGCAGCATGGCGTTGTGAAACACCTCGGAGATGGCGAAGGCGAGGCTGATGGTCAGCAGCAGCGCGAAGGTCCAACCGATGCCCATCCCCTGCCCGCCCGGCAGCACGTACCACAGCAGCATGGCCCCTACCGACATCACCAGCACCGTTCCCGCCACCCAGGGCTTGCGGCGCCCGTTCTTGTCGGCGATGGCGCCGAGGAACGGGGCCGTGAGCGCCAGGATCGCGCCGGCCGTGGCGTTGAGGTAGCCGATGAGCGACTGGCCCCGCACCGGATCGCCCACCACCGTGTTGCTGAAGTACGGAAAGAAGATGTAGATGACCACCAGGATGTAGTACGGATCCCGGGCGGCCTGGCCGAAGGTCCAACTCATGTAGCCGAGCGGCGAGGCGGCGGCGGTGCCCGCCAGCGACAGGGCAGCGGGGTCGGAGGCGTGGGTCGTGCTCATGGGGCTTTTTAAGGTGCACGTGCCTGTGAATCAAGCATCCGTGCCGGCACCACCAATTCCGCGCCGCCCGCTTCTCACGTCTCGCCTTCGAAAAAGCTCTGGGGCTTGGCGGACTCGGCCATGGCGATCAGCCTGGCCTCGATCCGCTGGTTGAGGCTGCCCTCCGGAAAGGATCCGTCCGGGGCGCGCTCGCCCGCCGGCAGGCCGGTCATCAGCGCCAGGCCTTCGTCCACCGTGTCCACGGCATGGATGTGGAATCGGCCGGCAGCCACGGCTTCCACCACGTCCGCGCGCAACATCAGGCTCTTGACGTTGGCTCGGGGGATGATCACCCCCTGATCACCGGTGAGGCCGCGCCGGTCGCACAACTCGAAGAAGCCCTCGACCTTGTCGTTCACCGCACCCACCGACTGCACCTCGCCCACCTGATTTACCGCGCCGGTCATTGCCAGCGACTGCTTCAAAGGCACGTCCGCCAGGGCGGACAGCAGCGCGGACAGCTCCGCGGCGGACGCGCTGTCCCCTTCCACGGGACCGTAGCTCTGCTCGAACACCAGGCTCGCCTGCAGCGACAGCGGACGTTCGGGGCAGTAGCGGCCCGCCAGATAGCCGGCCAGGGTCAGGACACCCTTGGAATGGATGGGCCCACCCAACTCTACCTCGCGCTCGATGTCGATCACGTCGCCCTTGCCCATGCGTACCCGGGCGGTGATTCGAACGGGATGGCCGAATGCGTACTCACCGAGAACGATCACCGACAGACCGTTCACCCGCCCCGCCGCCCAGCCGCTGGTCTCGATCACCAGCGTCCCCCGCAGCTTGCTTTCCAGCAACCGTTCGCGGATGCGCTCGTGCCGCCGGTTGCGCGCGTCGATGGCGCTCTGAACGTCACGAGCCACCACCAGGGCCCGGCCGTCACGGGACGCCAGGTAATCCGCCTCGCGAAGCACGTCGCCGATCTTGCCGAAGCGCATGGATAGCTTCTCGCTGTCGTCCACCACCCGGGACGCATGCTCGATCACCCGGGCCACGGCCCCGGCGTCGAACGCCCGCAGGTCTTCGCGGCGGATCATCGAGGCGAGCTGGGCCGCGTAGCGCCGGGTGACCTCCACCGTGCGATCCGTCTCGTCGTCGAGATCCACGGCCACCTTGAACAGCTCCGTGAACTCCTCGTCGTAATCACACAGCAAGTAGTAGACGTCCCTGTCACCCACGAGAATCACCTTGAGGTTCAAGGGAATGGGTTCCGGCTCGAGAGAGGTGGTGCTGATCAGGCTGAGGACCTGTGCCAACGACTCGATATGGATCCGCCCGGTTCGCAGCGCCCGCTTGAGACCTTCGTAGGCATAAGGCTGAACGAGCAGCTTTCTCACGTCCATGAGCAGGTAGCCGCCGTTCGCCTGATGAAGAGCGCCGGGCTTGATCATGCTGAAATCCGTGATCAGGGTGCCCAGCTGCGCTTGGTGCTCGACACGGCCCACCAGGTTGGGGTGAGTCGGGTTGTCCAGATGCACCACAGGTGCGCCCGACTGCTGGCGGTGGTCCACCACCAGATTCACCCTATAGCGGCTCAACACGGCCGCGAGCCCGCCGGTCGCACCGACGATCAGCCCAGGGAGCACCGACAGGGTGGGCTGGGCGTCACCGAACTGCTCGGCGTGCTCCACGGCGTCCGCCCGCACCGCGTCCAGATGCTCGAGCACGCGGGGGATAGATCGGTAGCGTCCACGCAGCTCCGCCAGTAGCTGGCCGGCTACCGCGGCCACCGTGCTCCGGTTCAAGTCCCGGATTCGGCGCTGCGCCTCCCGCCGCCACCTGGGTACCTGCTCGAGCATCCTTTCCAGCGCCGACCTCAGCTTGTCGACGCTCGCCTCTATGGCGACCCGTTCGTCCTCGGGCAGCTGCTCGTATTCCTCCGGATCCACCACCCGCCCTTCCCGCACCGGCGCGAACGCGAATCCCTCCGGCGTCCGCATCAGCCGGACGGAAGAGGCCTCCGCCTGCCGGTACAGCTCTTCGAAGGCTGCATCCTGACGTTGGCGCAGCTCCCCCTGAATCTCCTCACGGTGGGCGCGGTACTCGTCGCCTTCCAACATCTCGGTAACGGCAGCGGCCAGATCCTCCGCAAACTGGCTCATGTCGCTGCGAAATGCCGCCCCCCCGCCGGCGGGAAACGCCAGCACCTTGGGCTGATGCGGCTTCTCGAAGTCGAGCACGTAGCAGTAGTCCGGAGGCACCGGCTCGGTCCGCGCCCTCTCCTCCACCACCTGCCGCACCAGCTCGTAGCGGTCGCTGCCACTCGGCCCCAGCACGTAGAGATTGAAGCCCGTTCGCGAGATGCCCGTGCCGAAGCGGATGGCCTCCAGCGCCCGGTCCTGGCCGAGCAGCCAGCCCGCCTCGGCGATCTCCGCGGTAGTGGCGAATCCCAGCCCCGCCGGATCGCATGGGGTGAACAGTGCATCCGCAGGAAGCCTCGGTGCCATGCAGTTACCCTCCGCCCGAGCTGTCGCCCGGGCCGCGCCCGGCGCCGTGTTCCCGGGAGCCCGCCCTCAGAGCCCGGAGCTGCCGGTACAGCTCCCGTTCCAGATCGCTCAGCCCCCGCGGGATCGAAACATGGACACGAACGTTCATGTCACCACGCTGATCGCTGCCGAATACGGGTAAGCCTTTCCCCCGTACACGCAGTATCTGCTCGGGCTGAGTTCCCGCCGGTACGCTCACCTCCACTTCGCCGTCCATAGTGGGAATCCATAATCGGGTCCCCAAGGCTGCATCCGCCACGTCCAGCGTCTCGTCGCGCCACAGATCCGCGCCCCAGCGCTCGAAGCGATCATCAGGCGCGCTGCGGATCACCACCAGGAGATCACCCGGGGTACCCCGGGGATCGCGGCTCGGAGATCCGTGCCCCGGTATCCGCAGCGCCATGCCTTCCTCCGCCCCCGCCGGGACGATAACCTCCAGCCGTTCCTCCCGCTCCACCTTGCCCCTACCGCCGCATACCGGACAGGGCTCGTCGATCACGCGCCCGGTCCCACCGCAGGCGGGACACGTCGTGACGTGGCGGAAACGCACGCCCTCGTCCTCCCGCACGACGACCTTCTGACCGGTGCCACCGCAAACCTCGCAGGGCCGGGATCCCGTTCCGGACCGGGCTCCCGTGCCGTGGCACGAGGGGCAGACGATCGTCCGCGTTAGAGACACGGTCGCTGGACCCCCTCGGGCGATCGTTTCCAGAGGCACTCGCAGCAGCACCTCCATGTCGCGGCCCTTCGTCTCCGCCCCGGCCCGTCGACGAAACAGACGCTCGAACAGACCGCCGGGCCCCATGCCGGATCCGGCCATGTCACCGAAGGCATCGCCGAAGATGTCGCCGAAGTCGATCCCGGCGAGCAGGTCTTCGGGCGAAAAGTCGGCCAAGCCGGATCGCCCCTGCGCGTCGTACTGGGCACGCTTCTTCGGATCCGACAGCACGGCGTACGCCTCGGCGATCTCCTTGAAGCGCTGCTCCGCATCCGGTGATTTGTTGTGATCCGGGTGATACTTCAACGCGAGCTGGCGGAAGGCGTCGCGAATGGCGTCGGAGTTCGCATCCCGGGCGACGCCGAGCACCTCATAGTAGTTTTCGGCCGCAGCCCGGGGCATCGATCACTCGCCGCCGCTCTCCCGGAACTCCGCGTCCACCACCTTGCCGCGGGGTCCGGCCCCGGTCGGGCGCGGCCCTCGAGGAGATTCCTCCATTCCGGGGGCCCGGGTCTCGCGGTAGACGTTGCCGGCCCCCGGCGCCTGGGCGTAGATGATGGTGCCCGCTTCCTTGAGCAGGCTCGTCAGCGCCGCGGAGCGCTCCTCGGCGAGGGAGACGTTCCTCTCGGAGATGGCGGCCCGAGCCTCCGCGAGGGCGCTCTCGATCCGCCGGCGAATCTCGTCGGTGAGCCTGTCCGAGTAATCGGCCAGCATCTTCTCCGCCTGATAGCAGGTGGCGTCCGCCGCGTTCAATCGCTCGGCCGCCTCTCGGCGCGCCTTGTCCGCCTCGGCGAACCGCTCCGCCTCGGCGACCATGCGCTGCTTGTCTTCCTCGCTGAGCCGGGTGGAACCGGTGATGCGGATGGACCGGGTCTTGCCGGTGGCCTGGTCGCGGGCGGTGACGTCGAGGATGCCGCTGGCGTCGATGTCGAAGGTCACCTCCACCTTGGGAACACCTCGCGGCGCCGGAGCCAGCCCGTCCAGGGTGAACTCGCCGAGACTGGTGTTGTCGGCAGCCATGGGACGCTCGCCCTGGTAGACGTGAATGGTCACGGCGGTCTGCAGATCCGCGGCCGTGGTGAACACCTCACCGTGCTTCACCGGGATCGGCGTGTTCCGCGGGATCAGGGTGGTGGCGACCCCGCCCAGGGTCTCGATGCCGAGGGTGAGCGGGGTCACGTCCACCAGCACGATGTCGCCCACTTCGCCGCTCAGCACGCCCGCCTGAATGGCCGCTCCGCTCGCGACGCATTCCATGGGGTCCACGCCGGTTTCGGGGCTCAGGCCGAAGATATCCTGAAAGAACTGCCTCACCATAGGCATGCGGGTCGGCCCGCCCACCAGTATCACCCGATCGACCTCGCGGGGTCCGATTCCGGCGTCCGCCAGCGCCTGCTCAACCGGGCCACGGCAGCGCTCCACCATGTCCCGAACCAGACGCTCGAGCTCCGTGCGCGTCAGCTCCATGTCCAAGTGCAGCGGCTCGCCTTCCCTCGCAGCGAGAAACGGCAGGCTCACTCGCGTGGTCGTGGTGCTGGAGAGCTCGATCTTGGCGATCTCGGCAGCTTCGGTCAGGCGCGCCCGGGCCGTCCGGTCCGCCAGCACGTCCACGCCACTCTCGGCGCGGAAGGCCCCGGCCAGATGCTCCACCAGGCGCCGGTCCATATCCGTGCCGCCGAGCTGGGTATCGCCACTGGTGGCCTTAACCTGGAACACGCCCCTGCCGAATTCCATGATGGTGACGTCCAGGGTACCGCCGCCGAGATCGAGCACAGCGATGCGCAGGTCCTGGCCCGCACGATCGAGACCGTAGGCCAGCGACGCCGCGGTCGGCTCGTTCACCAGCCGCTCCGCCTGAAGCCGTGCGATGCGGCAGGCGTCCTTAGTGGCGCTGCGTTGGTTGTCGTCGAAATAGGCGGGAACCGTGACCACCGCGTTCTCTACCGCCTCGCCCAGATAGGCTTCGGCGTCCCGTTTGATCTTCTGCAGGAGGAAGGCCGACAGCTGCTCGGGAGAGAAGGTCCGTTCCCGCAGGCGGATCTGCTCCCGAGTGCCCATCTTCCGCTTGAATGCGGTGGCCGTTCCCTCGGGGTTGGCGGCGGCCTGACGGCGGGCCGGCTCGCCCACCAGCATCTGCCCGTCCGCAGTGATGGCGACGTAACTGGGAAAGGCCTTGCCGCCCAGGCTGATGCCCTCGGCGCTGGGGATGATCACCGGCCGGCCACCCTGCAGCACCGCCGCGGCGGAATTGGAAGTTCCCAGATCGATTCCTATGATGGCCATCTGACCCTCCATGGTCCTCGGTAACAGCTATGGCGGAACGCTGCTTCCGGTGATCCCGGCGCTCATCCCGACCCCGTCGACGGCGGCGTTGCAGTCGGGGCAGTGGCCGCCGCCGTCGGCATCGCCGCGCACGCGATTCCAGCGAATGTGCAGGCCGATCCGGTCGATCAGCAGCGTCTGGCAGTTCCAGCAGTACGTATTCTCACCCTGCTCGCCGGGCACGTTGCCTTCGTACACGTACCGCAGCCCGTTCTCGCGGCCGATCTCGCGGGCGCGCCGCAACGTCGCCACCGGCGTCGGCGGGTGATCGCGCATTCGGTAGGCCGGGTAGTACTGGGAAAGATGCCAGGGTATGACCGGGTCCACGGCGACGAGGAACGAGGCGATCCGGCTCAGCTCCTCATCCGAGTCATTCACGCCGGGAATGATGAGGGTGGTGACCTCGACCCAGACTCCGAGCTCCCGGTATCGTTGGATGGCCTCGAGCACGGGCGCCAGCCGCGCCCGGCTGATGCGCCGATAGCTCGCGTCCTGAAAGAACTTCAGGTCTACGTTCACGCCGTCCAGCACCTCGGCCACCTGCCGCAGCGGCGCCTCGCTGATGAAGCCGTTGCTCACGAACAGGTTCTTCAACCCCCGTTCCCGGGCCAGTTTCGCGGTGTCGTAGGCCAGCTCGTAGAAGATGGTGGGCTCGGTGTAGGTGTAGGCGACGGACGTGCAGCCGGCGCGCTCGGCCGCGTCCACCAGCTCACGGGGGGTGACCGCCTCGCCCGGGATCGATCGGTCCAGGCGCGCGAGCTGCGGGCAGACCAGTGGCTGCGGCCGCTCCTCCCCCGCCTCGATCCGTTTGGGCAGGTGATCCTTCGGCCACTGGGAGATTTCCCAGTTCTGGCAGAAGGTGCAGCGGAGGTTACAGCCCACCGTGGCGACCGAGTACGCATGCGAGCCCGGATAGAAGTGGAAAAAAGGCTTCTTCTCCACCGGCTCGATGGTTCGTGCCACCACCTTGTCGTACACCAGCGTGTACAGCGTGCCGGACTCGTTGTAGCGGACGGCGCACGCGCCGCGGCCACCCTGCGGAATCAGACAGTCGTGGGGACACAACGTGCAGAGCACCCGCCCGTCGGGTCGCCTCTCGTAGAAGCGCGCCTCGTGCATGCCGACGAGCCTCTCTTGGACGTGGACCAGGGCCAATCACATGCAAGGGCGATGCCCGAACCGCGCGGCGGGCTTCGGTCAGTCGTCGTCCGGCGGCGAACCCCAATCCGCATCCAGGGCGTCGTGCAGGGCCTCCAGGCGCTTCCCGCCGATCCGCGCAGCCAGCTCCCGCTCCAGCGCCTCGAGGCCGGACCGCGCCACCGCGCTCATGGCTTCGCCCTGCGGCGTCATGCGAACCAGGCGCTGGCGCCGGTTCTCCGGATCCGGATCGATGCTGACCAGTCCCTTCTCCACCATGGGCCGAAGCGTCTGCTGGATCGCCTGCTTGCTGACACGCAGGTGCCGCGCCAGATCGGACTGACGGGTGGCTCCGCGACTCAGGGACACCATGATCATCGACTGCGCCCGGGGCAGCGAGAATCCCGCGTGACGGCGCATGTGCGCCTGCAGGCCGTCGTCCAGCCAGTAGAACGCGCGGATCAACTTGCCCAGCAGCACGCGCTCGCCCTCCTCGGGCGCGGCAGCGTGCCGCCGGGTCGCCGGGTCCGGCCGGGACATCAAGCTCCCGTGATCGGCTGGCCGTCGGCTTTGATGCCTCGTGCGTCCACGGGCAGATCCACGCTCGGCGCGCCCTGCCCCACGGTGGCGCAGAACTCCAGCATGATGCCGTCCGGATCGAAGAAGTAGAAGGAGCGCAGCCAGGTCTTGTCCGTGACCGCATCGCTGGTGCGCGAGTCGGTGCCGGTGACCACGTCGTCGTGGTTCACCACCGGGGTGCAGTCGACGCCCCGCGAGACCAGCAGCTCGCGGTACGCGTCGATCTTGTCCGCGGCGATGCTGAACGCCACGTGATTCATGGATCCGTGGGACGACGAGATGTTGCCGGGCGTGCGTCCCACCAGGTTGCCGGGACCACTGACTCCGGACTGGCGCGGGGCAGCGTCGCGGAACCAGAAGAACGCCAGCTCGTTGCCGCCTCCCATGTCGAAGAAGAAATGCTGGCCGTAGCCGTGGTCGAGATCGAACCCCTTCTTCAGCTTCATGCCCAGCACGTTGGTGTAGAACTCCACCGTTCGCGCCATGTCGCTGGATACCAGCGCCAGATGGTGCAGTCCCTGATACTCGATGCTCTGCTCCGCCATTGCCGTTTCCCTCCTGGTGATGCCTCGACTCACGGTCAACGCCGATTGACCCTTGAGTCAATGCCCTTGACCGTAGACTACCACCGGAGTCACCGGTTTGGACAAATTCGACCTGCTTTCGCTCGGCGACCACCTGCCCGATCCCCACACCAGGTCGATCGTCGTACCAAGGCATCGATGAGGGCCGTCGCGGCCAGAAACACCAGCCCCAGCACGAGCCGCAGATCGCCGAGCGAGAGCTGAGGCACCACGGGAAAGGCGACGGTCTTGTCCAGCGCCGCCAGCTTGTACTGGTGCCGTTCGCCGGTCGCCGGATCGAGCAGAATTTCCAGCAGGTCGCGGCGGCTGCGGTAGCGCATCAGGGCCGCCCTGCTCCAGGTGTCCGCGCCCTCGATACCGGCCAGATCGAGACTGTCGAACACCGCCGCGCCCACGAACACGGGGTGGCACGCTCGCGAGAGCAATGCCGGAAACATGTGGGCCATGTAGTGGCCCATGAGCGCTTCGGCAGTCGCACCCGGCCCGGTGGCCGGCAACGTCCGCGGGTTCTCCGCCGCCTCGAGCACATTGACCATCACGAACGCTCTGCCGTCATCCTCTGCGAAGAACCGGCGGAAATGCGCGAGGCGCTCGGGCCTGCCCCCGGCTGCCTCCATGGCTGCAGCGAAGCCCTCGATCTCGGTGGTCGTCAGGGGGCCGCCGAAGGGGGTGTACCACACCCAGAACAGCAGATAGAGCAAGGTTGGCGCAAGCCACAGCACCCTGCGAGCACGCCGGCTCACCTCGGCGCCTCGAGCAGGAGTTCGCAGCCCGTGCCGTCGAGGTAACCGCGCAGCGCACGGGCATCGCCCTCGCGCAACGCCGCAAATGCCTCGCGCAGCCACGCCAGGCATTTGGCCTGGTACGGAAACGTAGGCTGAACCCACGGCCGGCCGTCGATGGCGGTCTCGAACGTCTTCTCGCCGGTTGCGTGGGCGCGCGCGTTCGCCAGCATCGCGGGTGCGTAGACCCGCCCCACCTCGCAGAGCAGATCCCGCAGGGATTCGGCCGCGGCGCTGCGGGTCATCCAAGCGTCCTCGGTCGCCTCGGCACCCGAAAGGTCGTCCACCAGGTCCGTCCAGGCGTAGACCCGCGGGGCCTCGCGCAGGCAGATTTCCGACGGCGTGGGATCGAAGCGGGCGAGCTGTGTCAGCTGACCGTACAGGGCGAAGTCGGCTGAGCTCGGCCGGCTGCCGAACAGGAACGGATGACGTTGCAGCAGCGAGTCGAAGATCGCGAGGAAACGCCGATAACTCGTTTCGATGACGGGGGCGGTCGTATCGTTGGAGCCCACCACGTAAAGCCGCGAGATCTGCCGCTCCGCGATGTAGGCCTTGCGCCGGTCCAGCGCCTCCGGCGCCCCGGAGATGTCCCGCCACATCGGCAGGATCGTGGCGGCCTGTTCGATGTCTGCGGGGTAGCGCCAGCGGTAATGGAACATGGGCTTGGTGAGCCACTCGTCGGCGTAGTCCTCGAGCAGGTCGTTGAGAAAACCGAGGACGGGGTCCGGCGGAATCACCGACCGGCCATCGAAGGCCGCCTCGAAGCGGCGGATCAACGGTGTGGAATCCACCACCGCCTCCTGCTCGCCGGCCGCGTTCGGCAGGTAGAAGGTGGGGAGCAGCGCCACCTTCGGCCGCGGCAGGCCCAGCCCGGTGCTCTGATCGCCGATCAGCAGCTGGTAGCCCAACCGCCGGTAGCGCAGCAGGGCCAGCATCTTGCGCGTGTAGGGCGACCCGGGGGCGCCCATGAGTCGCAACGGCAGGGGAATGGACACGATCAGACTCCTTCCGGCCTCAGCCGGTTTCAGTTGGGCCAGTAGGCGTACTCGTCGCCGCTCTGGTACGGTTCGGCGCCGGTCTTGTCGATCAGCACCGGTCCCTCCACCACGCTCGGCCACGACGGCTCGGCCTGCTGCGCGTTGTGCCGTGCGAGCAAGGCCTTCAGCGCGGCCACCCGTTGCGGATCTACGGCGGCGAGGTCGTGCCGCTCGGTGGGATCTGCGCTCAGGTGGAACAGCCAGTCCCGGGCCGGGCGCTCGGAGGTGATGAGCTTCCAGCCCCGGTGCAGCACCGCCTGCTGATAGCCCTGGCGCCAGAACAGCGTCTCGTGGGGAACCCCCTCCACCTCGCCCCGCACGTAGGGCAACAGGTCGACGCCGTCGATGTGCCGATCATCGGGAAGACGCGCACCGGCCGCGGCAACTATCGTGGGCAGGAGGTCGATGTGGCTCACCGGCGCCTCGACCCGCGAGCCCGGCGCGATCCGCGCTGGCCATCGGGCGAAGAACGGCACGTGGGTACCGCCTTCGAAGTGCGTGAGCTTCCAGCCGCGGTAGGGCCGATTGACGTGGGGCAGGCCCAGATAGCCGGCCCCACCGTTGTCGCTGGTGAAGATCACCAGGGTGTTCTCTGCGAGCCCATGGCGCTCCAGGGCCCCGAGCACCCGGCCCACTCCCCGATCGAGCGCCGATATCATCGCGGAGTACACGCGCAGGCGATGATCCGCAATGTGCGCGAGTGCCTCGTAATCGTCCCGCTTCGCCTGCAGCGGGTTGTGAATCCCCCAGTGGGCCAGGTACAGCAGAAAGGGCCGGTTGCGGTTGCGCTCGATGACCCGGATCGCCTCCTCCGTGTAGTAATCGGTGAGGTAGCCCCGGGGCTCGAAGCTGTGACCACCGTCGAACTGGGCCGCATAGCGGGTCGACGCCCAGACCATCCGGTCGATGGGGTCGAAGGGCAGTCGGGCGTTCACCACATCGGGGGAATCTTCGGGAAGGTAGGACATCCCGGCCATATAGAGGCTGTTGTGGAAGCCCTGATTCTCCGGGCGCATGCCGTTCACCGAGCCGAGATGCCACTTGCCGATGTGCGCCGTGTAGTAGCCCGCCTCCTGCAGCACCTCGCCGACAGTCACCTCGTCGGCCGGCATGCCCAGGTACTCCATATCCGGCAGCGCATCGAGCCGCGCGTGATGGATGACGGGTGCCAGCGGCGACGGGTCGTCCTCGTGCATCCA
>JAWLGU010000010.1:0-72989 GCA_041690675.1 Pseudomonadales bacterium | reverse complement strand
TGCTGTCTCAGCTTTCACTGCTGGTTGCTTTCATCCTGCCTCTGAAAGTGATTCTGCTGCTGGGATCGAACGGCATTCCATCCTATTTTCCCGAATTTCTGATGACGCTGGACCGCACTCACCTTATCAGTGTCCTCGCGTCGGCGGCCGTAGCTTTCTACCTGTCACACGTGCTGGCAGAACGGCTGACGCGGACCTGCGTCGAGCGCGGAGCGTCATTGCTATTGGCGCGAAGTCGCAAAATCACCTTGTTCGAGGACCAGGAGGGGATCGCACGCCGAGCCTACCAACGGTATGCCGCAGGTTTAGCCGCACTCGTCTTCATCGGGCTGGGCGCAGCTTTCCTGCTGAAGTTTTACCCGGCATTCCTGTTGTTTCTCCTCGCGTACGATCTCTCTGCGTTCGGCATTGCGCTCGCGCTGTATGCCGGGAGTTCCTATGCCCGATCATCCATGGAACGGAACTTCAGCGGTGCCGTGAAGCTCGCGGGCGATATCGGTTTCCTGGGAGCCTTCTCCTTCATCGTCGTCCATTTTCTCTGGGGCTCGCCGCCGAGTGTGCTCGTTGGAATCGTCAGCGTGATTCTCATGCGGCAATGGATGCAGAGGACGTCTGCACTCGTCACGAACATTCATTCTCTCAATCACCAGCGCCGCCTACTGAGCGCTCTCTTCTTTCACGGCCAGGCGTTGACGAGCCACCTCGGTACGAGGCCGAGCGACTACTGGAAGCTGGTCCAAAGCCCACGACGACTAGGCTGGATCGAAGAAGAACTGCGCAAGATGGCTCATCCTGACCTGTTCGTACTCGCAGCGCCCTGGTACCAGACTCGCCTTCCCGGCATAGCCGCATTCATCGTGTCGGCACGACGCGGTGAAGGCTCGACCGAGCGCTTTCTTGTAAAACTGTTCAGTCGCGGCAACCGGGCAATGGCGCAACACGAGGCAACCCTCCTCGCAGAGCTTGGTGACATTCCGGCGCCAGAGTTCCTCGGAGCCTCGGAAGTGAATGGTCTTCAATGCCACGTCTTCCGTGGCCCGGACGCCCAGCCCATCCCTGCAGGAAGTCTGAAGACGAAGGCTCGGGAGCTTACGGCGCGGATGCTCAGCATCGAGCCCCCCCCTGGCCTCGTGGACCGATATTCTCGTTCGCGGATGATGCTAGGGCGGCGTCTCACACCGGAGCTAATCAACCGGGCCGAGATCGCAGCCGATGGCCGCCAGCAGCGAGCCGTCATCCAGCAGCTTCGTGAAAGGCTCGACCAGATCAAGGAGGCTCTAGCCCATTTACCCCTGCAGCTTTCGAGCCCCGGACAGACCGGCGAGACCCTTGCCCTCGATCATGAGGGGGCGATAATTTCTCTCCATTGGGGCCGTTGGAATCTGGAGCCCATCGGTAGTGGTTGGCCAGTGGAGACGAACGAGTCTCAGATGCTGACCGATGCTTTCGAGCAAGCCAAGGCGCGCCGCCGCGCGCTCGCGCACGTGTCTCGGGCCCAGGTTCAACTCGCCGCGCTTGCATCGGCGTTCGAACGGCTTTGTCAGCTAGAGCAGTTCGCGTCGGCGCTGGAGGTCGTGCCACCTCTCCTCGAGTGCCTTTCTGGTCTTCACGGGCAACATGGGGTTCAGCGCGCGGCCTCGAGCACGTGAACTGGCCGGCCTTGACGCCCGATCAAACCAATAATCCATAACGCAACACATGCCCACGCTGACGACTACTGGGTTTCGCCCCGAGATACAGGGTCTGCGCGCTTTGGCCGTTCTTTCCGTCATCGCGTTCCATGTCGCTCCCGAGAGCCTACCGGGGGGTTTCGTGGGAGTAGACGTATTCTTCGTGATCTCCGGCTTTCTGATCACTGGAATGCTGCTGCGAGATGTTCAGAGTACCGGATCGATATCGATAGCGGCATTCTACAGCCGGCGCATCCGCCGACTGCTGCCTGCCGCGACGTTCGTGCTCGTCGCGGTCTCTCTTGCTGCCTCGCTTCTGCCAACGAGCACCTGGAGAGACTTGGCGGAACAGGTCGTAGCAAGCTCACTCTACTATCAAAACTGGTGGCTCGCTGCTCGAGCCGTGGACTATCTGGGGGCGGATCAAGCGCCGGGGCCGCTTCAGCATTTCTGGTCGCTCTCGGTCGAAGAACAGTACTACATCGCTTGGCCGGCACTCTTTGTGCTCGCGAAGACCATCGCCTCACGGGTCCAGCACGAGCCAATACGCACCCTCAAGTTGCTGATTTGGGCTGTGTTCCTGGCCTCCCTGGCTCACTCGGTCCACTTCACCTACGAAGATCCCTCGATCGCATATTTCGCAACCAGCACCCGGGCATGGGAACTCGCGCTAGGCGGGCTACTCGCCGCATACCCGCTGACACTCTCTAAGCGCACCTCTATCCGTCACTGGCTCGGCCCCATTGGGCTGCTCATGGTGACGATGTCCTTCTGGCTCATCAATTCAAACTCGTATTTTCCGGGCTGGATTGCGCTTCTGCCCACCGTCGGCACCGCCATGGTGATCCTAGCGGGACACACCACTGGCCCAATGAGCAGTTATTCGTTGCTGCGCCCGGCTCCCCTGCAATTCATGGGCGGCATCTCGTACTCGCTGTACCTGTGGCACTGGCCGGTGATTATTCTGTATGGGCACGCGGTTTCGCGCGAGCCCGGCATCATCGACGGTGTGGTCATTGTCGTTGTGAGCGTGATCCTCGCGCACCAGACGAAGATATGGGTCGAAGACGCATTTCGAGACTCCTCATTCTGGACGCGGAAAAAAGCAAGGCCGTACGCTCTCGGCTTCTACTGTGTAGCGAGTTCCCTGCTGGCCGGGCTCGCAGTGACTTACGCCTTCGATCTGCGCGTTAAGGAATCGGCTCCGACAATGGCGAGCACTGTGGGAACGAAGGCTCCTTATCACCCGCCAGCGCTGACCGCGCGAGATGACCGCCCCGACATAACACACTTGGGCTGCGTGACGAACCAGGCTGACGAGGAGCCTCGAGTGTGCCACTTCGGTAACCCCGAGGCCGAAGTGCGGCTTGTACTTATCGGTGACTCCCACGCTGTGCAGTGGGCACCAGCGCTCCGGGAAGTGGCAGACCTCAGGGGGTGGAGGCTATCCGTGCTGACAAAGTCGGCGTGCGCATTCGGCCCCGTATCGGTACTGATCCGAAAGCAACCGTACCTGGCATGCTCCGAATGGAGTAGAAAAGTCATGGATTACCTGGACACCGCCGATGCAACCCACTTGGTGTTTGCCCAATCGATCGCTCACAGAGTGGTTGGCGCATCCGATCCTTCCCACACCGCAGAACTGCTCGCTGAGGGCTACGCGCACATATGGCAGCGGTACATCCGCAGGGGATTACGCGTTCTAGCGATCAAGGATACGCCCCGCATGGGCATGGACGTGCCTGCGTGCCTATCCTCGCCAAACAAGAGTATCGACGATTGCTCGGCGCCGCGGCATCTGGTGCTCGACAGGATTGGGCACCCGGATCCTATCGTGCTTGCCGCTCGGGCCGTGCCTGAGTCAACGCTGTTGGATTTTTCCGACGCCATCTGCGACGTTCGCACCTGCCCTGCTGTCGTCAGCAACATCCTGGCGTGGCGCGATAGCCACCATCTGACGGCCAGCTTCGTGCGTGCTTTGGCTCCCCAGATGGACAACATGCTGGCAGAGGCTCTCGAAATCGACAGCACCGCCGAGTCGGCTCGCCAGCCACGTCGAAACCAAAGACCGTACACAATAGTCGAATCGGCTGAGCGTGCGGTCGTAGATCGGCCTACGGCTTACTCGGACGGATGCATGAACCGTGGCAACGGAGCGCCCGTCGAAATCTGCGAATATGGCGACGAAGCCGGGTTCCATGTCGCGCTCGTTGGTGATACCCGGGCCGTGCAGTGGCTTCCTGCGCTGCAAGTCATCTCCAGGTCTCGAAGAATGAGGATCAGCACCGTCGTACGGTATTCATGCGCGCTAGGCCGGACCGTACATCAACAGTACGATTGCGCCGCTTGGACCGACGAGGTCGTCCGAACGCTGCAGGAACTCGAGCCGGACCTGGTCTTAATCAGTCAGAGTCGCGGATATCGGGCACCGGGCGCCTCGCGGGGAATGGAGAATGCGCGGATCCTCGCTGATGAGTTCCAGCGCTTCATCGACAGATTGTCGTTAGCCGAGACTCGCATAGCGGTCATCGCCGATACCCCCAGAATGAGGGAGAACGTCCTGGAGTGTGTGAAGCGGTCGCCTCAGAGTGATGGCGTCGCCTGCTCTACCCTCCGCGAACGAGCGCTGCCATCCAGCGAGTCACCTGATCCACTTGCGCTGGCGTCGGCCGGGTACCAGCACGTCTCGCTGATCGACATGTCGGACTACATCTGTCCGCCAACGGGGTACGTGTGCCCGGTCACGGTGGCGGGCAACGTGATCTGGCGCACCAAACACCTATTGACCGCCGGGTTCGCCGCATCGCTGGCGCCCGCGCTCGAATCTTCACTCTTTCCCGATGATGACGGGTCTGGCCGGCTTCACGGGAAAGCTGCCAGTTCGCTCGCCGGCTCCTCTCCCTGATAAGTGGCCAGATACGCTTGCGCATTCCTCGACCACGAGCAGCATCGAGTAACCCAGGAGCGTCCGGCTTCTGATATGGCCAGGGCACTTGCCTCGTGATCCATCAGCCAACGAATGGCATTTCCCAGTGACTCCTCTGAGCCTGCCTCGCACAGCAGCCCAGTCTCCCCATCAGTCACTATTTCCGCCAGCGGCGGCAGGTCCGAGGCTATTAGAGGGACACCAAAGGCCATGATCTCGAACGGTTTGAGCGGCGGCACGAGTTCAGTGACCGGAAGCCGCTTGCGCGGTAATGGGCAGATGTCGAAGCTCGAATACAGCTCGGCAACTTTCGAGGACGGTACACGACCGAGGAACTCGACATGATCGCGCAGGCCCAATGCCTGCGACTTTGCGATCAGCTTTTTGAGCGCAGGACCATCACCAGCAACGGTCAGCCTGAGGGCCCGCCCCTCACTCACCAGGCTTTGGATAGCCTCGAGAAGCACGTCCAGCCCCTCGTACTCGACCACTGAACCGACGTAACCTACTCGGGTGACCCCTGAAGAAGGTGCTCGCGGCAGCGGCTTGATGTTGTCGAGGTCGGCTGCATTGCCGATAACTCGGACCTTCCGTTCAGATACGCCCCTCGAAACGAGCCACTCCTTCAGTGCGCTGGAAATGGTGATGACCCTGTCCGACTCGGTCGCGGCGGCCAGTTCCATGCGTTCGCAGTAGTGATAATGCTCGGTTCCCAGGTACCTCGGATCCTGAGAAGCGCGCGTTACGTGCCAAAGCCCGCGCATTTCGTAGATCGAAAGGCAGCCGGCTTCCTTGGCCGCGCGAGCACCCGCTATTCCGTTCAGGTAGTTCGAGTTCGTGTGCACGACTGAACAGTCGCCCGAGGCGATGAGCTCACCAAGATAGGTCTGGTAACGATCCAGGTAGCGCTGGTCGGAAGCGGAGATCAAGAGTTCCGGATCAGGACAGTGATGAAAGACGAATTCCTGGTATCGCGATTTCAGAGCCTGTGGTATTCCGGTTCGCCCTGGCAAATCCCACGGATATCCGTAGCGTGCCGCCAGGGTCATATCGACACCGGCATCAGTCAGGCTGCGGATGATCTGACAGGATCGCACCGCGTAACCATGGCTGTCGAAAGACGGGGTGCTGTGCATCACGAACAGGACCCTGCCATTGAATTCGCGAACTCTTGCGGGGCCCTCGGCTCTCGCATCGAGGGCCTGTGGCGACTGGAGCACATCGAGCATTTCCCGAGATCGAGCGTGGACCCGCGACGCCTGCCCACTCGCCGAGAGGCGGAAGGATCGGGTGAGGTTTCCTCGACGAAACTCGACAATTGCCGCAAGGCGAGGAAACAACACCCTGATGGCACCATCGACAGCACGTACGGCAGGACTTTCGCCAAAAGCCAGACGGTTAAGCACGCGATCCACCACACGCCTGAGCCCCGGAACCGCGACGAGCAGGCTCACGACAACCCCACCGCATCAAGCAATGACGCCGTCCTGTTGCTCCAGTCCGCCTGCTGAAGCCAAATAGAGACCGAGCCGGGGAGCCTCCCTTCCAACTGGCGGCGGATAGCCAGTTCGAAGTCTTCGGCGCGTTGGCTCGAGATGACGACACCGGCTGGAATCGCCGCTGCGGCCGGGACAGGCGTGGCCACCACCCCCAGCCCCGATGCCAGATACTGATACAGCTTCAGTGGGTCGGTCGACAAGACTAGGTCCGGCTGTCCCGAAACATCGAACGGCAGCAGACCTACGTCAGCGTGCTGCAGGTAGGCAGGAACGACCTCGTACGGTCTCGGCCCGATCAGGTGCAGGTTCTTCAACTTACCGGCCCTCCTCACGCCGGAGACGCAAACATCCCCGACGATGACGAAGTTGACGTCCGGCATACGCCGCGCCACCGATAGCAGCAGGCTCGAGTCCACTCGGTTGTCCCACGCGCCCAGGTAGACCGCCACGGCGCCGCGCAGGTCGCGGTACTCCGCAGGTTTCGTGCGGCCCCTTGAGAAGAAACCGGCATCTACGCCATTGCCTAGACGCAGAGTTCTTTTCGCCCCCTTCTCCCGCGCGACGCACTCGGTCAGCTCCGAGGGGCAAACGGTCAGATCCGCTGCACCGAGGAGGCGCCGGAGTTCGGAATCGAGTGCTGGCCGGAGATTGCCGTGTCCGAGAGGATTGTCGGGCAGGCGGATCACGAACTTCCGCGCGGCGACGCGCCCCAGCCAGAATGGCTGGAAGATGTTGTCCATGTACAGGAGGTCGACGCCTTCTTGCATAGAACGCGCGCGCAGTATGCCATCGACCGTCGGCCACCCGACCTCGGATACCTGCCTGGTGGCAAGCCCCGGCAATGCCCACCACCTGTTGACGGGAACGTGCCACTGCAGCCGGGAATACTCTTTGAATGGCTCATCATTCCCGCAGCCTGCCCGTAGCAGGTTCCTGAGCCTCAGCTTCTTCTCGTCGACGGCTCCGAACATTGTCAGGGGTGACAGCGGATGCGTGACCAGGGTCACGTCCCATCCGCGGTCAAGCAAATGATCACAGAAATGGT
This sequence comes from Pseudomonadales bacterium, assembly GCA_041690675.1. Taxonomy (GTDB): domain Bacteria; phylum Pseudomonadota; class Gammaproteobacteria; order Pseudomonadales; family Azotimanducaceae; genus UBA7803. Next base: position 65,849 of record JAWLGU010000010.1, on the reverse strand, counting down.
GGGTTCCCAGCTTGTAGGGCGACGATCGGGAATAGGTGGAAATGAGCAGAGCGCGTCGCGTAGTTCCAACTGGAGCCATTCAGCGTTCCAGATTCTTCTGGTGAGCGACTAGGGCTGCCACTATCATACGCCCCTCGTATGCGAGTACTTCACCTGTACCGGACATATCTTCCCGACACTCAAGGTGGCCTGGAGGAAACCATCAGGCAGATCTGCCTGAACACCAGGTCGCACGGCGTCGAGAGCCGGGTCCTGTTTCCCAGCCGGTCGCCCGACCCTGAGACGATACGGCGCCCAGAGGCGACGGTGTTTCGCACTAAGCTCAGCTTCGAGCTCGCCTCTTGCAGCGTGTCGTTCGATGCCCTTCGACAATTTCCGCAGCATGTCCAGTGGGCCGACATCATACACTACCATTTCCCCTGGCCTTACGCCGATGTCCTGCACGCGCTGACAGCGCCGGCCAAGCCGACGATGATGACCTACCATTCGGACATCGTTCGCCAGCGGCTGCTGAAGATCGCCTACACACCGCTGATGAACAGGTTCCTGCGCTCGGTCGACCAGATCGTCTGCACATCCCCGAACTACCTCGCCACCAGTGACGTGCTTCAGAAGTACCGGGACAAGGTCGAGGTCATACCGATTGGCCTGGACGAGGATTCCTATGGTTCGCCGGACCGGAAGACACTCGATCTGGTGAGATCCCGATACGGCGAAGGTTACTTTCTGTTCGTCGGGGTCTTGCGGTATTACAAGGGCCTGCACATCCTGCTCGACGCTGCCAAAGACGCTCCCTATCGCGTCGTCATCGTCGGCGCCGGCCCCATCGAGCAGGAGTTGAAGGCGCAGGCGCGCCGGCTGAACCTGCACAACGTCTCCTTCGCCGGCCACGTTCCCGACTCCGAAAAACCCGCACTGTTCGCCCTTTCGAGAGGGGTCGTGTTCCCCTCCTACCTCCGATCAGAAGCGTTCGGCGTCACGCTGCTCGAGGGCGCCATGTATGGTCGACCACTGATATCCGCCGAAGTGGGCTCTGGCACCAGTCACGTCAACCAGCACCACGAAACCGGACTCATCGTGGAGCCTGGCAGTGCCGCTGCCCTGCGCGCAGCCATGGATGAGTTGCACGATGATCCAGTCCGTGCCGAGGAGATGGGGCGTCGTGCGAGAGCTCGCTACGAACGGCTCTTCACGGGCCAGATCATGGGCCGGAACTATGCCGGATTGTACGAACGCCTGCTGGCTCTAACACAGAGCGGACGCCTGGATGCCGCCACTCTTCAGCCGGTGGACGAAGATTGAGAATCGCCATTGACGCTCGCCCCCTGCTTCACCCGACCACCGGTATCGGGCGCTACACCGCCGCACTGGTTGACGGGCTCCTTAAGACGGAGCACGAACTGGTCCTAATCGGGGCTGGGCGAAAGGCGCCAGAGACAACCCTGAAGCGGCTCGGCACCACCCTTATGGCCTTCGCGAGCTACGGCATGCGTAGCAGAATCAACGGGTGCGACGTGTTCTGGTCGCCACGGCATCATCTACCTGTCGCTCTCGGTGAAATCCCGGCAGTAGTTACCATTCACGACTTGATCTGGCGCACAGCGCCCGAGACCATGGAGCGTGGGCGCGGCTTCCTAGAGGCCGCCCTGATGAGGCATGCCGTACGAAGAGCCGACCGGATAATCGCCGTGTCGGAGTCGACTAGAAACGACCTTGTAGCTGCATTTCCCTCCGCAAAGGATAAGACGGTTGTGATACCGCTAGCTGCGAGTCTTCCTTCGGCATCGCCAGCCACACCAGTCAGAAGGCCCTACATCTTGTTCGTCGGCACCATGGAACCACGTAAGAATTTGGTTCGGGTCATAGATGCCTTTGCGCAACTCCTTGCGAGCAGCGAGACAAATCACGACCTTGTCGTAGCCGGCAACCCGGGCTGGAGGAACTCCGAAGAACGAAGACGCCTGCACGATCCCTCGCTGGGAGCTAGGCTGAAGCACGTGGGCCACGTCGACGACGACACTCTGGCCCAGCTGTATTCGGGCGCTGACTTTGTCGTGGCCCCTTCATTGTACGAAGGCTTCGGGTTGCAGGTACTGGAGGCACTGAGCTTCGGCAAGCCGGTCATAACTTCGAACATCTCCTCGCTTCCAGAGGTCGCGGGAGATGCGGCCATCCTGGTTGACCCATTTTCCGTAGGTCAAATCAGAACTGCTATGCAGCGGCTCATCGAAGACAGACGTCTGCACCAGGAGCTCTCCGAGCGGGCAGCGCGCCGGGCGGCGCGATTTTCTTGGCAGGATAGCGTGACGAAGACGCTGCAAGTCCTCAGCGCGGCTCTCACGGCGCCAGATTCACCCACGGCATCCCATGACCGCGGCGGGCGGTGACAGCGAAGGCATGGTGGGCCCACCAGGACTCGAACCTGGGACCAATGGATTATGAGTCCACTGCTCTAACCAACTGAGCTATAGGCCCATGGTGCGCGATTCTAGCTCGAATGGGCAGAACCGATGAAGAGCCGATGAACCGCAATAAGTCGTTGAAACTCTTCTGGGCCCGGGGCACCGGCCGAGGCTCCGGGCTGCGCAACGCCGGCGACTGGTTCTCGCCCCTCATCTGCGAGCGGTTGAGCGGCCGCCCGGTGGAGTACGCGCCCCCCACGGGCTGTGACCTGGTGGCCGCGGGCAGCCTGCTGCAGCGCCTGAACAAGTCGCACCGCCTGCACCGGCTGGGCTTCAAGCGCCAACTCCACATCTGGGGCACCGGGTCCTTGCGAGCCGAAGACCGCCTCGCTGGCACACACTTCGTTCACGCCGTTCGTGGTGCGCTGACCCGGGAACGCATCAGCGCTGCGCCCGAGACGGCGCTGGGGGATCCCGGCCTTCTCGCAGAGCACCTCGTGGAGCCCCCGGCGCGCAAGGCTCACCCGCTGGGCGTGATTCCACATCTGGTGGATCGGGACCATCCCGATGTTCGGAGCTTCCTCGAGCGGCACCCGTACGCGGTGCTGCTGGACATCGCAGCCCCCGTCCCCGAGGTCCTGAAATCCATCGCCGGCTGCGAGCGCGTGCTGTCGTCTTCCCTGCACGGGCTGATCTTCGCGGATGCCTTCGGTGTGCCCAACGCCTGGTTCACCGCGTCGGAGCGACTCATCGGCGGGCGGCACAAGTTCGACGACTACTACAGCGCCTTCGGCCTCCGCTGCGATCCCGTTCCGATTGCCGATGCGGATCCGGAGGCGGTGGGCGCCGACTATGCCCGCTCCGGCATCGAGCAGCTCAAGTCCCGTTTGCTCGCGAGCTTCCCGTACCGGTAGCGGCCAGGATCATGACGGGGATCCAGAAGCACGGCCAGAACAGGGAAGCCCGCACCAGCACGTGGTGGCCGCTGGTGAGGTTCGCGAGCAGCACGAAACCCAAGGCCCAAACCCAACCCTGCACCCGGCCCCCGTAGCGAAAGCCCCGATGGACCAGCCAACCGAGGGCGCCCGCGAAGATGGCGAGCCCGAGCAGCCCCTGGTGGTAGAGGGCGGCGAGAAAAATGCTGTGGGCTCGATGGCTCGCCACTCCGCCGAAGCCGATGTCGAGCGGCGTGCCGATGCCGCATCCGATGAGCGGGTTGCACTCGCGATAGGCCAACCAAACCTGCTCCCACACGACGTCGCGGAACGAGATGCCGCGGGCGAGCCAGATCTCGGCCGCGGTATCGACTCCCACCAGCCCAACGGTAATCGCAGCGACCCCGAGGATGCTGCCGGCCACCACACCGGCGGCCCGCCGTCCCTGCGATGCCACCATCGCGATGACCACCACGAGGTAGGCCGCCATGGCCATGCGGCTGCCGGCCAGCATCACGTACGTCAGCGGCACGATCATGGCGCCGAGCCAGACCAGCCCACGCCGCCCCGTGACGATCTGCCACAGCACCACGAGCGTGCTGGCAAGCAGCAGAATCGATCCATGCACGGGGTTGTCGAGGCCCCAGACCCCTTCCAGGCGAATCACACCGGGGCTCGAGCCGTAGATGAGCCAGCTCACTACCGCCGCCAGACTGGCCACGTTGCCCGCCATCAGCATCAGCACGGCGAGTGGGTCGACCAGATGGCGCCAACGGGGCAACAGCCGCGCGGCGCCGAGGTAGACCAGCAACAGGCAGTAGGCCGCGATGGACAGGCGCTTCAGCGCATCGGGTCCTGCGCCCGAGCTCCACGCGAGGGACAGAAGCGGCGGCAGGACCAGCGACAGCACGGCCCAGCCCGCCGGACGGCCATAAGCATACTTCCACAGCCTGGCGTCCCCCAGGAACGCGTGGGCCGCGAGCGCCGTGGCATAAAGAATGAGGTTGCGCCCGGCCTGATCCGGGAAGAAGTAGAAGCTCAGAACGAGCAACGCGAACAGTCCGCCATAGACCTTCTCGGCCCAGGATGTCGCCGGCCAGAACCCGGTGTCCGTGAATGCGGGGGCTGCCTGAGATCGCCCTTCGCAGGGCCTCACCGACACCAGGGAGACCCGCTCAAAAGCCAGGCGGCACGAGTGAAGGCAGAGACACGGCGATTGAAAGGCATCGACGGCGACGGATGATTCGCTGGATTACCGGTCAAGCGTAACCCATTCCCCGAGATTCGCCATGGCCATTGCTTCACACAACGTCTCGGCCCCGATATTCTCATCCTGGCGCCCAACTCCCGCACGGGCGCTCCCAACAAGAAGAACTAGAGAGGGGGGAGAATGGTCAAGGCAATCCTGCTGATGGCTGCGATCACGGTCGCCGCCCCTGCCACGGCCCGCGACGGGCCGTTGTACCTGGGAGCGAGCATCGGCCTGGCCGAAGTGGACGGAACGGCCAGCACCGACGGCCTTCGGCTGACGACCGGGCCGGGCCTCCCCGACGCGGTGCCGCTGGACGGCCTGCCCTTCGATGACGACGACGGCACCTGGAGCGCCTTTCTCGGCTACGAGATCAACCGCTTCGTGGCCGTGGAGGTGGGTTATGCCGACTTGGGCCGGCATTCGACCGGCATCAATGTCGGACCGGCGGAAACGCCCCGTCTCGAAGCCGAATCCGCGTACCTCGCCGGGCGCCTGAGCTTCCCGCTGACGGAGCACATCGACGCGACCTGGCGCCTCGGCCTCAGCCAGACCTGGTTCGACGCAGAGGGAAGCACGTTCGCATTCTTGGGTTCCGCCGGCCCCATAGTAGGCCGCCCCGTTTTAGGAATCGTCACGGAGATCCCCTTCGCCGACCCGGACGACGAAACCGGCCTCGTGTGGGGTTTCGGCTTCGACTGGCGTTTCGCTCCGCGTTTCTCCGCCGAGATCGGCTTCACCCGCCATGACGTCCAGGTTCTGGACGTGGATACTTACAACCTGCGCCTGCGCGCGCACCTGTAATCGCGCCGATCACCGCATTTCTGAAGGAGCCCACATGCCCGCGCCCAAGAACATTCTCGTCGTCATGGACAAACCGAAGCACGAGCAGACCGCGCTCGCGCGGGCGCTGGCGCTGCAGACCAAGACAGGCGCGCACCTGCATCTCGCCTCCTTCGCGTACCACCCCATGTACGACCAGAAGGACATCTTCGACGCTCATCAGCGCCGCGCCATCAAGAAGGAGATCGTCCGGGAGCGCACCGAGTGGCTGCGCGACCAGGTGCGCGACGCTCACGGCATGTTCAAGGACCTGAGCCTCGAGGTCGTGTGGGTGAAAGGCATCGCCGAGTGGGTGGCGAACCGGGTGGCCGAGCAGCGCGACGATCTGGTGATAAAGGCCATTCATCAGACCCAGACCCTGCTGCAGACGCCCCTGGACTGGCAGCTCCTGCGGCTGTGCCCCGCCCCGGTGCTGCTGTGCACCTCCACCCCCTGGCGGCGCAAGCCCCGGGTGCTGGCGGCCCTGGACCTGCGGGTGGACGACCGGGCCCACGAGGTGCTGAACGGAAAGGTGTTGCGGGCCGCCCAGGATTTCGTCGAGCTGCACGGCGGCGAGCTGCACTGTGTCTATGCGGTGGAAGTGCCCCGGGCACTGAGCCAGCTCGGCATCCCGGATCCCCGCGCCTTCAAACAGGATGCCGTGGTGCGGGGCCGGCAGCGGCTCGCGGAGCTGGCCGCGCCCTACGGGGTGCCCGAGGAGCGGCTCCACGTTGCCATGGGCAAAGTGGGGCAGGCGGTGAACCGCCTCTCCGCCAAGCTGAAGGCGGACCTGCTGGTCATGGGCACCACCGCCCGGCGCGGCGTCGCTGCCCGGGTGATCGGCAACTCGGCGGAGAAGGTGCTGGACCGGGCGCGCTGCGACGTGCTGGCACTGAAACCCTGAGCGACCTTGCTCACTCGCCGCCGAGGTGCCGCCGCGCCGCTGCGCCAAGCCGGCGATCGAAGGTGGCGAGCGGGGCGTGCAGCTCCTCGGCAAGCCACAAGTAAGCCGCATCGTAGGCCGTGAGATCGTACTGGAGCGCCAGCCTCCACTGGCTGCTCACGTCCACGCGGCAGCGGGTCAACCGAAGCCGCGTCGAATCGACCAGACCTTGTTGGACGACCTCGTCCATACCCTGCCGGGCCTTCTTGACGGCGACGCTCACCAACTCGTGGTCCACCAGGTCCGGAGCGAAGAGCTCGTGCCCCGCGAGCACCGCCGCGGCACGCTCCCGCTCCGGCTCGTCGAAGAGCACCACTGCGAGGATGCTGCAGTCAACCACCATGGGTGGCCGGACCGCATACCGGCCCTTGGGCTCGGCCACGACCAGCTCACCAGGCGATTCAACGGGCATCGCGATCGCTTCGGATCAGCTCCACGGCGGGGGGAGACGCTGGAAAAGGTTCCGGCCATCGGGCCTTGTGTTCGGCAGCGATCTCCTCGATAGCCACAGGTCCGCCCTCGGTTGCCTCGGCCACATGAGCGCCGCCAGCTTCGGCTTCCACCGCCGCGCACAGCAGAGCCATCAGCTCCCCCTGCATCGACCGGTGGTTTCTCTGAGCCCGTTGCCGGAGTCGGTCGACGACGTCCTGGGGCACGTTCTTGATCGAGAGCGTGGCCATTGCAGCTCCCTGGGTTCCGAATTGGCGCCATTATGGAACCATCCGAGTGGCGACTCAACGCCAAAAACAAAAGGGGCCTCCGCCGTAACGGAGGCCCCTTCGGAGCTTCAGCAGAAGCGAGCGGCCGGGACCGCTCGGCAGACGTCACCGCCCGCCGCTGTCCAGCCACTCGTCGAGGAAGCTGCGCAGGTGCTCCGAGCGGCTCGGGTGCCTGAGCTTCCGGAGCGCCTTCGCCTCGATCTGGCGGATGCGCTCGCGGGTGACATCGAACTGCTTGCCCACCTCTTCCAGGGTGTGGTCGGTGTTCATGTCGATGCCGAAGCGCATGCGCAGCACCTTGGCTTCCCGGGCGGTGAGGCCGGCCAGCACCTCGCGGGTGGCTTCGCGCAGACCTTCGCCGGTCGCCAGATCCACCGGCGAGCCGATGGTGACGTCCTCGATGAAGTCGCCGAGGTGGGAGTCCTCGTCGTCGCCGATGGGCGTCTCCATGGAGATGGGCTCCTTGGCGATCTTCAGCACCCGGCGAACCTTGTCCTCCGGCATTTCCATCCGCGCCCCCAGCTCCTCCGGAGTCGGCTCGCGGCCCATCTCCTGCAGCATCTGCCGGGAGACCCGGTTCAGCTTGTTGATGGTCTCGATCATGTGCACCGGGATGCGGATGGTCCGGGCCTGGTCCGCGATGGAGCGGGTGATGGCCTGGCGAATCCACCAGGTGGCGTAGGTCGAGAACTTGTAGCCGCGGCGGTATTCGAACTTGTCCACCGCCTTCATCAGGCCGATGTTGCCTTCCTGAATCAGGTCCAGGAACTGCAGCCCGCGGTTCGTGTACTTCTTGGCAATGGAGATCACCAGACGCAGGTTGGCCTCCACCATGTCCTTTTTGGCACGGCGTGCCTTCGCCTCGCCCAGCGAGATGCGGCGGTTGATCTCCTTGATGTCCGTGACCGTGAGACCGGTATCGCCGGTGATCGCCTTCAGCTTCTTCTGAGCGCGAACGATCTCGTCCTTCTGCGCTTCCAGCGCGGCCGAGTAGTCCTTCTTCGCTTTGATGTGCTTGTTCAGCCACGCCTGCGAGGTCTCGGAGCCCAGGTACTCCTTGCGGAAGACATCCCGCGGCATCTGGCCCCGGCGCACCGCCGCCACCATGATGGTTCGCTCGTGCTTGCGCACGGCGTCGAGCCCCCGGCGCGGCAGGTCCATGATCTCGTCGAAGTGGCGCGGCACCAGCTTGAACGGCGAGAAGCACTCGCCCAGCTTGTCGAGCTGCGCCTCGGCTTCCTTGCTGTGACGGCCGTGCTCCTTGATCGCCTTCTGGGTCTTGTTGTACTGGCGCTTGAGAGCGGTGAAGCGGCGCTTCGCCTCCGCCGGATCGGGCCCTTTGGTCTCTTCCTCGCCGTCCACGTCGTCTTCGTCGTCGGCAGCGGCCTTGGCCCCGGGTTGCACTTGGGCGGCTTCCGGCACCTCGTCCGTGGGGTCGAGATACCCCACCAGCACGTCGGAGAGCCGGTCTTCCTTGGCGGCCTCGGCGTACGCCTCGAGCAGGTACTCCACGGTACCCGGATACGCGGCCGCCGCGTGCAGCATGTCGCGGATGCCTTCCTCGATGCGCTTGGCGATGGCGATCTCGCCTTCGCGGGTCAGAAGCTCCACGGTACCCATCTCGCGCATGTACATGCGCACCGGGTCGGTGGTACGACCGGCTTCCGTCTCCACGGCAGCCAGCGCCGCCGCCGCTTCCTCAGCAGCGAGTTCGTCCGCCGTGTTCTCTTCCGACGTCAACAGGTCATCGGCATCCGGGGCCGTTTCGTACACCGTGATGCCCATGTCGTTGATCATGCGGATGATGTCTTCGATCTGGTCCGGATCGGAGATATCATCGGGAAGGTGGTCGTTCACCTCGGCGTAGGTGATGAAACCTTGCTCCTTCCCCTTGGCAATGAGCTCTTTCAAGCGCGATTGCTGCTGTTCAGTTTGCGTACTCATATCACCTCGGTAGAGTGAAATAGTCGTCGGCCTCGCGCCCCCAACGGCGCGGGACCATGCCCCCCAGCCAAACCCGGCATTATAGCCAGATAAGTGAGGGTCAACCATAAAATTGCAACTGGTCAATTAGACCCGGTTCGACCCGCCGCGTTCGGCCAGGTTCATTGCCCTTTATTCAGCCACGTTCCGGATCGGTGGCGTTGCGGCGCAGCGCCCACCAGGCGAGGAACTCTTCCCGCGTCGGCTCCTGTTGCACCCGCGCGAGCCGCCGGTGGCGCTCCGCACGGTGGCGTTGCTCGAGGTACTGGGTCACGCCTTCGGCGAATTCGCCCTGAACGGCTTCTTCCGGCAGACGCGGCGCCCCGTTCAGCAGGCCCAGGAGCACGCCGTGCTCGGCGGTGCCGGACCAGCGGCCGAGGATCGCCGAGGTATCCGCCTCCGGATTTTCGTCCAGATATTTGACTATTTGTAGAAAAAGATCCGAATCCGCCTGCTCCAGCAGGGCCTGGCGCGCTTCCCGGGGCACGCAGAGCACCACCCGCGGATGCTGCAGCAGCCGCGCCAGCAGGCGTCGTGACAGAGACGACAATCGGGGCGCCGCCAGGGGCCGGCTCACAACCGCCGGATCGCCACCACCGGCGCCGGCGCCGGACCGGGGCAGGCTCGCGCCGCTGAAACCGGTGAGTTCCTCCAGCCGCCGGCCCATGAGCTCTCTGAGGATGCCGTCAGGCACCTTCTCGATCATGGGTGCGGCCAGATTCGCCAGCCGCGCCCGGTGATCCAGGTTGCCCAGATCCAGGCCGAGCTTCAGCCGGTTGAACAGGTACTCGATGGCGGGCTCCGCGGCATCGGCGAGAGCGAGGAAGGCGGCCTTGCCGCGGGCGCGCACCAGACTGTCCGGGTCCTCGCCGTCCGGCAGGAACATGAACTTGAGCTGGCGCCCCTCGCCGAGGTGGGGCAGCGCCGATTCCAGGGCCCGCCAGGCGGCCTGCCGGCCGGCGTTGTCGCCGTCGAAGCAGCAGACCACCTCGCCGGCGTACCGGAACAGCTTCTGGAAGTGCTCGGGGGTGGCCGAGGTGCCGAGGGTCGCCACGGCGTTGGCGATGCCCGCCTGGGCCAGCGCCACCACGTCCATGTAACCCTCCACCACGATCAGCGCCTCGAGCTTGCGCAGGGCGCGCCGCGCCTCGTACAGGCCGTAGAGCTCCCGGCCCTTGTGGAACAGCGGCGTCTCGGGGGAGTTGAGATACTTCGGGCCGTCCCCGTCCGTGCCGGTCAGGCGGCCGCCGAAACCGATGATGCGGCCGCGCGTGTCGCGGATGGGAAACATGACCCGGCCGCGGAAGCGGTCGTACACACGGCCGCTGTCGCTGCGGGTCAGGAGCCCCGCCTCCAGCAACTTGGCTTCGGGCACGGAGCCCAACGAGGTCTTGAGGCCGTCCCACGAATCGGGGGCGAAGCCGATGCCGAAATCCCGCGCCACCTCCCCCGAAAGACCCCGCTGCTTCAGGTACGCCACCGCCGCCGCTGATTCCTTCAGCGACCGGCGGAAGTGGCGCTCCGCCTGGGCCATCACCGCGTAGAGGTCGCCGTGATCCTGGTGCGGCCGCCCGGAGTCTTCCCGCGGCACCTCCACCCCCGCCAGGGCCGCCAGGGTCTCCACGGCCTCGACGAACTCCATGCGGTCGAATTCCATGAGGAAGGTGAGCGCCGTGCCGCTCGCGCCGCAACCGAAGCAATGGTAGAACTGCTTCTCCGGGCTCACCCAGAACGACGGGGTCTTCTCATTGTGAAACGGGCACAGGGCCCGGTATTCCTTCCCGGCCTTCTTCAGAGTGAGCCGCGCGTCCACCACGTCCACCACGTCGATGCGGCCCAGCAGGTCGTTGATGAAGGATTGGGGGATGCGGCCCATGGCTCCGTCAATCTAACACGGATTCACCGGCCGTACTGATCCTCGAACCGCACGATGTCGTCCTCCCCGAGATAAGCCCCCACCTGCACCTCGATGAGCTCGAGGGTCAGCTTGCCCGGGTTGGCCAGCCGATGGGTCACACCCAGGGGGATGTAGGTGCTCTCGTTCTCCGTGAGGGTGAAGACCTCCTCGCCGCGGGTCACCTCGGCGGTGCCGCGCACCACGATCCAGTGCTCGCTGCGGTGGTGGTGCATCTGCAAGGAGAGGCGCTCGCCCGGCTTCACCTTGATGCGCTTCACCTGATAGCGCTCGCCGTGCTGCACACCTTCGTAGCTGCCCCACGGACGGAACACTTCGCGATGATACAGGTACTCGTCCCGGGCGCAGCCCTTCAGCTTCTCCACCACCTTCTTGACGTCCTGAACCCGGTCCTTGTGGGCCACCAGCACCGCGTCGGAGGTCTCCACCACCACCAGGTTCTCCACACCGATGGTTCCCACCAGCCGGTCCTGGGCGAGCACGTAGGAATCCCGGGTGCCCACCGCCAGCACGTCGCCGGCGAGGTGGTTGCCGTGCTCGTCCTGGGAGGAGGCATTCCAGATGGCGGACCAGGAGCCCACGTCACTCCAGCCGAAGGCGGCCGGCACCACCATGGCGCGGTCCGTGTGCTCCATCACCGCGTAGTCGATGGAATCCGCCGGGCTTTCCAGGAACGCCGATCCCGGGCGGAAGAAATCCAGATCCGTGGCGCCATCCGCGTAGCCGGCCTTCACCTTGGCCAGCATCTCCGGCCGCCAGCGGCCGAGCTCCTCCAGGTAGGCTTCGGCACCGAAGACGAACATGCCGCTGTTCCAGAAGTGCTCGCCCGAGGCAAACAGCTCGGTAGCCCGGGCCGGATCCGGCTTTTCCTCGAAGGAGCGCACGGGCACCGCGGCATCGCCCACCGCCGCTCCCGGCGCGCAGATGTAGCCATAGCCCGTTTCCGCCGCCGTGGGCTGGATGCCGAAGGTCACGAGCCCCCCCTGCTCCGCCGCGGCCACCGCCCGCCGGGCGGCGAGCACGAACGCGTCGGAGTCAGTGATGAGGTGATCCGAAGGCAGCACCAGCAGGATGCCGTCACCATGGACCCGGCACACCTCCAGCGCCGCCAGGGCGATGGCCGGCGCCGTGTTGCGCCCCTCCGGCTCCAGGACGATGCGCTGCCAGCGGGCGCCGAGCTCCCGGCACTGCTCCGCCACCAGGAACCGGTGCTCCTCGTTGCAGACGATCACCGGCGGCTGGTCGGAGGCCTTGCCCGCCCGGCGCAGCGTGCTCTGCAACAGCGAGTCGTCGCCGAACAGCGCGTGGAATTGCTTGGGAAACAGCTCGCGGGAAAGCGGCCAGAGCCGGCTGCCGGTTCCGCCGGCGAGGATGACGGGGATGACGGGTTTCATTCTTGTTCGCTGCCCTCAGTGCTCGTGCCGGAGCGAACCATAGCAGAGCGAACCGGCTGCCGTGTTCCGAATTTGTCCGCGGCGCCGCAGCCCGCGTGCCGCGCTGCGGTTTCAGGGATTCAGCCGCGCCTTCACCTTGGCGCTCACCGCGCCCATGTCGGCGCGACCCTGGATCTGCGGCTTCAGCACGCCCATGACCTTGCCCATGTCGCGCATGGATTCCGCCCCGGTGGCCTTGATGGCGCCGGCGATGAGGCCTTCGAGCTCGTCCTCTCCCAAGGGCTCCGGCATGAATTCCTGCACCACGCCGATCTCGAAGCGTTCCTGCTCTGCCAGATCGTCCCGGCCGGCGGCCTCGTACTGATTGAGGGAGTCCTGGCGCTGCTTGAGCATGCGGTTCAGGATCACCAGAACGTCGTTGTCGCCGAGCTCCCGGCGCTCGTCCACTTCCACCCGCTTGATCTCGGCGTTGACCAGACGCAGCGCAGCCAGCCGGTCCTTGCTGCGCGCCCGCATGGCGGCCGTGGTGGCCTCGAGGATGCGTTTCTTGATCTCGGACTCGGGCATGAGGACGCTCCGAGGCTTGAAGGGTTCTATCGGCCAGGCCGCGAGTCGGCTCGGCCGGATGAGGGGGCCCCGGGGGTGCGGGGCCGGATCTGTGCGATTGTACTATGCGATCAGTAGTTGCGCTCGAACCGCCGCGCTTCGCGCTGCAGCTTCTTCGCGTGGCGCTTGACCGCCGCAGCCGCCTTGCGCTTGCGCACCGAGGTGGGCTTCTCGTAGAACTCGCGGCGACGCACCTCGGAAAGCACGCCGGCTTTCTCGCAGGAGCGCTTGAAGCGCCGCAGGGCCACGTCGAAGGGTTCGTTTTCCTTTACTTTCACGCTGGGCATTCGTTTACTCGGTCCGGGTGTTGTTGAGCATAGGCTACCTCCGATCCCGACGGGATCGCCGAAGGTCGCGAATTCTACTGGCAAATCCGGGGGTTTGCAAAAGGCCTTTGCGGGTTACCATGCGACCATGCTGGTGCTGGGCATCGAGACATCCTGTGACGAGACCGGGGTCGCTCTATACGACTCCGAGCACGGATTGCTGGCGGACGCCCTCTACAGCCAGGTGGAGATCCACGCCGCCTACGGCGGGGTGGTGCCGGAGCTCGCTTCCCGGGACCACATCCGCAAGCTCATCCCGCTGGTGGAGCAGACCCTCTCGGAAGCCGGCAAGACACTGGCCGACCTGGACGGCATCGCCTACACCGCGGGCCCGGGCCTGCTGGGCGCGCTGCTGGTGGGCGCCACCTTCGGCCGCTCGCTGGCCTGGAGCCTGGACGTGCCCGCCGTCGCCGTGCATCACATGGAAGCCCACCTCCTGGCCCCCCTGCTGGGCGAGCGGAAGCCGCCGCTGCCCTTCATCGCGTTGCTGGTCTCCGGCGGCCACACCCAGCTCGTCCTCGTGCGCGGCCTGGGTGAGTACGAGTTGCTCGGCGAATCCGTGGATGACGCCGCCGGCGAGGCCTTCGACAAGGCCGCGAAGATGCTGGGCCTGGGCTATCCGGGAGGGCCTCACCTGGCGCGCTGCGCCGAGCGCGGCGATCCCGGCCGCTTCCGGTTTCCCCGGCCCATGACCGACCGGCCCGGGCTCGACTTCAGCTTCAGCGGCCTGAAGACCTTCACCCTCAACACGGTGACCGCGCATCAGCCGCTCAGCGAGCAGGACCGTGCCGACATCGCCCGGGCCTTCGAGGAGGCGGTGGTGGACACCCTGGCCATCAAGTGCCGGCGCGCCGTGGAGCAGACCGGGGTGCCCCACCTGGTGGTGGCCGGCGGGGTGAGCGCCAACGTGCGCCTGCGCCGCAAGCTCGAGCACCATCTGAAGGCCGCGGTCTACTACGCGGAGCCGCGGCTGTGCACCGACAACGGCGCCATGATCGCCTACGCCGGCTGCCGGCGGCTGCTGGCGGGCGACTCGGCGCCGCTGGCCATCGAGACCCGGGCCCGCTGGCCCCTCACCGAGCTCACCGTTCCGGGAGGTTGATCTGGATACCGTCTTCGTTCGCGCCCTCACCGTCGATGCCATCATCGGCGTCCACCCCCACGAGCGGGAAACGCGCCAGCCCGTGCGGGTCAGCTTCGCCATGGCCGCCGACACCAGCCGCGCTGCCCTGTCCGACGACCTGGGCCAGGCCCTGGATTATGCCGCCGCCGCCGAGCGGGTGGCCGCCCTCACCCGGGAGAGCCGCTTTCAGCTCGTGGAGACCCTGGCCGAGCACATCGCCCAGCTGCTGCTGCGGGAGTTTCCCATCCGCCGCGTCCGGGTCGAAGTGGAGAAGCCGCAGGCCGTGGCGGAGGCGGAGAGCGTGGGGGTGAGCATCGAGCGGCGGCGGCAGTAGCTCGCGCCAGCGCCGCGAACGGCACTACGAGCAACGAGGGGAGGTCACGCCATGTTCCGCCAGCTTCGTCCGGGCCGGCTCGCCCTGCTGTGCCTGCTGGCTCTGTCGGCGACCCACGTCGGCGCCGAGCCCGAAGATCCCACCCGACTCACCGTCCCGGAGCTGCGCGAGCGGCTGCAGAGCGGTGAGCTCCGCGCCCTGGCCGTGACCGAGGCCTACCTCGCGCGCATCGCCACCCTCGACGACCAGGGACCCACGCTCAACGCCGTCCTCGCGATCAACCCCGATGCCCGCGCCATCGCCGCGGCGCTGGATGCCCATTCCGGGCCGAAGGGTCCGCTCCACGGCGTGCCCGTCATCCTCAAGGACAACATCGACACCGGTGATCGCATGGCCACCACGGCCGGGTCGCTGGCGCTGGCCGGCCACCGCGCCCCGGAGGACGCCCACCTGGTGGCCCGGTTGCGGGCGGCCGGCGCCGTCATCATCGGCAAGGCCAACCTGAGCGAATGGGCCAACTTCCGTTCCCGCCGCTCGTCGAGCGGCTGGAGCAGCGCCGGTGGCCAGACTCGGAACCCCCACGTGCTCGACCGCAACCCCTGCGGCTCCTCCAGCGGATCGGCGGTGGCGGTGGCGGCACGGCTCGCACCGCTGGCGGTGGGCACCGAGACCGATGGCTCCATCGTCTGCCCCGCCGGGGTGAGCGGCATCGTCGGCATCAAGCCCACCGTGGGCATCGTCAGCCGGCGCGGCCTCGTCCCCATCTCCCACACCCAGGACACCGCCGGACCCATGGCCCGCAACGTGACCGGGGCCGCGCTGCTGCTCTCCATCCTCATCGACCAGGACCCTGCCGACCCGGGGTCCAGGGTCTATCCCCACGACCCGTCGGACCTGCTGCCCGAGCCCGCGGCGACCCGGCTGGACGGCCTGCGCATCGGCGTCTTCCGCGACTATTACGGCGCCGGGAAGTACCCGGCCGTGGAGGACGTCTATCACCAGGCCCTGGACGAGCTGCGCGGTCTGGGCGCCACCCTGGTGGACCCGGTGGAGCACGAGGTCGACGACGGGCTCTTCGAGGCCGATTACCAGGTGATGCTCCACGAGTTCAAGGCCGGGCTGAACGCCTACCTCGCCAGCCATCCGGTACCGGACGACCGCGACAGTCTGGCGGACCTCA
This sequence comes from Pseudomonadales bacterium, assembly GCA_041690675.1. GTDB lineage: Bacteria > Pseudomonadota > Gammaproteobacteria > Pseudomonadales > Azotimanducaceae > UBA7803. The sequence continues at coordinate 49,918 of JAWLGU010000010.1, read as the reverse complement.
TCGCCTGGAACCAGGCGAACTCCGATCGCGTCATGCCCTACTTCGGCCAGGAGGTCTTTCTGGCCGCCGAGGCGACGGCGGGTCTGGATGCACCCGCCTATCGGGAGGCCCTCGCCGCCGGGCCGGAGCGCGCCCGCCGCGACCTGACCGCCCTGCTGCGGCGGCACCGCCTCGACGCCCTGGTGACGGTGGCCAACTCCTTCGCCTGGAAGACCGACTGGCTGGCGGGCGATCGTTTCATGGTGGGAAGCTCGTCCTTGGCGGCCATTCCCGGCTTCCCCAACGTCACTGTGCCCGCGGGCCATGTCTCGCAGCTTCCGGTGAACGTCTCGTTCATCGGCGAGCCCTTCGCCGAGCCCATGCTGATCCGCATCGCCTACGCCTTCGAGCAGGCGACCCGGGCGTTGCGCGAGCCCCGGTTTCTGCCCACGGTGGAGGCCGATTAGCTGGGGGACCCGCGCTGCCCGCACCGAGAATCGGCGCGGCCGACCACGATCAGCCCCGGAACCACTCCATGAGACGAATGGAGCCGGCGTAGGCCAGCGCCGTCGCAGCGACGCCGGCGCCGAGGCTCCACCAGAAGCCCACGCCGAGCCGCAACAGCCACGGGAGCACCGCGAACAGCACCAGAGACGGCAGCACCAGCCAGAGGACGTCCAGCGAAAACGCCGCGAGCCGGCTGGTGTCCCGCGTTTCCAGATAGATCCAGATCATCGCCAGCACCGACACCAGCGGCACGGACGCGAGGACGGCGCCCAGCAGGGTGGACCGCTTCGCCAGCTCCGAAACCAGCACCACCACCAGCGCCGTGACGGCGAGCTTGGCGATCAGATACACCATTGTGAGACCCCTCCCCGAAAGTATTAGCGCCGGACGCCCTCGAACAGGGCCACCAGCTCGTCGAAAGTCTTGCGCTGAGCCGCAGCGTCGCCGCTCTCGATGGCGTGCTCGACGCAGCTCGCCGCGTGGGCCTTCAGGATCTCGCTCTCGGCTTTGGTCAGGGCCGAGCGGATGGCGCTGATCTGCTGCAGAATGTCGATGCAGTAACGATCCTCGTCGATCATGCGGATCACCCCGCGGACCTGCCCCTCGATCTTCTTCAGGCGGCGAACGGTGGCTTCCTGGCTTGCGGCGACCATTGACGCGATACTCCATAGGGGTATACCGTAGCCGATCTTAGGCGAGTGCCACCAGGAAGGCAACGATCATGAAGCAGCACTGCCACGAGCCGCAGCCGACCGAGCACGGTGCCTGCCACGGCCACAATCAATGCCACGCCGGTCATTCCGGCGGCCCCACCCCGGCGAGTATCCCCGGAGGCAAATACGACAAGGTGCCCGCCGGCTACACCGGCACGGTCTACACCTGTCCCATGCATCCGGAAGTGCGCGACGTGCGCGCCAGCGCCTGCCCCCTGTGCGGGATGGGGCTCGAGCCGGAAGGAATCCCCGTCGGCGAAGAGGATACCTCCGAGCTGGACGACATGAGCCGCCGGTTCTGGGTGAGCGCCCTGCTGACGCTGCCCCTGGTGGTGTACGCCATGGGCGACATGGTCCCGGGCCTCGCTCTGCACGACATGCTGCCGCCGGGGGTCGCCGCGTGGCTGCAGCTCCTGCTGGCCACCCCGGTGGTGCTCTGGGGCGGCTGGCCGTTCATCGTCCGCGGCGTCCAGTCCGTGCGTACCATGAACCTCAACATGTTCACCCTGATCGGCCTGGGCGTCTCCGTGGCGTACCTGTACTCGGTGGTAGCCACCGTCGCGCCCGGCATCTTCCCCGCTGCATTCCGTGGCGCCGCGGGTGAGGTGGGGGTCTACTTCGAAGCGGCCGCGGTCATCGTCACCCTGGTGCTGCTCGGCCAGGTGCTGGAGCTGCGCGCCCGCAGCAAGACCTCGGACGCCATCCGCTCGCTGCTGCAGCTCGCGCCGCCCACGGCGCGACGCATCGTCGACGACGGCAGCGAGGAGGAGGTGAGCCTCGACGACGTGCGCGAGCACGACCGGCTGCGGATTCGCCCGGGCGAGAAGATTCCCGTGGACGGCGTCGTCGAGGACGGCCATAGCGCCGTCGACGAGTCCATGATCACCGGCGAGCCGTTGCCGGTGGAGAAGACGGCGGGCGACGACCTCACCGGCGGCACCGTGAACGGCACGGGGACGCTGGTCATGCGAGCCACCCGAGTCGGAGAGGACACGGTGCTGTCCCAGATCGTGCGCATGGTGGCTCAGGCCCAGCGCAGCCGCGCTCCCATCCAGCGTCTGGCCGACGTGGTCTCCGGCTACTTCGTCCCGGCCGTGATCGCCGTGGCCGTGGTGACCTTCATCGCCTGGAGCCTGTGGGGCCCGGCGCCGGCCATGGCCTACGCCATCGTCAACGCCGTGGCGGTGCTCATCATCGCCTGCCCCTGCGCCCTGGGCCTGGCGACCCCCATGTCCATCATGGTGGGCACTGGAAAGGGTGCGCAGAACGGCGTGCTCATCCGCGACGCGGAGGCCCTCGAGATCCTCGAGAAGGTGGACGTGGTGGTGGTCGACAAGACCGGCACCCTGACGGAAGGCAGGCCGAGCCTGGTTCGGGTGGAGCCGGCGAAGGGGTTCGACGAAGCGGGGCTTCTGGGCCTGGCCGCCGCGGTGGAGTCGGTGAGCGAGCATCCGCTGGCTGCCGCCATCGTGGAAGGCGCCCGGGACCGCGGCATCGAACTGGAAGAGCCGCGGGACTTCGAGTCCGTGACCGGGGAAGGCGTCGGCGCCATCGTCGGCGCTCGGGAGGTCGCGGTGGGCAGCCGCAAGCTGATGGAGCGCCTGACGGAGGTGGACGCCGCGCTCCTGGAGCGGGCCGAGGCCCATCGGCGCCAGGGCGAAACGGTGATGTTCGTGGCGGTGGACGGCACCGTGGCCGGGCTTCTCGGCGTGGCCGATCCCATCAAGTCCACCACCCGGGAAGCCATCGATCGGCTGCATCGCCTCGGGGTGCGGGTGGTGATGCTCACCGGCGACAGCGCCGCCACCGCCCACGCCGTGGCCGAACGCATCGGCATCGACGAGGTGCACGCCGATGTCTCGCCCGAGGACAAGCACCGCATCGTCCGCGAGCTTCAAGCGGACCGCGCCGTGGTGGCCATGGCCGGTGACGGCATCAACGACGCCCCGGCCCTGGCCCAAGCCAACGTGGGCATCGCCATGGGCACCGGCACCGACGTGGCCATGGAAAGCGCCGGCATCACCCTGATGCGGGGGGATCTGCGGGGCGTGGCCCAGGCCCGGGCCCTCTCCCGGGCGACCATGCGCAACATCCGCCAGAACCTGTTCCTGGCCTTCGTCTACAACAGCATCGGCGTGCCCATCGCGGCCGGCATCCTCTACCCGTGGCTGGGCCTGCTGCTCAGCCCCATGATCGCGGCCGCCGCCATGAGCCTGAGCTCGGTCTCCGTGATCGGCAACGCCCTGCGGCTGCGGAGCGTCAGCATCGGATGAAGCGAGCGGCGCAAATCATCGTCGTCGCCGCGGTGCTGCTCGGCCAGATCGGCTGGGCGACCGATGCCTTCGCCGCCGCCGAGTGCCACGCCCTGAGCAGCCACCCGGCCGCTCAGGAAGCGCCGGCGTCTACCCACCAGGGGCACGCTCACGCAATGCACGACCGCGGAAGCCATGACATTCCGGCGGATACGGTCGCCGAGGACTGCCGTTGTGTCGGAGGCGCCCATTGCGGAAGTTTCGTGATGCTGACGCCCTCTGCCGCGCCAGTGCCTCACGGCACCGAGCGGCCGTCATTCCAACCGCCCGTCAGCCTGGAGGACCCGAGCTTCGCGCATCGGCGCGAGCCCGACCGCCCCCCGGCCGGCCGCGCCTGACACCTCACGGCAACTTCACATCGCCCGCAGTCAGGAGCGCAAACATGACTCACCGAATCGATCGCCGCCGCCGGCGGCTGCTCAAATCACTGGCGGCCACCGGCATGGCTGCCGGCCTGGCCCCGCTGCTGCCCGCCTACGCACGCGCCAGCGGCACTTCCGGCGCCGCCGCCCGCGTCCGCGGTGGCACAGGGCACGCCGTGGACATGTCCCTCGCCATACGTCGCCAGGCCATCGACATCGCCGGCGGCCGCGCCCCGGCCACCACCCTGAACCACGTGGTGCCAGGCCCCCTCGTCGAGCTGTGGGAAGGTCACGGCGCCGTGTTGCGTGTGACCAACCACCTGGACGAGGACACCTCCATTCACTGGCACGGCATCCTGCTCCCATTCGAGATGGACGGCGTGCCCGGCGTTGCCTTTCCTGGCATTCGGCCGGGAGAGACCTTCGTGGCGCAGTTTCCCGTTCGCCAGTACGGCACCTATTGGTATCACGGCCACTCCGGCATGCAGGAGCAGACCGGCCTGTACGGGCCCCTGGTGATCCATCCGAAAGAGCCCGAGCCCTTCAGCTACGATCGGGACTACGTAGTGATGCTCTCGGACTGGACCTTCGAGGATCCACACCGAGTGATGGCCAAGCTCAAGAAGATGAGCGACTACTACAACTACGACAAACGCACCGTGGCGGATTTCCTCGAGGATGCGAGGGAGCGGGGACTGGGTGCAACGCTGCGCGAGCGGCTCGCCTGGGGCGGCATGCGTATGACGCCGACGGACATCGCCGACGTGACCGGGGCCACCTACAGCTACCTGATGAACGGGCTGCATCCCGCCAGCAACTGGACCGGGTTGTTCCGGCCCGGCGAGCGGGTGCGGCTGCGCTTCATCAACGCCTCCGCCATGACCTATTTCAACGTGCGCATTCCCGATCTGCCCATGACGGTGGTTCAGGCCGACGGGCAGAACGTCGAGCCGGTAGAGACGGACGAGTTTCAGATCGCCGTGGCGGAGACGTACGACGTGATCGTGGAGCCCCCCGCGGACCGGGCGTACACCATCATGGCGGAGTCCATGGACCGCAGCGGCTACGCCCGCGGCACCCTGGCGCCACGGCCGGGCATGGCCGCGGCCGTCCCCGCGCTGCGCGAGCCGCCCCGCCGCACGATGATCGACATGGGCATGGACCACGGCGCGTCCCACGGCGGCCAAGCCGCGCCCGGCGGGCAGCCCCAGCAGGCAGGTCATGGTGACCACAGCGCTCATGGCGGACACGAGCATGGCGGCGGCCATTCCAGCGGGGCCCCGGCACAGGTATCGCCGGGCCCCATCATCGCACGTCACGGTCCCGACCGGCACGGCGCGGGGAGCGCCGGCGTGGCCGAGGTCCAGCGCAACCGCCTTGGGGAGCCGGGGACCGGACTCGACAACGCCGGGCACCGGGTGCTGACGTACGCGCAGCTTCGCAACGTGCGGCCCATGCAGGACCGGCGTCAGCCCTCCCACACCTTCGAGCTCCACCTCACCGGCAACATGGAGCGCTACATGTGGTCGTTCGACGGCAGGAAGTTCAGCGAGGTCAAGAGCCCCATCGACTTCCCCTACGGCGAGCGGGTGCGGCTCGTCCTCGTGAACGACACCATGATGGAGCACCCGATTCACCTGCACGGCATGTTCATGGAACTGGAGAACGGCCAGGGGCACCGACTGCCATTCAAGCACACGGTGAGCGTGAAGCCCGCCGAGCGCATGAGCCTGCTGGTCACCGCCGACGAGCCCGGGCGCTGGGCCTTCCACTGTCACCTGCTCTATCACATGGAGATGGGGATGTTCCGCGTCGTCCGTGTTCGTCCGGAGGAGGTGTAAGTCATGCGCGCACTGCATCTGATCTGGATACTGGCCGCCCCTGGGGCGCTCGCCGGAGAAGGCATGGGCGACCAGCAGTACGCCATGTTCCTGATGGATCGTCTCGAGTACGGCGACAGTGACGATGGCGACAGCTATCTGTGGGATGCCCAGGGCTGGTACGGCGGCGACTATGCCAAGGTCTGGTTCAAGACCGAGGGCGAAGCGCCCGCGGGCGAATCACCCGAGGTTGCCGAGCTGCAGGTTCTTTACGACCGCACCTTCTCGCCCTTCTTCAGCTGGCAGGCCGGCGCGCGCTACGACGTCCGCTCTGACGGAGACGACGACACGGCGTACGCCGCGCTGGGCGTCCAGGGGCTGGCACCCCAGTGGTTCGAGATCGACGCTGCGCTGTTCGTGAGCGAGGACGGCGACGTGAGCCTACGCGGCGAAGCCGAGTACGACCTGCTGCTCACCCAACGGCTAGTCCTGCAGCCGCGCGTCGAGGTGAACGTGAGCGCCAGCGACGTGCCCGAGCTGGGGGTCGGCAGCGGCCTCGGCAGCACGGAGATGAGCCTGCGCCTGCGTTACGAGGTCAGGCGCGAGATCGCGCCCTACATCGGCGTGCGCTGGGAGCGGCTGTATGGAGACACCCGGGATCTGACGCGAGCCGGCGGGGAGCCGACCTCGACCACCTCGTTCGTCGTCGGTATCCGGGCATGGTTCTGAGGGCGCGGCGGCGCCATTGACCGGCCCCCGGCTATCGGCACTACACTGGACGCTCACGGCGACGGAGGCCTGAAGCGTGAAAGTGAAGACCTTCGGTGATCTGATCGCCAAGGCGCTGCACAGTCACGCGCCCATCGACCCGCACCGGGCCTGTGATGCGCCCTGGGCCACCATGTCTTTCGACGCACACGAAACCTTGCGCCAGGCGCAGCAGAGCAACCGGATCCGCGACATGTAGCCTGAACGAGCTCGAGCCACTTCATGGGGAGGAGCGAGTATGAGAATCGAGCATCCTGCTGATGGATGGGATCCGCGCCATGTGCCCCGCGCTAGGCGCGATGTCGGGCCTCTGCAAGCAACTGCTGATCAACCATCTCGCGGCGCGCGTCCCGAGCCCAGCTCAGCCGCGTGAGGTCGGCCTGGCTGTGGTCGCTGATCGTGCTCTTGGGCCTGGCCGCCGGGTCGTACCTCGTCTTTCGCGCGAGTCAGAGCCCGCCGCTGCCCGAGGGCATTCTCTACGGCAACGGACATATCGAGGCCACGGAAGTCCGCGTGGCATCAGAGGTGGCCGGGCGGGTTCTGCGGCACGATCTGGAGGAAGGCAGCCGAGTCGAGCGGGGCGAGGTCGTCGTGGTGATCGATCCGCAGTCGAGCCGGGATCAGCTGCGCGTAATCCAGGGTGAGATCGCGGCGCTGCAACAGTCGAAGGCGGCCCTGAGTTCCCAGATCTCACTCTGGGAGCACCACGTCGGCTCCGCCCGGCGGCGCCTCGATCGGGTCAGGGAGCTGCTCCGTTCCGACCTTGCCAGTGAGCGTGACCGGGAAACCACCGAAGACGCATTGCGCGAGGCCGAAGCTCAGCTCGCCACCCTGCGAGCCCAGCGAGCGGCACTGGAAGATCAGATCACGAGCGCTGAGGCCCGGGTTCATCTGGCCGAGCGCCGCCTTCAGAAGACGGAAGTCCCGGCGCCGCGGGATGGCGTTGTGCTCGTCCGCGCGGTGGAGACGGGTGAACTGGTCGAAGTGGGGCAGCCCCTGGCCTTGATCGCCGACCTCGATCGCCTGGAGCTGAAGATCTATCTCTCTGGCGAGGACATCGGCAAGGTGGCTCTGGGTAATCCCGCCCGGGTGGAGATCGACGCCTTTACGGACCGATACTTCCCAGCTCGGATCATCCGCATCGATGACTACGCGCAATTCACCCCCCGCGAAATCCATCTGCCACAGGAGCGCACGCGCTTGGTCTACGGCGTGACGCTGGCGCTCGAGAACGCCGGCGGCCAGCTGAAGCCAGGGATGCCGGCAGATGCCTGGGTGCGGTGGCGGGAGGCTTCGCCCTGGCCCGACGAGTTGCGGGTGCCCGAGGGCTGACCCATGGCGGAACCCCTCCGGATCGAGGCCCGGCATCTCGGCCGCAAGTACCGGGACCGCTGGGGTGTCCGGGGCATCGATCTCGCCGTCGTGCCGGGAGAGATGTTAGGCGTTGTCGGTCCCGATGGGGCGGGCAAGACGACACTGCTGCAGATGTGCGCTGCGATTCTCGACCCCAGCGAAGGGAGCTGCGCGGTCCTGGGGCTGGACACGGTGCGGCAGTCGAAAGCCGTCGGCTCTCGGATCGGCTACATGTCCCAGGGTTTCACGCTCTACGACCGGCTGAGCGTGGAAGAGAACCTCCGCTTTGCGGCCGAGGTGCGCGCCGTGACCGGAGTAGACTACACGACCCGCCGCGCCGAACTCATGAGCATGGCCGGGCTCGAAGGCTTCGCCGACTGGCCGGCAGCCAGACTTTCGGGGGGCATGCGCAAAAAGCTCTCGTTGTGTACGAACCTCGTGCACCGGCCGCCGGTGCTCATCCTCGACGAGCCCGCGCTCGGGGTGGATCCCCTCTCGCGCCGCCAGCTTTGGGCCATGCTCGACGGATTTCGCCGTCGCGGCACGTCCATGCTGATCGCCACTTCGTACATGGACGAGGCCGCCCGATGCGACCGCATCCTGCTCCTGCATCAGGGTCGGGCCCTGACCGCGGACCGGCCCGATGCGGTGCGGGCGCGGGCGGCCGGCCGGGTGCTGGAGGCAATCAGCGCCGACCCTACGGTCACCGCTCGCGCCCTGCAGAAGGATCCACGCTTCTTCGGCGTCCAGGTGCTCCCCGGCCGGGTGCGCTTTCTCACAGCAGATTCGCTCCGCGTTCCGGCGACGGATATTCCCGGCGCCGGACCCGCGCGCCCCGTCCCACCATCGCTGGAAGATGTGTTCGTGCTGCGCGCTGGTATCGGCGACGAGCGCAGCTCCGAAACGGAGATGCTCGAAGTGTCCGTTTCGGGAGGGATCGAGGCGAAGAACGTAACCGTCAGGTTCGGCGAGTTCATCGCCGTGGACTCCGTGAGCCTAGCCGCGGAACCGGGCGAGGTGCTCGCCCTGCTAGGACCGAACGGCGCAGGAAAGACCACGCTCATCAGGGCGCTCTGCGGTCTCGTGCCGATCAGCGTCGGCAGCCTGAAAGTGGCCGATCATCCGGTCCAATTCGGCGCCAGCAAGATCCGCGAGCGCATCGGCTACATGTCTCAGAGGTTTTCTCTGTATCCGGACCTCAGCATGGGCGAGAACCTGAGGTTCTTCGCCAGCGCCTATGGGCTTCGGGGGCGAGCCGCCGACACGGCCATCGCCTGGGCGAGCGCGGTCGCGGGCCTCGAAATTCGAGAGCGAGGCTCCGTCTCCACTCTGTCCGGTGCCACACGTCAGCGCCTCGCGCTGGCCTGCAGCATTCTGCATCGACCCGCGGTGCTGTTCCTGGACGAGCCCACCTCGGGCATCGACCCCCTGTCGCGATACCGATTCTGGCGCCTCATTCGCGCCCTGGCGGAGCGCGGCATGACCATCGTCGTTTCCACACATTATCTCGACGAGGCGGAATACTGCGATCGGATCGCCCTGATGCATCACGGGCGGCTCATCCTCGAGGGTCCGTTGGCAGAGCTGCGCCAGAAGCTCGGCGCAGACTCGACGACGTCCGTGGAGACACTGTTCGTCACTGCCATCGCACGGGACGAGGAGAAAGCGACGTGATGCCGCATCGCGTTCGCATGCTCATCGCCAAGGAGCTACGGCAGCTCCTGCGTGACCCTGTCTCGATGGGGCTCTGCTTGCTTATGCCGCTGGTGATGCTGTTTCTGTTCGCCTACGCCGTGAATCTGGACGTCGAGGACGTCTCGCTCGGGGTCTACGACGCCGACCGGACGCCTGCGAGCCGTGCCCTGCAGCACCGCTTGACTGCAACCGCATACTTCGAGCTGAAACGCCAATTTGATGACACGGCTCGATTCGAGTCGGCCCTGCAGGCGGGGGAGATCCGGCTCGCCATGGCGATACCTCTCGGATTTCACGAGCGTCTCCTTCGAGGCGAGCGTACGCCGGTGCAGGTCATCGCCGACGGAACCTATCCGGCCACCGCCAGCCTCGCCGCCGCCTATGCGAGCGCCATCGTCCGGGCGTTTCCGGAGGTGGATGCTGGCGCCATCGAGGTCGAAACCCGCATCTGGTACAACCCGTCGCTGCGCAGCATCAATTACGTGGTGCCGGGACTGTTCGCCGTCATACTCATGGCCTTCCCGCCGCTGCTGACCGCTCTCGCCATCGTGCGCGAGAAGGAGACGGGAACCATTCAGCAGATTTACGCCTCTCCAATCACCTCCGCCGAATTCATCGCGGGCAAGCTCGTGCCGTTCGGCGCGGTCGCCTTCCTGCAGATGACGATGGTGGTCCTCACAGGCTACTTCTGGTTCGCCGTGCCGTTTCGCGGCAGCGCGGCGCTGTTTCTCGGCGTCGCGCTGATCTACGTGATGACCACGGTGAGCATTGGGTTGCTGGTTTCCACCGTCACCCGAACCCAGCTCGCCGCGATGCTGTTGGCGCTGATCGTCACCCTGATGCCGTCCTTCCTCTTCTCCGGGTTTCTGTTCCCCATATTCACCATGCCGGTGACGTTGCAGCTCTACAGCCAGCTCTTTCCCGCCGGGTATTTCATGGAAATCTCCAGGGGTATCGTCCTGAAGGGCAGCGATATCGCTGCGGTGTGGCCTCAGATCCTGCTACTGGCCGGCTACACCCTCGCCGTTTTCGCCATCGCCTCCTGGAGGCTCAAACAGAAGGTTGCTTGATGATCACCCGCCTGCTCGGCCTGCTGCGCAAGGAGACCATCCAGTTCTTTCAGGATCGCTGGGTGCTCGGGCTGATCCTCTGGCTCTACACGGCGGAGGTGGTCCTGTGCACCTATGCGTTGAGCTTCGAGGTCGAGCACATGCCCATCGCTGTGGTGGACCAGGACCGCAGCGTCTCGGCTCGCTACCTGGCCGAGTCCTTCGGATTGAGCGATGCTTTCGATGTCAGTTACCGGCCGTCCAGGCCGGAGGAGGCGGCGGACCTCCTGGCGGAGGGGCGCATCGGCCTGGCGCTCGTCATTCCTTCGGGGTTCGAGCAGGCTCATCGATCACAGATGCACTCCGAGGTTCAGGTCCTCATCGACGGCGCCAATGCCCACACCGCGGCCGCCGCACGCAACCACGCACTCGAGATCATCGCCCGGTTGGAGCAGCGGCGGCCAGCCATGAATCCGCCCATGGCGCGAGCCTCCGCCTACCCCGTCACGCGGATCTGGTACAACCCGGATCAGACCACCACCGCGTTCATGGCCCTGTCGATGATCGCGCTGGCCGGCATGATGGTGGGGGTCATTCATCCTGCAGCGTCCATCGTCCGCGAGAAGGAGCACGGGACCATCGAGCAACTGCTGGTCACCCCCATCCGAACGGGCGAGCTGTTCGCCGCAAAAACGGCTCCGGCCCTGCTGATGGGGCTGCTGTCGCTGTTCCCAAGCCTTTTGATCGTGAGCTGGTTCGGTGTGCCGCTGCGCGGCAGCTTCCTGCTTTTTCTCGCGCTCACAGCGATTTTTCTACTGAGCGCCATAGCGCTCGGCGTTCTCATAGCAACCGTCAGCCGGTCACTCCAGCAGGCGCTGCTGCTGGCATTCTTTGGGCTGTTCCCGATCATGTTTCTTTCCGGCAGCCTGACACCGATCGAATCCATGCCCGACGTGCTTCAGACGCTCTCCCTTGGGAGCCCCCTGCGCTACTACATGAACATCATCCTGGGGATCTTCCTCAAGGGAGCCGGTTGGCCAGAGCTATGGCAGGAAGCGATGTGGCTGTCGGCGATCGGGTCCGGCCTCTATCTCCTGGCCCTGCTGGCGTTTTGGCGTCGGATTGCCTGAGAGGGGGCACGGTATGTGCTTCACGCCCGGATATGAAACACGTCGACCGGCCAGGGAAGCACGACGTTCACCGTTACGTGGACAAGACCGCTCGGCAGCAGCGCCGGCACGGAGCGGGTGCTGGTGAGCACGCGGCCCACGACAAGCACGCCGGCCACAGCATCGAGATGTTCCGGAACCGGTTCTGGATCACCCTCATTCTCACCATCCCGACCCTGATCTGGAGCGAGCAGCTCCAGGCGTGGCTCGGATTCACCGCCCCGGAGTTTGCCGCCGCGAGCTGGATGGCGCCGGTGTTCGGCGCCATCGTCTATGGATACGGCGGCTGGCCGTTCCTGGCGGGCGCGTACCGGGAGGTCGCCGACCGCCTGCCAGGCATGATGACCCTGATCACCCTGGCGATCACCGTGGCCTTCATCTACAGCGCGGCGGTGACTTTCGGCTATCCCGGCCACCCGCTGTGGTGGGAGCTGGCGACCCTGGTGACCATCATGCTGCTCGGGCACTGGATCGAGATGCGCTCCATCTTCCAGGCGCAGGGCGCGCTGAAGGAAATTGCCAAGCTCCTGCCCGACACGGCGGTGCGACTAGTCGGCGAGGACGAAACCGAGGAGGTGACGGTGGATCAGCTCGCCGACGGCGACCTGATTCTGGTGCGGCCCGGCGCGGGCGTCCCCGCCGACGGCGTGGTGGTAACCGGCTCGAGCAGCGTCAACGAGGCCATGATCACGGGCGAGTCGAATCCGGTGCAGAAACGGCAAGGGGACAAGGTGATCGCGGGCACCGTCAACGGTGAAGGCTCCCTGCGGGTCGAGGTCACCGGCACCGGGGAGCGCACCGCGCTCGCGGGAATCATGCGCCTCGTCGAGCAGGCGCAGACATCACGCTCCCGGGCCCAGGCGCTGGCCGACCGCGCTGCGTTCTACCTCACGGTGGTGGCGATCGGTGCGGGCGTGCTGACGGTGGCGGTGTGGCTGGGGCTCGGCGCGGAGCTGGACTTCACCATCAGCCGGCTGGTGACCGTGCTGGTCATCGCCTGCCCCCACGCCCTGGGGCTCGCCGTGCCCCTGGTCATCGCCATTTCCACCACCCTCGGTGCCCGCAATGGGCTGCTGGTGCGCGATCGCCGGGGACTGGAGGAAGCCCGCAACCTGGATGCAGTCGTGTTCGACAAGACCGGGACTCTGACACTCGGCGAGCACCGTGTGGTGGACACCGTTCCAGCGCCCGATACCGGCCTGGACGCAGACCAGGCCCTGCGCCTGGCTGCAGCCGTGGAGCGGGACTCCGAGCATCCCATCGCCCGAGCCATGCTTCAGAGCGCTCGCGACCGCGGCATCACGCTGCCGGCGGCCACGGATTTTCATGCGGTTCCCGGTCACGGAGTCCGCGCCCGAGTGGAGGGGCGCACGCTGCAGGTGGGCGGACCGGCGCTGCTTCGGAAGCTGGCCGTCGCGCCGCACCAGCGACTCCAGGAGGCGGCCCGCCGCTTCGGCGAGGCCGGCCGAGCCGCGATCCATCTCGTGGAGGGTGACGAAGCCCTGGCGGTGTTCGCTGTCGCGGATGCCGTCCGCCCGGAGTCCCGGGAAGCCGTGGACCGTCTTCATCAGGAGGGGCTGGAGGTCGCCATGCTGACCGGCGACTCAGAGGCGGTGGCGCGCAATGTTGCCGCCGAGCTGGGGATCGACACCGTCTTTGCCCAGGTGCTGCCGGACGAGAAGGCTGCGAAGATCGAGGCGCTGCAGCGCCGCGGCAAACGGGTGGCGATGGTGGGAGACGGGGTGAACGACGCTCCCGCCCTGCTCACCGCCGACGTCGGCATCGCCATCGGCGCAGGCACTGACGTGGCCGTGGAGGCCGGTGACGTGGTGCTGGTGCGCAGCGATCCCCGGGATGTGCCGCGCATCGTCGCCCTGAGCCGCGCGAGCTACCGGAAGATGCTGCAGAACCTCTGGTGGGCGGCCGGCTACAACATCGTAGCCATTCCCCTGGCGGCCGGCGTGCTGGCCTGGGCGGGCATTCTCCTCGCGCCCGCTGCCGGTGCCGTCCTCATGTCCGCGAGCACCGTGATCGTCGCCATCAACGCTCAGCTGCTGCGCCGCGCATCGCTGTGACGGCCTTTACCCCAACCGTGCGCCGAGCTTCTCCAGCAGCCGATCGAAGGGCTGGGCGAACTTGTCGATGCCCTCGTGGAGAAGCTGCGCACCCGCTGCGTCCAGGTCGATGCCGATGCCGGTGAGCCGCTCGAGCACCCGCTCCCCCGCCGCCCGGCTGCCGATCAGCCGCAGGGCGGGATCGCCGTGGTCGTGGTACGCCTCCAGGGTGGCCAGGGGCATGGTGCTCACCGTGTGGGGGCCGATGAGCGGCTCGATGTACTTGACGTCGCTGTAGGCGGGGTCCTTGGCGCCGGTGCTGGCCCAGAGCAGGCGCTGCGGGCGGGCCCCGTGAGCAGCCAGGCGCGCGAAACGCTCCGACGTCATCGCCGCCTGAAAAACGCCGTAGGCGCAGCGGGCACAGGCGATGGCCGTCTCGCCACGGAGCGCCGCCGCCTCGTCGCGCCGGCTCCCGCCGGAAGCCGCCAGGCGATCCAGCTCCCGATCCACCAGGGTGTCGATGCGGCTCAGGAAAAAGCTGGCCACGGAGGCGATGCGCTCCACCGGACGCCCGGCCTCCATCGCCCCCTCCATGCCTTCCAGGTACGCCTCGTGCACCTGCCGGTAGCGGTCGACGGTGAACAGCAGGGTGACGTTGACGTTGATGCCCTCGGCCAGAAGGGCTCGGATGGCGACCAGGCCCGCCAGTGTCGCCGGCACCTTGATCATGACGTTGGGCCGGTCCAGGGCCGACCAGAGGCGCCGGGCCTCGGCCACCGTGGCGTCGGCGTCATCGGCCAGATGCGGCGAGACCTCCAGGCTCACGAAGCCGTCCCCGCCGTCCGTCTGACGGTAGACGGGCGACAGCGCGTCCGCCGCGGAGCGAACGTCCTCCACGGCCAGGGCCTCGTAGATCTCCACGGCGCTCCTGTCTTCGGCCGCCAGGGCTCGGAGCGCCGCGTCGTAGTCGTCCGAGTGCGCCATGGCCTCCTCGAAGATCACCGGGTTCGAGGTCACGCCCCGCAACCCCATGCGCTCCATGAGCCGCCCGAGCTCGCCCCGCGCCAGGAAGCCACGGGAAATGAAGTCCAGCCAGGGACTCTGGCCGAAGGTCAGCAGGCGTTTCACCGGGCTGGTCATTCCACGGCGGCTGCAGGATGGATGCCAATCGCCGGGGCGGGACGACGCGCGAGGCCGGATCAGGGGTAGCTGGCGTACACGCGGGTGCTGCCGTCCGGCAAAACCAGCAGGACGTCGTAGGCCTGCACCTCGCCGCTCGGCACCTCCATGCCGGGCGATCCCAGGGGCATGCCCGGCACCGTGAGGCCGAGGGCCTCCGGCCGCTCCTCGAGCAGACGGACCACGTCCGCTGCGGGCACGTGACCCTCCACGAAGTAGCCTTCGACCTCGGCGGTGTGGCAGGAGCCGAGACCGTACGGCACACCGGCCGCTTCCTTGATGGGCGCGAGCTCCGTGGTGTCCCGGACGTCAACCGTGAACCCGGCGCCTTCCATGTGCTCGATCCAGTCACCGCAGCAGCCGCAGGTGGGGCTCTTGTGCACCACCATGGCCGCCAGCGGCTCCGTCGCACTGGCGGCCGCCGTGGCCGCCGCTTCGCCCGTGCAACCGGCGAGGGTGAACAACGCACCGGCGAACGTGCCGGCGATGAGGAATGCTCGTCCGATCATCATCGATCCTTCTCACTCACAGTAGGTCGTTTGTCCTGGGCGACGCGAATCCGTTCCAGCCGGCCGCGTCGAATGGCTTCGCCCAGTGCCTTGCCGCTGAGGCCCCGGGCGCGGAACTCCGTCGAGCCCAGGTTGGCAAGCTCGTCGATGAGCGCTCGCAGCACGCCGAGACTTCGAGCGCTGCAGCGTTCCACCACCGCCAGCGCCGGCTCCGGGTCCCGGTGGCGGTCCACACCACCGATGGCCACCACCGCGGCCAGTACCTCGGCCGGGTCGCGATCGCGCCACGCCGCGAGGATCCGCCCGTGCTCCGCGACATGCTCGGCGAGTTGCTGGAATCGCTTCGGTGCCTTGAGCCGCTCGCACAGGTCCGTTACCGCCTGACGCGGCAGGCTCCAGGCCAGGGCGCCGAACCGCTGCTCCGGCGACTCGAGATCGCCCGGGAAGGCCGGTTCCACACCTCGAAGCTCGCGCAGCCAGGGCGTCATCGCCCCGGCCTCCTCGAGCACCTGGAAGAACTGCTCCGGCGCCGGGCTCGCCAGCGCCTTCACCAGCTCCTGCCACACCCGCTCCGCCGACAGCTCTTCGAGCATGCGCTGGCTTGCCATGCGGCGCATGAGATCCAGGGTCTCCGGCGCCACGCGAAAGCCCGGGAGCTGGGCCGCGAACCGGGCCACCCGGAACACCCGGAGGGGATCCTCACTGAAGGCGTCGGAGACGTGCCGGAGCAGCCGGCGTTCAAGATCCTCGCGCCCGCCGAAGGGATCCACCAGGGTGCCGTCGGCATCCCGCGCCATGGCGTTCACCGTGAGGTCCCGGCGCAGCAGGTCGTCCTCCAGGGTGACGTCGGGGCCGGCGTGGCAGACGAAACCCGTGTGCCCGGGACCGGTCTTTCGCTCGGTGCGAGCCAGCGCGTACTCCTCGCCCGTGTCGGGATGCAGGAACACCGGGAAGTCCCGGCCCACCTGGCGAAAACCCAGGGCCGACATGTCCTCGGGGGTGCTGCCCACCACCACCCAGTCCCGTTCCTTCACCGGGCGGCCGAGCAGCTCGTCACGCACGGCGCCGCCGACGAGGTAAATTTGCATGGCGGCTACGTTAGCATGTTGCGGGCCGCGATCGGCCATCAGCTATCAGCTATCGGCAAGAGCGGTGTCGCTGGATACTGGCAGGTGCCCTCTTGCTGACCGCCGACCGCTGACCGCTGATCGCCGCTCCGCGGACAGCGGAAAGCGAAAAGCGGACAGCGACTGTCTATTCCCACCCCGAATCTGCCGGGCACGCAGTTCGGGCGATGACCTCGTCGTCGCGCACCGATTCCAGCCGCACGGGGAAACCCCAGAGCTGGTGCAGGTGCTTCAACACCTCGTCGGTGGTGTTGCCCAGGGGCCGGCGCTGATGTTGCGCGTGGCGCAGGGTCAGGCCCCGGTCGCCGCGCAGGTCCACCCGGGTGACCTGAATGTTCGGCTCCCGGTCCCCCAGGTTGTACTGGCTGGCGAGCTGCTCCCGCACCCGCCGGTAGCCCTGGTGGTCGTGAATGGCGCTCACTTCGATGGCATCGTCGGCATCGTCGTCGACGATGCCGAACAGCCGCAGGTCACGCATCACCTTGGGCGACAGGAACTGCAGGATGAAGCTCTCGTCCTTGTAGTTGCGCATGGCGTGGTGCACCACCTCCAGCCAGTCGCCGCCGGCGATGTCCGGGAACCATTCCCGGTCTTCGTCCGTGGGCGTCTCGCACATCCGCTTCAGGTCCGTGAAGATGGCGAACCCGAGCGCATAGGGGTTGATGCCGCGATAACCGGGATGATCGAACGGCGGCTGGAAGACCACCGCCGTGTGGCTGGTCAGGAACTCCATGACCGCGCCTTCGGTGATCAGCCCTTCGTCGTAGAGCCGGTTCATCAGGGTGTAGTGCCAGAAGGTGGCCCACCCCTCGTTCATCACCTGGGTCTGGCGCTGGGGGTAGAAGTACTGCGCCATCTTGCGGACGATGCGAACGATCTCCCGCTGCCACGGCTCCAGAAGCGGCGCGTGCTTCTCGATGAAGTACAGCAGGTTCTCCTGGGGCTCCGCGGGGAAGCGCCGCTCGTCCGGCGGCTGCTTCTTGTGCCGGGGCTCCGGCAGGGTGCGCCACAAATCGTTGAGGTTGCGCTGCACCCATTCCGCCCGCTCCCGCTGGCGGCGCCGCTCCTCCTCGGCGGAAATGGGCCGCGGGCGCTTGTAGCGGTCGACCCCGTAGTTCATCAGCGCGTGGCAGGCGTCCAGCAGCTGCTCGACCTCCCGCACACCGTAGCGCTCCTCGCAGTCGGCGATGTAGTTCTTGGCGAACACCAGGTAGTCGATGATGGAGGTGGCGTCCGTCCAGGTGCGGAACAGGTAGTTGCCCTTGAAGAAGGAGTTGTGACCGTAGCAGGCATGAGCGATGACCAGGGCCTGCATGGTCAGCGTGTTCTCCTCCATCAGGTAGGCGATACAGGGATTGGAGTTGATGACGATCTCGTAGGCCAGCCCCATGAGCCCGTGCTGGTACTGGCTCTCCACCGCCACGAACTGCTTGCCGTACGACCAGTGGTGATAGCCGATGGGCATGCCCACCGAGGCGTAGGCGTCCATCATCTGGTCGGAGCGGATCACCTCGATCTGAGTGGGGTAGGTGTCGAGGCCGTACTCCTCTGCGAGGATGCCGATCTCGTGATCGAGCTCGCGGATCAGCTCGAAGGTCCAGTCGCTGCCCTCGGAGAGCGGCCGGCGGCGCCGCCCGCCGCTGCCGCCCGCGCCGGCGGCCCCCGCCGCCACCGTGGTCCCCGCTCGGCTCATGCGGCATCCCTCTTCTGAAACAGCTCGTGGAACACCGGGAAGATGTCCGCCGGCGCGGTGATGTGGCGCATGGCGAAGGCTTCCGGGTGGAACTGGGCCAGGCGCTCGTATTCCCGCCACAGCGCCTGATGGCTGCGCTGGGTAATCTCGATGTAGGCGTAATACTGCACCAGCGGCAGCAGACTCTCGGCAAGGAACTTGCCGCACAGCGGCGAGTCGTCGTTCCAGTTGTCGCCGTCGGAAGCCTGGGCGGCGTAGATGTTCCAGGCATCCGGCGAGTAACGGTCGTCGACGATCTTCCTCATCAGCTTGAGGGCGCTGGAAACCACCGTGCCGCCGGTCTCCCGCGAGTAGAAGAAGTCGTGCTCGTCCACTTCCCGGGCGGTGGTGTGGTGGCGGATGAACACCACCTCCGTGCGCTCGTAGTGACGCTTGAGGAACAGATACAGCAGCAGGTAGAAGCGCTTGGCCATGTCCTTGGTGGCCTGATCCATGGAGCCGGACACGTCCATCAGGCAGAACATCACCGCCTGGGAGGTGGGCACCGGGCGCTTCACGTGCAGGTTGTAGCGCAGATCGGTGGAGTCGAGAAAGGGAATGCGCCGCTCCCGCCGCTCGAGCCGCGCGAGCTGGTTGCGCAGCCGCATGCCCGTCACCTCGTCGCCGATTCCCGCCGCCTCGGCGATGCCTTCCTCCAGCTCACGGATGCGCTTGCGGGTCTCGCCGCCGAGGGCGATGCGCCGCGCCTTGGCCTGCTGCAGGGTGCGGAACACCGAGAGCTTTGCCGGCACGCCGTCGGCGGAGAACCCGGCGCGCTCGTACTTGAAGCTGGCGTTGCCCTTCAGGTGGCGCTTGGTCAGGTTCGGCAACTCCAGGTCGTCGAACAGGTAGTCGAGAAACTCGTCTCGGCTGATCTGGAAGACGAAGTCGTCCACCCCTTCGCCGGAGTCGGACGCGTCCCCGCCGCCGCCACCGCCCCCGCCACCGCCAGGGCGGGGGATCCGGTCGCCGGCGACGAACTCCCGGTTGCCCGGGTGCACCGCGGTGCGGCGCCCGCCGGTGCCGTGCTGGAACACCGGTTCGGAAATGTCCCTGGCCGGGATGGTGACCTCCCCACCCCGCTCCATGTCGGTGATGCTGCGCCGGTCCACGGCGTCGGAGACGGCGCGCTTGATGTGGGTCCTGTAGCGCTCGAGAAAGCGTTGTCGGTTGACTGCGTTCTTGTTCTTCGAGTTCAGTCGGCGGTCGATGATGTAACTCATGAAACGAAACGACCTCTGGTTGTACCGGTGAACGTCGGAACCTGGCGGACCCCCCTACTGCGACTTGCGCACCCGCAGGAACCATTCCGCCAGCAGGCGCACCTGCTTCTCGGTGTAACCCCGGGTCACCATGCGGGCCACGAAGTCGTCGTGCTTCTTCTGCTCGTCGCTGGACGACTTGGGGTTGAACGAGATCACCGGCAGGAGATCCTCGGTATTGGAGAACATCTTTTTCTCGATCACCGAGCGCAGCTTCTCGTAGCTCTGCCAGGAGGGGTTCTTGCCGTTGTTGTTGGCCCGCGCCCGCAGCACGAAGTTGACGATCTCGTGACGGAAGTCCTTCGGATTGCTGATGCCCGCCGGCTTCTCCACCTTCTCGAGCTCCTCGTTCAGCGAGGCGCGGTCGAGGATGTCGCCCGTCTCCGGATCGCGGTACTCCTGATCCTGAATCCAGAAGTCGGCGAAGGTCACGTAGCGGTCGAAGATGTTCTGCCCGTACTCCGAGTACGACTCCAGGTACGCCGTCTGGATTTCCTTGCCAATGAAATCCACGTACTTCGGCGCCAGATACTCCTTGATGTAGCGGATGAGCTGCTCGCGCTTCTCGTCCGAGAAATGCTCTCGCTCGATCTGCTGCTCGAGCACGTACACGAGGTGCACCGGGTTGGCGGCCACCTCGCTGGGATCGAAGTTGAACACCTTGGAAAGGATCTTGAAGGCGAAGCGGGTCGACAGGCCGTCCATGCCCTCGTCCACCCCGGCAGCATCGCGGTACTCCTGCAGGGTCTTGGCCTTCGGGTCGGTGTCCTTGAGGTTCTCGCCGTCGTAGACCCGCATCTTCGAGTAGATGCTGGAGTTCTCCGGCTCCTTGATGCGCGAGAGCACCGAGAACTGCGCCAGCATGCGCAGGGTGTCCGGCGCGCACGGTGACCGGTTCAGCGAGCTCTCGACAATCAGCTTCTCGTAGATCTTGATCTCCTCGGAGACCCTCAGGCAGTAGGGCACCTTGACGATGTACACCCGATCGATGAAAGCCTCGTTGTTCTTGTTGTTGCGGAACGACTGCCACTCGGACTCGTTGGAGTGTGCCAGCACGATGCCGTCGAACGGCATGGCGCCGATGGCCTCGGTGCCGTTGTAGTTGCCTTCCTGGGTCGCCGTCAGCAGGGGATGCAGCACCTTGATGGGCGCCTTGAACATCTCCACGAACTCCATCAGGCCCTGGTTGGCCTTGCACAGCGCGCCGGAGTAGGAATAGGCGTCCGGATCGTTCTGCGCGAAGGTCTCGAGCTTGCGGATGTCCACCTTGCCCACCAGAGCGGAGATGTCCTGGTTGTTCTCGTCGCCGGGCTCGGTCTTGGCCACGGCCACCTGGTCGAGGATGGACGGGTACTTCTTGACGACTCTGAAGCGGGTGATGTCGCCGCCGTACTCCTTCAGCCGCTTGCCGGCCCAGGGGGACATGACCCCCTTGAGGTACCGGCGCGGAATACCGAAGTCCTCCTCCAGGATGTGGCCGTCCTCGGCGGGATCGAACAGCCCCAGGGGGGATTCGTTCACCGGGGAGTCCTTCAGCGCGTAGAAGGGCATCTTCTGCATGAGCGACTTGAGCTTCTCCGCGAGCGAGCTCTTGCCGCCTCCCACGGGGCCCAGCAGGTACAGAATCTGCTTGCGCTCCTCGAGGCCCTGGGCGGCGTGGCGGAAGAACGAGACGATCTGCTCGATGGACTCCTCCATGCCGTAGAACTCGTCGAACGCCGGGTAGCGTTTGATGACCTTGTTGGAAAAGATTCTGGACAGTCGCGGGTCGTGGGACGTGTCGACGAATTCCGGCTCGCCCACGGCCATCAGCAGGCGCTCGGCGGCGGTGGCGTAGGCGGTTGGATCGTTCTTACAAAGCTCGAGGTATTCCTGGAGGGTCAGCTCTTCTTCTTGAGCCGCGTCGTATCGTTCCTGATAGTGCTCGAAGACACCCATTATCAGCCTCCTCTGCTGCGCTTCCCCCTCTGTTCCACCAACTTTCTTCTTCTTACAGCTTCTACGGCTCGTACGATTAGACTAGACCCATGCCAGAAAAGTGCCAGCGAAAAATTCTCAGAAAATTTCCGATCGCGCGGGTATACTGAATAGCTTACTCGTCTCCAAGCACAAAGCCGTCAAGCGTCGCCCCCAGACGCAACCGGTGTCCAGAGCGATCACGTCCGGCTGATTCGTTACGCCTTCGATCGCGGCCCAATGCCCGAACACGATGCGCGGGCCCAGAGGCCGCCGCGCGCGCAGCTCGTACCATGGGAACCAGCCGGGCGGGGCATCCGCAACGGCGCCTTTGTGATCGAAGTCCAAACGACCCTCCTCGCTCACCAGACGCATTCGTGTGAAGTAATTCGTTATGGCCCGCCAGCGATCGAGGCCCTGCAGGGATTCGTCCCAGATGTCCGGCAGATTCCCGTACAGTCCGGCGAAGTAGATCGGATGTGCGTCACCACGCAGAACAGCCTCCACCTCCTGCGCGTAATCCTCCGCCTGCTCGAAATTCCAGATGTGCGGTACGCCGGCGTGGGTCATGACGTATCCCAGAGCGTCGTCCCGGACCAGCATGGGAAGGTGACGCAACCAATCGCAAAGCTCGTCGAAATCCTCGGCCGCCAGCACGTCGGCGAACGTGTCGCTGCGCCGGACGGAATGTCCGCCGTAGCGGATTGCGAGCAGGTGCAGGTCGTGATTGCCGAGCACGCAGGCGGCCGCATCGCCCAACGAGCGGACCAGACGGATCACCGCGAGCGACTTCGGTCCGCGGTTGACGAGATCACCAACGAGCCATAGCCGATCCCGGCCTGGATCGAAGCGGACGTGCTCGAGCAGGTCACAGAGCTCGTCGTAGCAACCTTGAACGTCGCCGATCGCGTACGTAGCCACGCTGCGTCAGCCTCCGTTGTTGGCCGGCGGTGCCGCTATGGTGTTCGCGAGCGCCACGAACTCGGCCACAGAGACGCCGTCGGCACGGCGGGTGGGGTCGACTCCGGCGCGGGCGAAATCGGGCTCGAGAGACTGCAGGGCGTTACCGAGCTGTTTGCGGCGCTGCGCGAAAGCATGCCGCAGCAGACGGGCGAACGCTTCCGGGTCGTTCAGCGCCAGCTTTTCCCGCCGCGGCACCATCCGCAGCACGGCCGAGTGCACCTTGGGGGGCGGAGTGAAGCTATCCGGCGACACCTCGAAGAGCAGATCGACCTCGCAGTGGTACTGGGTGAGCACGGTGATCCGGCCCCATGCCTTGCTGCCCGGCGCCGCTGCCAGACGGGCCGCCACCTCGCGCTGCAGCATGAAGTGCATGTCCTGGATGCGGTCCAGATGATCGAGCAGCCGCAGCATCAGCGGTGTGGAGATGTTGTACGGCAGATTGCCCACGAGCCGCCATTGCCGGTCACCATCGCTCAGCAGGCGTTGCAGATCCACCCGCAGGATGTCGTCGTTCACCAGCTCCAACTCCGCGAATCGCGCCTTCAGGAACGGCACGAGATCGCGGTCGATCTCTACGGCCAGGAAACGCTCCGTCATGCCGTAGAGATGCTCCGTCAGCGCGCCGTGCCCCGGCCCGATCTCCAGCAGGCGGTCGTGGGGCTGCGGACGGATGGCCCCGACCAGGCGCCCGAGTACTCCCTGGTCGCTGAGAAAATGCTGGCCGAACCGCTTGCGCGCCCTCATGCCGTCACCCCAGCCGCGCGGCCAGGGCGAGCGCCGCTTCCAGGCTGCCGCTGCGGGCCCGGCCCGTGCCGGCAAGCTCCAGCGCGGTACCGTGGTCCACCGACGTGCGCACGAACGGCAGGCCGAGGGTCACATTGACCGCCTCGCCGAACCCCACGTGCTTGAGCACGGGCAGGCCCTGATCGTGGTACATGGCCAGCACCGCGTCCGCCTCCGCCAGCAGCTCCGGGGTGAACAGGGTGTCCGCCGGCAACGGCCCGCGCACGTCGTGACCGGCGCGGCGGGCGGCCTCGCAGACCGGCGCGATGACGTCGATCTCCTCGCGGCCGAGATGTCCCGCCTCGCCGGCGTGAGGGTTCAGGCCCGCCACCAGGACACGCGGCGCGGCGATTCGAAACCGCTGACGCAGACCGTCGATGAGCAGCGTCAGGCGCCGCTCCAGCAGCGGCCGGGTGATGGCGTCGGGCACCGCGCGCAGCGGCAGGTGCGTGGTGGCCAGCGCCACCCGCAAGCTGCCCGCCACCAGCAGCATGAGCACGTCGTCGGCGCCCGCCCGCTGACAGAGGAACTCGGTGTGGCCGGAGAAGGGGATGCCCGCGTCGTTGATGACGGATTTCTGCACGGGCCCGGTGACCATGCCGCGAAAGGTGCCGGCGAGGCAGCCATCCGCTGCCCGCTCCAGGGTCGCCACCACGTAGGCGGCGTTCTCCACCGCGAGCCGCCCCGGCTGCACCGGCGCCACCAGCGGCACCGGCACCACCGTCAGATGGCCGGGCTGCCGGCTGGGAGACGAAAGATCGCTCTCGACCGACAGCTCGATGCCGAGCTGTCGGGCGCGCGCCAACAGCAGGTCGGGATCCGCCACCGCCACCCAGTCCAGGCCGCGGGGCCGGCTCGCCAGAGCGACCACCAGATCCGGCCCGATGCCGGCGGGCTCACCCGGTGTGACGGCGAGCACGACTTCAGATCCGCACGTCGACGAAGGCCTCGTCCCGCAGCTCCTTCTGCCACTTCTGCAGTTCCTCGTCGAAGCGGCGCTGGTGGAGGATCTGCAGCGCCATGCTGCGGCGGGCCTCCTCGCTCATGTCCTGTTCCCGGCGGTCCAGAACCTCCAGCACGTGCCAGCCGTACTGGGAGCGGAACGGCTCCGAGATCGCGCCGGTGGCGGTAGCGGCGGCCGCCTGGCGGAACTCCGGCACGAACTCGTCCCCGGCGGTCCAGCCCAGGTCGCCGCCGTTCAGCGCGCTGCCGGGATCCTCGGAATATTCCCGGGCCAGCTCCGCGAAGTCGGCGCCATCCTCCAGGCGCTGATGGATCTCCCTGATCAGCGCCTCGGCCTCCTCCTCCGTGCGAACGGCGGAGGGCTGCACCAGAATGTGGCGCAGGTGGGCCTGCTGCTGGCTCTGGGTGCTCGCGCCCCGAACGTCCAGGAGCTGGACGATGTGTATACCGCCTCGGGTCTCGATGGGATCTGCGGTCTCTCCGGGTGACAGGCTCAGCACCTGCTCGGCGAACAGCGAGGGCAGCTCGCCGGCCTTGCGCCAGCCCAGGTCGCCGCCTTCCAGGGCCGTCGGAGCCGAGGAATGGGTGATGGCCATCTGGCGGAATTCGGCCCCCTCCCGCAGCTGCCGGACGATGTCGGCGGCCTGCTCCCGAGCCGCCACCACCGCCGCGTCGGTCGCTTCCTCGTCGATGGTCAGCAGAATGTGCCCGACCCGGTACTCGTCGGACAGCAGCTGCTGGTAGTAGGGGGAGCTCAGCAGGTCGTCGATGTCCTTGTCGCTGATTGCGATGCGCCGGCTCACCAGGTTGCGCTGCAGCCGGGTCATGACCATCTCGCGGCGGATCTGCTCCCGGAACTCGGCGTAGCTGACCCCGTCCATGGCCAGTGCCTGCTGGAACTGATCCAGGTTCATGCCGTTCTGCTCGGCAAAGGACAGCACCGCCCGCGTCAGGGTCTCGTCGTCCACCTGCACCCCGCGCCGGTCCGCCTCCTGCAGCTGCAGGCTCTCGAGGATGAGGCGCTCCATGATCTGGCTCACCAGCACGTCGTTGGGTGGCGCCTGCACGTTGGATTCGGCGATCTGCTTCTTCACCGCGTCGAGCCGGGAGAGAAGCTCCGAGGCCAGCACCACGTCGTCGTCGACCACCGCCACGATGCCGTCGAGCTGCTCGTACTCGGCCCGGAGCGGCCCCGCGAGCAGCAGCGACGTCACCACCAGCGCCACCGCCGGCAGCAGCCGGCCACGGAGCGCGCGCCTGTCAGTACCCATCGATCTCGTTCTCCTTGCGATAGCCGCGGATGCCCCGCGCCAGCACCGACTCCACCTTGTCGCCGAAGTCGGCGAGGCCCTTGAACACGACCTGCACGAACACCCCCTCGTCCGGATCTACCGTCTCGAAATCCAGAGCGCGGCCGGTGGGGCTGTCCAGGAAGCGTCGGGCCATGAAGCGAATCTGCCAGCAGCAGTCGTTGTACTCGATGCCGCCGAATCCCTCAATCGTTCGACCGCTCACCACGTCGTAGTTCCATCGGCCCAGCACCGCGAAATGCCGGCTCACGGGCCAATACAGCGACACGTCGGTCTGGTCGATGTCACCCTGCAGGCGCTTGCGATAGCCCAGATTGACGATGTGGCGGTTGTCTCGCCGGTACTGGATCGCGCTGCCGATCTCCTCCCAGCGGTTCTCGTGGGGATCCCAGACCGCATTACCGCTCAAGCGCCAGGCGCCGGCCACGGAGCCGGCGAGCTCCCCGGCCACCGCCGAGCTGGAACGCGCCTCCGCATCCCCCGGCGATCCTTCGAGGGTCACCCGGCGGTCGTCGAAATAGACGATCTCGCCCAGGCTCGCGCGGAAATACTCCCGGCCGCTGGCGGGGTCCAGGAAGCGGGTGGTGACCCCGGCGGAGAGCTGATTGGCGTCGCCGATGCGGTCGAGGCCGGCAAAGCGGTTGTCGCGGAACAGCTGACTGTAGCCGAAGGTGAGGGCGGTGGCGTCGAAGCGCGGCAGGTCGTCCTGCGCCGCGTACTCCTGGTACAGGTAGTAGAGCTGGGGTTCCAGGGTCTGGAGCAGATCGGCGCCGAACCACTCGAGGTCACGCTCGAAGAAGAGGCCGCCGTGGGCGCTGCCGAGGCCGATGGTGCGCTCCGGCTTCGCCCCCAGCGGCTCCGGCACGTCCCGCAGGTCGTAGGCGGTGTAACGGTAACCGCCGGTGAGGGTGAGGAAACCCCAGGGGGAGACCAGCGGCAGGCGCAGCCTGGGCTCCACGTGCAGGCGATCCCCCACCACGGAATTGATGCCGGTGAGGGCGTCGTTCTCCCGGGTGAAGGTCACTGCCGAGGCCCCCAGCGACCACTCGAACGGCCCCGGCAATCGGCCGAGGTAATTGATGTCCAGCTCCGGCAGCCGCTGATACGGGTCCACGCGGGTCTCGTCCAGGCGCTGGAACCGCTGGGCCCACAGCCGCATGGACAGCCCGCCGGCGTCGTAGCGCAGCTCGCCGCGCCGCTCCAGCTCGATCTGACTCGATACCTGAAGGTCGGTGCCGAGATCGTGGAAGTAGTCCCGGTCGCTCACTGCGGTGTAGTCCACCACCGTGCTGAACCGGCCCAGCACGCCCATGTGGTTCAGCGCCAGCAGCCAGCGGTCCTCCGGCTCGAATTCCCCGCCGACCAGCCCCGCCGCCCGCAGCTCCTCGAAGTCGTCGCGCTCGAACTCGCCGTCGTACAGGTCGTCCTTGTAGAGGAACGCTCCGGACAGCACCGTGCGCTCCCAGCGCGACAGGTGCCGCAGCTCCGTCTCCAGACCTGCACCACGCTCACTCACGTAGCGCGGAATCAGCGTGGCATCGTAATTGGGAGCCAGGTTCAGGTAGTAAGGCAGGGTGATGTCGTAGCCGTCCTCGTCCGAGTAGCCGAGGGTGGGAAACAGCCAGCCCGACTGGCGGTCGTCGCTCACCGGGAAGCGGAAGTACGGCGCGTAGAGCACCGGCACCGGGCCCACCCGCAGCACGGCGTTGCGGGCCGTGGCGAACACCTCGCCCTCCTCCACCACCACCGAGGAGGCGCTGATCCGCCAACTGTCGTTGCCGGGCTCGCAGCGGGTGAACGAGCCACGGGACATGGTCATGCTGCCCTGCTCGTCCTGAGCCAGCGCCCGGGCCTCGCCGCGCATGCCGCTGTCGAGCAGCAGGAACTGCACGGTCTCCACGGTGGCGGCTTCCGTGTCCAGGTTGACCGTCGCCTGAGTCCCCTGCACGGCCAGTCCCGGCTCCAGCAACTGCACCTGGCCGGCGGCGGTGGCCAGCCGGGTCTCCCGATGCAGTCGCGCCTCCTCGGCGGTGACCGTGCGGTTTCCCTGCTCGATGGTGACGTTGCCGAAGAGCTCCACATCGCCTTCCAGGCGATAGGCGGCCCGGTCGGCGCGGGCTTCGACGGGCAGCGTCTCCTGGTCCACGTCACCGGGGTAGGGGAAGGTCGGGCCCAGGTAACCACCGCCGCAGTGCTCGGGCACCAGCGCTGCCCGCTCCGGCGGCAGCGCCGACCGGGGTACCCAGTAGCGGCGGGCGAGGTCCGTCTGCCCGGCCACCTCCTTCACCGGCGCGGCTTCGTCCGCGGCCGCGGCCGCAACCGACGCTGCCGCGCACGCGAGCAGGGTCGAGCCCGTCAGGCAGAGACCCGCGAAGACCCCCGGCGGGCCGCCCCTGTTCCACGCGCTTCGCATGGCGCGCATCATAAGAGATTTACCATCACTTCACCTAGAATCGACAGATGGACGTAGCAGTGCAGAGCTGGGCCCGCGCGCGCCTGGCGGAGCTCGGCATGGCGCCGGCGGTGGACGCCGTGCGCTTCGACGCCCTGCCGGTAGAGGCGAGCCACCGGCGCTTCCACCGGCTGCAGGTGGAAGGCGCGACCAGCTTCGTGGTCATGCAGTCGCCGCCGACCCTGGAGAACAACGCCCAGTTCGTCACCCTGGCCACCGTCTTCGCCGGGCACGGCATCGGCGTTCCGCGACTCCTGGCGGCGGACGCCCCCGCAGGCCTGTACCTGATGACGGATCTGGGCACCCGACACTTCGAGGACGTCTACCGGGACCCGGGCGCGGAGACGGTGCTGCCGGGAGCCATCGACACGCTGCTGCGACTGCAGGCGGTACGCGACGGCCGAATTCCCCCCTACACCCGGCAGCGCTTCGCCGAAGAGCTCGCCATCTACCGCGAGTGGTTTCTGCAAGCCCTGCTGAATATGGCGGCGCCGGAGTCGCTGCTGGAGGCGTTCGAGATCCTCGTGGAAGCCACCCAGGCGCAACCCCGCTGCTGCGTGCACCGCGACTTCCACTGCCGCAACCTGCTGCTGACCGCGGAGGGCTACGTGGGCGTGGTGGATTTTCAGGACGCGCTGATGGGGCCGGCCACCTACGATCTGGCCTCCCTGCTGCGCGACTGCTACCACACCTTTCCGGAAACCGAGGTAGCCCGCTGGCGGGAGCACTACCTGGAGCGGACGCCGCTCCCGGTGGAGCGGGATCGCTTCGCCCGGGATCTGGACCTCACCGCGCTGCAGCGTCAGCTCAAGGCGGTGGGCATCTTTGCCCGGCTGTCGCTCCGGGACGAGCGCGACTCGCATCTTCAGCACATCGTGCCGGTGCTCACGAGGATTCGCGACCTGGCGGCGGGCTACCCGGCGCTGGCGCCGTTGTCGGGCCACGTGGCGACTGTGCTGCCTCAGGCGCGGCGGCGGCTGGAGGCGCCGACGTGAAGGCCATGATCCTGGCCGCCGGCCGCGGCGAGCGGCTGCGGCCGCTGACGGACTCCCTGCCCAAGCCTCTGGTGGAGGTCCGGGGCGAGCCGCTGCTGGCTCACCAGCTTCGCTGGCTCGCCGCCGCCGGCATCCGGGACGTGGTCATCAACGTGCATCACTTGGGGGAGCGGATCGTCGACGCCATGGGCGACGGCAGCGCCTGCGGGGTGCGCATCCGCTACAGCGAGGAAACCGAGCTGCTGGAAACCGGCGGCGGCGTGGTCAAAGCGCTGCCGCTTCTCGGCGACGCGCCGTTCGTGGTGCTGAACGGAGACATCTTCACGGATTTCCCGTTCAGCCGGCTGCCCGGGGATCTGGACCCGGGCGCCGACGCCCACCTGGTGGTGACCCCCAGGCCCACGTTCCGCGAGCGCGGCGATTTCGACATGGAGGGCGGCCGGATCACCGGCCGCGGCGACGGCTATGTCTACTGCGGCATCGCCCTGCTGCATCCCCGGTCGCTCACCGGGCGCCGGGTCGAGCCGTTCTCCCTGCGGGACGTGTACTTCCGCCTGATGGCACAGGGGCGGCTCTCCGGCCAGATCTGGCGCGGCGCCTGGACCGACATCGGCACCCCGGCCCAGCTCGCCGCGCTGAACGGCATGCCTGACGTTCGGAAACCGTGACCGAGCGCACCGGCGCGCCGTGCAGCGGTCACGGTGGCTGCCCATGGCGGTGCGTAATGTGGGTTCATGTCCGCGACCCACGCCTCCTACGGGAACTGGCTCGGCAAGACCCTCGCCACGACGGCTGCGCTGGTGCTCGCGCCGCCGGACCCCGGCCTGCTGGCGTGGTGGCTGGCCGGGGGCCTGGTGGTGGGGCAGCTCCTGGACAGCTGCCTCACCCGAGCAGCACCCGGGGCCGCGCCAGAGCCCGACCCGGGCGATCCACTGCTCGAGAAGGCCCGGGCCCTGCTGGGCGTGGGACCGGAGGCAGATCGCGCTGCCATTCGCCTCGCCTATCGCCGCCAGGTCTCCCGCTGGCATCCCGATCGCCTGCCCCGGGACGCGGACCCGCACCACCGGACCGCAGCCGAGGCCCGCATGTGCGAGCTGCGGGAGGCCTTGAACGCGCTGCTCGCGGCCGCCACCGAACCCGGAGTCAAAACCGGGTAGAATACCCGGCCATGGAAAACTGGATTGCACCCTCGATACTCTCGGCGGATTTCTCCCGCCTCGGCGACGAGATCCGCGACGTGCTGGACGCCGGGGCCGACATCATCCACTTCGACGTGATGGACAACCATTACGTGCCGAACCTCACCATCGGCCCGCTGGTGCTCGAGTCCCTGCGCAAGGCGGGTATCGACTGCATCATGGACGTGCATCTGATGGTGAAGCCGGTGGATCGGCTGATCGGCGACTTCATCGACGCCGGCGCGGACATCATCAGCGTGCATCCCGAAGCCACCGAGCACCTGCACCGCACCCTGAGCCTCATCCGCGAAGGGGGCGCATGTCCGGGAGTGGTGTTCAACCCCGCCACGCCATTGACGGTGCTCGAGGAAGTGGTGGACATGGTGGACCTGGTGCTCATCATGTCGGTGAACCCCGGGTTCGGCGGCCAGAGCTTCATCGAGTCGAGCCTGGGCAAGCTGTCCCGGGCCCGGGACATCATCGACGCCTCGGGCCGGGAGATCCGCCTGGAGATCGATGGCGGCATCAAGATCGACAACATCCGCCGGGTGGCGGACGCGGGCGCGGACACCTTCGTCGCCGGCTCCGCCATCTTCGGTAGCGACGACTACGCCGCCACCATCGGGGCCATGCGGGAGGCGGTGAGCTGACGTGCAGCACTTCGCCGGCTACCTCTTCGACCTGGACGGCACTCTGGTGGATACCGCGCCCGACATCCGCGCCGCTCTGAACCACGCTCTCGCCAGCGCCGAGCTCGCGCCGGTGGACGACGCCCTGACCCGGCACTGGGTGAGCCACGGGGCCCGGGTGCTGATCGAGCAGGCCCTGGCCCACCAGGGCGCGGATGCCGACGTGGAGGCATTGTTCGAGCGCTTCCTGCACCACTACGAGCGGAACATCGCCGAGCACAGCACGCCTTATCCCGACGTGGAGGCGAGCCTCGAGGCCCTGCGAGACCGGGGGGCACGGCTGGCGGTGGTCACCAACAAGCACACCCGGCTGACTGCGGCCCTGCTCGACGCCCTCGGCTGGGACGGGGTCTTCGACACCGTGGTCTGCGGCGATACCGCGCCCCGGCCCAAGCCCGCCGCCGACCCCGCGCTGCACGCCTGCGCCGCATTGGGCCTGGCTCCGGGCGAGGTGCTGTTCGTAGGGGACTCGGAAACCGACGTGGCCTGTGCCCGCGCCGCCGGCTGCGCCGTGGTGTGCGTGCCGGATGGCTACAATCACGGCATCGCCCCCGCGGCCCTCGGCGCGGACGCCGTCATCGCCTCATTCAGGGATCTGCTGAGGCCCCGTGATGACTGAATCGGAGTCGATGACCGAAGCGGAAGCGGAACCCTTGAGCGAGTCGCGCTTCGCCGAGCTCGCCGCCCAGGGCTACAACCGCATCCCGGTGGTGGTCGAGACCCTGGCCGACCTGGACACGCCCCTCTCCACCTACCTGAAGCTCGCCAAGGGCCCCTACTCCTACCTGCTGGAGTCGGCTCAGGGGGGCGAGAAGTGGGGCCGCTACTCCATCATCGGCCTCCCCTGCCGCACGATCATCAAGGTCACCGGCCACCAGATCACGGTGCAGACCGACGGCAAGACGGTGGAAAGCCTCGAGGCGGAGGATCCGCTGGCGTTCATCGAGGCGTTCCAGCAGCGCTACCGGGTGGCGGAGCTGCCGGAGCTGCCCCGGTTCTACGGCGGCCTGGTAGGCTACTTCGGCTACGACTGCGTGCGCTACGTGGAGAAGCGGCTCGCCGGCGGCGAGCCGCCGGACACCCTGGGGACGCCGGACATGGTGCTCATGGTGTCCGAGGACGTGGTGGTGTTCGACAATCTGAGGGGCCGGATGCAGCTCATCAGTCTGGTGGATCCGGCCGAGGAGGGCATCCATCAGCGCACCGTCGACCGGCTCCGGGCGCTGAGCCAACGGCTCGCCGGGGCCGTGCCGCCCATTCCCGATTCCAGCGCCAATCAGCCCGTGGAGGAAAGCGACTTCGTCTCCGAGTTCGGCGAGGCCGCGTTCACCCAGGCGGTGGAGAAGATCCGCGAGTACATACGCGCCGGCGACGTCATGCAGGTGGTGCTGGCCCAGCGCATGTCCATCCCCTTCGCTTCGGACCCCATCAATCTGTACCGGGCCCTGCGCAGCCTCAACCCGTCTCCGTACATGTACTTCATGGATCTGGAGGAGTTTCAGATCGTCAGCTCGTCGCCGGAGATCCTCGCCCGCCTGGAGGACGGCGTCATCACCAACCGGCCCCTGGCCGGCACCCGCCGGCGCGGCCACACGCCGGAGGAGGACCAGGCCATGGAGCGAGAGCTCCTGGGCGACCCCAAGGAGATCGCCGAGCATCTCATGCTCATCGATCTGGGCCGCAACGACGTCGGCCGGGTGTCCGAGACCGGCTCGGTCGAGGTGACCGAGCGCTTCGTGATCGAGCGCTACTCCCACGTCATGCACATCTCCAGCAACGTCACCGGTCGCCTGCGCGCCGGCAAGACCGCCATGGACGTGCTGCGCGCCACGCTGCCGGTGGGCACCCTCTCCGGCGCGCCGAAGATCCGCGCCATGGAGATCATCGACGAGCTGGAGCCGGTGAAGCGCGGCATCTACGGCGGCGCCGTGGGCTACCTCGCGTGGAACGGCAACATGGACACCGCCATCGCCATCCGCACCGCCGTGATCAAGGACGGCACCCTGTACATCCAGGCCGGCGGCGGCGTGGTGGCGGACTCGGTACCGCGACTCGAGTGGAAGGAATCCATGAACAAGGGCCGCGCCATCTTCCGGGCCGCGGCCATGGCCGAGGCCAAGTTCCAACCGTGACGGCGAGATGACCGACCTTCGACTGATCGACGCCGTGGCGCGGCAGCTTCTGGCCAACGAGCTCACCCTGGTCACGGCGGAGTCCTGCACCGGCGGCATGATCGCCGCAGAGCTCACCAGTGTTCCGGGAAGCTCGGAATGGTTCGAGGGGGCCTTCGTCACCTACCGGCCGTCGGCGAAGATGCGCATGATCGGCGTGGACCGGCAGACCCTGGAGGAGCACGGCGTGGTGAGCGAGCCCACCGTCCGGGAGATGGCCGAAGGGGCACTGGCGGCCTGCGACGCCCGCGTCAGCGTGGCGGTCACCGGGGTGGCCGGCCCGGACGGCGGAGACCTGCTGGCACCGGTGGGTACGGTGTGGTTCGGCTGGGCGGTCCAGGCGCCCACCCCCCGGTGCATCCAGACAGCCCGATATGAGCTCACCGGCAGCCGCGCCGAGGTGCGGGAGCAGGCCGTGCGTATCGCCCTCGAGGGCGTTCAGGCCATACTCGAAGCACCGGCCTGAGGCGTTCCGGCGAGCCGCTGGCGAGCCGCTGGCGAGCCCCGGACGCTCAGCTTCCGTCGCCGTCCCGCAGCGCGGCTTTGAGGGCAGCGACCTGCTCCGGCGTCACCGGAGTGAAGTTACCCAGGGTGCAGGTGCCGCTGGTGCGCTCCCAGAACCACAGGAACGAATCCACCGCCTCGAAGCTGTCGAGATTGCACACCCGGTTGTCACGCAACTCGAAGCGCAGGGTGTCGTTGCGCCGCAGCCCGACGCAGCGGTTCCTCAGCTTGTTCACCCAGGCTCGGCCGCCGGCACCTTCGAACAGCACGTGCTCGGGGTCGAGCACCTCCACGCTGCGGTAGTTGTGGGTGGAAAGGCAACGGACCTCCTGGGCGTACTCCTCGCTCGGCAGCGGCTGGCTGAGGATGTCCTCGATGGCTTCCGTCCTCGCCTGCTGCTCCTCCGAGGGAGGCGCCGAAGCGCAGCCGGCCAGGATCAGCAGCCCGATCACCCAAGCTCGGTGTAGATATTTCATGTGGTTCTTCCTTGTCAGCACAGGCTCGTACGTTCGCACATCTGTGACGCGGACAATAGGTCTGGAATGGCTGCCTACATCCCCTCCCACGGCCACAGCGCGCGAATATCCTCGGGCATGGCGGCGCGCACCTGCTCCAGCTCGCCGCTGTCGAGCTCGCTGGTGAGCTGATGAAACACAGCCGTCACGGCTCGTTCCGCCTCCTCCCGGGTAATGGCCGGGGCGCGCTTGCACACCCGCTCGATGAACTCCTCCTTGTGACGGTACTTGAGCGGCTTGTCCGCCGGATGCCAGCCCTCGTAGTAGAAACCCCGCACCACCATGGGCAACTGGGCGGCGAGATCCACGGCCTCGTTCGGCGGCAGCCTGTCCCGCAACGCCTGCAGCACGGCCCGCAGCGCCAGATAGCCCTTCTCGGGATCGTTCCAACCCATCTCGGTGGAGATGTCCCCGAGCCACGATTGGGTTTTCTGCATGCTTCGCTCCAGGGCCGGCACGTTCGTCGATGCCATCTTCGCGTCCTCCGTGCAGATCAATAACGCCGCCCAAGGGCTCCAAGGTTCGTGCCACCCCGTTCCGATTGAGGGGGGATCACCGGGCTCCAGAGTCTGGTCTGCATCTTGCTTCACCAGCCGTGCACCGCAACCGGCGGTCGGTCGTCCACCCCACGTTATGAGGCAGCAGGGAACGTTGACGAACATGAACTACCGGCCGGAGTTGGACGGCTTGCGGGCCATCGCAGTGGTCGCCGTGCTGCTCTACCACGCCGGGTTCAGCGTGTTCGGCCGCGCCTTCTTTCCCGGCGGTTACCTTGGGGTGGACGTGTTCTTCGTCATCTCCGGCTACCTCATCACCCTGATTCTGCTCAAGGAGATGGGGCGGGACGGCTTCACCTTCCTGGGCTTCTACGAGCGCCGGGCCCGGCGCATCCTGCCCGCACTGTTCGTGGTCATGGTGGCGTCGATCCCATTCGCCTGGACGTACATGCTGCCGTCGGCCTTCAAGTCCTACGCCGGGAGCCTCGCGGCCACCACGCTCTTCGGCTCCAACATCTATTTCTGGCAGGAGGACCAGTACGCGGCGGACGGCGGCGATCTGAAACCCTTTCTGCACACCTGGAGCCTGGCGGTGGAGGAACAGTTCTACCTGCTGTTCCCGATCGTGCTGCTCTTGTGCTGGAAGTTCTGCCGCCGCTACATCGGCGCGCTGTTCCTGGCGGGGTTCGTGGTCTCGCTGCTCCTGGCGGAGTGGGCCAACGACCGCTTCCAGAACGCCAACTTCTTTCTGGCGCCGTCCCGGGCCTGGGAGCTGCTGGCGGGGGCGATGCTGGCGAAGCTCGAGGTGGACCGCGGACGTCAGGCCTACCCGCTGGCCAACGCCACCCTGCCGGCACTGGGCGCGATCATGGTGATCGCGCCCATGCTGGTGCTGGACGACTACGCGCCCCACCCCGGCTTCGTCACCCTGCTGCCGGTGCTGGGCACCATGCTGCTTATCTGGTTCGCCGGTGGGAGCGACGGCGTTTCCCGGCTGCTCACGTCGCGGCTCGCGGTAGGACTGGGGCTCATCTCCTATTCCCTGTACCTGTGGCACCAGCCCATCTTCGCCTTCGCCCGCATCCGCTCCGCCGACGAGCCGCAGGTGCTGGACAAGCTGGTGTGGATCGCTCTTGCCGTAGGCCTTGCCACCCTTACCTACCAGGCCGTGGAGACACCGTTCCGAAACAAGCGGCTGATCAACCGCCGGCTCATCTGGACGATGGCATCCGTGGGCCCGGCGGGGCTCCTGGTGGCGGGACTGTACGGGTTCGGCAGCGACGGTCTGCCTTCGCGGTTCGAGTCGCTGCCGAGCTTCTACTTCGACGTAGTGAAGTCCCAGGCCGAGCACTCGCCGACACTCGGCTCGCCGTCGAACCCGTGCGAGGACTACGCGGGCGACGAGGACTACTGCCTCTTCCCCCACGGGGCTGGCGAGGTCACGCTGGCAACCGTCGGAGACTCCCACCTGCGCACGCTCAGCGAGCCGCTCCGGGAGGTCACGAAGGGCACCGATGCCGCGTATCTCCCGCTGAACCGGGCCGCGTGCCCTCTGATCACCGGTATCGATCGGGTGACCATCGGTTCGGAGAACCCCTTCCCCTGCACCACGGACTACAACGAGCGCCGTATCGCCGTCCTGCGGGACGTCTCGCCCGCCGTGGCCATCCTCGGCGGCCGGCTGCCGCTGATACTCGAGTCCACCGGGTTCGACAATCACGAAGGCGGCATCGAGAGCGAGGACTATCACTGGGCGTTCGTGGAGCCGGGCGATTCCGGGTCGTCGCCCGCACCCCTGGAGACCGTGCAGCGGCGCTTCCGGGAAACCGTCGAACGGCTGCTCGCGGAGGGCATCAAGGTCGTGCTGGTTTATCCGATACCGGAAGTGGGGTGGAACGTGCCCCAGCGGCTGGCCGATCTGCTCCCCAAGGCGGCGCCCGAGGACATGCACGCGTGGACGAGAGACCACATGCTGACAACGTCCTACGACGTGTACCGGGAGCGTACGGCCTCCGCCTACGCAGTCTACGACGCCGTTCCCGACCACCCGGATCTGGTCCGCGTGTACCCGGAGACCCTGTTCTGCAACACCCGGATCCCCGGCCGCTGCATCACTCACGACAGTGAGCACGTCTACTACCGGGACGACGATCATCTGTCCGAGGCCGGGGCGCGCATGCTGGTGGAACTGATGCTGCGGCGCATGGAGGAGAAATGGGGGCGGATCCCAGCGAGCATGGTGGCCGACTCCGACCTCGGCCATCGCACCCTGTCTCAGGCGGGACGCGGTGCGGAGCGTTAGCCGCTGGCGCTCCGCTCCGGCTCGCCCGCATCCGAGGTGACCGCGCGGAACTTGCCTTCGGCGGGGTGGTGAATGCGCGCCACGGGCTCGAGCACCACGGGCAGGCCGGCGAGCACGGGCGCGAGGTACTCCCGGATGGCGGTCTCCACGTCGGCCACCGCTACACCGTCCCGGAGCTCGAGTCGAACCCGAACCGTCCGGTCGCGATGCTGATGGATCTGCCAGCGCCGAACCCGGGTGGCCATGTCGTCGCGGGCCCAGAAGCCGTTGGCCGCCAGTGACCACAGGGATACCCGCCTGCCCTGGGCGTCGAGCACCGCATCGCACGCGCGTCCCTCCAGGGATGCCAGGCGCATCCCCGCCCGCCCACTGCCGTCAGCGCCGGCCACCCGGGCCATGTCCCCGGTGGCGTAACGGATCAGCGGCGCCGCCGGCTCCGTCAGTGTCGTGACCACGATCTCGCCCACCTCCCCCGCCTGCACCGGCTCGCGCCGCTCGTCCAGGATTTCCACCCACACCCGTGGCTCGAAGATCGTCCACTCCCGGTCCCCCGGCAGGTAATAGGCGACGTTGTTGGCTTCCGCCGAGCCGTAGATCTCGAAGAACCGGCAGCCCAGCACTTCCGTGAGCCGCACGCGGTCCTGCTCCAGCACGGTCTCCGACGAGCTGCACACGAACGGGATGGTGAGCGCCATGCCGGCCGACTGGGCCTCATCCGCCACCTGCAACAGGTGGGTGAGGTTGCCGTAGAGCAGGGCAGGCGCCACGGCGCGCGCGTGGGCGGCCAGTTCCTTGCCGCTCATCTGCCAGTAATCGACGTGAAAACGCCGGAAGCTGGGGTAGAGCTTGTCCTCGCGCCGGCTCACCGAGCCGCCGCCCAGAATCTCGATGATGCGCGATCCGGGCGGGACGCCGGCCTCGAGGTACACGAACGCCCGCTGCGCCGAGTGGCGCACCGGGCACAGACGGTCGATCTCGAAGGTGTAGGGTTCGCCCGAGGTGCCCGAGGTGCGCCAGGTGACCCGGCGCTCCGACGGCCGTGGGGGCACCGTCCGCGTCAGGCCCGAGTCGACGATGTCGCCTCGCGCGGTCACCGGCGCCGCCGCGAACGCCTCCAGGGGATCGTCCGGAGCGTCGCGCAGCAGTTCCCGGTAGAAGGGGCTGTGGATGCGGGCCCGGCGAACGGTCTCCGCCAGCTTGCGCCGCCGTGCCTCGTCCCGCACCGCCGGGGGCGCCGACAGCCCCTCCCGCATCCGCTCGATCTCGCGGCGATGCTCGCGCCGAACAGCTCGGGTATTGCGATCGAGACAGGCTTTGAACAAGCGGGCCGTGCGAAGACCCGCATCGTACGCCTCGGCGACTTGCAGCATGGCCACCCTCACGCCCCGCAGAGTAGCCCGATGCTAACGCACGCTCCGGTGGCGGCCTTTGCGCGGCATCAATGGCGCCCACGGCCGCCGCCGCCGTTGCAGGATGCCAAGCGCGCCAACTGTGGGTACTATGCCCCGGCTATGCTGCTCATGATCGACAACTACGACTCGTTCACCTACAACGTGGTCCAGTACCTGGGCGAGCTGGGTGCCGAGGTGGTGGTGCACCGCAACGACGAGATCACCCTGGCGGAGATCGAGTCGCTCGCGCCGGACAGAATCGTCGTCTCCCCGGGCCCGTGCACCCCGAACGAGGCAGGGATCAGCATGGAGGTGATCCGCACCTTCGGCCCCCACGTGCCCACCCTGGGCATCTGCCTGGGGCACCAGTGCCTGGGTCAGGTGTTCGGCGGCCGGGTGATCCGCGCCCGGGAAGTGATGCACGGCAAGACCTCCATGATTCATCACCGCGGGGAGGGCGTGTTCCGCGGGCTGCCCGAGCCGTTCGAAGCCACCCGGTACCACTCGCTGGTGGTGGAGCGGGAGTCGCTGCCCGAGTGCCTGGAGGTGACGGCGTGGACGGAGCGGCCCGCGGACGGGGGCAGCGTGGTCGACGAGATCATGGGGCTGCGTCACCGGGAGTTCCCCGTTCAGGGGGTGCAGTTCCACCCCGAGTCGATCCTCACCACCGCCGGTCACGACCTGCTGCGGAACTTTCTCACGGGAGATCTCCATGGACGTACGGAGCGCACTGGGACGGCTGGCTGAAGGCCGGGACCTCTCCCAGGAGGAAGCGCGCCAGGTCTTCACCGAGGTCATGAGCGGCGGGGCCACGCCGGCCCAGATCGGCGCGCTGCTCATGGGCCTGCGGGTCAAGGGCGAGACGGCGGAAGAGATCGCCGGCGCGGCGCAGGCCATGCGCGCCCTCTCCACTCGGGTGCAGGTGGACGTGCCTCACCTGGTCGACACCTGTGGCACCGGCGGCAGCGGCGCCAAGCTCTTCAACATATCCACGGCGGCGGCGTTCGCGGCCGCCGCCGCGGGCGCGCATGTGGCCAAGCACGGCAACCGCAAGATGTCCAGCGCCAGCGGCAGCGCCGACGTGCTCGAAGCCGCCGGCACCAATCTGGCCCTGACTCCCGAGCAGTGCGCGCGGTGCATCCGCGAGGTCGGAGTCGGCTTCCTGTTCGCCCAGGCCCACCACGGCGCCATGAGGCACGCGGCCCCAGTGCGCCAGGAGTTGGGGGTGCGGACCGTGATGAACGTGCTCGGCCCCCTCACCAATCCCGCCGGCGCCAGGCGCCAGCTCATCGGCGTGTTCAGCCCGCAGCTCCAGGAGACCCTGGCCCGGGTGCTGGCGCTGCTGGAGGCCGAGCACGTGCTGCTGGTGCACGCCAACGGCCTGGACGAGATCGCCCTGGACGCCAGCACGTACGTGGTGGAGCTCAGGGCGGGGCGGATCGAGGGCTACGAGATCGCCCCCGAGGACTTCGGCATCCGCCAGCGCGCCGTCACGGAGCTCAGGGCGAATTCCCCGGAGGCGAGCCTTGCGCTGGTGCGGCGGTCCCTCACCGAGCCCGAGTCCGCCGCCGCAGACATCGTCAGCCTCAACGCGGGCGCCGCGATCTACGTGGCCGGGGCCGCCACCGACCTGGCCAGGGGCGTGCTCATGGCCCGGGAGGCCATCGCCACCGGCCGTGCGCTGGAGCGGTTCGAGGAGCTGATCCGGGTGACCCGGCTGATGGAGGCTTCGTGAGCCGCACCGTGCTGGACACCATCGTCGCCCGCAAGCGCGAGGAGGTGGTGGCGCGCCGCGGCCGGGTGAGCGTGGCGGAGCTGGAGGACGCGGCCCGGGCCGCCCCGCCCCCGCGCGGATTCACCCAGGCCCTGGCCCGGCGGGTGCGCGCCGGCGGCAGCGCGGTGATCGCCGAGATCAAGAAAGCGTCTCCGAGCAAAGGGGTGATCCGCGAGGATTTCGATCCGGTGGACATCGCCCGCCGTTACCAGGCGGCGGGCGCCACCTGCCTGTCGGTGCTCACCGACGAGGACTTCTTCCAGGGCCACGACGACTATCTGCGCCGTGCCCGGGCCGCCGTCGCCCTGCCGGCGCTGCGCAAGGACTTCATCGTCGATCCCTATCAGGTGCTGGAGACCCGGGCCCTGGAGGCCGACTGCCTGCTGCTCATTGTCGCCGCGCTGGGGCGGGACCAACTCGGGGAGCTGAACGCGGCGGCGCGGGACGCGGGCCTGGACGTGCTGATCGAGGTGCACGACGGTGACGAGCTGGAACGCGCCCTGGCCCTGGAGCCGGCGCTGGTGGGGATCAACAACCGCGACCTGCGAACCTTCGAGACCCGGCTGGAAACCACCCTCGCCCTGCTGCCGGCCGTGCCGGAGGGCGTGCTGGTGGTGACGGAAAGCGGCATTCACACTCCGGACGACGTGCAGATGATGCGCGCAGCCGGGGTGAACACCTTTCTGGTAGGGGAAGCCTTCATGCGCGCCCCCGATCCGGGGGCGGCGCTTTCGGCCCTGTTCGGCTGAACGGTCCGCTAGCGGGTTCCGAACACCACCATGGTCTTGCCTTTCACCGACACCAGCCCCTGATCCACCAGGGTCTTCAGCACCCGGCCCACCATCTCCCGGGAGCAGCCCACGATGCGGCCGATCTCCTGGCGGGTGATCTTGATCTGCATGCCGTCCGGGTGGGTCATGGCATCCGGCTGCTTGGTGAGCTCGAGAAGCGTGCGCGCCACCCGACCGGTGACGTCGAGGAACGCCAGGTCGCTCACCTTCTGGGTGGTGCGGGTGAGCCGCTCGGCCATCTGCCGGCCCACGGCGTAGAGCAGATCCGTGTGCTTCTCCGCCAGCTCGCGGAACTTGGCGTAGGAGAGCTCCGCCACCTCGCACTCGGACTTGGCCTTCACCCAGGCCGAGCGGGGAGTGTCTTCGGTGAACAGCGGCATCTCGCCGAAGAAGTCGCCCTTGTTCAGGTAAGAGACGATGATCTCCCGGCCGGACTCGTCCTCCACCAGCACGGTCACCGAGCCCTTGAGGATGTAGTAGATGGAATCGCTCTTGTCACCGGCGTAGATGAGGGTGCTCTTGGCCGGGTACTTGCGGCGGTGCGCGGCAGCCAGGAACGCGTCCAGGTGACCGTTCTCCTCGGCGCCGCCCATTTTGAATCCTTTCGCCATCAGCGGCCGCCCGGCGCTGGACCGGCCGGGACCGATCCCCGCACTCTGTGGGTTCTTGGACGCAAGCATGTCGGTTCCGCTCCTTCGTAACTCTGGCGTCCTTAACTATGGCAAAGAATCCGGGGAATGGTGTGACGGAGTCGACAAACGGCACCGTTCACAGTATGGATGGACCCGCTTCACTCACCATGTTCGGCGCCGATCACGTCTTTGAACACCGACAACCGAGAACCGCTCACCATGCACGCAAAAATACAATGGCACGACAAGGTCCACTTCACCGCCGTCGCCGACTCGGGACACGAGATCGCGCTGGACGGGCCGCCGGAGGGCGGCGGTGAGAACCGCGGCGCGCGACCCATGGAGCTGGTTCTCATGGGACTGGGCGGGTGCGCCTCCTACGACGTGATCCACATCCTCGGCAAGGCGCGCCAGGAGGTGCTGGATTGCGTCACCGAGCTGGAGGCCGAGCGCGCCGAATCCGTGCCCCACGTGTTCACCCGCATCCACCTGCACTTCAAGGTCACCGGACGGGGTCTGGACGAGAAAAAAGTGGCTCGGGCCGTTGCCCTCTCCGCCAGCAAGTACTGCTCGGCGTCCATCATGCTCGAGCGCGCCGGCGTGGCCATCAGCCACGGCTACGAGATCATCGAGGCTACAGCCGGTACGTCGTCGCCGTCATGACCCGGGACAGCAGGGTCATCCCCCGCTTCACCGGCCGGGGAAACTCCACCCCGCCCCGGGCCAGGGCCTCCGAGCCGTGCCGGGCCTCGTCGTCGCGCATGTGCGCGACGATCTCGCGGCTGCGGGCGTCCGCGTCCGGCAACGTCTCCAGATGCCGCTCGAGATGGCTGCAGACCTGGTCTTCCGTCGCTTCCACGAAGCCCAGGCTCACCTTGTCGCCGAGCAGGCCGGTGACGGTGCCCATGCCGTACGA
The DNA here is from genome assembly GCA_041690675.1 of Pseudomonadales bacterium. Classification (GTDB taxonomy): domain Bacteria; phylum Pseudomonadota; class Gammaproteobacteria; order Pseudomonadales; family Azotimanducaceae; genus UBA7803. Next base: position 7,546 of record JAWLGU010000010.1, on the reverse strand, counting down.
CAGGGCGTAGAACGCCGGGTTGAGCCGGCTGGGCCGGCTGTGCAGCTCCCGGAGGCGCTCCTCGCACCAGGCCAGATGGTCCTCCTCCTCGGCGGCTGCCTGCAGCAGCGCGTGCCGCACCTTGGCGTCCCGGGCGGTAAGGGCCTGCCCCTGGTACAGCGCCTGGGCGCAGATCTCTCCCGTGTGGTTCACCCGCATCAGGCCGGCGGCGTGGGCGCCCTCCTGGGGGGTGAGCTGGGGCGGCTCCGCGGTGGCCGGGCTGGGGCGGCGGGCGACGTGCTGCCCGGACAGGGTGCGCAGCGCCCGATCCACCTGCCCGATGATGGCGTCGGCGAGGCTTCCGTTCACCATGTGCGATTTCCTGGTCCAGAATTACCTGAGGGTATCGAAACGTTCCGGCAAAGCAAGGAGGTGGCGGTGGCCGAGACCAAGGACCTGGCCATGATTCTCAACGCCCGAATTCCCCTCGTCGCCATCGAGTCGGCGGACGAGCGCCGGGTGCTGGGGCTGCTGCTGCGCCTGGCCATGGAACGGCGGCTTTCCTTCTACGAGTGGCGGGTCACCCGGGGGCTGGAGCTGGGGGGCTTCGGCGCGGCCCCGGAAAACGGTGCCGACCTCACCGACCCCGAGGCGCTGCTGGCCCACATCGCTTCTACCCCCGGTCCCGGCCTCTACGCGCTGTGCGATTTTCACCCCTATCTGATCGACGCGCCGAAGAACATCCGTTACCTGAAGGACATCGCCCTGGACCAGGAGCGTCTCGGCAACACGGTGGTGCTGGTGAGCCACGCGCTCCAGGTGCCCCAGGAGATCGGTCGCGTCACCGCCAAATTCAACCTGCGCATGCCCAGCGACGAGGAGCTCCTGGGCCTGGTGCGCAGCGAAGCCCGGGCCTGGTCCGAGCACAACGGCGGCAGCAAGGTGCGCACCGACCAGCGCACCCTGGATCAACTCGTGGCCAACCTCCGGGGCGTCTCCCACGCCGACGCCAAGGTCCTGATCCGCCACGCCGTGTTCGACGACGGCGCCATCACCGAGTCGGACATCCCGGAGGTCAACCGGCTCAAGTTCGAGCTGATGGATTCGGAAGGCGTGCTGCGCTTCGAATACGACACCGAGCCCCTGGCTCAGGTAGCGGGGCTGGACAACCTGAAGTCGTGGCTGGCCCTGCGGCGGCGGGCACTCCTCGCCCCGTCCGGTGGCGGCGCCGATGCCGACCGTCCCCGCGGGGTGCTGCTGCTCGGGGTTCAGGGGGGCGGCAAGAGCCTGGCCGCCCGGGCCATCGCCGGCTTCTGGGGCATACCGCTCTTGCGGCTGGACTTCGGCACCCTCTACAACAAGTACTTCGGTGAGACCGAGCGCAATCTGCGCAACTCCCTCGCCCAGGCAGAGCTCATGGCGCCATGCGTGCTGTGGATGGACGAGATCGAGAAAGGGGTGGCCACCGGCGGCTCCGACAACGCCACGTCCAAGCGGGTTCTCTCGACCCTGCTCACCTGGATGGCGGAAAACAGTAAGCCCGTTTTCATTGTCGCCACCGCCAACGACATCGCCGATCTGCCGCCGGAGCTGGTGCGCAAGGGGCGGCTGGACGAGGTGTTCTTCGTCGACCTGCCCGACGCACCGGTACGGGAGGAGATCTTCCGGATCCACCTGACCAAGCGCGGCCTGGATGCCGCCGCCTACGACCTGCCGGCCCTGGCCGCGGCCGCGGAGGGGTTCACCGGCGCCGAGATCGAGGAATCGGTGGTGTCGGCGCGCTATCTGGCCGGGGCACGAGCCGAAGACGGCGCCGCGGCGGAGGTGACTCAGGACGATCTGCTCGGCGCAGTGACCCGAACCGTGCCCATGTCTGTGATGCGCGCGGAAAGCGTGCAGGCGCTTCGAGCCTGGGCGCGGGACCGCACGATCCCCGCATAGCGGGGAGGGACCCGTTCCCGCTCAGGGGTCAGCCAGGGGGCGCGCATCCAGGCCCTGCTCGGCCAGCAGAAACGCCGCCAGAAAGCGCTCCGGCCGGCTGCCGCCGGCGACGGCGAAGCTCTGGTTCCGCGGCAGAGCACGGGCCGCCCGACGGATGGAAGCGAGTGCAACCCGCAGCGCCGCCGGACCCGCGGTGGCGGGCTCCAGCACCACCAGGCGACGGCTGCCGGGCGCTGCCAGGGGCGGCACCACTGCATCGAGCAGCCAGCGCTGGAATTGATCCCCCGCCAGGCGCACCGCGGCCCCGGAACGCGTCATGATCACGCTGGCGTTGCGCACGCGCCCGGTCACCAGGGCGTCCTCGCCGAAGAGCTGGCCCGGCTCGATGCAGGCCAGCCGCGCGCCGTCCGGGCCAACGATCTCCGCCTGGCCTTCGGCGAGCACATGACAGTGATCCCCCGCCTCTCCCGCCACGATCACCGCCTCGCCGGCGTGGTAGGTGGTCGACGCCATCGCCCGCAGCACCCGCTGCCAGTCCGCCGGCGCCAGCCGCTGCATGAGCGGCGAGGCGAGAAAGCGCCGCTGCCAGGCTTCCGGGTCCGTGTCGACCTCGGGGACCCCCAGGTCATCCGGGCCCCACGCCTGCTCGAGCACGTGGGGTTCCAGCCGCAGGAAGGTGGCGGCGGTGAGCGTCTCCACCCCGGCGCAGCCGGGATAGACGGGGCGCCGCGCCGGCTCGGAACCGGCGGTCACGGCGCAGGCGCGCCCACCCTCCAGCAGCCGAACCCGCCCGGCCAACAGATAGTAATGACCCGATAGGGTCCGACCGGGCCGCACCAGCCAGCGCCCCGGCGGCAACCGCACCCGCCGCGACTGATCCGCCAGCGCCGCCAACGCCGCTGCGGGCAGACCCTCGAAGCCGATGAACCCTTTGAGTCGATCCGCCAGCATGGGCCAAGCATGCCGGCGCCGGGCGGCGAGGTCAGCGGCGGATCGCCCGCCCCGTAGTCAGACGGAAGCCATGCGGGCCAGGGCCCGATGGCCGATGTCCCTGCGGTAGTAGCAGTCGGCCCAGCGGATGCGCGCCACGCCCTCGTAGGCGCGCGCCTGGGCCTCCGCCACGTCGGCGCCCAGCCCGACCACGCAGAGCACGCGGCCGCCGCTGGTGACGACCCGCCCGTCCTCCACACGGGTGCCGGCGTGGAACACCTTCAGATCCTCGCCGTCCACCCCGTCCAGCCCTTCGATGGGATCACCCCGGCGGTAGCGGCCCGGGTAGCCGCCCGCCGCCATGACCACGCCCAGGGCCACCCGCGTATCCCACTCCAGATCCACCCCCGCCAGGCCACCGTCCAGAGCCCGCCGGGACAGATCCACCAGGTCGGAGCGCAGGCGCATCATCACCGGCTGAGCCTCGGGATCGCCGAAGCGGCAGTTGAACTCGATCACCTTGGGCGCGCCGTCCGGCATGATCATCAGCCCGGCGTAGAGGAATCCCACGTAGGGGTGCCCGTCGGCCGCCATGCCCGCCACCGTGGGCTCGATCACCTCGGCCATGATCCGCCGGTGCACCTCCGGGGTCACCACCGGGGCCGGAGAATAGGCGCCCATGCCGCCGGTGTTGGGGCCGGTGTCGCCATCGTCCCGCGCCTTGTGATCCTGGGAGGAGGCAAACGGCACCGCCACCCGGCCGTCGCAGAGGCAGATGAAGCTGGCCTCCTCGCCCTCCAGGCACTCCTCCACCACCACCTTTCGGCCGGCGGCACCGAACGTACCCTCGGAGAGCATGGCGCGAACCGCCTCCACCGCCTCGTCCTCACTTCGCGCCACCACCACGCCCTTGCCCGCCGCCAGACCGTCCGCCTTCACCACGATGGGGGCACCCTCGGCGCGCACGTAGGCTTCCGCTTCGGCGGCATCCGTGAAGGTGCGGTAACGGGCCGTGGGAATATGGTGACGGGCCAGAAAATCCTTGGTGAAGGCCTTGGAGCCTTCGAGCCGGGCGGCCGCCGCGGTGGGGCCCAGGCAGGGGAGCCCAGCGGCGTCGAAACGGTCCCGGATGCCCGCCACCAGCGGAGCCTCGGGGCCGACGATGGTCAGCGCCACCCCCTCGCGCCGCGCCAGCGCCACCAGGCCGTCGAGGTCATCCGCGGCCACGTCGACGTTCCTGAGACCCGGCTCCCGCGCGGTGCCGGCGTTGCCGGGCGCCACCAGCACCTGCTCGACGCCACTGCCGGACAGGGCCTTCCACGCCAGGGCATGCTCGCGCCCGCCGTTGCCCACCACCAGTATCTTCATGCCGCCCCCGCGTCTGTGTTCAGTGTCGAAAGTGCCGCACGCCGGTGAACACCATGGCCATGCCGTGCTCGTCGGCCGCCGCCACCACCTCGTCGTCGCGCACCGAGCCGCCGGGCTGGATCACCGCGGTGATGCCCGCCTCCGCCGCGGCGTCTATGCCGTCGCGGAAGGGAAAGAAGGCATCCGATGCCATGACGGATCCCGCCACCTCGAGCCCTTCCTCCGCCGCCTTGAGGCCGGCGATGCGGGCGCTCACCACCCGGCTCATCTGCCCGGCACCGACCCCCACCGTGCGGCCGTCCCGGGCGTAGACGATGGCGTTGGACTTCACGAACCAGGCCACTTTCCAGGCGAACAGGAGGTCGGCCATCTCCGAATCCGTGGGCTGGCGCCGGCTCACCACGCGCAGGGCGGCCTCGTCGAGGCACAGCTCGTCCGCGGTCTGCACCAGGAGACCGCCGCCCACCCGCTTGTACTCGAGGCCCCGCCCGCCCGGACCCAGCGGGCCACAGGCGAGCAGCCGGACGTTCTTCTTGCGCCGCGCCGCCGCCACGGCGGCGTCGTCCACCTCCGGCGCGATCACCACCTCGACGAACTGCTGGTCGAGCACCGCCTCCAGCGTGTCGCCGGTCAGCGGCCGATTGAAGGCGATGATGCCGCCGAAAGCCGAGGTGGGGTCGGTGGCGAAGGCCCGCCGGTATGCCTCCAGCAGATCTTCCGCCACCGCCACGCCGCAAGGGTTGGCGTGCTTGACGATGACGCAGGCCGGGGCGTCGAACACCTTGACGCACTCCAGGGCCGCGTCCGTGTCCGCCACGTTGTTGAACGACAGCGCCTTGCCCTGGAGCTGGCGAACACCCGCCACGGTGCCCGCGGCTCGTCCTCCGGGCCGAGCCTCCCGGTAGAACGCCGCCTGCTGATGCGGATTCTCGCCGTAACGCATGTCTTCGAGCTTGTCGAAGGTGAGGGAGAGAGACGCGGGCAGCAGCTCCTCCGCTCCCAGATACGCGGCCACCAGGGCGTCGTAGCGGGCCGTGTGCCGGAACGCCTTGACCGCCAGCTCCCGCCGCAGCGCACGATCGGTGCCGTCCGTCCGCTCCAGGGCCTCCAGCAGCCGCGGGTAATCCGCCGGGTCCACCACCACCGCCACATCGGCGTGGTTCTTGGCGGCGGAGCGCACCATGGTGGGGCCGCCGATGTCGATGTTCTCGATGGCGAGCGCCTCGGTGCAGTCCTCCCGGGCCACGGTAGCCTCGAAGGGGTACAGATTCACCACCACCAGGTCGATGGGGCCGATGCCGTGCTCCGCCATCACCGCATCGTCCTGGCCCCGTCGGCCGAGGATGCCTCCGTGAATCAGCGGGTGCAGGGTCTTGACCCGCCCGTCCATGATCTCCGGGAAACCGGTGTGGGCGGATACTTCCTTAACCGCGATCCCGGCGGCCTGCAAGGTGGCGAAGGTGCCGCCGGTGGAGAGGATTTCCACCCCGCGCCGCGCGAGCCCCTGGCCCAGCGCGACGAGCCCGGTCTTGTCGGAAACGCTGATGAGTGCCCGGGTCGGTGTGCGAAGGTCGGATGAGTTCATAGGATTCCGTGGTTCTTCAGTTTCTTTCTCAGGGTGCCCCGGCTGAGCCCGAGCACCTCCGCCGCCTGGCTCTGGTTGTCGCCCACGTAGCTCATGACGGAGGCCAGCAGCGGCGCCTCCACCTCGCCCATGACCACCCGGTACAGATCGCAGGGCAGCTCGCCGTCGAGCATGGCGAAGTAGTCGCCGAGCAGGCGCTCCACCTGCTGACGCAGGGTGCCCTTGTCCAGGCCTCCGTCCCGGGTCACGCGGCCGCCCTCGCCGATCCGGCCAGCAGCCAGTCGAGCTGCGCCGGGGCCTCGGCGATGCGGTTGAACTCCCTGGCCACGGCCGGCTCCACGGCCATGCCCGCCAGGTACCACTGAACGTGCTTGCGAGCAATGCGCACGCCCTTGTCACCGTAGAAACGATGCAGGGAGGTCACGTGCTCCACCATCACGGCCCACTTCCCGGCCAGGCTCGGCTCGCGGCGGCCCGGGTCCGCCATCATGCCCGGCAGCCACGGCGCGCCCAGCGCCGCGCGGCCCACCATCACGCCGTCGACGCCGGTGCTCTGCAGCACCCGGCGGGCATGCTCCGGGGCGACGACGTCGCCGTTGGCGAACACCGGCACCGTGAGCCGGGCCTTGATCTCGGCCACCGTCTCGAGCTCCGCCGCGCCGGCGAATCCGCAGGCGCGGGTGCGGCCATGAACGACGATCGCCGCCACCCCTTCGTCCTCGAGCCGGCACGCGATCTCCACGCCGTTCTTCTGCTGCGGCGAGTAGCCGGTTCGCATCTTCACGGTCACCGGCACCTTCACGGCGCGGACCGTGGCGCGGACGATGGCCGCCACCAGATCCGGATCCGCCAGCAGCTGGGATCCGGCAGCCTTGCGGCACACCTTTTTGGCGGGGCAGCCGAAGTTGATGTCGATGATCTGGGCACCGTCGTCCACGTGGCGCCGGGCTGCCTCGGCCACGGTCGCCGGATCGCCCCCGGCGATCTGCACCGCGCGCGGCTCGATGCCGTCCACGGGCACGCGCCGCAGCCGGCTCTTGGTGGTGTCCCACAGCGCGCCCTTCGCCCCGAGCATCTCAGAGACCACGTACCCCACACCGAAGCGCCAGGCCAGCTCGCGGAAGGGAGCGTCGGTGATGCCCGCCATGGGCGCCAGCAGTATGGGATTCCGGAGCTTGTAGGGCCCGATGCTAACCACGTCGCGCAGGGGTGCCTTCGAAGGAAGGGGCGACATGATACGCTTCAGCGGAAGCGTAAAAAATAGTTCACCGCGTCCGGGCCCGGATCCTCGATGTCGAGCGCGATCTGCACCGGCGTTCGTGGCGGCATCAGGGCCATCCCCTCGGCATCGCCGGCCAGGTACTCGCTCGGGCGGAAGCGCCGGCCCGCCACCAGGATGCCGCGCACGGTGGTGAATCGCAGCTCCAGCACCGGGAACGGCTGGGCGAAATCCGCCTCGTTGACGATGACCGCATCCACCAGCAGCGCCTCACGCTGGCTCGGATGGCTGCGCACCACCATGTTGCGGGTCTTCAGCAGGCTGGTGTCCCGCTGCACCGGCAGGCTGCACCCCAGCACCTCGCAAGCCGCGGCGTAGACGCCGCGCCACTCCGGCTGCTTCGCCCAATCGTCGAACCGGTACCACATCACCTGGGCCACCAGGGCCAGCAGGCCCAGCAGGATGCCGCCCCAGACCGCGACGCGCCGCCGGATGGGCGTACCGGCGGGTTCACCGAAAGGTTC
>JAWLGU010000009.1:0-81586 GCA_041690675.1 Pseudomonadales bacterium | reverse complement strand
CGCGCCGGACTGGTCCGCGCGCTTCATCTGGTTCTTCAGCTTGCCGCCTCCCGCGTGGGTGCGGATTCTGAACGTTGGCAGCGCATCCCGCAATTTCTGCGCGAGATCCATGGCCCAGGCCTGGTGGCGCTCCTCCAGCACGCAGACGTAGACATCGGCGCTGGCGGCGAAGTCCTGCGGCTCCGAACTCACCGCCTGATGCAGCAGGACGACCCGCTCGAGCCCCACAGCGAAACCGGCTCCGGCGGTCGGTCGCCCGCCCAGCAGCTCCACCAGGCCGTCGTAGCGGCCGCCGGCACACACCGTGCCCTGGGCTCCCAGATCGTCGGTGATCCACTCGAACACGGTGTGGGTGTAATAGTCCAGACCGCGCACCAGAGCGGGATTCACCAGGTACTCGACGCCGAGCTCGTCGAGAAGTCCCAGCAATCCCTCGAAGTGCGCCCGGCCCTGGCCGTCGACGAAGTCGGGAAGCTTCGGTGCATCGGCCAGGACCTCGCGGGTTTGCGGATCCTTGCTGTCGAGAATCCGCAACGGGTTGCGCTCGAGCCGGCGCTGGCTGTCCTCGTCCAGCTCGCCGCGCAACGGCGTCAGATACCTCACCAGCGCTTCCCGGTAGGCCGCCCGGGCCTCTCCGGAGCCCAGGGTGTTGAGCTCGAGACGCACCCGCGGCGCCACCCCGAGGGTCCGCCAGAGCTCCCGGCCCATGAGAATCAGCTCGGCGTCTATGTCCGGACCGGGCAGCCCGAAAGCTTCTGCGCCGAGCTGGTAGAACTGGCGATATCGGCCCTTCTGCGGACGCTCGTAACGGAACATGGGGCCGGCGTAGAAGACCCGCTGAGTCTGGTTGAACAGCAGCCCGTGCTGCAGCAGCGCGCGCACGCAGCTCGCCGTCCCCTCCGGGCGCAGGGTGATGCTGTCGCCGTCGCGGTCGGTGAGGGAGTACATCTCCTTTTCCACGATATCCGTGGCTTCACCGACGCCTCGGCTGAACAGCTCGGTAAACTCCAGCAACGGCAGATGGATCTCCTCGTAGGCGTACCCGAGCAGCACGTGGCGGATACGATCTTCCACCAGACACCAGCGCCGAGCCTCTTCCGGCAGCACGTCACGCATGCCGCGTATGGACTGAATCATGGTCATTGCCCCACCACCAGCGTGGCGACGTTGTTGCGAGTGTGCGGCGCCAGCGGCACCGGCTCGCCGTTGAAGGTGAGCCTCACGCCCGGGGCGTACCCCAGCAGGATGCGGAAGGGCCCCCGCCCCACCAGCTCCAGCTCAGTGCCGGCCCGGTTGATGTCGCTGTGCAGGCTGGTCCCGGCGGAGTTCCGCACTTCGACCCAGCAGTCGTCGGCGAAGCGAAACGACAGCAGGTCGTCACCGGTGGCGGTGATCCGCCGTGGCGCCTCCGCATTGCCGGTTGCGAGCTCCGGCGCAGGCGCCTCCGCGACGGCGGGCGCGGTTGCGGGGCCGCCGGATGGCTCGTCAGACGGCTGGTACGCCAGGTCCGGCTCGGGTTCGTCCACGGCGGTTTCCTCGGGAATCGCGGTGGCCACCGCCGGCACCGCGGCCGTGGCCTCCGCCGAATCCTTCGGCCACAACCACACCAGCAGCATCACCACCAGCCCCAGCAGCACCGCGCCGGCAGCCCCCAGCACCAGCCCCGGGCGCCGGCGGATCCATTCCCACACCGGAGCTTCGGAGGCGACTCGGGGCGGCGCTGGCTCCTCGGCGCGGGGCAGACCGCTGAGCAGCGGCTCCGGATCGAGCTCCAGCAGGCGCGCGTAGGCCCGCACGTAACCGCGGGTGAAGACGGGTCCGGGCAAGCGCCCGTAGTCGTCGGCCTCGATGGCCTCGATGACGCTCATGGCCAGATTCAGCGTCTCGGAGACCTCGCGAACCGTCACCCCCAACGACTCACGCTCCGCCCGCAGCACGGCGCCGGGAGTCGGCGTGACGTCGCTCACGATGCGCCCCAGCCACCCATGGTCAGCCCCCCTCGACGCAGCGAGTCGCCTCGGCGGAGTTGGGGAACAGGTTCTTCAGAGCGAGGGCGTAGCTGGCCCCGCCGTCGGCGTCGCCGGCCGCCCGCGCCAGCCGCAGCCCCAGGCACAGGCTGGCCGCGGTCTGCCGCATGCGTCCGCGGAACATGTCGTAGTAGCGCCGCGACGTCACGTAGTCACCGTCGTGATAAGCGATCTGAGCCAGCTCCAGACTGCTGCGGGGCAGCACCGCGTTGAACGAGAGCGCCCGCTCGAACGCCTGACGGGCCCGTTCCCGGTTACCCACCTTCAGCTCCGTGAATCCCAGGTTCTCGTAAGCCTGGGCCCGCGCGCGATAGGTGGTGTCCTCCACCAGGGTGCGAAGCGGTCCGAGGGCATCCTCGAATCGCCCCTGCGCGTACAGAAAGGTGCCGTAGTTGTTCAGGGCCTGAGGATGGCGGGGATCGTAGCGCAGCGCCCGCCGGTAGGCGCCCTCCGCCAGCGCCGGCTCGTTCTGCGCCTGGTAGAGCACACCCATCAGTGTGTGCGCCTCCGCCGATCGGGGATCGATCTTCAAGGCCCGCTCCAGCGGGTCCCGCGCCCGGTTCCAGTCCCGCTGCTCGAGATAGCCCCGGGCCAGATCGAGCTGAGCCTGAAGCTGCACGCTGCGCGGAGCCCGCTCCGGGCCGCCGCTCTGCTCGGTGACGCAGCCGACGAGCAGCAGCAGGCACCAGGCCAGGGTCCACCTGCCGATCACGCAACCTCCTCAGCCTTCTGACGGGCAATGTAGCGCGCCTGACGGCGCGTGCGATCCTGTACCTCGCCCACCAGCTGACCGCAGGCGGCGTCGATGTCCTCGCCGCGCGTGGTGCGCAGCATGGTGGCGTACCCAGCGCTCATCAGATACGTCTGAAACGCCCGCACCCGTGCGGCATCGGGACGCTCATAGCCGGAAGCCGGGAACGGATTGAACGGGATCAGGTTGATCTTGCAGCGGACGTCCCGCAATAGGTCGGCCAGCTCCCGGGCATGCTCGAGGGAATCGTTCACCCCGGCGAGCAGCGTGTACTCCATGGTCAGCGAACGCCGCTCGCCCAGCCCCTCCACGTAGTGCCGGCAGGCGCGAAGCAGCTCGGCCACGGGATACTTGCGGTTGAGGGGCACCAGGCGATCGCGCAGGGCGTCGTTGGGCGCGTGCAGCGAAATGGCGAGCGACACGTCGGTGACCTCCGCCAGCCGGTAGATGCCGGGCACCACGCCGGCCGTGCTCACGGTGACCCGGCGCTTGGAGATGCCGAACGCCAGGTCGTCCATCATCAGATCGGTGGCGGCCACCACGTTGTCGAAGTTCAGGAGCGGCTCGCCCATGCCCATCAGCACCACGTTGGTCACGGTCTCGCCGCGGGCACGCAGCTCCCGGTCGGCGAGCCACACCTGGCCGATGATGTCGCCGGTGGAGAGGTTGCCATTGAACCCCTGCTTACCGGTGGAGCAGAAGCTGCAGTCGAGCATGCAGCCGACCTGGGAGGACACGCAGAGCGTGTTGCGGCCCCGGTCGGGAATGAGCACGGTCTCGACGCAGTTGCCGTTCGCCACCCGGACCACCCATTTGACGGTGCCGTCCCGGGACTCCCGACGCACCACCGGCTCCGGCAGCTCGAACCGGGCCACCTCCGCCAGCCAGGCCCGCTGGCGCTTCGACAGATCCGTCATCTGATCGAAATCCAGCACTCCCTGATGGTAGGCCCATTTCATGACCTGGCGGGCGCGGTACGCCTTCTCGCCGCGCTCGACGAAGAAATGCTCCATCTGCACCCGGGAGAAGTCGAACAGGTTGGCGTGCTGTTCCTCGCTCGACTCGGCGGTTGCCGAGGCGGCGGCTGGCTGGACGTCGTTGGCGCTCATCAGGCCCTCGAGTGGATCTCGCCCGGCTCGAAGAAGAAGGCGATCTCCCGCTCCGCCGAAGCGGGGGAATCGGAGCCGTGAACGGCGTTGGCCTCCAGAGACTCGGCGAAATCCGCGCGGATGGTGCCCGGCGCGGCATCCTTGGGGTTGGTGGCCCCCATGAGCTCGCGGTTGCGAGCGATGGCGTTCTCGCCCTCGAGCACCTGCACCACCACCGGACCGGAGGTCATGTAGCTCACCAGGTCGCCGTAGAAGGGCTTGCCTTCGTGCTCCGCGTAGAATCCACCCGCCTGCTCCGCGGTCATGTGCAGCATCTTCGCCGCCACGATCTTCAGCCCGTTCTTCTCGAAGCGCGCGTCGATCTCGCCGATCAGGTTTCTCGCGACCGCATCAGGCTTGATGATGGAAAGTGTACGCTCGACTGCCATGACTATCTCCGCAGTTGAATGATGAGGAACGGCCGCGTCGAAAACGCGCCTATGTTTTTGAAAAACCGAGACTTGGCGACGATCAGCGGCCGCGTATTATACGCGTTTGGGATGGATATCAAACGGAATCCGCATCAGGCTCCGGCGGCGGAACGGGCACGACGCAGCCCCCCCACCACCTCCGCGACGCGGCGCCCGGCATGGTCCACGTCGGTCTCGGTGGTGTAACGCCCCACGGTGAAGCGCAGCGACGCGTGCGCCAGCTCCGCCGGCACCCCGAGGGCGCTCAGCACGTAAGACGGCTCCACGCTCGCCGAGGTGCAGGCGGAGCCGCTGGAAACCGCGACGTCGTCCAGGGCCATGAGCAGGGTTTCGCCGTCCACGTCCGCAAAGGAGACGTTGACGATCCCGGGAAGCCGGCGCTCCGGATCCCCGTTCAGGGCGGTGCCGGGAAGCTGCAGCAGGTGGGCCAGCAGGCGGTTGCGCAGGGCCAGAATGCGCGCGTTCTCCCGCTCCATGTCACGCTCCAGGATGGAGGCCGCCTCCCCCATGCCGACGATCTGGTGGGTGGCCAGGGTCCCCGAGCGCATGCCACGCTCGTGGCCGCCGCCGTGAATTAGGGGGGTCAGCTTGAGCGGCGGATGACGCCGGACGTACAGCGCGCCCATGCCCTTGGGCCCGTAGATCTTGTGCGCCGAGAGCGAGACCAGATCCAACGGCATCGTCTGCACGTCGATGGGCACCTTGCCGGCGCTCTGGGCCGCATCGGTGTGCACGGGCACGCCGGCGGCCCGACACACGGCACCAATGGCGGCCACGTCGTTCACCACGCCGATCTCGTTGTTGGCGTGCATGATCGAAACCACCAGGGTGTCCTCGCGCAACGCGGCGCGCACCTGCTCCGGGTCGATGATGCCGCTGGCGTCCGGCACCAGGTACGTGACGTCGAAGCCCTTGCCTTCCAGGTACTTGCAGGTATCGAGCACCGCCTTGTGCTCGATGGCGCTGGTGACGATGTGGCGCCGGTTGGCGCCGTCCGCCAGGCCCTTGATGGCCAGGTTGTCCGACTCGGTCGCGCCCGAGGTCCAAACGATTTCGCGCGGGTCGGCATTGATCAGCTTCGCCACCTGCGCCCGCGCCTCCTCCACCGCTTCCTCCGCTTGCCAGCCGTACAGGTGGGAGCGCGACGCCGGGTTGCCGAAGTTGCCCTCCACCAGGAGGCAGCCGCTCATCTTCTGCGCCACTCGCGGGTCCACCGGCGTGGTGGCAGCGTAGTCCAGGTACACCGGCTTCTGCATCACACGGTTCGCGCGGCGATGAGTAGCCTGTCCTGCCGCAGCGCCACGTGCCGAACCTCGCGCTGCGACACCAGGCTCTCCAGGGTGATGCCGGAGAGGAACGCATCGATGCGGTCGGTGAGGGCCGTCCACAGGTCGTGGGTCAGGCAGACGGCGCCGTCCTGACAGTCCGCAGTGCCGCGGCATCGGGTGGCATCCACGCCCTCCCCCACGGCGGCGATGATGTGAGAGACGCTGATCTCCCCCGGCGGCAACGCCAGCTCGTAGCCGCCGCCGGGACCGCGCACGCTGCGCAGCAGGCCGGCCCGCTTCAACTTGCTGAAGAGCTGCTCGAGATAGGCGCTGGAGATGTCCTGCCGATCCGCCACCTCGGCCACGCTCACGGGGCCGCGCTGCTGGTGGAGCGCGATGTCCAGCATGGCGGTGACCGCGTAGCGGCCTTTGGTGGTCAGGCGCATGGCGCGAGTATGCAATACCCGAGTAATTTGGTCCACTATTGGCGGTCGGAGGGCTCCGCGACGCCGGGCGCCAGACTCCTCAGGATGCCGCGCAGCATCTGCACTTCCTTGTCGTCCAGGGCGATCCGGGTGAACAGCCGCCGCAGCCGGGTCAGGGTCTGTCCCGGATTCGCGGGATCGAGAAAGCCGCTGTCGATCAGCGCCGATTCCAGGTGATCGAGAAAGCCTTCGAGCTGCGCGGCGGTGGCAGGGGGCTGGTCCCAGGAAGCCGCGGCCACCTCCACGCCTTCCGCCTGCTTGAACAGCTCGTAGCAGACCACCTGCACCGCCATGGCCAGATTCAGGGACGAGTAGTCCGGATTGGCGGGAATCTGCAGATGGCAGTGGCAGCGTTGCAGCTCCTCGTTGGAGAGCCCGTTGGTCTCGCGGCCGAACAGCACCGCCACCTCGACTTCCGGCGGCTGGGCGAGAATGTCCGCGGCCACCGCCGCGGCCGACTTCACCGGCCACGGGATGCGCCGGGACCGGGTGCTGGTACCCACCACCCAATGACATTCGGCAATGGCAGCTTCGACGCTGTCGTGCACCTCCACCCGCTCGAGCACGTCCTGGGCGCCGGCCGCGCGCCACTCGGCCTGGGGATCCGGGAAGCGTTTGGGATTCACCACGGCCAGCCGGGACAGCCCCATGGTCTTCATGGCCCGCGCCGCGCCGCCAATGTTGCCCGGATGGCTCGGCTCCACCAGGACGATGCGAATCCTCGAAAACCTCTGGTCGCTCACCTGTCATCTCCGTCACCGCCTTGCTAGCATACCGCGCCCTGCACAACGAGCCGTCATCCTCATGCAGCCATCGGCCAACATCGCCCTGCGCGCCGCCCGCCAGGCGGGCCAGATCATGCTGCGCGCCATGGACCGCCTCGACGAGCTGGAGATCCAGGAGAAAGGGCGCAACGACTTCGTCTCCAACGTGGACCGGGAAGCCGAGACGGTGATCGTCGACGCGCTCCACAAGGCCTACCCGGAGCACGGCATCTTCGGCGAGGAGCACGGCCACTCCTACACCGGCAGCAGCAGCGGCAGCGAAACCGAGTTCACCTGGATCATCGACCCGCTGGACGGCACCACCAATTACCTCCAGGGCATACCCCACTTCTGCGTCTCCATCGCTCTGCAGAAGGGGCGACACCTCGAGCACGGAGTCATCTTCGACCCGCTGCGCAACGAAGCATTCGTGGCGAGCCGCGGATACGGCGCCCAGCTCAACGGCAAGCGCATCCGGGTGAGCAAGACCCAGCATCTGGCGGACGCCCTGCTGGGCACGGGGATCCCGCCGGGCGCGGTGAGGGTGCACCTGGACCCGTACATGGACATGCTCAAGGACCTGACCGCGGCCAGCCGCGGCATCCGCCGCGCCGGCTCCGCCGCCCTGGACCTGGCCTACGTGGCGGCCGGGCGCACGGACGGGTTCTGGGAACTGGCCCTGTCGCCCTGGGACATCGCCGCGGGCACGGTGCTCGTGCGCGAGGCGGGCGGCTTCGTCGGCGATCTTGCCGGCGGCGACGGGTTCATGAAGACCGGCCACGTGGTGGCGGCCAATCCGAAGATCTTCAAGCAGATGGTCCAGCACATACGAATCCACCTCACCGCAGGCCTCAGATGAGGCCGCGACCTGCGGTGAGCCCGCGTCAGGCCCGAACCGCGAGCAGGGACGTCACTCGGATCCGCTAGCCACGCCCTCGCTGCCGCCGCCGGTGTCGGCACGTCCGGCGCGTTTCGGTTGAGCCGCCTGCCGTGCCGCTTCCGCAGCGTCGGCGGCCGCCCCTTTGGCTTCCTCCACCGTTCGCTGGCCTTCTTCCTTCAGGCGATCCAGCGTCTCGTCCCTGCGCTCGCCGATCCACTCGTCCTCGGTGGCAGTAGAGGGGAACATGGCACCGATCAGGGCACCCGCCGCCACGCCGATGGCGCCCAGCACCAGCGGCTGCTCCCGGCGCAGGTAATCGAAACCCTCCGCCAGGTTGTGCATTCCGGTGCGGGATGCCTCCGCCACGCTCTGAGCGGTGTGCCGGGTGCTTCCGGCCATGCCCTCCAGGGCATGCCGAGTGTGCTCTGCCGCGCTGCCCATGGCGCCGCGAGCCCCCTCCGCCGCCGACGAGGCCCGCTCACCCATGGACGGGCCGCTGCCGTGGGCCGCCCGCTGCGGCGCCCGGTCCGAGGCCGACATCAGCCAGGTGAGGCCGATGCCCGTGAGCAGCATCGGCACCGGGTTGTTGCGCACCTGGGTGGAAAGGTTGCGGCCGAACTCTCCGCCGTTGTGCTTCATCACGCCGATGAACTGATCGAGCAGCTCCCCCGGGGAGAACTTGCGCTCCAGCGCCTCCAGTGTGTGTTCCAGGCTCAGGCGGGCGCGATCGGCTTCCCGCTCCAGCTCCGCGGCGTCGCGGTGAATGTCGTGTCTCAGGTCATCCTTCATGGGTCTGCCTCTCGATCATGTCTCGGTCCTTGCGCAGCGAATCTGCGGTGCGCTGTGGCGTGAAGCTCCGGGGCTGAATCTTGCGCTTGCCGCCCTGGAACATGACCACGCCGATCAGCGTGACCACGCCGCCGACGATGAGCGCCGCCAGCCAGCCCGGCATGACCTCGGCCAGCCCCAGCGTGGCCGCCGCCAGCAGAAACAGCAGTCCGGCATACATCACCGCACCACCGCCCACCACGGCACCGGCGCCGGTCTTGGCCTCGTCGATGGAGTGAGAGATCTCGGAGGTGGCCAGAGCCAGCTCCTTGCGAACCAGCAACGTCACGTCGTCGACGAGCTGACGCAGCAGCCGCGCCACCGAGGGGGTCGTCGTGGTGGACTCGGCCGCAACCGGCCTATGCGGGGCTTCCTGCCCCGCCGCCAGGTGCGAGGTGGCTTTTACCGGACCTCGCTTCGCTTCGGGTTCCAATGCGGGATCGCTCATGGTTGTCCTCCAGGTGTGCCGGTGGCGGACGCGCCCGCGCTCTGGGTTGCGTCGGACGGCACAGCGCCCTCGGTGCCGTAGGCGGGTCCGCCGTAGTGTTGGGTCGAGCCGCCGGAGTGGCGCGCCGATGCTTTGAAGAAGCGGCTCAGCGCCACGCCGAGCGCGACGCTGCCGGCCACGAACAGAGCGGGGTTGTCGCGGGCGAGCCGGGTGGCGTCACGGCTCAGCTGATCGATGCTGCGACTCTCCAGCTCGTTCGCCAGGCCGGAGAGCTTACCGGCGAGAACCGACGTGGCTCGGGCCAGGCTTTCCTGCCCCTGGGACGACAGGCTCGCCGCGGCCTCGTCCAATGCCTCGGACGTGCTCGCCACGGTATCCGCCGCGGAGTGCTTGCCGCGCTCCAATCGTTCCCGGCCTTCGGCTTTGGCGCTTTCCATCGCCTCCTGGCCAGTCTGGCGCACGCGCTCTCCCGGCTCCGCCTCGCCGCGGGGGCTGTTGCCCTGGGCGTCTCGGGTGGGATCGGGTGATTTCATGATGGCATTACTCCTTTCACAGCCATACGGGAACGGGCTGCTCCCGACAGCGGGCAGGCGCCCGCTCAGACGTCTGTAAAGGTGCAGATTTCGTGCCACGGCCCGGGTGGAGGTCGACGCAATGTTGGCAGGCGAGGCGTCAGCGGGCCGGCGAGGTGCCCGAGCCGGAGGGGTGCGGCGTGCGGTGGCGGAAGCTCTCCCGAGGGGCTCAGGGGTTCTCCGCTTCCCCCTCCTTCTCGGGAATCAGCAGGTCTTCGCGGCTGATGTTCATGAGCATCAGCACGCCCGACACCACGTAGATGGAGGAGTAGGTGCCCACCACGATGCCGATGGTGAGAGCGAGGGCGAAGCCCCGCAGAGTCTCGCCACCTGCGAAGAGCAGCGCCAGCACCACGATCAACGTGGTTCCCGAGGTGACGATGGTACGGCTCAGCGTGTCGTTCACCGAGCGATTTATCACGTCCAGCGGCGACGCCCGGCGAATGCTGCGGAAATTCTCGCGGATGCGGTCGGACACCACGATGGTGTCGTTGATGGAGTAACCGATCACCGCCAGCACCGCCGCCAGTACCGACAGATCGAAGGTCCAGTGGAACAGCGAGAAGAAGCCCACCACCACGATCACGTCGTGAATCAGCGCCACCACCGCGGCCACCGCGAACTGCTTGGCGAAGCGGAACAGGATGTAGAGCATGATCACGCCGAAGGCGGCGAGCAGGGCCAGACCGGCGTCGTCACGCAGCTCCTCGCCTACCGCCGGGCCCACGAAGTTCGATTGCAGCATCTGCACGCCGGGCTCGAAGGACTTCAGGCTCGCGAGAATCTGGTCGCCCATGTCGGCCTGGTCTTCGCCCTCCTGCGGCGGCATGCGCACCAGCAGGTCGCGCTCGCTGCCGAAGAACTGCACGAGGCCGCCCTCGAAGCCGGCCTCTTCCAGATGCCGGCGCACCTGGCCCGGATCGGCCGCTTCCGGGAACTGCACCTCCACCAGAGTGCCACCGGTGAAGTCGAGCCCCAGATTCAATCCCTGGACGATGATGTCGAACAGCGACAGCACCACGAACACGGCGGAGAGCGCGAGCCAGAGCTTGCGCTTCCCCATGAAGTCGAACTGCCGTCCCTTCATATGGCCAGCCTCTCGAGCTTGCGACCACCGTACATCGCGTTCACCAGCACCCGGGTGACCATGATGGCGGTGAACATGGAGGTGACGATACCCACTGCCAGGGTGACGGCGAACCCTTTCACCGGGCCGCTGCCCACCGAGAACAGGATGATCGCCACGAAGAACGTGGTGATGTTGGCGTCCATGATGGTCACGAAGGCACGATCGAAGCCTGCGGTGATGGCGGTCTGCGGCGGCGCGCGCTTCGCCTCTTCACGGATGCGCGAGAAGATCAGCACGTTGGCGTCCACCGCCATGCCCACGGTCAGGACGATGCCCGCGATGCCGGGCAGGGTCAGGGTCGCGCCGAGAGTGGACATCACGGCGACGATGAGCACCACGTTGGAGGCCAGCGCCACGTTGGCGGCGAGCCCGAACCAGCGGTAGTAGATCTGCATGAACACCAGCACCAGGACGAAGCCGATGACCATGGCGTTGCGACCCTGCTCGATGTTCTCTTCGCCCAGGCTCGCGCCCACGGTGCGCTCCTCTGCGATGTACATGGGCGCCGCCAGCGCCCCGGCCCGCAGCAGCAGGGCCAGATCGCGGGCCTCACCCAACTCCAGGCCGGTGATGCGGAAGCGGAACCCCAGCGCGCTCTGAATGGTGGCGACGTTGATCACGCGCTTGTCTTCCACCGTGTACGGCACCACGGTGGGCTGGCCGTCCTCCATCACGGTCCGGTAGCGCACCTTCAGTTCCTTGAAGATGATGGCCATCCGGTTGCCAACGTTGTCCTGGGTGACCTGGTTCATGCGGCGGCCGCCGTCGTTGTCCAGGGTGATGCTCACCTGAGGCTGACCGGTCTCGGGATCGAAATCCTGCGCCGCGTTGGTTACCTGATCCCCGGTGACGATGTTGGTCTTTTCGAGGACCACGGGCGCGCCCTCGTACTGGTACGTCTCCGTCTGGGCCGGCCGCGCCGAGCCCCCCGCCACCAGCCGAAACTCCAGATTGGCGAACTTGTTGATGATCTCCTTGGCTCGCGCGCTGTCCTGCACGCCGGGCAGATCCAGCACGATGCGGGAGCGCCCCATGCGCTGCACCAGAGGCTCCGACACGCCCAGCTCGTTCACCCGGTTGCGCAGGCTCGTCAGGTTCTGGGAGATGGCGAAATCCTCGAGCTCGGCGATCTTCTGCTCGGTGATGGCGAGCCGCAGCCCCGGCTGTCCCTCCACCTCGCGGTCGGCGATCTGGAAGTCGTCGAACGACTCGGCAATGAGCCGTCTGGCCTGGTCCCGGGCCTCCTCGGACTGAAAGCCGACGTTGAGGGCACGGCCGTCCAGCCAGTCGCGTCCGACGTAGCGGATGCGGTTCTCCACCAGCAGGTCGCGGATCGCTTCCTGGTTGCTGGCCATGCGGTCGCCCAGGAACTTGTCCATGTCCACCTCCAGCAGGAAGTGGACGCCGCCGGAGAGGTCGAGCCCCAGGGACATGGGCTTGCCACCGATGTCCTGCAACCATTGCGGCGTGGTGGACGCGCGGTTCAGGGCCACCACGTAGCGCCGCTCGGGCCCGGGGTTCAGCGCGGCGGCCACAAGATCACGGCCGCGCAGCTGCTGCTCGTCGGAACCCACACGAATCAGCCCGGCGCTCTGCTCCAGCTCGTAGCCCTGCACGGTTATGCCGCCCCGCTCCAGGGCGTCCAGGGCGCGCTGCATGGCGTTTCGGTTCACCACGTCCGCGTCGCCGGTGGCGCGGATCTGCAGCGCCGGATCGGGCTGAAACAGGTTCGGTGCCGCATAGAGACAGCCCAGGGCCAGCACGATGACGATGAACAGCGTGCGGCCCAGGGTGTTGGTGTTGGGAGGTCGACTCGTGGTGCGGGGCAGCCCCAGCAGGTTCTCCCCCGTGATGCCGGGAGATCTAGCCACGGTCAGGAATCATCCAGCGATTTGATGGTTCCCTTGGGGAGGGTGGCGCCTACGGCGGATTTCTGTATGCGCAGCTCCACGTTGTTGGCCACCTGCACCTTGACGAAATCGTCTTCCACCTTGTTGACCTGCCCGACGAGGCCGCCCGCGGTCACCACCTCGTCGCCTTTCGACAGGCCCGCCATGAGCGACTGATGCTCCTTGCGCCGCTTGCTCTGGGGCCGCCAGAGCAGGAAGTAGAAGATGAGCACGAAGCCGCCGAGAAACAGCAGGTTGATCAGCCCGGCATCGCCCGGCGGCGGTCCCTCGGCCGCGTAGGCCGCGGTTTCAAACAGATTCATCGGGTGTTTTCCAACCGTCCTGCAGGGTCTGGATAAGGGGGCGAAATGTACCCGTTTCAATAGATGTGCGCAAACGCGCCATCAGCCCGTGATAGTAGGCCAGATTGTGGTGGGTCATGAGGATGCTGCCGAGGATTTCTCCGCAGCGGTCGAGATGATGCAGGTAGGCCCGGGAGAAGTGACTGCAGGTGTAGCAGCGGCATTCCGGATCCAGGGGAACGTCGCTCAGGCGATGCCGGGCATTGCGGATCTTGAGCGTGCCCCGGGAAGTGAACGCATAGCCGTTGCGGGCGTTGCGGGTGGGCAGCACGCAGTCGAACATGTCCACCCCCAAGGCCACCCCCCGCACCAGGTCCTCGGGCGTCCCCACCCCCATCAGGTAACGGGGCTGGTCCGCCGGCATGCGGGGCGCCACCGCCGAGAGCACGGCATCCATCTCTTCCTTGCTCTCGCCCACAGAGAGTCCGCCGATGGCGTAGCCGTCGAAGCCGAGGCGGAGCAACCCCTCCAGGCTCTCACCGCGCAGGTTCGGGTACATGCCCCCCTGCACGATGCCGAACAGGAGCCCCGGATCGCCGTCGCCGTAGGCGGCGCGACAGCGCTCCGCCCAGCGCAGCGACAGCTCCATGGAAGCCCGGGCCTCGGCCTCGCTGGCCGGGTACGGGGTACACTCGTCGAACACCATCACCACGTCGGAATCCAGGTGGCGCTGCACCTCCATGGACCGCTCCGGGGTGAGCTCCACCCGGTCACCGTTCACCGGCGAGCGGAACACCACCCCCGACTCGGTGATCTTCCTGAGCTCTCCCAGGCTCCAGACCTGGAAGCCCCCGGAGTCGGTGAGGATGGGCCCGTTCCAGCCCATGAAGGCATGCAGCCCGCCCAGCGCCCGAACGGCCTCGTCCCCGGGGCGCAGCATCAGATGAAAGGTGTTCCCCAGCAGCATCTGGGTACCCACCTGGCTGAGCGCCGCGGGGGTCATGGCCTTCACGGTGCCGTAGGTTCCGCACGGCATGAACACCGGGGTCTCCACCGGCCCGTGGGCGGTTGCCAGCCGGCCGCGCCGGGCGGCTCCGTCGGTGGCAATCAGATCAAACATGACGTTCCAGGAACATGGCGTCTCCGTAGCTGAAGAACCGGTACCCGGCGGCCACCGCCGCGCGGTACGCGGCCATCACCCGCTGATAGCCGCCGAAGGCGCAGACCAGCATGAGCAGGGTCGACTGCGGCAGATGGAAATTGGTGAGCAGGGCATCCACCACCCGGAACCGGTAGCCGGGGGTGATGAACAGGTCCGTCTCGCCCTGCCCCGGTTCCACCCGGCCGCACTCGATGGCCGCCGATTCCAGGGTGCGCACCACCGTGGTGCCTACCGCCACCACCCGGCCGCCCCGTTCCCGGCAGCGCTCTACCGCGGCCGCTGCGGCCTCCGGGACCCGGTAGCGTTCCAGATGCATGCGGTGCCGCTGGATGTCCTCCATCCGCACCGGCTGAAAGGTGCCCGCGCCCACGTGCAGGGTCACGGTGGCGAGTTCCACGCCGCGATTCGGCAGCTCCGCCAGCATGGCTTCGCTGAAGTGCAGCCCCGCCGTGGGGGCCGCCACTGCGCCGGGGTGTACCCCGTACACGGTCTGATACCGCTCCAGGTCCCCGCGCTCCGGCGCACGCTCGATGTACGGCGGCAGCGGCACCTCACCGGCAGCTTCCAGCACGTCGGTGACGGCCGCGGGAAATCCCAGCCGGTAGAAATCGTCTTCCCGCGCCAGCACCGTCAGCACGAACCCGGCCACTCGGATGGTGCGGCCGGGTTTGAGGGGCTTGCTCACCCGCACCTGGCACAGCGCCTCGGTGTCGGCGTCGATGCGTTCCACTAGAATCTCGGCGCGCCCGCCGCTGTCCTTCACACCGCGCAGGCGCGCCTTGATCACCCGGGTGTCGTTCAGCACCAGCAGATCCCCCGGCCGCAGCAGGCCGGGAAAGTCGGCGAACAGGAGGTGCTCCAGCGCACCGCTCCCCAGGTGCAGCAGACGACTGTCTTCACGGCGCGCCGCCGGCAGCTGGGCGATGAGCCGCGCCGGCAGCTCGTAGTCGAAATCCTGGAGGCGCATCGGCTCGGCAGACCAAAGGCGAAGCGGCGGATTCTAGCGCAAATGGCCTCCCTGCAGGCGCGGGCCTCGCCCGTCAGGTCGAGGCGGGGCTCGCGGCGTCGTCCATGGCCGCCGCCCGCCGGCGCGCCTCACGCGGCTCGAGCCGTGCCCAGTACTTCTCGAACGCCGGCCGCCGTTCGATGGTGCCGAACTCCATTCCCCAACCGATCTGCGAGCCCACGTACACGTCGGCAGCGGAAAACCGCTCCCCGGCGATGAAGCCGTCACCGCTCACGGCGTGCTCCAGGGTGTCGAGCACCCGGGCGAGGTTGCCGTATCCGGCCATGGCTTCCCGCTCCGGCGGCACCTCGACCCCCAGGGCCTGGTTCGTCACCGCCATCTCGAGCGGGCCGGCGGCGAAGAACAGCCAGCGGTAGTAGGGGCCGCGCCGCTCCGGCGGCGGCGCGAGGCCGGCCTCGGGAAACGCGTCCGCCAGGTAGGCGCAGATGGCGGCGCACTCGGTGACCACGGTGTCGCCGTGGCGGACGGCGGGCACCTTGCCCATGGGATTGATGGCCAGGTAATCGGGGGCCTTCATGGTGGTGCCGTAGTCCAGGATCTCCGTGCGGTAGGGAGCCCCCACCTCCTCGAGCATCCAGCGGACGATGCGGCCCCGGGACATCGGATTGGTGTAGAAGACGAGTTCGTCGCTCATCGAGGGTTACTCCTATCCAGCCATCGCCGATTAAACCACCGTTCGGATGGAATCCGCAGTGGCCGCCGTTGTAACATTTCGGCCGCCCCGCCCGGGTGGCGAAACTGGTAGACGCGCCAGACTCAAAATCTGGTTCTGGCAACAGAGTGTCGGTTCGACTCCGACCCCGGGCACCAACGACGTACCGCTTGCGGCGGAAATCCTTGGCCGGATGGGAAGCGAGCGCGTGGAGACGTGACGCAGCCCGAGCCGTTCCGCTTCGGTGCGTCGGGCCGCTTCGCTCAGCGCGGCACGTCTCCGGGAGCGCGGGGTGGCGGCGTCACCGCCGGCGAATCACTGGCGGGGAAGGATTCCTCCAGCGCCTCGTCCAGCAGGTCGTCTTCGCTGTAAGGGGCTGGGCGGTCGTCTTCCGGCAGCGGAGGCTCCGGACGGGTCCTTCGCGCGGGCTCCTTGAGCAGCCAATAGAGAAAGCCCCCGGCCAGCGCGAGCACCAGCAATCTGTTCACGCTCTCGCCCCGCTCACTGGCCCTGGGTGTCCCAATAGGGCCGCACGTCGAAGCGCTGGTAGAGCTGCGCGAGCTGCTGACGCTCCACCTGCCCCGGGTTCTCGGTCAGCGCCGTGTTCGACTCCAACAGCGACGTGTCCGCGTCGAGGCGCGTCGTCTCCTGGGCCGTCCACTGCAGGGCCTGAACCGGTACCGGAGCGCGTCCCACCGGGGTTCCCTCGACGATGGCGTATGCGGCCGCGCCCGTCGCCGGGTCGATCATGATCTGGCGGATCTCGCCCAACCTGTTGCCGCTCTGGTCGTTGACCGTGGCCCCACGAAGCTGCTTGCTCACCTGAAACATGGGCGGCGCCACGGCAGCGACCAGTTCCTGGCCCACCAGCACCATCTGCCGTTGCTGTTGCTGCTGCTGTTGGCGCTGCTGCTGGCCCGGGGCCTGGGCCTGCCCGGGCTGCCTCTGCTGGGCCTGCATCTGCTGCTGCGCGCCCTGTGCGGAGCCCGGCATCTGTTGACGCATCTGTGCCGGATCGTGCATGCGCTTCTGCTCCTGCATGCGACTCTGCATCCGGCTGGGATCGTGCATCTGCGGGTCACGCATGCGCTCCTGCATGCGCTGCTGGTCCTGCTGCTGCGTGCGCTGCTGGTCCTGCATCGGCTGCTGACCCGGCTGTTGCTGCTGTTGCTGTTGCTGTTGTTGCTGTCGCTGCTCCTCGAGGGCAGCCATCTCGCTCACCGGAGCCCAGTACTCCACCACGTACGACGCCATCGCCGGCTCCGTGAGCTGGGCAAGCTGCTCGCGCTGGATGCGCGGTGCCCCGGCGAGCTGTTCGCCAGTGGTAAGCACCACGATCTGCTGGGATTGCGAATCCACCCGCGCCGCGTGCCAGGGCACGACCATGAGCTCTCCCTGGGCGCCGGTGGTGCCAGCGGCCGCGCCGCTGCTGTCACCGCCCTCGGCGAAGCGGGTGCCTGAGGTGTCCACCAGCAGATGCGAGATGGCCCCCTGCTCGAGGGCGATGGTGACGAACTCCAGCCGGCCCACCTGCTCGCCTTCCTGGGTGGTCACCTGCCGTCCCACCAGCTCGTCCGCGGCCACGAGCTGTGCCGTCTCGCTCTGCGCGGCCTGGATGCCCTGGGAGGGCTGAGCCTCCTGCGCCCATTCGGGCTGCCCGGATTGTTGGCTTCCCTGGGTAGACGTTTCCTGATAGCCGGCGAGCGCCAGCGAACTGGCGGCGGAGAGCGCTATGGCCGTCAGCGCCGCGCTGCGGCGAGCCCGACGGCTCGAGAACACGAGGTTTCCTGGCGTCATGTGGTCCTCCTGGCGATGGACTAGGTGCCCGGGCACGTGCATCAGTCGTGCCACAGGCGCCCACCCCGGTAGCCGCCCCGCATCGCCGCCAGTAAGCCCGATGGGACATTCGGGGCCCCAGGCGCGGCCCCATATGGGGCGGCAGGAGCCGCCCTGCCAGCAAGAATTGCCGGAGCGCGGAAGCCCTTGCTTACGCGCCGGCGGCGATGTACTCCGATACCAGCTCTTCGAGCAGCGCCAGGGGGACGGCTCCGTGGGCCAGCACCGCGTCGTGAAAGCGGCGAACGTCGAAGGCGACGCCCAGCTCCTGCTCCGCGCGACGGCGCAGCTCCTGGATCTTCAGCATGCCGATCTTGTAGGCCGTGGCCTGCCCTGGCATGACGATGTAACGCTCCACGGCCTTCACCACATCGCCACGGGGGTTCGGCGTGTTCTCCACCAGCCAGTCGATGGCCTGCTCGCGCGTCCAGCGCTTGGCGTGCAGCCCCGTGTCCACCACCAGGCGCCCGGCGCGCCACAGCTCCATGGCCAGCCGCCCGAAGTCCTCATAGGGATCCTCATAGAGCGCGAGCTGCGCCGGCGCCCACTCGGCGTACAGCCCCCAACCTTCGGAGTAGGCGGTGTACCCGCCGAAGCGGCGAAAGCTGGGCAGCCCTTCCAGCTCCTGGGCGATGGCGATCTGCATATGGTGTCCGGGTATGCCCTCGTGATAGGCCAGGGCGCGCATCTGGTAGGTCGGCATGTCCCGCATGTCGTAGAGGTTCACGTAGTAGATGCCGGGACGCGACCCGTCCGGTGCCGGGCGCTGATAGAAAGCCTTGCCGGCGGAGCGTTCGCGGAACGGCTCCACCCGCTTCACCACCAGGTCCGCCCTCGGCTTGCGCGCGAACAGGGAATCGAGCCGCCCGTGCATGTCGTCGATGATGGCCGTCGCCTGCGCGAGGTAGCGCTCCCGCCCCTCGTCGGTGTTCGGCAGATAGAAGCGCGGGTCCGTTCGCGTGAACTCGAAGAACTCCTGCAGACCGCCCTCGAACCCCACCCGCTCCATGATTCCGCGCATCTCGCGGTGAATCCGTTCGGCCTCCTCCAGCCCGAGGCGGTGCACCTCGTCGGCGCTCTGCCGGGTGGTCGTGGCCTCCTCCAGCGCATAGGCGTAGTAGCCCGCCCCATCCGGCAGCTTCCACGCACCGGCAGTGTCGTCCGCCTGCTCGCGCTGGCGCTCCATCTCGGCGATGAGCCCCTCGTAGCCGCGACCGAGGTGATTCACCAGCGCGAGCCGGGCCTCCTCGAGGAGCTGCCGTTTGCGGGCTCCGTCCACCTCCAGGCCGTCCACCTTGCTCTTGAAGTCCGCCCAGAGCGGCGAATCCGTGGTGGCGTCCGCTTCGAACGGGACTCCGCTGATCACGTTGCGGGCGTCCCGCAGCACGTGGTCGTAGACGAATCGCGGCGGGTAGATCTTCCTCTCGAAGCGGCGCCTGGCGTTGTCGATGGCCTGCTCGAGGTACTCGTCCACACCCTGCAGGCGGCCGATGTACGCCTGCGCGTGGGAGACATCGTTGACCCGGTGCTGGTTGATCAGAAACGCCGGAATCCGCGACTGCACGCCGAACATCTGGTTGAAGGTGTAGACGTGCTCCCGGTAGGGATGCCCCGCCTTGGCCCGCTGCTTGTCGTACTCGAACAGGCGCCAGGAAACTTGCGCCTGCTCATCGAGGGCGTCGTAATCGAACCGGTCGTACATCTCCTGGAGCTGCCGCTGGCCGATGCGGTAGCTCTCGAGCTCGAACTCGGGCGAGAGATCGTCCCAGTCGTCGTAATCGTGGTCGATGATGCCGAGGTACGTCTTGGCCACCGGCGAGCGCTCCAGGTCCGCCTGAAACACTGCCTCGAACCAGGCGTTGAGCCGCACTGATT
Source organism: Pseudomonadales bacterium (assembly GCA_041690675.1). GTDB lineage: Bacteria > Pseudomonadota > Gammaproteobacteria > Pseudomonadales > Azotimanducaceae > UBA7803. Next base: position 62,112 of record JAWLGU010000009.1, on the reverse strand, counting down.
CCGTGGCGGCCCCGGCCGGCTCCGCGCGAGCGGCGTGCCACCCGCCGACCAGTGCCGCCACCGCCAGCAAGGCCAGGACGTGAGCGAAGCGAAGCATGGGATCTCCTGATGCTGCCGAAAGCGGCCATTGAAACATCCTTCGGGCCGGGTATCGAATCCAGCGGCCGGGGCCGGACTCGGCCCGGGCCGGCGGGGCGGGAGGGCGGCCGCCGGCGCCGGGGCGGTCAGAGACGGAACAAGCGGCGGGCGTTGCCGGCGAGGAACAGCTCCAGGGTGGCGTCGTCCAGGCCGAGTTCGTCCAGCTTCTGCAGGCAGCGCTTCGGGGTCAGCATGGGGTAGTTGGTGCCGAACATCACCCGCTCCCGGCCGCGACCCTTCATGAACTCCACCAGGGCGCCGGGGTAACGGGCGGCCACGTACGCGGAGGTATCCACGTAGAGGCCAGGGAACTTGCCCGACAGGGCCACGACCTCGTCGAACCAGGGAAAGCCCACGTGACCGCCGACCACCTTGAGCTCGGGGAACTCCAGCAGCACGTTCTCCAGATACGGAATCGGCCGCCCGGGCTCGGAGGGGCACAGCGGGCCCGTGTAGCCGATCTGGGTCATGAACGGCACGTCGAGCTCGCAACAGGCCGCGTACAGCGGGTAGTACCGGCGGTCGTCCGGCGGCAGGTTCCACAGCCACGGCACCACCCGCAGCCCCTTGAAGCCGTAATCCCGGACATAGCGGCGCAGGGTGCGGACCGCCTCCATGGGCCGGGACAGATCGACGGACGCGATGCCCGCGACCCGCTCGGGGTACCGCTGAACCAGCTCCGCCACGCTTTCGTTGCTGATCAGCTCACCCGTGGGGCCCCACCACGCGGAAAGCAACACCGTGCTCACCCCCGCCTCGTCCATGTGGGCGAACAGCTGCTCCGCGGACACGTCACCGCCGCTGCCCCCGGTCCAGCGCAACAGGGTAGCCAGCCACGGCTGCTCCATGAACTTGGCGCCCGGCCGCTGGGCCCACACGTCTACGATGGCCGGCTGTGTCATGACGCACCCCTTTTAACTTGACAGATCAACTTTATTTGCCAGAACTTGACGGGTCAACCATTATCCGGGCATGACCTCGCCGCGCCTCTATTTCACCCTCAACCAGGCCCAGCATCGCCTGCGCAAGCACATCGACCGGCGCTGCCTGGCCGAGACCGGCGCCTCTTCTGCCCAGCTCGGCGCCATGTTCTACATCCGCGATCACGAGCCGTGCTCCCAAGGCGATATCGCCGCCGCGTTCGGTCAGGACGAATCCGCCGCCACGGGCATGCTGGCGCGCATGCAGAAGGGCGGGTTCATCGCCCGCCGCCGCAGCCCGGACGACCGTCGCGTCTCCGAGGTCACCCTCACCGACGCCGGCCGAGCCGCCGTGGAGAAGGCCGAGGTGATGCTCGCCAGCTTCAATCGCCGCCTGACCCGGGGCTTCAGCCGCGCGGAGATGAACGTGGTGCAGCGGTTCCTCGAGCGCACCATCGACCGGGTGGACAAGGGCGAGCTGTGAACGTGACGGAAGCCCGCTGATGGAGCCCGGCTGGAGCTCGATCCTCCCCCCGCTCTGCGCCATCGTTCTGGCGATCGTCACCCGGCAGGTGATCCTGTCCCTGGGCGCCGGCATCTGGCTCGGCTGGTGGCTCGTGGGCGACGGCAATCCTCTCGCCGCGGCCGGCCACGCCATCGAGGGGGTGGTCGCCGTGCTCGGCGACGCCGGCGACGCCCGGGTCATTCTCTTCGCCCTGGTGATCGGCGCCATGATCGCCTGCATGGAGCACACCGGGGGCGTGCGCGGCTTCGTGACCTGGCTCGAGCGCCGGCGTTGGGTGGACTCGCCGCAGCGCGCGGAGTGGCTGGCCTGGGCGGTCGGGCTGGTGGTGTTCATCGAGTCGAACCTCACCCTGCTGGTAGCGGGAGCGGTGTCGCGCCCGCTGTTCGACCGCTTCCGGGTCTCCCGGGAGCGGCTCGCCTACCTGATCGATTCGACCTCCGCGCCGGTGTGCATCCTGGTACCGCTGAATGCCTGGGGCGCGTTCAACCTGGGTCTCCTCGGGGGGACGGAGCTGACGGACCCGCTGGGCACCTTCGTGCGCGCCATCGCCTTCAACTTCTACGCCATCCTGGCGGTCACCATGGCCGGCGCCAGCATCGCCTGGCGCTGGCATCCCGGCCCCATGGCACGGGCGGAGGCACGGACCCGCGGCGGCGAGGTGCTGTGGCCCCACGCTTCGCCGCTGATGGATCCGTCACTGCTCCGTTCGCCCGCCGAGCCCAACGGGCCCGCCGGTGGGCCGAGCTACATGCTGGCGCCCATGCTGATCATGGTCGCTGCCGTGCCCGTGGGGCTGTACGTCACCGGCAACGGGCACATGACCGCAGGCTCTGGATCCACGGCGGTGCTGTGGGCGGTGCTGGCGGGGCTGGCTACGGTGTGGCTCATGGCGCTGGTGGGCCAGCGTCGGCGCACGGACGAGCTGATGACGGTGACGCTGCGCGGCGCCGGTGGGCTGCTGCCCGTGGCCGTCATCCTGCTGCTCGCGCTCGCACTCGGCGACGTTACAGACGCGCTGGGCACGGGGGAGTTCGTCGCCCGGGTGGTGGGCGCCACCATGCCCACGGCCCTGCTGCCGGCGCTGGTGTTCTGCGTCGCCTGCGCGGCGGCATTCGCCATCGGCTCGAGCTGGGCCACGTTCGCCATCATGATTCCGCTGGCCATTCCGCTGGCGCTGTCCCTGGACGTGGCCCCGGCCCTGCTGTTGGGGGCCGTGCTGTCCGGCGCCGTGTTCGGTGATCATGCCTCCCCCATCAGCGACACCACGGTGGTAGCATCCATGGCCGCGGCTACGGATCACATCGACCACGTGCGCACCCAGCTTCCCTACGCGCTCATCGCCGCCGGTATCGCCCTGGCGGGTTACCTGGTCGCCGGATTGGTGATTCAGGCGGCGCGTTAGGCCGCCAGCGCCTGCTGCATCTCCATGGCCCAGCTCACGGATTCCAGATAGTTGGCGGCGAGCCCTTCCAGATTCGCTTCCTCCGAGAGCTTCGCCTGCTCGTACGCAATGACCCGGCGCAGCAGCTCCCCCAGAGGACCGTCGCCGCCGCAGAGTGCGGCCCGGGTCTCCTCTTCGAAGGGTAGCCCCTCCACCACCTGGTCCATGGGCAGGTCGAGCAGCGCGTCCAGCACCGACAAAAGGCCCACGGTGAAACACTGATGGCTGTCCGCGCCGCCGGCCGAACGGGCCGCGAGTTCGCACATGCGGGCGCGAATCAGCGCCGTGGTGATGAGCTCCGGCGGCTTGTCCTCGGACAGCTCGGACATCAGCATCAGGGTGGCCCAGCCCTTCACCATCTCCGTTCCCACCATGACCAGCGCCTGATGGATCGAGGTGACGGTGGTACGCATGCCGCAGTAGGCGGAATTGATGTACTTCAGCAGGCGATAAGAGAGCGCGGGATCCGACGTCACCAGCGCGTCCAGCTCAGCGATGCTGGCGTCGGGGTTCTGAAGCCGGGCGATGAGCTGAATCACCGCCAGGCGATTGGCCGCCGGCCGGCGGCCGGTGATCATCTGCGGCCGGCAGAAGAAGTACCCCTGGTAGAGATCGAAGTCGAGCGTGCGGCAGCGCGCCAGATCCTCGTACGTCTCCACCTTCTCGGCGACGAGGATGACGTCGTGGGGCCGTATGCGCGCCACGTGGTCGGCCAGGGTCTCTGGATCCAGCGCCATCACGTCGAGCTTGACGTAGTCGGCGATGGCCAGGAGCGGCTCGCATCCCGGCCGGTAGACGAAATCGTCCAGCGCCAGCTTGTAGCCGGAGCGGGAAAGCACGTCCAGCCGCTGCAGCAGGGCCTGATCCACGGTGATGTCCTCGAGCACCTCGAGGACGATCTGACCTTTGAGCTCCGGCAGCGGCAGCGCGCCGTGCAGCACCGCGGCGGTGGCGTTGATGAATGCCGTGTGGGAGCCCACCAGATTCTCGAGACCGATGTCGATGACGCTGCTGGTGATGACTTCCGAGGTGGCCCGGTCCGGATCGGTGATGTTCGCCTGGTCGTCAGGGCCGCCCCGGAACAGCAACTCGTAACCCGCGACCCGGAGGTCACGGTCGTAGATGGGCTGTCTGGCGAGGTAGAACGACTGCACTGTTATGGATCACAAAGCTCGAGAGCCTGCAGCTTCCCGCAAACGCTCGTGACGGAGTGTGACGTATGCACGCAAAGGGTGCTTTGGTTACATACGTTCACATCGAAAGCAAACGCCGCGCCACCACCCAGCGATGCACCTCGGTCGGGCCTTCGTAGATGCGCATGGTCCGTACCTGCGCCGCCATGAGCTGCAATGGCAGCTCCTTGGTCATGCCCATGGCGCCGTAGGCCTGCATGGCACGGTCCACCACGTCGCTGGCCAGCTCGGTGGCGAACACCTTGATCATGCTGGCTTCGGTGCGGACGTCCTCGCCGCGGTCCCGCTTCCATGCCGCGTGCTGCAACATCAGCCGGCAGGCGTGGATGCGGGTGGCTGCGTCGGCCACCCACCACTGCACGGCCTGGCGATCCTTGAGCGGCGCGCCGAAGGTTTCGCGCTGGTTGGCCTGCTCCACGAGCATCTCGAGCGCCCGTTCTGCCATGCCGATGCACCAGGCTCCCATCTGCAGGCGCCGCACCGTCAGGCGTAGCTGCATGGGCGCGAATCCTTCGCCCCGGGCACCGAGCAGCTGCCCCTTGGGGATGCGGCAATCCTCGAACACCACCTCGTAGGTACGGGTGCCCCCGATCATGGGAATCTCCCGGGCGACGTGGAAGCCCGGCGTCCCGGCTTCGACGATGAACGCCGAGATACCGCCCCGCGAGCCCTTCTCCGGGTCCGTCACCGCCATGACGATGGTGAACGCCGCGTGCTTCACCCGGCTGATCCAGATCTTGCGGCCATTCAGCACCCAGTGGTCACCGTCCAGCACGGCCCGGGTGCGCATGCCGGCGGGGTCGGCCCCGGCACCGGGTTCCGAGATGGCGATGGCGGACACGGTCTCGCCCCGGGCGTAAGGCTCCAGGTATCTCTCCCGCTGCTCCGGCGAGGCGGTGACCAGCAGCATGTGCAGGTTGGGCGAGTCCGGAGGAAAGGTGAACGGCACCACCGTGCGGCCCAGCGCCTCGTTCACCCCCACCAGCGCCAGCGCCGGCAGGTTCGCGCCGCCCGTCTCCTCCGGCGCATCCAACCCCCACAGCCCCAGCTCGCGGCAGCGGGCATTCAGCGGCGCCAGCTCGGCATCCGTGAGGGCACAGGGTTCACCGGCCGCCTCGCGGGCCAGCACCGCGGGCTCCAGCGGAATCAGCTCGCGCTCGACGAACCGCCGAACCGTCTCCTCGAGCATCCGGTGCTCGTCGTCGAGCTCGAAATCCATGGCACCCCCAGGGTTTCTCCCGTTTCTTGTATTATGCCGCCTTCGACGCATTCACACCGACCTCAACCGGAATCTTGGGAGCGAATCACATGAGCGAAACACCGATACTGGTGGGCGTCGCGCAGCTCGAGCAGCGCATCGACGACCCGCTGACCGGCAAGGAGCCCATCGAGCTGATGATCGACGCGGTGCGCCAGGCCGCGCAGGACGCCGGCGCGCCGGCCCTCCTGGACCGGGCTGGATCGGTGCGGGTGATTCGCGGCATATGGCCCTACCAGAACCCTGCCAAGGCCGTGGCCGAGGCCATCGGCAACCCGGGGGCGGAGACGGTGCTGACCCCCTTCGGCGGCAACTTCGTGCAGACGGTGGTGAACCAGAGCGCGCTGGAGATTCAGCGCGGCGACCACGAGGTGATCATCATCACCGGGGCCGAGTGCGGGAACACCCAGGCGAAGGCGCGTCGCGCGCAGGTGGATCTCCAGTGGCAGGCGTTGCCCGGCACCCCGGACCGGCTCATCGGCGACGACAAGGACATGCGCCACCCGGCGGAGAAGGCCATGCGCATTGGCCAGCCCATCCAGATCTACCCGTTGTTCGAGAACGCCCTGCGCCACCACAACGGCGAGAGCATCGACGATCACCTGGTGCGCATCTCGGAGCTGTGGGCCTCGTTCAGCCGGGTGGCGGCGGGCAATCCCCACGCCTGGATTCGCGAGCCCAAGACCGCCGAGGAGATTCGCACCATCTCCAGCAGCAACCGCCCGGTCTCGTTCCCTTACCCCAAGCTCATGAACTCCAACAGCAACGTGGACCAGGGGGCTGCGCTGATTCTCTGTTCGGTCTCCAAGGCCCGCGCGCTGGGCATTCCCGAGGACAAGTGGATCTATCCCTGGGCGGGCACCGACGCTCACGACCACTGGTACGTGTCGAACCGCAACAATCTCTACAGCTCTCCGGCGATTCGCATCGCTGGCCGGCGGGCGCTGGAGCTGGCCGGCGTCGGCCCGGACGATCTCGATCTGGTGGACGTCTACAGCTGCTTCCCGGTCGCGGTCCAGGTCGCGGCGGCCGAGATCGGCCTGAACACCGACCGTCCGCTCACCATCACCGGCGGGCTGACCTTCGCCGGCGGGCCCTTGAACAACTACGTCATGCACTCCATTGCCCGCGGCGTGGAGCTGTTGCGGGCGCAGCGCGATTCCAAGTGCCTGATCACCGCCAACGGCGGCTACCTCACCAAGCATGCCTTCGGCGTCTACGCAGCAGCGCCACCGGAGCAGCCGTTCCGTCACGAGGACCTGCAGGCTGAGGTGGATGCGACACCGAGCCGCGAGGTGGCCATGGAGTACGACGGCGACGCCACGGTGGAGAGCTACACCGTCATGTACGGTCCGGAGGGACCCTCCATCGGTCACGTGGTGTGCCGGTTGCCGGACGAGCGCCGCGCCTGGGCGCATTGCCAGGACATCGACACGTTGCAGGCCATGACCCGCGAGGAGTTCTGCGGCCGGCCCGTGCGGGTGACGGACCATCTCGCCCGCTTCTGAGGAGCATGGCTCCCCCGGGACAGGCGCGCGCCGGGCCAGCCTGCGCCCGGCGGGCCTGCTGCGGCGGCTGGGCGCCATGCTCTACGACACCCTGCTCGTGCTGGCGCTGTGGATGTTCACCCTGTTTCCCATGGTGGCCATCAGCAACGATGCGGTGTACGGCGCCACGGTGCGCTCGGTGCTGTTCATCGAGCTGTACGCGTTCTTCGCCTACTTCTGGGTTCGCCGCGGGCAGACCCTGGGCATGCTGGCGTGGCGACTCGAGGTGCAGAGCGCCGACGGCGGCCCGCTGACCCTCACCCAGGCCACCTGGCGCTTCTTCGGCGCGCTGGCCTCGTTCGCCTGCCTCGGGCTCGGCTATCTGTGGGTGCTCTTCGACCGGGAGCGCCGGAGTTGGTCCGATCTGCTGTCGTCGAGCCGGGTGCTGTACCGCCCGAAGCCCCCGGCGTAACCACCCGCCATATGCCAAGTCATTGTTTTACATTAGAATCGCGCCGAAACAACGGATAGCAGCTTCATGAAGTACACCACCAAGACCGGGACGCTCAGCGAACTCGCGACCCCTTGCCTCATCGCCAGCCTCGACCAGGCCCGCAAAGCGGCGCGCCAGAACCGGCAACAAGGGCTGTTCGACGCCGCCGTCGAGGACTTCACCGACAAGCCGGGCAAGGTGCAGATCGTGGCGCTGCCCCGGGAATCGGCCGTGAAGCGGCTGGTGGTGGCGGGCGGTGCCGACGCCGAGGTCAGCGAAGCCGACTTCAGGAAGATCGCCGACGCGGTCGCCAAGGCGGTGAAGCCCCTGAAGGTCAATTCGGCGGTCTGGGCCCTGGGCGCCACCCGGGTCACCGACCGGGATCTCTACTGGCGGTACTCCGCCGGCCTGGCGGCCATGGCCAACGCGCTGTACGCCTTCTCAGCGCACAAGACCGGCAACGACAACGGCGGCATCACCCTGCGCACCGTGGCCCTGCACACCGATGCCCGCGGCCGCGCCTCCGCCCAGCGCGCAACCCGGGAAGCCAACGCCCTGCAGACCGGGCTGGATCTCGCCCGTGATCTCGGCAATCAGCCCCCCAACATCTGCAATCCGAGCCACCTCCTGCGCGAGGCGCGCAAGCTCTCCCGGCTCGACAAGGTCAAGGTGTCCCACCTGGACGAGCGCAAGATGAAGGAGCTCGGCATGGGTGCGTTCCTGGCCGTGAGCCAGGGCAGCGACACCCCCGGGCAGTTGATCATCGTTCAGTACCAGGGCGGCAAGGCAGGTGATGCTCCGGTGGTGCTGGTGGGCAAGGGCATCACCTTCGACACCGGCGGCATCAGTCTGAAGCCCGCGGCCACCATGGACGAAATGAAGTTCGACATGTGCGGCGCCGCTACGGTGCTCGGCGCGGTTCGGGCCGCCGCGGAGGCGCGGCTCCCCGTGAACGTGATCAGCGTGGTGGCGGCTGCGGAGAACATGCCGAGCGGCAAGGCCACCCGGCCCGGCGACATCGTGCGCACGCTCTCGGGGAAGACCGTGGAAATTCTCAACACCGACGCCGAAGGCCGCCTGGTGCTGTGTGACGCCCTCACGTACGTGGAGCGCTTCAAGCCGAAGACGGTGATCGACGTGGCCACCCTCACGGGCGCCATGATCGTGGCGCTGGGGGCCCACGCATCGGGGCTGTTCACCAAGGACGACGCCCTCGCCGAAGCACTGCTTCGGGCCGGCGAGTGGAGTGGCGACCGCGCCTGGCGCATGCCGCTGTGGGACGAGTATCAGGAGGCGCTGAAGAGCAACTTCGCCGACATCCCCAACATCGGCAACCCGGGTGCCGGCTCCATCACCGCCGCCTGCTTCCTCTCCCGGTTCGCCGAGAAATACCCATGGGCGCACCTGGACATCGCCGGCAGCGCCTTCCAGGGCGGGGCCGCCAAGGGCGCCACGGGACGGCCGGTCGGGCTGCTGTTCCGCTACCTTATTCAGCAGGGGAACGGGTGACCCGGATCGACTTCTACATCCTGCAGGACGTGGATCTGAACGCCGCCTGCCGATTCGCCTGTCGGCTGGCGGTCAAGGCGATGGGCAACGGCAACCGGGTCCACATCCACACGGACGGTGCGGAGGCCGCCGCGGATCTGGACGACCTGCTGTGGAACTATCCTGAGCACCGCTTCGTGCCCCACGTCCGGGAAGACGAGGATCTCGGCGCCGGCTCCGCTCAGCGCGCGCCCGTGGTGCTCGGCTGGAACCCTCCGGCGGACCCCGACGGGGTGCTGATCAACCTCGCAACGGAGATCCCGACGTTCTTCGGGCGCTTCGAGCGGGTTGCGGAAATCGTCGTCGATGCCAACCGCGCGCTGGGCCGCGACCGCTACAAGTTCTACCGCGACCGCGGCTATCCCCTGTTCCATCACGAGCTGGACGACTGGGAGTCCGCATGAGCGACGACCACGGCAAGAGCGGCGCCAGCGGTCTGCTCGGCGACCTGGAATCCATCCGCACCCTGCTCGACGAGAACCAGGCCGCGGACGCCGATGCGCCGCCCGAGGACCGGGACGACGACGTGCCGCTTCTCGAGGACGTGGTGCGCGGCGGGGTGAGCGTCAACGAGACCTTCCTGTCCGGCGAGGGCGACTTCGCGGAAACCGCAGATGCCGATCCGGGTCTGAACGAAGAGATCTTCAAGGCGCTGCTTTCCGACGAGTGGCGGCAATCGGCCCGGGAAATGCTCGACCAGGCACGGGCGGCCATCGAGCGGCATCAGAACGACTGGACCCCGGAGCACACCGACGAGCTCAACGCGGCGCTGAAGGTACGCATCGACGAGACCGTGCAGCGGTGGCTGCAAGAGGTGGTGCAGAGCCGCATGGACGAGCTGCGCAAGGCTCTGCTGGCGGCCGTCGGCGCCGAGCTCGATGCCATGGTCCGCGCGCAGCAGCACCGGACATCATCATCGCCATCATCAGCAAGCGAGGAATCGGATGGAGCATAGTTTCGATCCCCACAGCATCGAGCAGCCGTTGTACGAGGAGTGGGAGACCGCCAACTACTTCGCTCCGAGGGGTGACGGGCCGGCCTACTGCATCGTCATACCGCCGCCCAACGTCACCGGCAGCCTGCACATGGGCCACGCGTTCCAGCACACGCTGATGGATGCCTTGATCCGCTATCACCGCATGAAGGGCGACCGCACCCTGTGGCAGATGGGCACCGACCACGCCGGCATCGCCACCCAGATGCTGGTGGAGCGCCAGCTCAACGCCGAGGGCAAGACCCGTTACGACATCGGCCGCGAGGCCTTCGTCGAGCGCGTCTGGCAGTGGAAGGCGACCTCCGGCGACAACATCACCCGGCAGCTCAGGCGCATGGGCTCGTCGCTGGACTGGAGCCGGGAGCGCTTCACCATGGACGAGGGCTTCTCCCGGGCCGTGCTCGAGGTGTTCGTCCGCCTCTATGACGAGGGGCTGATCTATCGGGGCCAGCGCCTGGTGAACTGGGACCCCGAGCTGAAGACGGCCATCTCGGATCTCGAGGTGGAGAACAGCGAGGAACAGGGCAAGCTCTGGCACTTCCGTTACCCGCTGCTGGATGGCGCCACCACCGCCGACGGCCACGATTACCTGGTGGTGGCCACCACCCGGCCGGAAACCATGCTGGGCGATACCGCGGTGGCCGTGCATCCCGACGACGAGCGCTACCAGGGACTGATCGGCAAGCGGGTCCGCCTGCCCCTGGTGGGCCGAGAGATTCCCGTCATTGCCGACGACTACGTCGATCCCGCCTTCGGTACCGGCTGCGTGAAGATCACGCCGGCGCACGACTTCAACGACCACGAGGTGGGCACCCGTCACGATCTGCCCCTCGTCAACGTCTTCGCCGAGGACGCCACCCTGAACGACAACGCACCGGAGCCCTACCGGGGCCTCGACCGCTTCGACGCCCGCAAGCGGGTCGTGGCGGATATGGAGGCCCAGGGGCTGCTGGACAAGGTCGAAGACCACAAGCTGATGGTCCCCCGGGGCGACCGTTCCGGCGCCGTCATCGAGCCGCTGCTCACCGCGCAGTGGTTCGTGGACATCGAGCCGCTGGCGAAGCCCGCCATCGCCGCGGTGGAGAACGGTGACGTGGAGTTCGTGCCGAAGCAGTACGAGAACGTCTACTTCTCGTGGATGCGCAACATCCAGGACTGGTGCATCTCGCGCCAGCAGTGGTGGGGGCACCAGATTCCCGCCTGGTACGACGACGCCGGCAACGTCTACGTCGGCCGCAGCGAAGCCGAGGTTCGTGAAAAGCACGACCTGGGCGAGAGCGCGGCGCTGACCCGCGATCCGGACGTGCTGGAAACCTGGTTCTCCTCGGCGCTGTGGACCTTCGCCACCCTGGGCTGGCCGGAGGAAACCCCGGAGCTCGAGCTCTACCACCCCACCGACGTGCTGGTCACCGGTCACGACATCATCTTCTTCTGGGTCGCGCGGATGATCATGATGACCCTGAAGTTCACCGGCGAGGTGCCCTTCCGCAAGGTCTACATCCACGGCCTGGTGCGCGACGCGGAAGGTCAGAAGATGTCCAAGACCAAGGGCAACGGCCTCGACCCCCTCGACCTCATCGACGGCGTCACGTTGGACGAGCTCGTGCGCAAACGCACCGAAAACCTGACCCAGCCGCAGATGGCGCCGCGCATCGAGAAGCAGACGCGCAAGGACTTCCCCGAGGGCATCCCCTCCTACGGCACCGACGCATTGCGCTTCACGTTCTGCGCCCTGGCCACCACAGGCCGCGACGTGCGCTTCGACCTGAACCGCATCGAGGGTTACCGCAACTTCTGCAACAAGCTCTGGAACGCGGCACGGTTCGTGCTGATGAACTGCCGGGAGGCGGAGCTCGACGGCGAAGCCCGCTTCACCCTGGCCGACCGGTGGATCCTCTCACGCACCCACCACCTGCTGGCGGTCTCCGAGCGGGCCATCGATACCTACCGCTTCGATCTCTACGCGGCGGAGCTGTACGACTTCGCCTGGCACGAGTACTGCGACTGGTACCTGGAGCTGACCAAGCCCCTGCTGTGGAACGAGGATACCGATCCGGCCCTGCTCCGGGGCACCCGGCGCACCTTGCTGACGGTGCTGGAGGCCCTGCTTCGGGCGGCCCATCCCGTGATGCCGTTCATCACCGAGGCCGTCTGGCGGGAAGTGGCGCCGCTCCTCGGCAACGGCCGTCCCACCATCATGCTGGAGCCCTACCCAAAGGCCGCGGAGTTCGCCGCCGACCGCGAGGCGGATGCCGCCATCGAGTGGCTCAAGGGCGTGGTGCTGGGCGTGCGCAACATCCGCGGTGAAGCCGGCATCAAGCCCCGGCAGACCGTTGACGTGCTGCTGCAGGGCGGCACCGCCCGCGACCGCGAGCTCGCAGCGGCCACGGAGGAGCTGGTGAAGCGCCTGGCGACGGCGGAAACCATCGGCTGGCTGGAAGCCGACGCCGCGCCGCCGGCCAACGCGCTGGCCCTGGTGGGCGATCTCAAGGTGATGGTGCCCCTCGCCGGGCTCATCGATCTGGACGCCGAGCGGGCGCGACTCGAGAAGGAGATTGCCCGCAAGGAGAAGGAGGTGCAGCGTCTCGGCGGCAAGCTCGCCAACGCCGGCTTCGTCAGCAAGGCGCCGCCGGCGGTGGTGGAGACGGAGCGGCAGAAGTTGCGGGACGCCGAGAGCGCGCTCGCGACTCTGCGTCAGCAGCTCGCCTCCATCGGCTGACGTTCCCCGTCCCGGTTCCGGCACCCTCAGATTGGGTCGAACCGCACCGGCAGCGGGCCCGCCGGACCGAGGACCGGAACGTATTTCATGCGCGGCGGCGTTCCGGTTGCGTCGACCCTGACGGCTTTGAGCAGGTGCGCGAAGAACGCCTTCGTCTCCATGCGCGCGAGCTGCATCCCCAGACAAGTGTGCGCGCCTTTGCCGAAGGGAACCCAAGCGCACCGATGAGCTCGATCTTCCACGCGCCCCGGAGCGAAGCGTCGTGGATCGAACATTGTGGGCTGAGGGTAGATCGACTCCATCTGATGCACGAATCCCGGCGAGACGATGACCGGCGTGCCGGCTGGGATCGTGTGGCCTTCGACCCGAACGGCGCCGGTAGTTCTTCTGGGGATGAAGGATATTGGCGGGTACAGCCTGAGCACTTCCTTCAGAACCCAGTCGGTCTCAGGCAGGTGGTCGAGGTCTGCCCACGACGGCCCCGATGGAGCGGTCCATCTCGATATCTCATTCCTCACGCGGTCTTGCCACGACGGATGCTCCGCCAGGGCGCAGACCATCATGGATATCGTGCTCGCGGTGGTTTCGTAGGCGGCGACCAGAAGCCCGATGACGTTATCGACGATCTCGTCGTCGCTCTGCACACCGCCCGCCTCCGAGCACTGACACAGCATCGTGAACAGATCGAAGGCGGTCGCTTCGCGACGGGATGGGATCTGCTCCCGGAGTTGCCTGTCCAGCCATGCACGGGTGCGCCTTCCGCGGAACCGCACCAATGGATTCAGGCTGACCATCGCCGCCAGCACGCGGAGGAACTTTCGGTTCAGCGCCGGGATTTCCCGTTCCGGTTTCGCGCCGACCACCACGTCGATCGCCACGGCCAGCGTGAGCTCCCGTATGCCGAGCGCCAGGTCTGCCGGCGGGGTCTGCCGCCAGTTCCTCACGGCGCGGGCGATCCGTCGATTGATGGCAGGTAGATAGGACTTCAGCCTTTCGGTGCGAAAGGAGGGATTCAGGACCTGCCGCAGCGCACGGTGCTCGGCGCCGTCGAGGAACAACAGCACCTGCTCACCCAGATAGCGGCTCTGATCCGCATAGCCACCGGCACTGGAGAACAGCCCCGCCCTGTCCTGCAGCACCATTTCCGTCGCCTCAGGCCCGAGGAGGAAGACGACTTTCCGGTTTCCCGCGAATCGAGCAAAGAACACGTTGCCGTACCGATCGTGAAGGTGTTTCACGTACGGCAACGGGTCGGGCAACAGTTGCGGCAGGTTGCCGAGGAACGGCAATCCCCTCGGTCCCGGAATCCGCCCGAGCCTCTGATTCGCCCTGGGCTGCATTGGTGATTTCTCCGCGCTTCTCCAAGGGGTTATGATCCGAGGGATTCCTCGGGATTTGTACTCGGGTTTCGGAGCCGGCAGGAATGGCCAGACGGATCAGTCGAAAGCCGCGGAAGACGCCCACACAGGCGCGAGCGAAGGCGACCTGGAACGCCATCCTCGAAGCAGCGGCTCGGGTTCTGGTGCAGCGGGGGTACGAGAAGGCCACCACTGACCGCATCGCCGAACGGGCCGGCGTCGGTATCGGCAGCCTCTACGAGTACTTTCCCAACAAGGAAGCGATCTTCGCGATCCTGAACCTGCGGTGGAACGAGGAGCGCTGGTCGGGATTCCAGGCCGAGCTCGCCAGCGCACCGCAAGACGATCTGCAGACGCTGATCCGCAGCACCGTGCGTGCCCGGATCAACGCCACACGACGCAACCCTCGCCTGAACTCGGCGTTGAGGAATCTCATCCCCCTCTCCGTCACGCAACCGCAGGCCCGAGCGATCTACGAGGAGTTCGCGGAACACACGGTTCGTGCACTCCAGTCTCATGCTCGGCTTGGTGACCGGGATCCGCGACTGGTCGCGCAGGTGATGCTGCACGCCACGCATGCCGTGATCGACAACGTCGCGGACATGGCCCCGGAGCTGCTGGATTCACCCGCTCTGGAAGACGAGTTGGCGCTGATGCTGTACCGCTACGTTTCCTCGTCGAGCGCACGCGACTGACCACCCGGGGCGGCGGCCAGCCCGATACCTTCCGACCAAACGTCAGTGGGACTCCGGGAACTCCACCACCTTCCAGTAGTTCTCCACCAGCGACACGGCGCGGATGAAGCTGTTGCCCATGTCGGACTTCAGCATGTAACCGGCGACGTTGAGGTTGTAGGCCTCGAACTTGTCCTGGTCGTCGTTGGAGGTGGTGAGCACGAACACGATGGTGTCGCGCAGAGCCTCGTCCTCGCGCAGCCGGCGCAGCATCTCCAGGCCGTTCATGCGCGGCATGTTGATGTCCAGGATCACCAGGTTGGGGCGCGGCATCTCCTTGAGCTTCTCCAGCCCCTCCACGCCGTCCTTGGCCACGGTCACCGGGTTGGCGATCTTCAGCTTGTCCATGGCCCGGACGAAGGCTTTGGCGTCGATGCTGTCGTCTTCCACCAGCAGGATGTTCACGGCTTTCCTGTTCATGCGGCACGGCTCCTCGGCTGATTCCGCTCGCCCAGCAGCGACTCCGCAGACTCGGCATCCACCACTTTCCATTCGAACCTGAACACGGTGCCGTTGGCGCCGTCCGCGGCGGGCTCGTGCCAGATGCGTCCGCCCTGCCACTCCACCACGCGGCTGACGATGGCCAGACCCATGCCGCTGCCCTCCACCTCGTCGCGAGGCTGCAGGGTCTGGAACATCTGATAGATGCGCTCCCGATATTCCTCAGGAATGCCGGCGCCATCGTCGGCCACAGCGAACCGGTAGTGCCCGTCGCACCGTTCGCCGCTGACGGTGATCCGGGCGGCGGGTCCGGGATGGTGCTTGATGGCGTTGCCGATGAGATTGCGGAACACCTGCTCCAAGGGTCCGCGGAAGGTCGTGAGTGTGGGCAGATCTCTCTGCAGCTCCAGGCGGAAGCCGTCCGGCGCCGCCAGCATCGACCACACGTCCTGCACGAGCGCGCCCACGTCCACCTCCCCGACCTCGCCAACCCGGCGGCCCACCCGGGAGTAGGTGAGCAGATCGTCGAGCAGCCGGTTCAACCGGGCGGTACGGGTCTTCAACAGCCCCAGGTTCTCCTGCACGTCGCCTTCGGTGTAGCCGGCCAGGTCCTCCATGAGCCAGCCCACCAGCACCTCGATGGAACGCAGCGGCGCCTTCAGGTCGTGGGAGGCTACGTAGGCGAACTGCTCCAGATCCTGGTTGGAGCGCTTCAGGTCGGCGTGACTGGCCTTCAAGGCGTCCTCGGCGTTCTTGATGTCGGTGAGATCCACCACCGTGACGCACACGCCCAGCACCGCGCCGTCGCGATTGCGAACGGGCTCGTAGACGTAGCGGCAGTAGCGGATGGGGGCGTCCGGCACCGCCGAGTGTCCTTCCCGGTACACGCGGCGGCCCTGGCGCAGGCACTCGAGGAACGCGGCGCGGCCTGCTTCGCTCTCCTCGGCGCTCAGCAGATCCCCCACCGGCCGGCCGTCCACGTCGTCGCCGCTCAGCCGGTTGGCACGCCGCAGTGCGCGATTGGTGAATCCCACCGCACCGTCGGCCTGAATGTAGATCACGGGGTACGGAATGGCGTCCGCGATGATGCGCAGATCATCCGGTGTGTAGTCAGGCATGTCGAACCTCCTGTTCGGCCGCCGGTGCGAGGCGCCGAAACGCCACGTCTCCGGCAGTCAGCGGTCTGCTCAAGTAGAAGCCCTGGCCCCGCGCGCAGCCGTGCTCCAGCAGGAAGGCGAGCTGCTCGGCGTTCTCGATGCCCTCGGCCACCGTGTCCAGACCCAGGCTTTCCGCCATGGACAGAATCGCGCGGCAGATGGCCGGACCGTGGGGATTGACGCCGATGTCCTTCACGAAGGAGCGGTCGAGCTTCAAGGTGTCGATGGGAAAGCGCCTCAGGTAGTCGAGGCAGGAATGGCCGGTTCCGAAGTCGTCGATGGCCAGGGCGAACCCCAGATCCTTCAGGCGGGTCAGCACCCGCTGAGCACCGCAGACGTCCTGAACCAGACTGCTCTCCGTCAGCTCCAGCTCGATGGTCCGGGGATCGACCCCGTACGCGCGCACGAGCTGCTCGAGATCCTCACAGAACGTGGCGTGCAGGAGCTGCCGCGGCGAGACGTTGATGGCGATGGGTCCCGGCCCGGCGCTCCCGCCGCACCAGGCGAGGCTCTGCTGGAAGGCGGCTTCCGCCACCCAGCGTCCGAGATCGATGATGTGCCCGTACTCCTCGGCAATGCCGATGAAATCCCCGGGCAGTATCATCCTGCCGTCCGCCCGGCGCCACCGCACCAGCGCTTCAGCGCCGGCCATGGCGCCGTCCCCGAGCCGGAACTGGGGCTGATACAGCAGGTAGAACTCGCCCTCCGCCAGCGCGCGCCGCATGTCCTGCGCCATCTCGTGCTGATGCAGGATCTCCCGGTGCATGCTCTCGGTGAAGAATTTGAAGCCGTTGCGGCCGGCGTTCTTCGCCTGGTACATGGCGATGTCGGCGTTCTTGATGAGGGTCTCGGGGTCGCCGCGGTCGTTGGGATAGATGGTGACCCCGATGCTCACCGTGACGCTCACCTGATGCCCGTCGAGCAGGTAGGGCTCCGACAACGCAGCAGCGAGCTTCCTCGCCACCGCCTCGGCAGCGCGCACCCCCGCAACGCTCTCCAGCAGAACCGCGAACTCGTCGCCCCCCATACGCGCGATGACGTCGCCGTTGCGCACGGTTTGCTCGATCCGCTTGGAAGCGGCCACCAGCAGCTTGTCACCGAAGTGATGTCCCAGGGTGTCGTTGACTCCCTTGAATCGGTCGAGGTCGAGGAACACCAGGCCGAGCATGGTGCCCGTGCGCTGAGCCCGGCTCACCGCCTTTTCGAGGTACTGAACGAAATGACTGCGGTTGGGGATCTGGGTGAGCGAATCGTAGGTGGCCAGGTGATTCAGGCGCAGCTCCGAGCGTTTGCGCTCGATGGCGTAGCGAATGGCGCGGAGGATGATCTTGCCCTCCCCGTCCCACTTCACCAGATAGTCCTGCACCCCCTGTTTGAGGATGCCGAGGGCATACTCCTCGCTGTCCTCGCCGCTCAGGACGACGATGGGAACGGCGGAGTTCACCTGCTGGATCGCCCGCACGCAGGCTTCGCCGCTGGCATCCGGCAGATGCAGGTCGAGCAGCACCACGTCGAAGTGGTCGGCGCGGAGGGCCTCCAGGGCGTCGTTGAGGCACTCCCGATGAACGAGATCCGGCGGCGTCCCCTGACTCCGGGTCAGACAGGAGCGTAGAAACCGCGCGTCAGCGCGATCGTCTTCGACCAGCAGAAGCTTCATGGGCGTTAGCGCCTTCGAGTTCTCTCATCCCGCACCAAACCGGGGCATCGCCGGAGCGGGCATACCTATCCGATGTCAAGTTAGGATCAAGCACCCGCGGGAAATGCGAAACGCGTCACGATCCGAGCCACCGGACCCGCTCGCCGCCGCGCCGGTCCGGCTTCTGTGAAGCAGGTCACACTCGGCGTAACCAACGCTCCCCTTATCGCCATTCGTTCTAGACCAGAGTCCCCCTTCCGGTTGCAGCCTCAGTCTCGTGGTGCTAAAAACGCAGCATGTGCTAATAATTTAGCATCCATGGGAGGAACCCGCCGTGCGAAGCGACCATGCGCACCTCTCCCGCCGGGAACGCCAGATCATGGACGTGCTCTATGCCCGGGGCGAGGCCTCGGCGGCGGATGTGCAGGCCTCCATACCCGATGCCCCGAGCTACTCCGCCGTGCGTGCGCTGCTCGGCAAGCTGGTGGACAAGGGGCACGTCACGTTCCAGCAGAGCGGGCAACGCTATCTCTACCGCCCCACCCTGGCGCGAGCCACCGCTCAGCGCAATGCGTGGCGGCGCCTGCTGGACACCTTCTTCAGCGGCTCCGTGGGCGACGCCGTCGTGTCGCTGCTCGGCCGCGATGGCCAGTCCATCAGCGAGGCCGAGCTCGACGCCATCGAGAAGAAGCTTCTCGAGCTGAGGGCAGAGCGCCGTCGCAGGAGTTCATCGTGAGCAGTCCTCTCACGCTGCAGACACTGTTGACTCTGGTGGTCTGCTCGCTGCTGGCGAGCGCGGCGCTGCCCATGATCTATCGCCGCAACCCCTCGCGGCGCAAGGTGCTGGCGGCGGCTTCGGCCGCGGTGCTACTGATCGTGCCGTGGTGGGCCCCCGTCGGGATGTGGACCGTCCCCGTAGCTACCGGAGCCGAGCTGCGCCGCCTGCTGAACCAGCCGTTGCCCTGGTTGTTGCTGACCGCGTGGTGGGCGGTCTCCGTATTTCTCATGGTTAGGTCTCTGGCAGCGGTGGCCCACAGCCGGCGTTGGCTGTCACGCCTCCCCCCGTTGGCGGATCCACGGCTCGAGCACGAAGTCCGCCGGCTCGCCCGGTACCTGGGGCTGCGGCATCCCATACACCTCCGTTGCGGCCACACCGCCTGTGCCAGTACGTTGGGTGCCTACACCCTGGTGCTGCCGGCGGCGGCCGCGCAATGGAGCATGGAGACCCGCACCGCCGTGCTGGCTCACGAGATCACCCACTTGCAGCGTCGGGACGACCGGCTGCTGCTCGCCGTGCGCCTGCTCGTCGACTGGTACTGGTGGATGCCGTGGCTGCGCTCGCTGCGGCAGCGGTTCGAGGAGGCCATGGAAGAGAGTTGCGACGATCGGGCCAGCGCGGCGCTTCCCAGCCGCGCCGCCTACGTGGCGGGCGTGGTGCACGCGGCGAGAAGCCTAGCCTGGCGAGGGCGCCACGATACGGGTCCCGAGCGCTGGTTGGCGCTGCTCGGCTCCGCGCATCTGACCATACGCGCGAACCGGCTGCTGGAGCGGCCGGCGGCCCGGTTCAACCCGTCGGACGGCCACTGGACGCTGCTGTGGCTCATCCTGGTGCTGCTGGTGGGTGCCGCGGCCCGACCCATCGCTGCCCCGATTCCGATCCCCGGGGACGCCATCGTGGTGCCGCTGGTTTCGTCCGGACCCGCGGATCCCGCTCCGCCACAGGTACGGGTGCGCAGCTTCGTGCTCGATACGGCCTCGGCTCGCTGGCGGGCCTTACCCGAGAGCGCACGAGATCCGATGCCTGTCTACCCGGCCGCGGCTCTGGAACGGGGGCTGACGGGGATGGTGATCGTGGAGCTTCAGGCCACGTTCACCCGCTTCGGCCTCATCCGCACGAGCCTGCCACGCATCACGTCCACGGATCCCAGCGGGCTCTTCCGCGGCGCCGTCGAGCGCGCCCTGGCCCGCTCGCCCAGCTTCGAGCACGGAGCCGCGCTGCGGATCGCATCCCTCCACGACTTCGCCGGAGCATCCCTCCCGGCGAGAGACCTGCTGCTGCGGCAGGAATACCGGTTCGAGCTGCCGCTACCCGAGGCGGCGTCAACTCAGTGAACGGAGAATCATCATGATCGCACTCGCTCAGCACGCACCGCGGTCCGCCGCATCGGCGATGCTTGGCGCCGCCGTGACGGTCGGCCTGGTGCTCGTCATGCAGTACCTGATCCGCAGCGACGGCGCGGCTCCCGAGCAGCCGTTCTCCGGACCGAGGCTCACCTATCTGCCTCTCATCGAGGAGACGCCTCCGCGGGTCGAGGACGACGCACCGGTGGAGCCGCCCAAGCCCCAGCCACCGCCTTCGACGCCGCCCCGACCGACGGCCGACGGCACGCCCATCGGCACGGACGTTGCCGTGACGGCGCCCCGAATGGGTGACGACTTCGGGCCCCGAGGCTTCGGAGTCGCCGACGGCCCGGCCTTGCCCGTCGTGAAGGTGACGCCCCGCTACCCGGCGCGGGCGCAGGAGCGCGGCATCGAGGGGTACGTGTTGCTGGAGTTCACCATCGACGAACTGGGCCGCGTCGTCTCACCCCGCGTTCTTCGGGCTGAGCCGGGCGGCGTGTTCGAACGGGCGGCACTGCGCGCGGTGGAGCGCTTCAAATACAAACCCCGAATCGTGAATGGCCAGGCCGTCGCCGTGACCGGCGTTCAGCACAAGCTGACCTTCGAGCTCGAGGGGGATTAAGGCTGCCGCTCGCCCAGGTGTCCGCGAATGGCCTCGAGGAGATCGGCCTCCGGGCCGCGCGCGGCGCCGGGCAGGAACAGCTCGTGCACCTCGATGGCGAGCAGCGCCAGGACCGCGGGCCGCGCCGCCTGCAGGTTCCCCGGGAGCTGCCCCGCGTGTTCCCGGAGGAACCCGGCGGCCGCGACTACCGCCGCGTGCCGTTCCCCATCGCCGGCAGCGGAGTACTGGAATCGCCAGCGGCGCACCTGCCGGTCCACCGGGCTTTCACCGCCGTCGCCCGCCGCCACGCCGCTGGCCGCGAAGATGCGGCAGTCGAAACGTCGGCACGTGCGCGGGCGATGCTCGTAGATCGTGCATCGGCCTTCGCGCAGCATTGGGCAATGCCCCCGCTCATCGTAGCCGAGCACCATGTGCCCCTGGGGGAGCCCGGGGGCGGGGAACAGCAGCTCTCGGGGAATGCGAGCCAGGGTCTCGCGCTCGTCCGGCTCCACGTGAATGAAGTACGACGACCGGCAACAGGCGTTGCAGTCGCCGCAGGGCACCGCCATGCCGGCACCACCGCTGCGCGACCGCGCCAGCTCGCGCAGCCACGAACCGAATGCGCCCGCCGACAGCGCCGCCGGCTCGGAGCGGTCGACCACGGGGAGTCGACGCTCGCGATCAGGCATTCACCTTCAACACCACTTTGCCTACGGTGTCGTTGCTGGCGACGAGTTGGTGAGCCCGCTCCGCCTCGTGGATGGGCATCACCGCCTCGATCACCGGCACGACGGCGCCGGATTCCAGGAGCGGCCACACCCGCGCCCGCAACGCGTCCATCACCGCCGCCTTCTCGCCGATGGGGCGGGCGCGCAAGGTGGAGCCGATGAGCCGAGCCCGTTTCATCATCAACAGGCCCAGATTCAGCGGCGCCTCGGCGCCGCCCATGAGGCCGATGAGCACCAGCCGTCCGCCCGTGGCGAGACAACGCAGGTTCTGAGGCAGGTACGCGGCGCCCACGGGGTCGAGGATCACGTCCACCCCGCCATCCGCCCACGACTGCACGGCATCCTGAAATTCGCCGGCGTGGCGATCGGCTCCGCCGTCGGCGCCGAGCGCCACGCATCGCCCGACCTTGTCAGCGCTGCCCGCGGTGACGAAGCAGGGATTGTGGAAGGCCTTGCAGAGCTGGATGGCCGCGGTGCCGACGCCGCTGGCTCCCGCGTGGATGAGCACCCGCTCCTGCTTCGCGAGCGCCGCCTCCATATACAGGTTCAGATACGCGGTGGCGAACACCTCGGGAATGGCGGCAGCACGCTCGGCATCGAATCCCGCCGGCACCTTCAGCACCTGACCGGCGGGCACCACCACCTGCTCGGCGTAGCCGCCGCCGGCCAGCAGTGCGCATACCACGTCGCCCGGCCGCACCCGGGTCACGCCCTCGCCCACTTCCAGCACCTCGCCGGCGCATTCCAGGCCCAGGATCGGACTCGCGCCGGGAGGCGGCGGATAGCCGCCAGCCCGCTGCACCAGATCGGCCCGGTTCACCGCCGTGGCATGCACGCCGATGCGCACCTGACCGGCCCCCAGCTCGGGCTCCGGCGCGTCGCGCCAGACCAGCTCGTCGTCGTGCAGGATTATCGCTTTCATCTACCAGGACATCCGCATCTTCACTCCACGGTCGTGCAGGTAACGCTTCAGTTCGCTCACCCGATAATCGCCATAGTGGACCATGGATGCCACCAGCGCCGCATCGGCCTTGCCCTCGGTCAACACGTCGTAGAGATGCTCGGGCCGGCCGGCGCCGCCGCTGGCGACCACCGGGATGCGCACCGCCTCCGCCAGCATGGACGTGAGCTTCAGCTCGTAACCCGCTCGGGTGCCATCCGCGTCGATGGAGTTCACCACCAGCTCTCCGGCGCCGAGCCGCTCGCCCTCCAAGGCCCAACCAAGCGCGTCTTTGCCCACGGGCGTGCGCCCGCCATTGATGACGACCTCGTATCCCGACGGACAGATCTCGCTCTCGGGCACCGCGCGGATGTCCATGGAAAGGACCACGTTCTGGTTGCCGATGGCCTCCGCGCACTCGGCGATGAGCGCCGGGCGCCGAACCGCGGCGGAGTTGACGTTGATCTTCTCGGCCCCCGCCAGCCGCAGATCGGTGGCGTCGGCCACCGAGCGCACGCCGCCCCCGACCGACAACGGAATGAACACCTGCTCCGCTACCGCTTCCACCACGTCCAGCATGATGCTGCGCTTGTCGCTGGACGCCGTGATGTCGTAGAAGACCAGCTCGTCGAGACCGTCCTCGTAGTACTCCCGGGCCTTCTCCACCGGGTCGCCGATGTCCCTGGTGTCGACGAACTTCACGCTCTTGGCGAGCTTGCCGTCGCGCACGTCCAGGCAGGCGATGAGGCGTTTGCTCAGCATGACCCGTCCCACTCGGCAAAGCGCTTCAACACCCGCAGCCCCACGTGGCCGCTCTTCTCCGGATGGCACTGCATGCCGAAGTAGTTGCCACGGCCCAGGGCGCAGGCGAAGTCGATCTCGTAGTCGGTGACGGCATAGACGTCCCCGGCGTGCTCCGGCTCCGGGTAGTAGGCGTGGACGAAGTAGAATTCGTCCCCCGGCTGCACGTCGGCGAGCAGCGGGTGGCGCTTGACCACGCGCACCTCGTTCCAGCCCATGTGGGGAATCTTCAGCTCCGGGCGGTCGAAGGCGAAGCGCCGTACCCGGCCGGGGATGAGGCCGAGGGTTTCCTGGTCGTTCTCCTCCGAGCGCTCCAGGGAGATCTGCATCCCCAGACAGATGCCGAACACCGGCACGCCACGCCGGATCACCTCGCGCAGCGCCTCGTCCAGACCGTTGGCGGTGAGGCTGCGCATGGCCGCCCCGGCCGCCCCCACGCCGGGGAAGATCACCCGCTCCGCCCGCAGCAAGCGCTCCGGATCGGCGGTGATCTCCGCCTCCAGTCCCACCTCCCGGCAGGCCCGCTGCACACTGCGAAGATTGCCGGCGTCGTAGTCGATGATGACGGCCAAGGGATCCCGATGACATGGCGAAGGAGCGCGGATACTATCGCCTTCTTTCAGGGCGTATCAATGTCTCGAGGAATTCTCCTGGTCAATCTGGGTACCCCGGCTTCGTGCGCCGTCCGCGACGTGCGACGGTACCTGAACCAGTTCCTCATGGATCCCTACGTCCTCGACGTGCCCTGGGCGCTGCGCCGGGCCATCGTCTCGGGGGCCATCCTGCCCTTCCGGCCGCGCCGCAGCGCGGCAGCCTACGCCAAGATTTGGGACCACGCCGGCCCGGGCACCGGCTCGCCGCTGCTCCACTACAGCCGCAAGCTGACTGACGCGGTGAATCAGGCCCTCGAGGTACCGTGCGAGCTGGCCATGCGCTACGGCGACCCGAGCCTCGCCGCCGCGATGCAGCGCCTCGAAGAGCAGGACGTACGCGAGCTGCTGCTGGTGCCGCTGTACCCCCAGTTCGCCGATTCCACCTGCAGCACCACCGTCCACGCAGTGCAGAAGCTGGTGCCGACCTGGATGAAGCTCCACGTCCTGCCGCCGTTCTACGCCCGGCCCGGCTACATCCGCGCGCTGGCGGACCTGGTGCGCGAGCACCTGCCCTCCCGCTGGGACCACCTGCTGCTGTCTTATCACGGCCTGCCGGAGCGACACATTACGCGGGCCGATCCCACGGGCAATCATTGCCTGAAGTCGCCGGACTGCTGTCAGGTGCGCTCCCCTGCCCACGCCACCTGCTATCGGCACCAGTGCCTGCGCACCTCGGAGCTGCTGACCCAGGCCCTCGGCATCCCGGAAGACCGCTTTACCGTCAGCTTCCAGTCGCGGCTGGGCCGGCTGCCGTGGCTCACCCCGTACACCGATCAGACCCTGGCGTCGTTGCCCCACCACGGCGTCCGCCACGTGGTGGTCGCCTGTCCCGCGTTCGTCGTGGACAATCTGGAGACCCTGGAAGAGATCGGCATGACCGGCCGCCAGACGTTTCTCGACGCCGGCGGCGAGAGCTTCACCCTGGTGCCGTGCCTGAACGACGGCCCCGACTGGGTGGCCGAGCTAGTAGGCTGGTGCCGGGAGGCCCTGAATACGACCGCCCCGGCTACCGGCTAGGCGGCCGCCACCTCGAACCCGGGCGAGGGAAAGTGCACCATCACGGGCCCCGTCTCGGCGCTCTCCCGCTCCACTACCACCTCCTCATGGGACCACGCCGCAAGCCGGCCGCAAACCGGAATGCGCCCGTAGTCCACCGGGGTCACCGTCACCTCCTGCCCCAGGGCGAAGCCGACTGGCAAATCGTCGACGATGGCGGGCGACTGCGGCGTCGCGGCCCGGGCCATGGCCAGTGCAGCTTCCCCCGTGGAGGCCACCTCCTCGCCGTGACCGAACCCGGCCATCCGCTCCATCCACCGTCCCACGTTCGGATAGCGGTCCAGCAACGGCGCGTTGACGGGATTGTTGGCCAGGAACCAGAGGCAGTGATAGACGGAGAAGTCGGCGATGGTGGGCCGCTCGCCGAACAGGAACGTTCCGTCCGCCGCGTCGTCCAGCTCCGCGAGATGATGGCGCAGATACGCCGCGGCGGCGTCCGCGGAAAAGCTGGAGATGGCGGCGCCCCGGGTCAGCTCGGCACGATCCTTCTGGAACGCGGCCGCTTCCTCGGCGGGAATCCCGCTCATCATGGCGCCCACGGCCTGGGGCGCGAAGTTGAGGGCCACGGTGACCTGAAACAGGTGAGTATCCGCCCAATCCGCCACGCGCTGGGCGACGAATCCCGCGCGGAAGAGCTCACGGTCACCGCAATGGCGCGCCAGCGCCCGGGCGATGATCCGGGTGTCGCAGTAGACGTTGGCGCCGATCTGCAGCACCGGAGTCTTGCGGTAGCCGCCGGTGAGCGGCATCAACAGTGGCCGGGGCATGATGCTGGGGATCACCACCGAGTGCCAGCGCTGACCCAGATAGCCGAGCAGCGCCCGCGCCTTCTCGGAGAAGAGGGACGCCGGGTAGTGGTGCAGGACGATGTCCATGGCTGCCTCTCAGACACTTTCCGCCCATTGTGACACGGCTGCGTAGAAATCCTGCACCAGCGGCTGGGAGAACATGGACTTACGCGCCACGAACCGCACCGGGCGGTGCAACCCTGCCTCGTGCAGGCTGATCCAGCGACTCTCGTCCACGCCCAGGGTTCTGGCCACGCCTTCGGGCACCAGCCCATGACCGAACCCGGCCAGCGCCATCTGCGCCACCGAGAAGAACGACTCCAGGGACACCCGGCGCTTCAGGTTCAACCGCCGCATGTCCTCTTCGATGGAGCGCCAGGCGCCGGAACGCGACTCGATGGTGATGACGTCGAGCTCGTCGCCCACCCGATAGTCGATGGGCTGGAGCCCGGACGGCAGGATCACCATGTTCTCACGCCGGATCACCTCGCTCTGCAGGTCGGTGTCCGCGTCCGGCGAGCCGGTGCAGATGCCCAGCATGTACTCGCCGGAGCGGATGCGATCCAGCACCACCGGCGAGCGCTGGGCGTGGAAGGTGAACTCCACCTCCGGCATGTGCCGCTGCACCCGGGCGAACAGGCGGAATCCCCAGCTCGCCAGGATCGCCTCGGAGACTCCCATGATGATCTTGCCGCGGCGCAACGCGTTGTCTTCGAGGAACACGCCGCGCAGCTCCGAAAGCACCGGGGTGACCTTCTCCACCAGCCGCGTGCCGTGATGGGTGAGCACCACCCGCCGGCCGTGCCGCTCGATGAGGGGCCGGTCGTAGTAGCGCTCGAGCGCGGCGATGCGCTTGCTCACCGCCGACTGCGAGATCTTCAGCACCGTGGCCGTCTCCATCATGGTGCCGGTCTTGGAAAGGGTGACCAGGGTATCCAGGTTCTCGAGCATGGGCTCGTTCAGTTATCTTCCATTCGGGCATTAATCATACATTAAATATTCTCATTGTTCATGTGGCTGGACGCATTCGTCCACCTTCCGAGCGATAGAAATGCTTCTTGCGCATCGAGAGCCAGGCGCCGAGTCAACGTACCCGCGTCCATCTCGCGGGCGAGCGGCGCGGCCTGCCCCGACCACAACGATGAAAAGTCACTGCTGCCCGACTTCTCTGATGCCGCCTTCAGCGGAGCAAGTGCCGCGCCAGCGGTTGGGAACGCGGGTGCAAGCTGTGACATCGGCCCAACCTCGCGCATGACTCGATTCAGTATCCCTCGTGCCGGTCTACCGGAAAACACGTTGGTCAATGCGGTGGTATCGTCGCGCGCGGCGCGAAGCGCCCCTCGATGTAGATCTGAGATGAGCGACTCCGGCGTCAACAGGTAAGCCGTACCGATTTGGACTGCTGCCGCACCGAGGGCGAATGCAGCCGCAATGCCGCGCCCGTCTGCGATCGCGCCGGCCGCGATCACCGGCACATTCACGGCGTCGACCACCTGCGGTACCAGAGCGAATGTCCCCGGCTGTGTGGCGATGTCCTGAGCCAGGAACATTCCGCGATGGCCGCCGGCTTCGTACCCTTGTGCAATGATTGCGTCGCAGCCGTGATCTTCGAGCCATCGAGCCTCTTCGACAGTGGTAGCTGCACTGATCATCACGGCCCCGGTAGCCTTTACCCGTTCGATCAGAGATTCATCAGGCAGACCGAAATGGAAACTCACTACCTCCGGCTCGATCTCCTCCACGACTTCACACATCGCGGCATCGAATGGTGAACGGCGCGCCGAAGGCGTAGAAGCCGTCATGTCCAGTCCGAGCTCAGCGTAGTACGGGGCCAGGCGCGCCTTCCAGGCTTGCTCACTACGCGGATCCGGACGTTGCGACTCGTGACTGAAGAAATTGACGTTGAAAGGCTTTCCAGTTCGCTGGCGTATCGCAGCCAGTTCCGACCGTGCCTTGGCCGGGTCGAGCATCGCGCAAGGCAGTGAGCCGAGGCCGCCGGCTTCACTGACAGCAACGGCCATCTCTACGCCGGAAGCCCCCGCCATCGGCGCTTGGATGATGGGCAGTTCCATCCCGAGCATGTCGATCAATCTGCTGTTCGGCCACATGGCCTCTACTCCGTCAGAGGTCGGGATCGAGTTTGCCAATCCACGGTCCGCATGTCTGCTTCGCGCCGGCAGCCGCCGGCAGGCTGAGCAGACGAACAGCGCCCGGTCATGACCGGCGGTTTACTCCGTCCCGGACATTGGGATACTTTCTACCCATGCTCCTCAACTGACAGCCACGAGACGTGATCGAAAACCACCGGGCTTCCGGTGGGTGTCCGTGGCTGCAGAGGAGTATCCCCTTTGAATTCTCCCCTGTCTGTGGCGCATCGCTACGCGGCTTGGCTGTTCGTACGATCGTTTCTACATCATGGATGGTGGCTGGCGACCAGCCTCTACCTGGTGACCGAGGCCCGGCTCTCCCCGTTTCAACTGGTCTTTCTGGGAACCGCACAGGGGCTGACGGTCCTTGCTGCGGAAGTTCCCACCGGGATCATCGCCGACACCTACAGCCGGAAGTGGTCCATCGTCATCAGCCACGGACTCATGGGCCTGGGAATGCTCTCCACCGGCCTCTTGACGTGGTTTCCCGCCTTGATCGTGACGCAGATGCTCTGGGGTCTATCCTGGACGTTCTCCAGTGGCGCGGACGTCGCGTGGCTGACCGACGAGTTGAAGCAACCGGACAGGACGGCCCAGGTCCTGGCTCGGAGCGCGATGTGGGGCCAGGTCGGTTCCGCTGGAGGCATCCTCGCGTTCGGTGTCGTGGGCTCAACGGCGGGGCTTGCTCAGGCTATCGTGATCGCCGGGGCCGGCATGTGGATCCTCGGGGCCGTGGTCGCCGTCGGCTTTCCGGAGTCGCATGTCACCGAGCGTAGCCGCGGGGATGCGCCCGGAGCGGTCGGCACGACGCTTCGAGACGGTGTCTCATGCGTGCGCACGCACAAGATCCTGATGCTGATTCTGCTCTGTACCTTCCTGGTCAACGGGGCGGACGAGGCATATGGCAGGCTGTACGCCAAGCACCTGATCGACCTGGGATTGCCGCAAGGTGCAGAGCCCTTGGTATGGCTGACGCTGTTGTCGATTGCAGCCCTGGTACTGGGCGCTGTCGTGCTCGCCATCCTGACCAGATCCCTCACCGGGAGCACCGGCTATGCCGGGCTCTACGCATGGGGAGTTGCATTTGGCGTGCTGGGCTTGATGCTGCTCGCAGCGGCACCAAGTGCCGAGATCGCAATGGGCGGAGTGCTTGCCGTCACCGGCATAGCGATGACCGTCATGCGTACCGTCAGCTCCATATGGGCGAACGAGCATGCAGCGAGCCATGTGAGAGCCACTGTCCAGTCGTTTCTGTCGTTCGCCGAAAACGCCGGTGAAATCGCGCTGGGCTTCTTGCTTGCACTCGTCGCCGAGTTCATCGGCATCGCCGAATCCATGATCGCAGGCGCTGTGGTGTTATCCGTGGCCGTTGCCCTGACCCTAATACGTGGCCACACACGATGAACTCAGCGCGGAGAAGTTCCCCGCACGTTTCCCCACATCCCGGTATCGCCGGAGAAGGCCCTCGTCACCGCTGGGGAGCGGCAGCAGTTCATCTCCTCCGGAGCGTCTTCATCCTGGCACGATCTGGTGCTCTATCTAGTGTCACGGCGGGTCAATCCCGCCACCGCTCAGGCCGTCGCGCGCTACTACGCCCTGCAGTGGCACCACGAGGGTCTCGCGCCCTATCGGGTGTTCGTTCCGCCTCGCGAACATGACGACGGCGCGATCCTGAACGTGCAGAACTGGCTCGACACGCACTACCTCGTGGCGAATCCCGTGGAAGAGATGGTCGCCCGCTCGGGCCTCGCAGCGCACCACGATCAATAGCGACGTTCAGGAATAAGTGCGTTTCCTCGATATCGCTTTTTTCATGAAGTTGCTTGACGCATGCTCCGCGCCATGCTGCTCGACCTCCTCATCATCGCCAGCGTCTTCGCCACCGCCGTGTTGTCCGGGATCCTCGGCATGGCGGGTGGCATGATCCTGATGGCCGTGCTCGTCTCGGCGCTGACGGTCTCCGCCGCGATGATGCTCCACGGCGCCGTGCAGGCCTTCTCCAACGGCTCGCGCACCTGGTTCCTGCGTGAGCACATCCAGTGGCGCGTCCTGCCACCGTATCTCCTCGGCGCGGCCGCGGCCGTGGCGGCGTTCGCGGCGCTCAGCGTGGTGCCGGATCCGGGTCTGGTGCTCCTGCTGGTGGGAACCATGCCCTTCGCCGCGCGCCTGGTGCCCCGGTTGAGTGCCCTGGACATGAACCACTGGCCGACCGCCACGGCCTGCGGAACCGTGGTGACCGCAGCCCAGCTCCTGGCCGGCGCGTCGGGCCCGCTGCTCGACGTGTTCTACCTGAACTCGAGCCTCACCCGGCATCAAGTAGTGGCCAGCAAGGCCATCACCCAGACCCTGGGGCATCTGATCAAGCTGGGCTACTACGGGGTGCTGGTGGGCGCCGGCACCACCGTGCCGGCATGGCTCTACGCCGTGGCCGTAGCCACCGCCGTCGCCGGAACCCGCGTGGGCACCCGGCTCCTCGACCGATTGGCAGACGGCGTCTTCCGCAGGGTGAGCGGATGGATCATCCTCGCGATCGGCGGGACGTGTGTGGCGCAAGGGGTGAGGATGATGGTTTGAGAATCGCTGTCCGCTTTCCGCCGTCCGCTATCCGCAAGAGCCATTTCGCCAGCCCATAGCGAGTGCCCTCCGGCGGAACGCGAAAGGCGGATAGCGGACAGCGAATTTCTATATCGCCTTCACCACAAACAGCAGATCCCCCGCATTCACCTGCTGGCCGGAGCTCATGTTGATCCGCGTCACCTCGTACTCGCGGTCCGCGGGGTAGAGCTCGAACTCCGTGTTGAAGTCAGAAAGCTTCAGGGGCGTGAAGATCTTCATGGCTTCAAGCTGACCCAGGGTGTGGCGTACGGAGATGCGGTCGCCCACCGCCACGTACTCGGGCTCGGTGGGAGTGGGCGTGGCGTAGAAGATAGCCGTGGTGGGCGCCAGCACCTTCAGCTCGTCGCTGCCGTCGATGCGGATGGCGTCCTTGTCGATGCCGCCGGACAGCTCCCCGCCCGACGCCTCGATCTCGCGGATGAGGGCGTCGGCGTCGATGCGCTCGAGGAAGCGCGGCAGGTAGTCCGTGTCGTAATCGCCGCCACGGAACACGTCGTCGGCCAGGATGCGCTTGAGCAACGGGATGTTTGTGCAGATGCCGCTGATGTGCACACGGCCGAGGTAGTCACGCAGCTTGGTGATGGCGCTGGCTCGATCCGGCGCGTGGACGATGACCTGGGCGATCATGCTGTCATAGTAGGGCGAGACGAACGTGCCCGGGGCGGCGGCGGCGATGACCTCCACGCCGCAGTCGTCGGGAAACTCGCACTCGCGAATCTCCCCCGGGTGAGGCTGGAACAGCAGCTCGCCGTTGCCGCCGAGATGCACCCGCTCGGCGTTGATCCGCGCCTCGATGGCATAGCCGTTGTGGCGGATCTCCAGATCCGCGATGGGCTCCCCGGAGGCGATGCGGAACTGCTGGGTGACGATATCGACCCCCGACACCCACTCGGTGACCGGGTGCTCCACCTGCAGCCGGGTATTCATCTCCATGAAGTAGACGGCCTGGGCGTCCAGGTCGAAGATGAACTCCACGGTACCGGCGCCCACGTAGCCCACCTCCTCCGCCAGCGCAGCGGTGTGAGTCATGACCTGCTCGCGCAGCTCGTCCGTGAGCAGGGTCGAGTCCGACTCCTCGAACACCTTCTGCTTGTTGCGCTGCACGCTGCAGTCGCGAAGCCCCAGCACCCGCGTATTGCCGTGAATGTCGCGCAGCAGCTGGGCCTCGATGTGGCGCAGCGAGGTCACGTACTTCTCGAGATACACGTCGCCGTTGCCGAAGGCGCTGCGCGCTTCGGCGGTGACCCGGTGGAACAGCTCGTGGAACTGGGAGGGCTCCTCCACCACCTGAATGCCCTTGCCGCCGCCGCCGTGGACCGCCTTGATGAGCACGGGATAGCCGATGTTCTCGGCCACCGCCGCCGCCCGCTCGACGTCGGTGAGAATGCCGTGGCTGCCGGGCACCACCGGAACGCCCAGGCGGATGGCGGTGTTGATGGCGTTGGACTTGTTGCCCATGGTGTCCATGCTGTGCACGGGCGGGCCGATGAAGTTGATGCCGTGGGATCGCACCAGCTCGGCGAACTGCGCGTTCTCCGAGAGGAATCCGATGCCCGGGTGCAGGGAGTCGACGCCCTCGTGCTCCGCAACCCGCAGCACGCTCTGGGCGTTGAGATAACTCTCGTCTGGGGTGTTGCCGCCGATGCACACCAGGGTGTCGCGATTGCCGAGCATGTCCACCGCCGCGGATTCCATGTCCGGGTCCGACTGCACCAGCACCACCTCGATGCCGTTCTTCTGGGCGATGCGGATGAGCTTGACCGCGGTGCAGCCCCGGGCGTGGATCAGGGTGCGGCGCACGGGCCGGATGAGGTCGCGGTCGGTGTACTTCGGCCGGTGCGCCACCACCACCGGCCGCTGCTGACTCAAGATCCCGGAGAGCACCCGCTGCACCACGTCTTCCACCGTCTCCTGGGGCACCGGGATTTCCGGGTCGATGCGCCGCAGCTCCTCATCGAGCTCCGGCAGGAACGGGTGCTTCACCAGCCCCTGCATTGAACCGGGCACCAGCGACAGGTAGTTCGAGAGGATGGAGTTCAGCGGCAGGTTCGACGGCACCACGATCTGACCCGCGAAGGGCATGCTGGTGCCGGAGAAGTAGTAGGTCTGAGCCAGCGGATGGGTGACGAAGCTGGCCTGGGCGCCCCCGGTACAGTCGCCGAAGCCGAACATGATCACCGGCAGGTCGTGGTCGCGCACGAACCGGGTGATGCGGTCGTTCACCGCTGCCATGGAGAACAGCGCACCCGCCCCTTCCTTGGTCTGCATGCCCCCGGAGGACATGAAGCACACCACCGGCAGATGCTGCTCCGCACACTCCACCAGCAGGCGGCAAACCTTCTCCGCGCTGGCCATGTCGAAGGAACCCGCCTGGAACTGCACGTTGGAAATCACCACCCCGACGCGGGCGCCATCGTTGGCGCCCTTGAACGTGCCGATTCCGGTGATGATGCCGCATGGGGCGATGTCGCGCTTCAGGGCCGCCTCGATGGAATGACGGAAACCGGGAAACTCGCAGGGATCGGAGCTGATCAGCTCCTCGAACTTCTCCTCGAAATCGCTGAAGAATGTGTCGACGAACTCCTGATAGCCGCTGCCCGCCTGATTCTTGAAGCGCCGCAACACGTTCTGGATCAGCAGGTCTCGATAGGCGATGTTGAGCCGGTTCCAGAAATCCTTGCGGCGGCCGATGTTCTTCGGCGCGATGCGGCCCTGGTACTTGCCGTCGCGCTCCGATTGAATGAAGGAGTACAGCAGCACGTCGAACAGGTGAGTCACCACGACGAACAAGGTATCCGACAGGTGCGGGAAGCTGGTCTTCTTCCACTCTTCCACCGAGCGGAAGAAGTCCGTGTTCTTCGGCAGCCGCATGACCCGCAAATACCAGTCGTCGAACTGGCCGCGCAGCCGCTCGGCCACCTCCTCGGAGCTGCCCTCGCCGGGCACCCGGCCGAAGGTCACACCTTGGGCGGCCAGACTGAAGGTGGTCTCCAGCAGGCGCGCCAGGGAGTCCTTGGAAAGCGACTGCTTCTCCTGCGCTTCCTCGGCGATGCTGTCCAGATTGGCGATGATCTGGTCGTACACGGAATCGAACAGCAGCAGGTTCTCGCACTCGGTGACGAAGTCCCGTCGCAGGTCGTCGGCAGTGAGCACGTCCAGCACCGTCATGTCACTGAACGGCACCGGCGTGGCCTCGGTGCGGGGCGACACAATGAAAGCGCCGAAGCGATCCAGCAGAATCGCCCGATTGACGGCGATGTCGGACGCCTTGGCGGCCAGGGCGGCGCGGGCCTGCGGCCCCAGATCGTCACCGACCGCCCCCGCCAGGGAGTCGCCGGTGATGGCCAGATTCAGCTCATTGGTGAGCTGATTGCACAGATACACCTCGGACTTTTCCTCGATGCCCGCTTTGCGCAGGAGCTTCTTGCCCTCGTGGCTGAAGCGCCGCCGCAGCCTGGGCAAGAGCTTGGCGTCCTCCGCCAGGGCGTGGGCCAGCCCCTTGGCATCGTTCAAATCCTCCACCCGCAGCAGCTGGCGGATGTCCTCGTGATGGCGCAGGAAATCCTTCAGCGCCCGCAGGTTGCCCATGGCGTCCGCTTTCCAGCGGTTGTAGAGGAACACGCCCACGGCGGTGACCAGACCCGAGCGGGCGTCTTCGTAGTTCTTCTTGGGCTCGCCGAAGATGAGCTGGGCGATGCGGCCCCGCTCGTCGTGCACCGCCTGCTTCTTCTCGTTGTAGTTCTTCCACGCCTTCGACAGCATGTCGTCGTAGACGATGCGATCCGGGTCCTGCATCCACCGCAGGAACGTCTGACGTCGCTCCAGATCGGCACGGACGTCCAGCTCGCCTTTCGGCAACTCCTGATCTGCCAGCCGGCCGTACTGGGATTTGGAGGTGGCCTTGATGCGCTGGCGCACCTTCAGGTAACGCAGATAGCGGAACGCCACGCCGAACACGTTCAGGTATTCGGTGGGGTTGCGCGATACCCGCAGCAGGGCGCTCGCCTGCATGCTCTGCAACTGGCGGGACGGGTTCAGGTAGCGCTGCAGGCTCTGGCGATAGTGATCGAGAATGTAGGGGTTCTCCGCGACGAACTCCTTCACCTTCTCCTCGACCCGCATGAGGCTCGCCACGATGGCAGCGCGGAAGTTCTCGAGCTTTTCCCCCGTCTCGCCCGGGGCGTAGTCGATGACGCCGTCGATGTTGCCCTGGCAGTAGAGCTCGAAGGGGGACAGGCCCACGTACTTGGCGCACTCCTGCCAGGAGAGGTTCAGGCGGCGGGCGATGTTCGCCAGGGCCTTGGGTTGGATGGTGCTGAACACCCCGTCCCGCACCGAGAGAATCATGTTGCTGGCCGCCAGCGGAATGGCGCCGCCGGAATAGCCGAGGCCGAAGACGATGCCCACGTTCGGCACGTCCACGTTGCTCATCTCGGCGATGAGCCGGGAGATGCTGTGGGCCTGGTTCTGGCGGTTCGCCTCTTCGCCGGCGTCGGCGCCCGGCGTGTCCATCAGCGAGACGATGGGCAGCGCCCGCTGGGAGCACATCTGGATACGGCGGGCGGCGGCCAGGTGATGCTCGGGCATCCACACGCCGTTCTTCACGGCCCGGTTCTGGGCGATGAAGCCGATGGAGCGGGGCTGACCGGCGAAATCCATCTCCACGGTGGCGTAGTAGAAAGGGCCGTCCGACTCCTCCTCCACCACCCGGCCGAGCTCACGGATCACCTCGGGGGCAGGCACCCGCCCCGGGTCCTCGGCCCGGGCCACCACCGCCTCGATGTAGGAGTCCACATCCAGCTTCGCGAGTCGGTCACGCTGGCGCAGGATCTCCCGCTCGCCGAGCAGGCCCGGCAACGGCTCCTCGACGTCGGTGGTCGGGAAGAGCGAGAAATCCTTGGCCAGGCTCTCCGCGATCAGGTAGAGCCGATCCCCTTCCACGAGCTGTTTTTCCACGGTCCGCCGTATGCAAGGTGTAAGATGGCCGGTACTCTAGCCACTCGCCTCGGGGAGCGCAAACGCAACACCCGGCTAAGTGGCCGATATCACTAAAAAAACTGATTCTGCGGAGACCGTCACATGAGGACGCTCGCCTGTGCCGTGATGACCGTGTCCGACACCCGCACGCTGGAGGACGACCGTTCGGGAGATCTGCTCGTCGAGCTCCTGGAGCGGGACGGCCATGCTCTGCGCCACCGCGCCATCGTCCCCGACGACGTCTATCGGATCCGCGCCGTGGTGTCGGCGTGGATCGCCGAGCCCGAGGTGGACGTGATTCTGACCACCGGGGGAACCGGCTTCACCGGCCGGGACAGCACCCCGGAAGCGCTGATGCCGTTGTTCGACAAGACCATCCTCGGCTTCGGCGAGCTGTTTCGCCAGGTGTCCTACGACGAGATCGGGCCGTCCACCATCCAATCCCGGGCTGTCGGCGGCCTCGCTAACGCAACCCTGATCTTCGCCCTGCCCGGCTCGAGCAACGCGGTGCGAACGGGCTGGGAGAAAATCCTGCATCACCAGCTCGATGCCAGCTCCAAGCCCTGCAACTTCGTCGAGCTGATTCCCCGGTTCCGGGAGCAATGACCCGGGCGCGGCTCCGAATTACCCGCCAGCCCGGGTAGAATGCGCCCACGTCATATGCGGGACCGTCGAACCATGAGCAGCCAGGCCTACATCGTCAGCGCCGCGCGCACCCCCATCGGCAGCTTTCAGGGGCGGCTCGCGACGCTCTCCGCCCCCGAGCTCGGCGCCCACGCCATCCGCGCCGCTGTCACCCGCGCCGAGGCCGCGGTGGGCGATGGGGTGAACGACGCAGCCATCAGCGAAGTGATCATGGGCAACGTGATCAGCGCCGGGCTGAAGCAGGCGCCGGCCCGGCAGGCCATGCGGCAGGCGGCGCTGCCGGATGGCTGTGGCGCCACCACCGTGAACAAGGTGTGCGGCTCGGGAATGAAGGCCACCATGCTCGCCAGCGATCTCATCCGCGCCGGCAGCGCCGAGGTGGTGGTGGCCGGCGGTATGGAGAGCATGAGCAACGCCCCTTACCTGATCGCCAAGGCTCGAACCGGGCTGCGTATGGGCCACGCAGACCTCAAGGACGCCATGTTCCTGGACGGGCTGGAGGACCCCGAGACCGGTGCGGCCATGGGCACCTTCGCCCAGCGCACCGCCGACGCGTACCAGATCACCCGCGAGGCCATGGACGAGTACGCGGTGCGCTCCCTGGAGCGCGCCCGCTCCGCCATGGAATCCGGCGCCCTGTCGGAGATTGCCCCCATCGAGGTGGCGGGCGCCATGGTGAGCGAAGACGAGCAGCCGTTGAAGGCGAAGATCGAGCGCATTCCCTCCCTCAAACCCGCCTTCAAGCCCGATGGCACCATCACCGCCGCCAACTCGAGTTCCATTTCCGACGGCGCGTCTGCGCTGGTGGTCGCCCGGGAGGACCGCCTGGGCGGGGCGACGCCCCTCGCCCGCATCGCCGGCCACGCCACCCACTCCCGCCACCCCAGCGAGTTCACCCTCGCGCCCATCGACGCCATCGACAAGCTCCTCGACCAGCTCGGCTGGCGCGCCGACGACGTGGACCTCTTCGAGATCAACGAGGCGTTCGCCATGGTGACCATGCTCGCCATCCAGGAGCTGGGACTGGATCCCGACCGGGTGAACGTCTACGGCGGTGCCTGCGCCCAGGGCCATCCCATCGGTTCCACCGGCAGCCGTCTGCTGGTCACCCTGACCCACGCCATGAACACCCTCGGCAAGAAGCGAGGCATCGCGGCCCTGTGCATCGGCGGCGGCGAAGCCACCGCCGTCGCCCTGGAACGGGACTGAGCGCCGTGGCAGGCCCGCGACTGCCGGTGATCGTCGGCTTCGGCGGGGTGAATCCCGCAGGCCGGGTTTCCTTTCACCACGCCTATCGGCGGCTGGTTGTCGAGCGTCTGAGCGAGGCCGACCGCAGCCGCACCTATCGCAGCCTCGGCCGGCTCATGAACCTGGAAGCCGACCCGGACCACAGCGGCACCCGAGCCTACATCGACGCCCACACCCTGGTGCGCCGCATCGAGCTGTTCGACCCCGACAGCGTGACGTGCCACAGGAATGCCCTGCTGCGGGGTGAAGCCTCCGATCCTCTAACCTTCGCCATGGCCCGGCGCCATCTGCCCGAGTACGTGCCCGCGGAATGGCAGGTGAGCGACGTGGACGAGCGCACGGTGCGGGTACGGGTGCCCGGGGGGGCCGAGGTGCTGTTCCCGGATCGCCGCAAGTCCCGGGTATCCAGCGCCGGACAGCTTCCCAGCGGCTTCGACCCAGGCAGGCTCTATCCCTCTCGCAACCACCCGCGCGGCCTGCAGCTCACCGTCTACGGCGCTTCCGACGCGCTTCGTTCGACCGGCATCGCGCTGGAGCGCCTGAAGGAGGTGGTGGCGCCGGACCAGTTCGCCGTGTACTCGGGCAGCGCCATGGGTCAGCTCGACAGCGACGGCTACGGGGGCCTGCTGCAGAACCCGCTGCTCGGCAAGCGTCCCACGTCGAAGAACGTAGCGCTCGGGCTTTCCGAGATGCCGGGCGATTTCATCAACGCCTACGTGCTGGGGTCCGTGGGCGGCACCGCCGGCATCATCGGCGCCTGCGCCACGTTTCTCTACGCCGTGCGTCAGGGCGTCGCGGACATCCGCGCCGGCCGCAAGCGGGTGGTCATGGTGGGCAACGCCGAGGCGCCCGTGGTGCCCGACGTCATCGAAGGCTACCGCACGATGGGCGCGCTGGCCGAAGACGAAGCCCTGATGCAGCTCGACGGCCGCACCGATCATCCGGACCATCGCCGCGCCTGCCGGCCATTCTCCGACAACTGCGGTTTCACGGTGGCGGAAGGCGCCGTGTACGCCGTGCTCATGGACGACGAGCTGGCGGTGGAGCTGGGAGCCCGCATCCTCGGCTCGGTGCCCGACGTCTTCGTCAACGCCGACGGTTACAAGAAGTCCATTCCCGGGCCGGGCATCGGCAACTACCTCACCGTGGCCAAGGCCCTGGGGCTGGCGCGGGCCATGCTGGGTGAGGACGGGCTGCGCCGGGGCACCCACGTGCAGGCGCACGGCACCGGCACCCCACAGAATCGGGTCACCGAATCCCACATCCTGAACGAGCTGGCCCGGGTGCACGGCATCGAGGGCTGGCCGGTGGGGGCGGTAAAGGCCTACCTGGGGCATTCCATGGCCCCGGCGGGGGGCGATCAGCTCGCCGCGGTGCTGGGGCTCTGGGCCCACGGCTGGCTGCCCGGCATCACCACCATCGATCACGTGGCGGACGACGTGCACGCCTCCCACCTGAACCTGCCCCTCGACCACCTGGAGGTGGACCCGGAGCAGATGCAGGCCGCGCTCATCAATTCCAAGGGATTCGGCGGCAACAACGCCACCGGGCTGTTTCTCTCCCCGGCTCGAACCCGGCAGATGCTGGAGCGCCGCTGGGGCAAGCAGGCCATGCAGGGCCACGCCCGGCGCCTCGAGCAGACGGAGCGGACGGCCCTGGACTACGACGCCGCCGCGGACCGCGGCGAGATGGCGCCCATCTACCGGTTCGGCGAAGGCGTGCTGGAGGGCGCGGATCTGGAGATCACCGCCGAAGCCATCCGCATTCCCGGCTTCGCGAAGCCGGTGCAGGTTGCGACGGAGGATCCCTTCTCCGACATGAGCGGCTGAGCCTAACGGGCCAGCAGTGCTTCGACGGTGGCGATCAGCTCCTGACGCCCGAAGGGCTTCGCCAACGTGGCATCCGCGCCGAGGAAGCGGGCCGTCTCGAGGTAGTCGCCCGGGCCGAGGCGGCCGCCGCCGGACATGGCGACGATGGGAATGTCAGGGTCGCGGCGGCGGATCTCGGCGATGGTCTCGATGCCCTCCTGCTCGGGCATGATCAGATCGGTGACGACCAGGTCGAAGACCTCTGCGGCGAGGGCCTCCAGGGCCTGTCGGCCATTGTCGGCGGTGCTCACCTCGTGGCCCTCGCCGCGCAGCATCTCGCGCACCACCTCACGAACGGCAGGGTCGTCGTCGATGACCAGGATTGCACTCATCTCCGTCCCCGCCTGCGTTGCCGCGGGCATCAGTGCTCGCGGGTCTTGCGGAACTCCACTTCGGGCCAGCGCTCGATGGCGAGCTGCAGGTTGGCACGGCTCGGCGCCAGATAGGTCAGGTAGCCGCCACCGTCGATGGCCAGGTAGTCGCGCAGCTTGCTCTTGAACTCCTCGAGCTTCTTCGGATCGCTACAGTACACCCAGCGGGCCGTGTGAACATTGGCGTCTTCGTAAACGCAATCGGCGCGGTACTCGTCCCGCAACCGGTACGCCACGAGATCGAACTGCAGGGCCCCGACCGCCCCGACCACCAGCTCGTTCTTCGTCAGCGGCTTGAACACCTGACTCGCGCCTTCCTCGGAAAGCTGGTCGAGCCCCTTCTCGAGCTGCTTGGTTTTCAGCGGGTCCTTGACCCGAACGCGGCGGAACAGCTCGGGCGCGAAGTTGGGAATGCCCTGGAACTTCAACCGCTCGCCTGCCGTGAACGTGTCGCCGATCTGGATGGTGCCGTGATTGTGCAGGCCGATGACGTCGCCGGGAAACGCTTCCTCGGTGCGCACCCGGTCTCCGGCCATGAAGGTCACTGCATCTGCGATCTTGACGTCCTTGCCGAGCCTGACGTGATGCATGCGCATGCCCTGGGTGTAGCGCCCCGAGCACACCCGCAGAAACGCGATGCGATCGCGGTGCCGGGGGTCCATGTTCGCCTGGATCTTGAACACGAATCCCGAGAACGTCTCCTCGGCCGGAGACACCGTCCTGGCGTCCGCCTGCCGGGCCTGGGGTGGCGGAGCGTAGCGGACGAAATCGTCGAGCATCTCCCGGACGCCGAAGTTGCCGAGCGCGGTACCGAAATAGACGGGCGTCAGCGTAGCGCCGAGAAAATCGGCGTGGTCGAAGGTGTGGCTCGCCCCACGCACCAGCTCGATCTCGCCGACGAAGTCGTCGTACTCGTCACCGAGCAGCGCCCGGGCGGCGTCGCTGTCGAGTCCCTCGATGACGGGAAAGTCGTGAATGTGGTGGCCTTGCCCGGTCCGGTAGCCGACGATGCGATCGCCGTAGAGGTCGTAGACACCCTTGAAGCGCCTGCCCATGCCGATGGGCCAGGTCATGGGCGCGCACTGAATCTGCAGGATGTCCTCGATCTCGTCCATGAGCTCCACCGGATCGCGGATCTCCCGGTCCAGCTTGTTCACGAAGGTGAGGATCGGCGTGTCCCGCAGCCGGCACACCTCCATGAGCTTGATAGTGCGGGGCTCCACGCCCTTGGCGCCGTCGATGACCATCAGGGCGGAGTCCACCGCGGTGAGGGTGCGGTAGGTGTCCTCGGAAAAGTCCTCGTGCCCCGGGGTGTCGAGCAGGTTCACCACCGCGTCGCGATAGGGGAACTGCATCACCGAGGTCGTCACCGAGATGCCCCGCTCCTGCTCCATGCTCATCCAGTCGGACGTGGCGTGGCGGTCGGATTTGCGAGCCTTCACCGTACCGGCGAGCGCAATGGCATTGCCGAACAGCAGCAGCTTCTCGGTCATGGTGGTCTTGCCCGCGTCCGGGTGCGAAATGATGGCGAACGTCCGCCGATTGGAGACGCCTTGTTTGTGTTGCATAGACGACTGATTCGAAAAATTTGAAGCGAAAAACGCGCGATTATACCTGGACTGCGGCCGGGCCATGGCGGAGGTCCAGCGCCATGACCTGGGCGTCCTCATGGCCGGACTGCGCCGGGTAGTAGTTCTTGCGCACACCGATCTCGTTGAAGCCCATGGACCGGTACAGGCTCAGAGCCACCAGGTTCGACGGCCGAACCTCCAGGAACACCATGTCGGCGCCGCGGACCTGCGCACGGCCGAGCATGTGCGCCACCAACTCGCGGCCGAAGCCAAAGCCCTGCCGATCACGGCGGATGCAGACGTTGAGCAGGTGGGCCTCGCCTGCCGCCACGGAGAGAATGCCGTGGCCGATCACCTCGCCGTCCTGCAGTACCACCCAGCACTCGTGTTTGGCCGCGAGACAGTCACCGAAGTTCCCTCGGGTCCACGGAAACTGGTAGGCGCGAACTTCATTCTCCACCACCTGATCGAGATCCGCCCGCTCCATGGCGCGAAACGAGATCACGACGGGGCCTCCTCCGGGGCTTCGCTGCCGCCCTGCGGTTCGGCGGCGAAGGCCGACCACAATGCCCTCTTGGCGCCCGCGTCGCCGCCGAGGGCACCCAGGGGCGGAATCACCAGCCGCCGGCAATGGGGCCAGCGGTCGGGCAGCCGCGCGGCCAGCGGCTCCGTGCACAGCAGCACCCGGGCCCGGTGATCGGCCAGGTCCTTGTCGACGAACGCCTCGAGCGCCCGGTCGCCCGCTCGAGCATCGCTGCCGATGCTCTCGCCGCCGATCTCCGGCGGCCAGTCGAACCGTCGGCTGACCGGCCGCGCGCGCCAGGCACCGGATGCAGCCCCGAGGACGTCCCTGGCCAACCGCGCTTCGACCTTCGACGGCGTATCGGCCACCAGCAGAACCGCTCCGGGGACAGCGATGGCGACGGCGCTGAAGCGCTCCTGCGGAACGGCAACCGGTTTCCGGAAGGGCTGGCGTGGGGCAGCGGCCGCTTCAGCGGGCGCCGAAACGGGGGGTTCAGCTGGCGCATCGGCGTGCGCGGCCACGGCGGGGGGCACCGCCTCCGCCTGCGGCTCGGAGGTCTCCGCCACCCGCCGTCGCCAGACGTCGATGCCCATATCGGCGAGGATCCGACGGCGCGCCGCGTCTGTCATTGCCGGGTAGGCTCCGCCTCGAAACTTTCCAAGCGGCGATTGTACACGTATAAACGCCGTCTCCGGAGACACGAGCAGCCCCATGAAGTACCTCACCGACGATATCCGCATCACCGGCATGGAAGAGGTGATCGCCCCCGAGGCGCTGATCGAGGAGCTGCCCATCACCGCCGCGGCCTCCCGAACCACGTTCACCACCCGCAAAGCCATCGGCGACATCCTGCACGGCCGGGACCCGCGGCTGATGGTGGTGATCGGCCCGTGTTCCATCCACGATCCCAGAGCGGCCCTGGAATACGCCGAGCGGCTGCACGAGCTGGCGGAGCGTCACCGGGAGCATTTGCTCATCGTCATGCGGGTGTACTTCGAGAAGCCGCGCACCACCGTGGGCTGGAAGGGCCTCATCAACGATCCGCACCTGGACAACTCCTTCGACATCAATACCGGCTTGCGGCTCGCCCGCGGGCTGCTGCGGGACATCGCCGACCGTGGCCTCGGCACCGGTACGGAGTACCTGGACCCCATCTCGCCGCAATACCTGGCCGACCTGGTGAGCTGGGGCGCCATCGGCGCGCGCACCACGGAAAGCCAGGTGCACCGGCAACTGGCCTCCGGCCTCTCCTGCCCCGTCGGCTTCAAGAACTCCACGGACGGCTCCATCCAGGTCGCCGTGGACGCCATCGCCTCCGCCGCCCATCCGCACATATTCCTCTCGGTGACCAAACGGGGGCATTCAGCCATCTTCTCCACCGCCGGCAATCCCGACTGCCACCTGATCCTGCGCGGCGGCGGCGGCAAGCCCAACTACGACAACCCCTCCGTCCACTACGCCAGCCGGCTGCTCGAGCAGGCCGGGCTGACCAACCGGGTCATGATCGACATGAGCCACGCCAACAGCAACAAGGATCACCGTCGGCAGCTCGCGGTCTGCAGCGACGTGTGCGGGCAGATCGCCGAGGGGGAACCGCGCATCTTCGGCGTCATGCTGGAAAGCAATCTGGTGGAAGGCAGCCAGAAAATCGGCCGCCCCGAGACCATGACCTACGGCCAGAGCATCACCGATGCGTGCATCGGCTGGGACGACAGCGTCGAGGCGCTGGCAGCGCTGGCGGCGGCAAGCAAGAAGAGGATGGAGTAGCGCTGTCCGCTGTCCGCTATCCGCAGGAGGCGCCATGCGCTGAATCTAGCGACCACTCTCCAGCGGAAAGCGGAAAGCGGAGAGCGGAAAGCGAGCTCAATGCTGCCCGCTAATCGCTGATCGCTGCTTCAGCCCTCGCCGCCATGATGAAGTCGTTGCGATGCAGCCCGTTGATCGCGTGGGTCCACCAGGCCACCGTCAAGCGTCCGTACTCCACCACCAGCCGCGGGTGATGGTTCTCCTGCTCGGCCAGCGCGCCGAGGGCGTTGGCGAGCTCCAGGGCCCGGACGAAGTTCTTCACCTCGAACGTCCTGGTCAGGACCGGTACGCCGTCCTCCTCGACGACGTTCCACCCCGGCAGGGACTCGAGCAGCACGGGCCACTCGTTTTCAGGAACCGCCGGAGAGTCCCCGCTGCACGGCTCGCAGGATTGTCGGGCCAGATCGTCCATGTTGTCTGCTCCAGTGGCTGAGTCGTTCCAGCATGAGTACCAGAAAAATCACCAGGTAGGCCAGCACTTCCCCGTAGCCGTCCTTGGTGAGCCACAGCAGGTGCAACAGGCCCAGGGCGGCGGCGGCGAATACCAGCCGATGCAGCGCCCGCCAGCGCCGCCCCAGCCGCCGCTGCCAGCCTCGGGTGGAGGTGACCGCCAGTGGCAGCAGCGCCAGCAGCGCGAGCGCTCCGGCGGTGATGTAGGTGCGCTCGCCGAGATCCTCGACCACGAGGCTCCAGTCGAATTCCGCGAGGAACCCGAGGTACGCCACAAAGTGCAGCGACAGGTAGGCGAATGCGAACAGCCCCACCAGTCGCCGCACCCGCGCCAGCTCCGGCCATCGCAGCCGGCGTCGAAGCGGAGTCACCGCCAGGGCCAGGAGCAGCATCCGCAACCCCCACTCGCCCAGGTAGAGGACCACGGCCTCACCCGGATCGGCGCCGAGTGCGGCTCCCGGATGTCGGACCTCCACCGACACCGCGTACCCCAGCCAGACCAGCGGCGCCCCGCAGATCAGCCACACCACCGGCTTGAGGAAACGCGACACGGCAGCGGGTGCGCCGTCAGAAATGACGGCGCAGATCCATGCCGGCGTACAGGCCGCCCACCTCCTCGGCATAACCGTTGAACATGAGCGTTTCCCGGCGGTTGGGATTGAAAAGACTGCTGGGCAGGCGCCGCTCGGTGGCCTGACTCCAGCGGGGGTGATCCACGTTGGGGTTCACGTTGGCGAAGAAGCCGTACTCGCGGGGTGCCGTCAGGTTCCACGTGTTCTTCGGCTGAGACCCCGTGAAGCGGATTTTCACCACGGATTTGATGCTCTTGAATCCGTATTTCCACGGCACCACCAGCCGCCACGGCGCGCCGTTCTGATTCGGCAACGGTTTGCCGTACACGCCCACCGCCATGAGGGTGAGCGGGTGCATGGCCTCGTCC
The DNA here is from genome assembly GCA_041690675.1 of Pseudomonadales bacterium. Taxonomy (GTDB): domain Bacteria; phylum Pseudomonadota; class Gammaproteobacteria; order Pseudomonadales; family Azotimanducaceae; genus UBA7803. The sequence continues at coordinate 17,219 of JAWLGU010000009.1, read as the reverse complement.
ATGCGCAGTCCTTCCACGTACGGCCAGTCGATACTGCCGAACAGCGCCCGCTGACCGCGCATCTCGCTGGGGCGATACAGGGTGGTGAACTCCACGAACCGGGCGTTGCCGTTGGGCTCGAAGCGGCCGAGGATGTCTTTCAGCGGAATGCCCAGCCAGGGCACCACCATGGACCAGGCCTCGACGCAGCGGAAGCGGTACACGCGGTCCTCGGGGGTGAAGCCCGCGATCACGTCCTCGAAGGCATAGGATCCGGGCTTGCCGCACTCGCCGCCCACCTCCACGGACCAGGGATCCACCGTCATCTCGCCGGCGTATCGGGCCGGGTCCCCTTTGTCCATGCCGAACTCGTAGAAGTTGTTGTAACTGGTGACGATGTCCTCCGGCGTGACGGCCTCGCCATCCGGCCCGGCGGCCGCGGCACGCGCGCCCGCCAGCGCCGCCGGTACCGCCAGCGCCGCCGGCACCGCCAGTGCCGCACCGAGCAGACGCCGCCGGGCGCGGAACACCGATTCGGGGGTGATCTCGGAACTCGGGATCTTCGGGGGTCTTCTGATCAACATGGCCGTTCTCGCGTCGCGTCCGGATTCCCGTCTATAGGCCTGTTGGAGTGCGGCGTCAGGAACCGGTTCCGTTCCCGTTGTCCGACGAGACGTCGCCTCGCCGCCGCCCGCGCTCCCAAACGAACATCACCGGGCCCGACAGCGCGTAGCCGGCGAACAGCACCAGCAGCACCCGCGGCGGGTCCGCCAGCATGACGGCGAACACCAGCACCACCACCACCAGCACGATGAAGGGCACCCGCCCCTTGGCGTTCAGCGCTTTGGGGGAGTAGTACTTGAAATTGGACACCATCAGAAGACCGATGCCGGCGGTGAGCAGGGCCATGAGCACCGACACGGTGGTCGAGGGTTCCGCATCACCCAGCGAATCGCTCCAGATCCACACGGTGCAGGCGATGATGGCGGCCGCTGAAGGGCTGGCGAGCCCGGTGAAGGATTTCAGATCGCTCTGGATGTTGAAGCGAGCCAGTCGCAAGGCGGCGCAGGCCATGTAGACGAAGGTGGCCACCCAGCCCATTTTGCCGAGCGGCTGCAGGGTCCAGGAAAATGCCACCAGGGCGGGCGCCACGCCGAACGCCACCATGTCGGAGAGGCTGTCGTACTCGGCGCCGAAGCGGCTCTCCGTGCGGGTCAGGCGGGCCACTCGTCCGTCCGCGGCGTCCAGGGCCATGGCCACGAAGATGGCCAGCGCCGCCGGAATGAACTGGCCGTTCATGCCGGCGACGATGGCGTAGAACCCGGCGAACATGGCGCCGGAGGTGATGAGGTTGGGAACGAGGTAGATCCCGCGGCGGCGGCGGCCTTCCGAATCCACGGCCTCCTCGTCCAGGTCGCTGCCGTGCAGCGGGTCGCTGCCGTGCAGCGGGTCACCGCCCGCCAACGCGTCGGCGTCGCCGTCTTCGTCCCGATTCACCATACGTTCCGCGGCTTCAGTTCTTCTCCCGATCCACCAGCCGCTTCTCCTGAATCCACGGCATCATACCACGCAGCTTCTCGCCCACCTGCTCGATGGGGTGAGCCTGACTGATCCGGCGCATGGCCTTGATGGTGGGCGCCCCCGCCTGATTCTCGGTGACGAACTCACGGGCGAAGCGGCCGGTCTGGATTTCCTCGAGGATGCGCTTCATCTCGCGCTTGGTCTCCTCGGTCACCAGCCGGGGACCCCGGGTCAGGCCGCCGTACTCCGCGGTGTTGGAGACCGAATACCACATGTTCGCCACGCCGCCTTCGTAGAAGAGATCGACGATGAGCTTCAGTTCGTGCAGGCACTCGAAGTAGGCCATTTCCGGCGCGTAGCCCGCTTCCACCAGCGTCTCGAACCCGGCCTGCACCAGCGCGGCAGCGCCACCGCAGAGCACCGCCTGCTCGCCGAACAGATCCGTTTCCGTCTCTTCCCGGAACGTGGTCTCGATGATCCCGGCCCGGCCGGCGCCGTTGGCCGCGGCGTAGGAGAGCGCAGTGTTCTTCGCCTGTCCGGAGGCGTCCTGATAGATGGCGATGAGGGAGGGCACCCCGCCGCCCTGGGTGTAGGTGGCCCGCACCGTGTGACCCGGGCCCTTGGGGGCGATCATGATCACGTCGAGATCCTTGCGGGGCTCCACCAGGCCGAAATGAATGTTGAAGCCGTGGGCGAAGGCCAGGGTGGCGCCCTCCTTCACGTTGGGCAGGATCTGGTCCCGGTACAGCGCCTGCTGATGCTCGTCCGGGGTGAGAATCATGATCAGGTCGGCATCCTTCACGGCCTCGGGAACCTCGGAGACCTTGAACCCGGCATTCTCGGCCTTGCGCCAGGAGTCGGAGCCGGCACGCAGGCCTACCACCACGTTCTCCACACCGGAATCGCGCAGATTGTTGGCGTGGGCGTGCCCCTGGGAGCCGTAGCCGATGACCAGAACCCGCATCTTCTGAATGATGGAGAGGTCGGCGTCTTTGTCGTAGTAGACCTGCATGGGTATTTCCTCTGTGGTATGGCCCAATGGTGGAAGTGGCGGCTGCTCGGGTAGTCAGCCGGCCAGCACTTTCTCGCCGCGGCTGATGCCGGACACGCCGGAGCGCACCACCTCGAGAATCGTGGTTTTGCCGATGGCGCGGATGAAGGCGTCGAGCTTGTCGCTCGGCCCGGAAAGCTGCACCGTGTAGGAACTGGCAGTGACGTCGATGATCTGGCCACGGAAGATGTCCGCGGTGCGCATCACCTCCGCCCGCGCCGCACCCTCGGCGCGCACCTTCACCAGCATCAGCTCCCGCTCCACGTGATCGGAGCCGGACAGATCCACCACCTTCACCACCTCGATGACTTTGTAGAGGTGCTTGATGATCTGCTCGATCTTGCTGTCGTCCCCCACGGTGACCAGCGTCAGGCGCGACAGCGTCTCGTCCTCCGTGGGCGCCACCGTGAGGCTTTCGATGTTGTAGTTGCGCTGGGCGAACAGCCCCACCACCCGGGACAGGGCGCCGGCCTCGTTCTCCAGCAGCACGGCGATGATGTGGCGCATCAGTATTCGCTCCCGAACACCGCCGTCTCGCCCAGGCTGGTCATGGACCTGGTGAGGTACATGTCACGCATGGAGCCGCCACGGATGGCCATGGGATAGACGTGCTCCGTGGCATCCACCCACACGTCCACGAACACCGTCCGCGTCCTGAGCTTGTCGCTGAACGCTTCCCGCATGACCCCTTCGAGATCCTCGGCCTGCTCCACCTTGAAGCCCACGTGACCGAACGCCTCCACCAGGGTTTTGAAGTCCGGCAGCGAGTCGCTGTACGTGCTCTGCGAGTGGCGCCCCCCGTACTGCATGTCCTGCCACTGCTTGACCATCCCCAGAGCCTGATTGTTCAGGTTGATGATCTTGATGGGCAGACCGTACTGCAGGCAGGTGGACAGCTCCTGCATGTTCATCATAAAGCTGCCTTCGCCGGTGACGCAGGCCACCACCGCGTCCGGATGGGCGAACTGCACCCCCATGGCCGCCGGCAGGCCGAAGCCCATGGTGCCGAGCCCGCCGGAGTTGATCCAGCGCCGCGGCTTGGCGAACTTGTAGTACTGGGCGGCGAACATCTGGTGCTGGCCCACGTCGCTCGCGACGAACGCGTCACCGCCGGTGACGCGGTACAGAGTCTGCACCGCGAGCTGCGGCAGAATGGGTTTGCCGGGCTCCGGCTTCCGGTCGTGGTTCAGGCCATGCTCCGCCCGCCAGCCGCGGATCTGCTCCCACCAGCGCGCCAGGGCTTCCTGATCCGGCAGCCCGGGCTGGCGCGCCTGCTCGCTGGCGAGCAGCGCCTCCATGTCCTCCAGCACGCTGCCCACCTGGCCGACGATGGGAATGTCCGCCGGGATGATCTTTGAGATGGACGCCGGATCTACGTCGACATGGATGATGGTGGCGTCGGTGCAGAACTTCTGGGGGTTGTTGGTGACCCGGTCGTCGAAGCGGGCGCCCACCGCGACGATGACGTCAGCGTGGTGCATGGCCATGTTGGCTTCGAAGGTGCCGTGCATGCCCAGCATGCCCAGGAACGCATCGTCGTCCCCGGGGTAGGCGCCGAGACCCATCAGGGTGGTGGTGACCGGGAAGCCCAGGGTGCGGGCCATGCGGGTGAGCGCAGGCGCGGCGTCGCCCAGGATGACTCCGCCACCGGCGTAGATGACCGGGCGCTTGGCGTTGAGCATCACCGCCACCGCCTTGCGGATCTGCCGGGCGTTTCCCTTCACCGCCGGGTTGTAGGAGCGCATGGTCACCGTTTCCGGGTACACGTAGGGCGCCGTGACCGCCGGATCCGTGGTGTTCTTGGGCACGTCGATCACCACCGGCCCGGGCCGGCCGGTGGTGGCGATGTGAAACGCTTTGCGCACGACTTCCGGGATCTCGGCGCAGTTCTTGACCATGAAGCTGTGCTTCACCACCGGCCGCGAGACCCCCACCATGTCGGTTTCCTGAAACGCGTCGGTGCCGATGAGCGCGTTGTCGACCTGGCCCGAGATGACGATCATGGGCACGGAGTCCATGAATGCGGTGGCGATGCCGGTGATGGCGTTGGTGGCGCCGGGACCGGAAGTGACCAGCACCACGCCCGGCTTGCCGGTGGCGCGCGCGTAGCCGTCGGCCATGTGGGTGGCCGCCTGCTCGTGGCGTACCAGGATGTGCTCGACCTTCTGCTGCTTGAAGATCGCGTCGTAGATGTGCAGCGCGGCACCGCCCGGATACCCGAACACGTACTCCACGCCGGCATCCTGGAGCGCGCGGATCAGCATGTCGCCGCCGGATAGTGCCTCAGCCATTGTCGCGATTTCGCCTGTTGCTCGTTCTGCTTGGGCGGCGTATCTTGGCCCGCAGCCTAACTCGTTGATTTGGCTGACGCTTTAAATCCGCACGCCCCGGGGAGCCGCGTATTCTTGAGGTTCCCCTGCGCCGTGTCAACGAAACTGCGACCTGGCTCGCTAAAATGCCGCCGCCGTGGCATTAGGATCGAAGGCGACGTCAGCGCCCACTCGACCGGAGACCACACCCACATGCCCTCGTGCCCGCCCGTCTCGCGCCGCCTCTGGAAACTGCTTCCCGTCCTCGGTGCCCTGCCCCTGCTCATGGGAGCCGAGGTGTATCGCTGGGTAGACGAGAACGGCGTGGTGAACTACACCCAGCTCGCCCCCGAGGGAGTGGAGGCCGAGCGGGTACGGCCGGACACCGGTCAGCGCATCGCCGCCCGGCCGAGCGAGCCGGCCACCACCCCCGCCGCCGAATCCGCGGAACCGGAGCTGTCGGAGGCGCAGCAGCGGATGCTCTCCAAGCTCCAGGCGGCGGAGCAGGCCCGCCAGGAGGAGGTAGCGCGGATCAAGCAGGCCAACTGCGAGCGCGCCCGCGCGGTGCTCGAGCGCCTCTCGGTGCACGGCCGGGTCCGGGTGCGGGGCGAGGACGGTCAGGAGCGGGTCATGCCCGAGGACGAGCGCCAGCAGCGGATCGACGAGGCCCAGCAGGGCGTGGCCGCCAACTGCAACGACGTGGGTTGACTCCATCTGATGGGGCGCCGGCTGCCGAGCCGGTGCGTCATGAACGTTCCAGCCACGCCAGCGTGGCCATGCGGCCGGTGGCGGCGTCCCGGCGATAGGAATAGAAGCGCGGCTCGGTGTAGGTGCACAGCCGCTCCGTCAGCACCACCCCCACACCGCTCCGTTCCAGCAGCGCGCCCGCCAGCCCGAACAGATCCAGGTACGCTTTGCCGCCGCCCGCTCCGGGCCGCAGGCACTGCCGCGTGAGAGTCTCGCCGTCCGGCAGCGCCGCCAGCGCCCCCACCACCTCCTCGCCCACCTCGTAGGCCGCCGGCCCGATGGCCGGGCCCAGCCAGGCCATCAGCTCTCCCGGCGCCGCCGGCAGGGCGGCGATCAGAGCCTCCACCACGCCGCCCGCCAGTCCGCGCCAGCCACCGTGCGCCACCCCAATTACGGTTCCCTGGCGGTCCGCGAGCACCAGGGGCACGCAATCCGCCGTCAGCACGGCCAGTCCGAGCCCCGGAACCCGCGTCCAGGCAGCGTCCGCCTCGGGCACCGTTGCGGCGCCCTCGAGAGTGGCTTCCACACAGCGAACGCCGTGGACCTGACGCAGCCACTGCACCCGGTCGACGCCCGTGGCCTCGACCAGCACTCGCCGGTTGGCGGCCACCGCCGAGGCGTCGTCCCCCACGTGGTCGCCGAGATTCAGGGCCGCATAGGCGCCCCGGCTGTGGCCGCGGCCCCGGCGCGTGGTGGTGAGGGCCCGCGCCCGGCGTGGCCACTCCGGCGCCCGCGGTTCGACCCACTCAATGCTCATGATGCGCGCATCAGTGCTCATGATGCGCCCAGTCCTCTGCCAGGGCGTTCATGAGCTGCTGAAGGTCCTCCGGAACGTCGGCCTGGAAGCTGAGGGCCTGCCCCGTCCGCGGGTGCGCGAAACCGAGCTTCCAGGCGTGCAGAGCCTGCCGGCGGAAGCCCCGGAGCACCGCCACCGTATGCGGATCCGCGCTGCGGGGCAGGCGGCCGCGAGCCCCGTAGCGGCTGTCGCCCACCAGCGGATGGCCCACGCTCGCCAGGTGCACGCGGATCTGGTGGGTGCGCCCGGTCTCCAGGGACGCTTCCACCAGGGTGTGGGCTCGATAGCGGGCACGCACCCGCACCCGGGTCAGGGCCGGCCGGCCGTCCACGCGCACCGCCTGACGGGTGCGGCGCAGCGGATCGCGGCCCAGAGGCTTGTCGATCTCCATGCCCCCCACCAGCACGCCCTCCACCACCGCCAGGTACTGACGCGACACCTCGCGCCGCTCGAGCCCCTTCACCAGGGCCTGCCGGGCTTCCACCGACCCGGCCACCAGCATGACGCCGCTGGTGTCCTTGTCCAGCCGATGCACGATGCCGGCCCGGGGCAGCGTCGCCAGGGCCGGACGGTGCTGCAGCAGCCCGTTCACCAGGGTTCCACTGGGATTGCCCGCTCCGGGATGCACGACCACGCCGGCCGGTTTGTCGATCACCAGAAGGTCGTCGTCTTCGTAGAGCACCCTGAACGGAACGCTTTCGGCGCTCCGCCAGTCTTCCCGGGGTGGCAGCTCGGCGTCCAGCACCAGCACCTCGCCCCCCACCAGCCTCAGCTTGGGCTTGACCACGCTGCCGTCCACACGCAGGGCACCCTCCTGAATCCAGCGGCTGAGCAGGGCCCGGGAGAACTCGCCGAACAGCTCCGCCGCCGCGCGATCCACCCGCGTGCCCGCCAGCTCGGCCGGCACGGCGGCCTCTCGATTGATTCGCTGGTTCGGCGACACGCGGACTCCGGTTGCAAGGCGGTGGCAGATCATTAAAGTGGCCAAGTTTCCCGGGGATCATCGCCGGGATCAATCGGAGCGGACCGACCTAATGACCCGAATCACCTGGCCGCGCATCGTCGCGCTGTTGCTCTGCCTGTCCCTGGCGGGCGGCTGCTCCCTCATTCCCTTCTGGGGCGGCGACGACACTGATGCGGAAGCGGACGTGGACGCCACGGAGCAGTATCTCTACCGGAACGTGCAGCGCAGCCTGCGGTCCGGCAATTACCAGCAGGCCATCGAGCACCTGGAGCTTCTGGAGGCCCGCTACCCCTTCGGCCGCTATGCGGAGCAAGCCCAGCTCGAGCTCATCTACGCCCACTACATGGGCTACGATCCGGACGCCGCCCGCAGCGCCGCGGACCGCTTCATCCGCCTGCATCCGCAGCATCCCAACGTGGACTACGCCTATTACCTGAAGGGGCTGGCCTCGTTCAACAAGAACCGCGGCATCCTCGACCGGCTGTTCGCCACCGATCTCTCCAAGCGGGACATGACCTCGGCCCGGGAAGCCTATGCCGATTTCACCGAGCTGCTTTCCCGCTTTCCCGACAGCCCCTACGCGCCCGACGCGCGCAAGCGCATGCTGTACCTGCTGAACCTGCTCGGCCACCACGAGCTCAACGTGGCGAACTTCTACATGGAACGGGGCGCCTACGTCGCTGCCGCCAACCGTGCCCGGTTCGTGGTCGAGAACTACTCGAAGTCCGACGCCGTGCCCGACGCCCTGGCTCTGCTGGTGGAGGCGAACTACAAGCTCGGCCTCGAGGACGCCGCCAACGACGCGCTGCAGGTGCTGGCGCTGAACTTCCCGGACTACCAAGCCTTCGACGAGGAAGGGAACCTGGTACTGACCGAGCAGATTCGCAATCGCGACCGCTCCTGGACCAACCTGGTGACCCTGGGTCTGCTGGACCGGCCGGATATCCCCCCACCGATCAAGCTCAAGAGCCAGGAATCGTGAGACGTCGCTAGCAAAGGCTCGATTGGTTCCGGCCGCTGCCACCTCGCATCGGCTATCGTTAACATACTGATTCGAGTACCGGTTCCGGCTCTGCATGCTTGCGCAACGCGCTGAAATCGTCGAGGAAATCGAGCGTCGCCGCTACGCGCTCAATCTGAGCCTGCTGAAGGTCTACAACTACTACAGGCTGCTGGTGAGCCTGGGGCTGGTCGTGGTGTTTCTGCAGAGCTTCATGGGCAGCGAGCTCGGCAGGCTGACCCCGTCGGCGTTTCTCCGCGTCAGCCTGGTCTACTGCGGCGTCAACCTGGTGAGCGTGCTGCTGCTGCAGCTCGTCCCGCGGCGTTACTTCAACGCCCAGCTCATCGCCACCGCGCTTGTGGCCTACGACATCGTCGTGCTGACCACCCTCATGTACACCAGCGGCGGCGTCGGCAGCGGCATCGGCCTGTTGCTGCTCGTCTCCATCGCCGCCGGCGCGATCCTGGTCACGGGCAAAACCGCCCTGCTGCTGGCGGCCGTGGCGGCCATCGCGGTGCTCTACCAGGAGTTCTACATGTCGTTGTCGGCGCCCGACCTGCACGACGACTATTTTCAAGCGGGGGTGCTCGGGGCGCTGTGCTTCGCCACCGCGCTGGCGCTGCAATACCTGTCCCAGCGGGTGCGCGACAACGATCTGCGCGCGCTGACCCAGGCCGCCGAGCTGGCCGATCTGGAGCGGGTTAACCGGCAGATCATCCAGCGCATGCGCACCGGCATCGTCGTGGTGGACGCGAACGACCGGGTACGCATGGCCAACCAGTCGGCCCGGGCGCTGCTGGGAACGTCGCCGGACCAGGACCTGATCGAGCTACCCGCCGTGCTGCGGGCACACCTCGGCGCCTGGCGCGCGGACACGGAGCTGCGGGCCGCGCCGTTTCAGGTGAGGCCGGAAACGCCGGAAATCCGGGCCAACTTCTCACCGGTGCGCAGCGACGATCCCCGCGGCGACGTCACCATCTTCCTCGAAGACACCGCCGAGGTGCAGCAGCAAGCGCAGCAGCTCAAGCTCGCCGCCCTGGGACGTTTGTCCGCCAGCATCGCCCACGAGATCCGCAATCCCCTGGGCGCCATCAGCCATGCGGCCCAGCTCCTGCGGGAAAGCCAGGACCTGGCCACCGGCGACCGGCGGCTGACGCAAATCATCCACGACCACTGCCAGCGGATGAACGGGGTGGTGGAAAACGTCCTGGAAACTTCACGGCGCCGGCTGCCCTCTCCGGTGCGCCTGGTGCTGGCCGATCATCTCCAGGCGTTCGTCGAGACGTTTCGGGACAGCGCCGAGACCAACACGGACATCGACGTGCAGGTGACGCCGGCGGAGACCGAAGTGCGGATGGACAAGGGGCACCTCGACCAGGTGCTGACGAACCTGGTGAGCAACGCGGCGCGGCATGGCGCGGGTGCCGGGCGGCCGCGGGTCCGCCTGGAAGCGGGCATCGACCCGCACACGGAGAGACCGTACCTCAACGTGATCGACGACGGCTGCGGGGTGCCCGACAGCGACGTGGGCAACCTGTTCGAGCCGTTCTTCACCACCGCGCGGTCGGGCACCGGGCTCGGCCTGTACATTTCCCGGGAGCTGTGCGAAGCGAACCAGGCCCGCCTCACCTATTATCGTCACGAGGACGGCGGTGCCTGCTTTCGGATCACCTTCAGCCACCCCGACCGAATCATCGCCTGACAGGAGCGTAAGCCCATGCAGGAAGCAAAAGCCGAAAGACGTGCCTCCAAACGCGCCCTGGTGATCGACGACGAGCCGGACATTCGCGAGCTGCTGGAGATCACCCTGGGCCGCATGGGGGTGGACACCACCGCCGCGGCGGATCTGGCCGCCGCCCGGCGTCTGCTGGAGGAGCAGGACTTCGATCTCTGCCTCACGGATCTGCAGCTCCCGGACGGCAACGGCGTGGAGCTGGTCACGCTCATCGGCGAGACCTGCCCGCAATTGCCGGTGGCCGTGATCACGGCGTTCGGCAGCATGGACGTGGCCATCAATGCGCTGAAGGCCGGCGCCTTCGATTTTCTGCAGAAGCCGGTGGACCTCGAGCAGCTGCGGGCGCTCGTGGATTCGGCGCTCAAGCTGAAGACATCGGACGAGCCCCACCGCGAGACGCGCTCGCGACTGGTGGGCACCTCCGAGGTCATGGAGCGGTTGCGGGCCCAGATCGCGAAGCTCGCCCGCAGCCAGGCGCCCATCTATCTCAGCGGGGAATCCGGCTCCGGCAAGGAGGTGGCCGCCCGGCTGATCCACGAGCAGGGCCCGCGGGCAGAGGCGCCGTTCGTGGCCGTGAACTGTGGCGCCATCCCCAGCGAGCTCATGGAGAGCGAGTTCTTCGGCCACGTGAAAGGCAGCTTCACCGGCGCCGTGGCGGACAAGGAAGGTCTGTTCCAGGCCGCGGACGGCGGCACCCTGTTCCTCGACGAGGTGGCCGACCTGCCCCTGTCCATGCAGGTGAAGCTGCTGCGCGCCATTCAGGAAAAGGCGGTGCGGGCCGTGGGATCGGCCCAGGAGCGCGCCATCGACGTACGAATTCTCTGCGCCACCCACAGGAATCTGGGCCGCGAGGTGGCGGAGGGCCGCTTCCGTCAGGACCTCTACTATCGACTCAACGTGATCGAGCTGCCCATGCCGAGCCTGCGGGAGCGGCCGGGGGACATCCCCGAGCTCGCGGAACAGATCCTCGCACGGCTGGCCCGCGACTACGGCGGCGACGCGCCCGTGGTCGACCCGGAGGCCATGGATGTCCTGAGAAGCCATCCGTTTCCCGGCAACGTCCGGGAGCTCGAAAACGTCCTGGAGCGCGCGTTCACGCTGTGCGAGGGCGGACGCATCCGCACCGAGGACCTCCAGCTCGGGACGACCCCTCCGCCTCTGCCGGCTGCAGCCCCTGACGCGGAGCCGCTGCTCCAGGACGGCGCCCCCGAACTCGAGGAGCGCACCCGGTCCCCCACGGCGCTGCAGCTGCCCGCGGACGAATCTCTGGAATCGTTCCTGGAAAAGATCGAGCGGCACCTCATCACCGAGGCGCTGGAGGCGACCCGCTGGAACAAGACGGCGGCCGCCAAGCGCCTGGGCATCACGTTCCGGGCGCTGCGCTATCGGCTGAAGAAGCTGGCGCTGGAATGAGCCCACCCCGGATCGGGGCGCCGGCCTACCCGGGCACGGCGCAGGAACTCACGGTCCGAAGCAACCACCGCCGCTGACGTTCGCGCTCTCGCCGCGGCCCAATGGGGCAATGCCGGCGCGCGGATGGACCCTCCTGGAGCTTCTGGTCACGGTGACGGTGGCGGCCCTGGCGATCGCCCTGGCCCTGCCCGCCTTCGACGAACTGCTCGCCCGCCAGCGCGGCGCGGCGGCGATGAATCAACTGGTCGGGGCCGTGCATCTGGCCCGCGCCGAAGCCATTCTCCAGCGCGGCACGGTCACCCTCTGCCCGGGCGCCGACGAGTGCCTGGGGCGCGACGACTGGCATCTGGGCGCGCGCGTGTTCCGCGACGAGAACGGCAACGGCCGGCAGGACGGCGCGGATCCGCTCATCGCGGCGCTGCCCGCGCTGCGCGCCGGCGAGCGGATCTACTGGCGTGCCTTTCGCAACCGCGGCTATCTGCAGTTTCAGCCCCGGGGGTACACCCAGTGGCAGAACGGCAGCTTCCTGTACTGCGCCCCGGGCGGCGAGCCTCGCTACGCACGCATGATCATCGTCAACGCCCAGGGCCGGGTGCGTGTGGCCCGGGACCACGACGGTAACGGGGTGGTGGAGAACGCCAGCGGCCGCAACGTCGACTGTCCTTAGGCGAGCTCCGGCGGCGGTGTGCGGCCCGCGGCCCAGCGGGAGAACTCCGCCAGGGGCAGCGGCGGCGCGAAGTGGAATCCCTGCAGCAGGTCGCAGCGAAACTCTGCCAGGGTGCGCGCCGCTTCCGGCGTTTCTACCCCTTCCGCCACCACGCTGAGGCCGAAGAAATGGCCGAGATCGATGATCATGCGGGTGAGGTAGCGGCTGGCCTCGTCCTGCTCCAGGGCGGCTATGAACGAGCGGTCGATCTTCAGCTCGTCCAGCGGCAGATTCTTGAACTGGGCCAGTGACGAGTGACCCGTGCCGAAGTCGTCGATGGCCACACGAACGCCCCGTTCCCGCAGTTCCCGGAACTCCTCGCACAGGGCGTCGAAGGACCCCATGAGCCCGTGCTCGGTCACCTCCACCACCAGTCGCGCCGGATCCACATTCCACAGCGACAGCTCGTCCAGGATCAAGCGCAGCAGCGCCGAATCGGTGAGCATGTACGGCTCCAGATTGATGGACAGGGGCGGCATCCAGGCATCCGCGGCCAAATCGCGCACGCACTGACGAATGGCATGCCGGGTCAGGGCGTTCATGCGGTCCGACTCGAGGTGGGGCAGAAACTGCCCCGGAGTCAGCACCCCGTCCTCGTGCTCCCAGCGTATCAGGGCTTCGGCACCCACCAGCCGGTGATCGGCTGCGCGCACCTTGGGCTGGTAGTAGAGCTTCAGCCGGTGAGCGCGAATGGCCTCCTCCACCTGATCGTTCAGGACCCAGCCGCGCTGCAGTGTGGTCAGATCCAACTCGTGAGCCAGGGTGTAAACAATGCTCCGGGAGCGAGCTGCCTCACGGGCCGACTCCGCCGCGCGGAAGAGCTCCTCCGCCTCATTCTCGCTCTGCCTGCCGCAGGCGATGCCGGCACGCACCTGCAGGGTGATCTCGGTGCCCTGATGATCGAACGAGGCGGAGAACAGCCGCTCGAGCTTCAACCCCGCCAGCTCCGCGTGGTTGCGGTCGCGGAGGCCGCGGAACAACAGGCAGTGCTTGCTCTCGTTGATGGGGATGAGCTGGTCGTTCTCCCGCAGCAGCTCTTCCAGCCGCACCGCGTACTCCCGGGCCGCCGCGCCCGCCGCTTCGCTGCCGTACAGGCTGGTGAGCCGGCCCACCCCTTCCAGAGAGACCACGCACACCGCCAGGTATCCGTCGTTCGCAGAACCTGCCGCGCCGTTGTCGACGATGAGATACGGCTTGCGCATGCTCAGAGGAAGTACTCTCTGGCGTCCACGCCGTACTCCCCCGGGGGCAGCTCCCGGGCGATGCGCACGGCACTCTCGTTCTCCGACTTCAGGTCGACGATGACGAGCTGGTCGCGGCGCCGCTTCTCGGCATCGAGGATCAGCAGCACCTTGGGCCGCAGGCGCCGGCCGGTGTTCTGGCTGAACACCACCGCGACCTCGCCGGTGGAAAGCTCCACCAGCGAGCCGCTGGGGAAGATGCCGATGGCCTGGGCGAACTGCTCCACCAGCTCCGTCTGGTACTTCTCGGGGCAGAGGTCCTGGAGCTCCATCAACGCCTCGAAGGAGGAACGTGCCGCCGCGGCGCGACGCGGACTGATCATGGCGTCGTAGGAGTCCACCACCCCGGCGATACGCGCGTACATGGGAATGTCACCGCCCGCCAGGTGATCCGGATAGCCGCTGCCGTCCATGCGCTCGTGGTGCCAGCACACCGTGGCCCGCACGGGTTCCTCCGCATCCCCCATCTCGGCCAGCATCTCCAGAGAGAATTCCACGTGGGAACGCAGCAGCACCCGCTCGGCCTTGCTCAGGCGCTCCTCACCATCGAGCAGCTCGCGCGGCAATCGGACCTTGCCTATGTCGACCAGGGAACAGCCGAGGGACAGGGTCTTGACCTCGTCGGGCGGCAGGCCGAGCTGCCGACCCATGAGCGCCGCCCAGACCGCCAGCGCCATGCAGTGCTCGTGGGTGTGCCGGTCGATCCGTTGCACCCGGATCAGCGCCGCCATCGCATCCTTGTTGCGCAGGATGCTCTCCACCAGAGGGTCGATGGCCGCGCGCACCCGGCGCAACGGCACGTGGCGCCGTGCCGAAAGGTCGTCCCAGAGCTTTTCCAGGGTGCTCTGGCTGGCATCGAAAGCCGCCCTGGCGGCCGGCAGCTCGTCCTCGACGGAGGCGTCGTCCTCGTAGCACACCCGCGGCCTCGGCAGTTGCACGACCTTGGCGGGTCTGGCGCGGGGCGGCGGCTCGGTCCGGCGCGGCGCGGTCTCGGCGAGGCGACGGTCGAAGCGCCGCGGATCCACCAGCACGAACCGGCAGAACTCGGCGAGTCGGGCGATCTCCTCGTGAGAGCGAATGTAGAACCCCTGCACCGGAAACGGCGTCTCCAGCCAGGGTCGATCCAGATCGGCCACGTACATGCCGATGGAGAGCTTGGTTGTCTCGACCTCGCGCAGCATCCCTTTCCACGCCGCCACCTTCAGGGGTCGATTCCCATGGTAGCCGTCGCCGCCTGAGCGGTATGTGCGGCCGCCCACAGATTCCCCGGCGGTCGTCTCCTCAGGTTTCGTCCAACTGCACTTCGGCGGGAAGCTCCTGGATCTTGACCATGCGCCGCTCGCTGGGAGAGACGCTCAGGTAGTCGAAGCGGATGCGCATGCCGGGCGTCAGCATGGTGAAGGCGCCGTAGCTGCCGCCGATCTCCACCTGAACGTCCACGGGCACCTCGTAGAGCAGGCCGCTCACCACCATGCTGGCGTCACCGAAGTCGAGCGATTCGATCACCCCGGCATGGCTGCCCAGCGGATGATCCGCCCCGGTTTGAGCGGCCGCCTGGCTCCACAGGCAGCCGCTCGCCACGAGCACCATCAACCACTTCACGAATCTCATGGCGAACCTCCTCGATTAGTCGTCCAGCTCTCGCCAGGAGAGCCGGCCGGTGCGGTTGTCGTTCACGTCCTCGATCCGGTACGAGCGGGTCTCGTTGCCGCCGCTGACGAACAGGAAGTCGGTGTCTCCTTCCCCGCCCAGGGTCGACAGGTCCACCAGCGCCCCATCCAGATCCGACTGGTTGAACAGGATGCCGCCGGCGTAGGCCTCGCCGTCAACGTTCACCAGGTCGTTGTTGTCCACGACACCGTCGTTGTTGAAGTCCACCACCGGACGCTGGGCATCGCCCCCCGTGACGGCATCGAACACCAGTATCGAGCCGGGCCGCGTGCCGAAGCAGGAGAACTCGTCCAGGCTCGGCAGCACCGTGGTGGTGATGATGGTGCCATCCCGGAACAGCAGCCGGCGAATGGCCTTCTCGCCCGGGAACTGTGCCTCGGGGGGCGCCCGGCCCGCGGTGTCGCCTTCCGCCCGCTCCATGTCGAGATCGATGTACCAGCCGTAGGTGCCGGGCTCCGCCCCCTCGAGCTGGTAGTTCACGGGATTGTCGCTGACGATCCGGCGAACCACCGGCGGTGTGAAGCTGCCGTCCACCACGTTGGTGATGGTCTGCTCCACCAGACGCAACTCCCGGGTGCCGTCCAGGGCCGTGGCCGGCGAGCTCTCGCCACGGTCCCAGATGGCGTAGATGGATTGAATGTCCTCGCTGTTGGCATCGTCCCGCGTCAGATAGCTGCCGGTGCCGAAGATCACCAGGAAGCCCTGCTCCGTCGGGTGCTTGACCACCAGCGGCTGAGTGAGTATCGGCTGAATCGTGCTATCGCCGCCCCCCGTGGGGTAGGTGGCCGTGAACACCCGGGTGACGGACCAGTTGTCTGGATCCGCATTCGACAGGTCGAAGCGGAACAGATTGCCCAGACGATCGCCGGCATAGACCCGGTCCACGGTGCCGTTCAGATCCACATCCACCGCCGCCGGGCTGCCGAGCCCGTTGGGGAAGCCCGCCAGCGGATGGGGCGGCACGGGAACGCCGAAGCCGGTATCGAGCTTGACGAAGTCACCGTCGTTCCAGCCGTTGAGACCACGATCCATGAACAGCACGAACAGCTTGGCGATGCCCGACGTAGAGTTGGGTCCGTTGCCGAACAGGGCCACCCACTCCTTCTGGGCGGGGGAGCCGCCGTCGCTCGCGTTGCTCATGGCCACCACGGGCAGCGACAGGGAGTAGCCCAGATCCTTGACCGGATCGCCCAGGGGATCGGTGATTGCGCCCACTGTGCCGCCGAGGGGATTGCCGGAGGAATCCACCGGATACGTGTCGTCCTCGTCCGTGAACTCCCACAGCACCACCGACCGGGCATTCTCCGGCGACGAGTACCTGAGGTCCGGATCGGTCACGTTCAGGGCGTAGAAGCCCTTGCCGCCGGCGCCGAGGCCGCCGACCAGAACCGAGTTCCAGCTCTTGCCCACAGCGGTGGGCGAGGCGCGCATGTAGACATCGTTCAGACGCGGCGTCA
Source organism: Pseudomonadales bacterium (assembly GCA_041690675.1). Taxonomy (GTDB): domain Bacteria; phylum Pseudomonadota; class Gammaproteobacteria; order Pseudomonadales; family Azotimanducaceae; genus UBA7803. The sequence continues at coordinate 629 of JAWLGU010000009.1, read as the reverse complement.
GATCCACGTAATAGCGGTGCTGATAGAACGGCGACGTGAACAGATCCAGGGGGTTGTGGTACCCCAGGGAGCTGTCGATGATCTTGTTCGGCACGTAGGCGAACACCTCGTCACCGGTGGTCGCATTGAAGCCGTGCATCATGCCGTCGTTGGCGCCCACGTAGACCACCGGGGTGCGATCCGTCACGGCGTCGGCAAACTCGGAGTACAGGTCGTCCACCGGATAGGGCCGCTGATCACGGTTGATGGAGCGCGGCGCGCCCACGAACACGGGGCTCGAGTTGACGATGTCGCCGAGCAGGCCGTCCCTGACCGGCCGCTCACGCAGGGAACCGAGCGGGTTCTCCTGGCCGCGCTCACCACGCAGGTACTCCACCTCGTCCGCATTCAGCATGAGCTGCTGCTCCGGCGTCAGCGAGGCATGATCGAAAGCGATCCCGGACCGGGCGGTGGGGTCGTAGGTGACGATCACCCTGTTCGCCGGCGTGATGTTCTCCGGGTTCAACCGGTCGGAAGCCCGCCACTGCACAGCACCCAGCGTGCCGTCGTCGTTGACCAGGGTGGCGGTGAGCTCGCCGGTGTTGTCCCGCAGGTCGTAGAAGCCCCGATACAGCAGCGTGCCGTCCCGC
>JAWLGU010000008.1:73398-89679 GCA_041690675.1 Pseudomonadales bacterium | reverse complement strand
TCCACCACTTCCAGCTTGACCTGCTCCGGGTCCGGCTGCTGGTGCTTCCACCATTTCCAGCCGAAGTGGTCGAGAAGCTCCGCGCACTCGACCCACACGGCCCGATAGTAAGGGTAGCCCTGGGTGCGCCACTCGGCATGCACCTGACGATTGTGGGCCTCCTGCATGCGGGCCATGGTCTCCACCATGGCATCGGCAGCGGAATCGCTCATCGACGCTCCTCGGCACGTAAACTGGCGCCGGGATTATGGGGTATTCTCTGGACCATGGCCAAAAAGCTGCGGACGGCGCTCGTCATGCATCCGGTGGTTCGCGACGAGCTGATGCGCGACGAGCACATCGAGCGACTGGATCAGGCCGTATCGCTGGTGAGCCGCGAGCCGATGCGAAGCCTCGACGCCCTGGGGTGGGAGCTTTCCAAGGTCGAGGTGCTGGTGACCAGTTGGGGGTGCCCGCCCATCGATGCCGCGGTGGTGGAACGGATGCCCAAGCTGCGCCTCATCGCCCATCTGGCCGGCAGCGTCAAAGGCTTCCTCGACGACGCCGTGTGGCGCCGCGGCATCCTGGTGACCAACGCCGTGGCCGCCAACGCGGTGCCCGTGGCCGAGTACACGCTGGCCGCGATTCTGTTCGCCAACAAGCGCGTCTTTCAGCTCCAGCGCGCCTACGCCCAGGCGCGGGAGAACCGTGCGCCCTGGACCCGGGAAGCGGCGGACGTGGGCAACTACCGCAAGACCGTGGGCATCGTCGGCGCCTCCCACGTCGGCAGGCTGGTGATCAAGCTGCTCCGCCCCTTCGACTTCGACGTGCTGCTCTACGACCCTTACGTACCGCCCCTGGCCGCCCGGGACATGCGGGTCTCCAAGGTCACCCTGGCGGAGCTGATGAGCCGCTCCGACGTCGTCTCCCTGCACGCCCCCCTGCTGCCCGAGACCCGGCACATGCTGCGGGCCAAGGAGCTGGCCCTGATGAAAAACGGCGCCACCCTCATCAACACCGCCCGCGGGGCCCTGGTGGAACCCAACGCCCTGGAAGCGGAGCTGCGCCGCGGCCGGCTGTTCGCCGTCCTGGACACCACCGAGCCCGAGGTGCTGCCCGAGGACTCGCCGCTCTACGAGCTGCCCAACGTTTTTCTCACGCCCCACATCGCCGGCTCCCTGGGCCGGGAGACCGAGCGGCTCACGGACTACATCGTCGCGGAGGTGGAACGGTTCAGCCGCGGCGTGAGCCTGAAGTATCTGGTGCGGAGGGAGCAGTTGCCGAGGCTGGCGTAGCGATCGGCGATCGGCGATCGGCGATCGGCGGTCAGCCTTCAGCTGTCGGCAAGAGGCGCATCGCCGGAATCTGGCGACGTGTCTCCTGCTGAAAGCCGACAGCTGACGGCTGATTGCTGATTCGTGTGCTAATCTCGCGTGCTCGTATTTCCGGAGACGTCCATGGATTTGTCCTACGGACCACAGTACGAGGCCTTCCGCGAGCAGGTCAGGGAGTTCCTGGAGCGCCACAGGGACGCCGCGCCTCAGGGTGCCGGTCTGCGCTCGGAGAAGACGCTCGCCTGGCAACGGCTGCTGATCGAGCACGGCTACGCCGCGCGCACCATTCCCAAGGAGTACGGCGGATACGGCGCCGCGCCGGACATCCTGGAGTCCCGCATCATCGCCGAGGAGTTCGCCCGGGCGCAGGTGAGCCAGGGCCTCGGCGGTCAGGGCATCTCCATGCTGGTGCCCACCCTGCTGGAGATGGGCACCGAGGAGCAGAAGCGGGAATTCATACCTCCCACCCTGCGCGGCGAGACGGTCTGGTGCCAGGGCTACTCCGAGCCGGGCGCCGGCAGTGACCTTGCCAGCCTCTCCACCCGGGCGGAGCTCGACGGTGAGGAGTGGGTGGTGAACGGCCAGAAGATCTGGACCAGCACCGCGCAGCTCGCCGACTGGATCTTCTGTCTGGTACGCACCGAGCTGGACGCTCCGAAGCACAAAGGCATCTCGTTCCTGCTGTTCCGTATGGACAGCCCCGGCATCGAGGTCCGCCCTCTGGTGGACATGACCGGAGCCGCCAATTTCAACGAGGTGTTCTTCACCGACGTACGGGTGCCGAAGCACCAGATCGTCGGCAACCGCGGCGACGGCTGGATGGTCGCCAACGCCATCCTCCGTCACGAGCGCGATTCCCTGGGCAACCCCGACGCCACGCTGTCACGGCTGAACGCGCTCATCGAGCTGATGAAGACCGAGACGCTGGACGGCCGGCCGCTCATCGAGAACCCCGTCTTCCGTGACCGCCTGATGAGGCTGCAGGGTCGGGTGATGGCCATGCGCTGCAACGACCTGAGAATTCTCTCGGCGCGGGTGAACCGCCAGGACGCCGGCCTCGCGCGCATGGTGGTGAAGCTCCAGGGCACGGAGTTGCGCCACGAGTTGGAAGGGCTCGCCATCGACGTCATGGGAGAGATCGGCCTCGCCTACGGCGACAACCCGTACCTGCGTGACCGCGGCAGCTGGCAGACCCAGTACATGTACTTCCTGGGGCTGATCATCGGCGGCGGGACCTCGCAGATTCAGAAGAACATCATCAGTGAGCGGGGCCTCGGCATGCCCCGGGAACCGAAGCTCGGGCGCGAGAGGTAAGCATGGAATTCGGATTGTCGCAGGAGCAGATCCTGCTGCAGGACAGCGTCACGCGGTTTCTGGCCGACCAGGTGCCCCTGGAGCGGGTGCGCCGGTTCGCCGACGAGTCGGACGACACCGACATCTGGCGCGGCCTCTGCGAACTCGGCATCGCCGGACTGCTGATCCCGGAGGCGGCCGGGGGCGTCGGGCTCTCGTGCCTGGAGGCGGCCCTGGTGGCGGAGGCGCTGGGTCACCACGTGGCGCCGGCGCCGTTTCTCGGCAGCGCGGTGGCGGCGCCCCTGGCGCTCTGCTACGCCGGCGCGGCGGATCACCCGCTGCTCCCGCGCATCGCCGCGGGAGAGGCCACGGTGGGGCTGGCGGTGGCCGGGGCGACGGGCGCCCGCGCGGGTGCCGGCGTCCGCTGGGAAGGCGGCGTCCTCAACGGCAGGGCGTTGTTCGTGGCCGGCTATCCCGCAACCCACTACCTGGTGGCCGACCAGGCGCGGGGGCTGAATCTGCTGGAAGCCGGGGCTTCGGGCCTCTCCGGCCGCAACCTCACCACCGTGGACCGGACCCGCCCCACCGGGGAACTCACGCTGGACCAGACGCCCGCCGAACGGCTGACCGACGACCCCGAGGTGCTGGCGCGCGTGCTCGACGCCGCCCGCGTCATGCTGGCGGCGGATACCCTCGGGGCCGCCCAGAGCATGCTGAATCAGGCGGTGGCGTACGCCGGGGAGCGGCAGCAGTTCGGCCGGCCCATCGGTTCGTTTCAGGCGGTGAAGCACATGTGCGCGGAGATGGCGGCGGAGCTCGAGCCCTGCCGGGCCCTGGTCTGGTACGCGGCCCACGCCCTGGACCATCTGCCCGAGGAGGCGCGGCTCACCGCCTGCCACACCAAGGCGCACCTGGCGGAAGTGGGCAAGTTCGTGGCCAAGACCGCCACCGAGGTGCATGGCGGCATGGGCTTTACCGACTTGCTGGGGCTCCACTACTGGTTCAAGCGGATCGGTTACAATCGGCAGATGTTGGGCGCGCCCGAGCTGCTCCGCGAAGAGGCGGCCCGGGTGCAGCAGTTGACGGCCTGATCCACACGAGGCATCGCCATGCCCTCGAGACGATCGCATTTTCCGGTGCTGCCCCTGAAGAACACGGTGGTCTACCCCCAGATCATCGTGCCCCTGGCGGTGGGCCGCGCCATGTCCCTGGCGGCCCTCAACACCGCCATGGACTCGGGGCGCGAGCTGCTGACGGTGGCCCAGCGCGATCCGGAAAACGAGCGGCCCGAGCGCGACGGCCTCTACGACGTGGGCACGGTGTGCACCATCACCCGGGTGGAGAAGCGCGACCGCGGCGCCCAGATCATCGTCCAGGGCACGCGCCGCGTGCGGCTGGGCGACGCCGACTGGGACGGCGACCGGCTGATGGCCGAGGCGGAACCGCTGCCCGAGCTCTCCATGGACGAGCTCGGCGAAGACGCGGCCGCGGTGGAAGCCCTGGTGCGCGAGAACCTGGAGCTCGCGCAGAGCATCGCCCAGATGTTCGACCAGGAGAACGGCGCCCAGATCTACCACCAGCTGGTGGGGTCCCTGAGCGATCCCGTCACCCAGATGTATCGCATCGCCTCGCTGGCCAACCTCGACCTCGAGCGGGAGCAGGAAATCCTGGAGTGCGACACCACCCGCGCGCTCATGGAAGAGATGCACAAGGTCCTGCGCCACGAGTTGAAGGTCACCGAGCTGCGCCGCCAGATCGCCGAGCAGGCCCGGCAGGACATGGAGTCCCAGCAGCGCGAGCACATGCTGCGCCAGCAGAAACGAGCCATCGAGCAGGCTCTGGGCGAAGGGGAGGACGAGGAGGACATCCGCGAGCTCAAGGAGCAGCTCGATCAGGCAGAGCTTCCCGAGCCCGTGCAGAAGGAGGTGGACCGGGAGCTCCGGCGGCTGTCCCGGATGTCGGTGAACGCGGCGGATTATCAGGTGGCTCGGGCCTACCTGGAGCTGGTGGCGGAGCTGCCCTGGCATCAGCGCACCGAGGATCAGCTCGATCTGGAGCACGCCCAGCAGGTGCTGGACGAGGACCACTACGGCCTGGAGGAAGTGAAGTCGCGCATTCTCGAGTCCCTCGCGGTGCTGAAGCTGAACCCGGGGTCCCACGCGCCCATCCTCTGCCTGGTGGGGCCGCCCGGGGTGGGGAAGACGTCGCTGGGCCAGTCCATCGCCCGGGCCATGGGTCGCAAGTTCGAGCGCCTCTCTCTGGGCGGGCTGCACGACGAGGGGGAGCTGCGGGGTCACCGCCGCACCTACATCGGCGCCATGCCCGGCCGCATCATTCAGGGAATTCGCCGGGCGGGGGTGGTGAACCCGTTGCTCATGCTCGACGAGATCGACAAGCTCGGCCAGGATTTCCGGGGCGATCCCTCCGCCGCCCTGATGGAGATTCTCGATCCCGCCCAGAACAAGGACTTCCGGGACAACTACCTGAACCTGCCCTACGACCTCTCGGGGGTGTTCTTCATCACCACCGCCAACACCCTGGAGGGCATCGCCCGGCCACTGCTCGACCGCATGGAAGTGCTGGAGCTGTCCGGCTACAGCGACATGGAGAAGCGCGCCATCGCGCGCCGCTACCTGATTCCCCGGCAGCGCCGGGAGGCGGGCTTGAGCGAGCGGCAGCTCGACATCAGCGATCTGGCCCTGGACGTGATGATCCGCCGGTACACCCGCGAGGCCGGGGTGCGGGAGCTGGAGCGGGTCATCGGCCGCCTCGCGCGCAAGCGCGCCCGCCAAGTCGTGGAGCATCACGATGTGGAGTCGGTCATCGAGCCCGAGGACCTGGTGGCGCTCCTGGGCCCGGAGAAATTCAAGCGCGACCGTTACCGGGAGACCCTGACCCCGGGGGTCGCCGCCGGCCTCGCCTGGACGGAAACCGGGGGAGACGTGCTCTACGTGGAAGCGGCGCTGACCCAGAAGGAGGACAAGATCACCCTCACCGGGCACCTGGGCCAGGTGATGCAGGAGTCCGCCCGGGCGGCGCGCAGCTACATCTGGACCATCGCCGAGCAGATCGACATCGACCGGGAGACGGTGGAGAAGCACGGCGTGCACGTTCACGTACCGGAGGGCGCGGTGCCCAAGGACGGTCCGTCGGCCGGCGTCACCATCGCCACCGCTCTGGTTTCCGCGTACCGCTACCGGCCGGCCCGGGCCGACGTGGCCATGACCGGGGAACTCACCCTGTCGGGGCTGGTGCTTCCGGTGGGAGGCATCAAGGAGAAGGTGCTGGCGGCGCATCGCACGGGTTTCCGCCACCTGGTACTGCCCCGGGACAACGAGGCGGATCTGGCCAAGCTTCCCGAGGAGGTCCGCTCCGAGATGACCTTCACCCTGGCCGAGCACTTGGATCAGGTACTGAGCGTCGCGTTTGACCACTGATACGGATGCCCCGCCCGCGCACCGCGCGCGCTCGAGCCTGGCGCCCCCGGTGGTGGCCGCCATCGTCGCCGGCCTGCTCGGTGCCGCGCTGGCCGACCACGGTCCCGCGCTTTCCGCCGAGGCGGGGCTTTTCTTCGGGGCCTTGCTGGGCTTCGGCGCCGCCCTCGGATGGCAGCAGCGCAGTGAGCTGGCTGCGCTGCAGGCCCGGGTGGAGGCGCTGGCCGAAGTAGCGCCCGATCACCGCGCCGCGCCGGCACCGGGTCCCGGTGCTGCCGCCGAGACGACGGCGCCCGGCCATGCCGAGGCGTCCGTCACCGAGCCCGGCTCGGCATCCGGGCCACAGCCGCCCTCCTCCGAGATCCAGCCTGTGGTGGCGGCGATGGCCGCTGCCGCGGTCCGTTTCTTCACCACCGGCAACCTGGTGGTCCGGCTCGGCGTGGTGGTGCTGTTCTTCGGCGTCGCGTTCCTGCTCCGCTACGCCTACGAGAACGCGCTGCTTCCCATCGAGCTGCGACTGGCCGGCAGCGCGCTGGGCGGCATGGCCCTCACCGCCGTAGGCTGGCGCCTGCGCGGCCGGGCGGACGCCTACGGCCTGGTCCTGCAGGGGGCGGGGGTGGGCATCCTCTATCTGGTCATCTTTGCCGCGGCCAGACTCTACGACCTGCTGCCCATGGGCTCGGCATTCGCGGCGCTGATGGTGCTGGTAGCCGCCTCCTCTCTGCTGGCGGTGCTGCAGCGTGCAGAGGCGCTGGCGCTGTTCGCCACCAGCGGCGGGTTTCTGGCCCCGGTCCTCATGTCCACGGGCTCCGGCAGCCACGTTGTCCTGTTCTCCTACTATGCGCTGCTCAACGCCGGCATTCTGGCCATGGCCTGGTTCCGCTCCTGGCGCTGGCTCAACTGGGCGGGCTTCGTCTTCACCTTCGTCATCGGCGCCGCCTGGGGCCGCCAGTACTACACCAGCGAGCTCTTGGCCTCCACGGAGCCGTTCCTGATCCTGTTCTTCCTCTACTACGTGGGGGTGGCCGTGCTGTTCGCGCGCCGGCAGGGCCCGGACCTCAAGGGGCTGGTGGACGGGACGCTGGTGTTTGGCACTCCCATGGCCGCGTTCGCGCTGCAGTGGGGGCTGGTGCGGGACGTCCCCTTCGGCATGGCATTCTCGGCGCTCGGGGCGGCGGTGGTGTACGTGCTGCTGGCTCTCTGGCTGAAGCGCCGGGGCGCCTTCAGCCATCTGCTCGGGCAGTCGTTTCTGGCGCTCGCGGTGGTGTTCGCCACCCTGGCCGTGCCGTTCGCCTTCGACGACCAGCGCTGGACCGGCGCCATCTGGGCCCTCGAAGGTGCGGGCCTCGCGTGGGTGGGCCTGCGGCAGCGACAGCTTATGCCGCGCCTGGCCGGACTGGCGCTTCAGGTGGCCGCCGGGATCGCGTTCGGCGGCGAATGGCAAGCCGGTGGCAACGCCGTGCTGCTGGCGAACGGCAATTTCCTGGGCGCGGCCCTGCTGGCGGCGGCCGGGGTGTTCAGCGCACGGCTGCTGTCCATCGGCCAGCCGCCGCTGCACCCGTCGGAGCATGCTCTCCGCTGGCCGTTCCTCTACTGGGGGGTGGCGTGGTTGTGCTTCGGCGGGCTCGCCGAGATCGCGCGGTTCCGCGCGCCCTGGTCGGTGGCTCCGGACAACGTGAACGAGCATCTGGCCGTGCTGTTCGCGGCGCTCTGTACCATCCTGCTGGTCGTGCTGGCCCGCCGGCTGCGCTGGCGTGAAGCACTGGCGCCCGGTCTGCTGCTGCTGCCCGCGCTGGCCGTGGCCCTGCCCGCCCTGGATCTCGGTTGGCGCCGCGCGACGCCGTTCGGCGATCTGGGCTGGCTGGCCTGGCCGGGCGCGCTGGCCGCCCTGTACTGGCATCTGGCCAGCCGCGACGCCCTGCTGACGGACTCCCCGAAGCGCCGGCTTTCGCGAATCTGGCACATCGGCGCCTGGTGGCTCGTGGCAGGCATCGCCGGCTGGACCGCGGCCGCCCTCCTGGTCCGGCTGGAACCCGGGCGCGGGTGGCTGCTCGCTGCGTGGGGCGCGGCGCCCTTGACGGCTGTGGCTGCGCTGCTGGCTCTGGCGACGCGATCCCGCGTCGGCTGGCCCGCCGGCGCCCACCCCGGCAGCTACTTCGGGCGCGGCCTCGACCTGATGCTGGTGCTCCTGCTGGGCTGGATACTGATCTCCGGCCTTTCCCCCGCAGATCCGAGGCCCCTCCCCTACCTGGTGCTGCTGAATCCGCTGGAGCTGACGCAGCTCGGCGTGCTCCTGGCCGCGGCCGTTCAGGCGCGACGCAGCCCGTGGGGTTCGCGCGGCAGAACGGCGCTCGCCCTGGTGGCGTTCGTGTGGCTCAACCTGACGGCCGCGCGCGCGGTGCACTTCTACACCGGTGCCAACTACCCGTTCACCGCCATCGCGTCCACGGACGCGTTCCAGACCACCGCCTCCATTCTGTGGACCACGGCGGCGCTTGTGCTCATGGGCCTGGGCACCCGCCGCGGCAGCCGCCCCAGCTGGATAGCCGGCGCCGTCCTGCTCGGTCTGGTGATGGTGAAGCTCTTCAGCGTGGACCTGCCGCGGCTCGACGTGCTACCCCGCATAACCTCCTTCATCAGCGTCGGCCTGCTGATGCTGGCCATCGGCTACTTCGCTCCTTTGCCCCCTTCGGGGGCCCAGTCGAAGGACCCGGAGCGGTCGCCACAGGGGCCGACCCCGGCATGAGCCGGCAGCTGCTGATCGGCTGTCTGCTGGCCGCGGCGTGCACCGCCCACGGGGCAGTACCAGGGGACTTCGCCCGCGGCCGCTCGGTGACGACGACGGTCGGCGGCGCGATCCAGCGCCTGGTGATTCCCGCGGACGTATACGAGTGGACGACCCGCAAGGATCTGGGTGACCTGCGGATGTTCGACAGCGCGGGCGACGAGGTACCCTTCACCCTGCGTCGGTCCCCCCGGGAGACGCCCACGCCGTGGCAGCGGCTGCCGCTGTTCCCCCTGCCGGCCTCCGCCGAACCCCGGGGCAAAGACACGGCGGTGGACATCCAGCTCGGCAGCGACGGCACGGTGGTGGCGGTTCGGGGGGGCAAGCCGGCGGCGCATCCCGCCGTGTACCTGCTGGATGCCAGTGCCCTGACCCACCCCGTCACCGAACTCGTCCTCCACTGGCCGTCGATGGCGGAGAGCTTCGTCGCCCGACTGCACCTGGAGGCCAGCGACGATCTCGATCGGTGGCGCACGCTCACCGCATCCGCCACTGTCGCGAGCCTCACCGCCGGCGACGAACGGGTGGTAGTGAACCGGCTGAGCGTACCGGAGACCCGAGCCCGCTACCTGCGCCTCTCCCAGGTCGACCCGGGCAGGCTCCCGGTGCTGACCGCGGCGGAGGCTCGCGGTCGCTCGCCGGGCCCGCTGGAGCGGCACTGGAAGACGTTGTCGCCACGGCCCAGGGACGGGGGCTACGAATTCGACGCGGGCGGACACTTCCCCGCGGACCGGGTGCGCGCGTCGCGGCCGGAGGAGAGCTATCTGTTGGATGTCCGCCTGCTCTCCCGCGCCGACCCGACCCGTCCCTGGCAGGATCACGGCCGCTACAGCTTTTACCGGGTGCCGCTGCCGAACGCCAGCGCGGGGGAGGCGACGGTGACGTCGGATCCGGCGGCGCTCCACCCCACCGGCCACCGCTACTGGCGGCTGGAGCGGCACGACGGCGGCACCGGAGCTCCCACCCTGGAGATCGGCTGGCTGCCCCACGAGCTGTTGTTCGTGAGCGGCCGCAGTCCCTACGTGCTGGCCTACGGTCGGGCGGGGAGCGAGCCTCGCAGCTGGCCTCTGGAGGATCTGGCGGCGCGACTGGGCTCGGAGCTGTCCTCGACGCTTCCCGCCGCTTCCCTGGACGCGCCGCGCATGCTCGGCGGGCCGCAACGGCTGGAGCCTCCGGCTCGGGCCATCGACTGGAAAACCATCCTGCTCTGGTCGCTGCTGCTCGCGGGGGTGACCCTGGTGGGCGTGCTGGCCCTTCGCCTGCTCCGAAGCGCGGGCCGCGTCCAAGGCGCGGGCCAGGGCGAGAGTCAGGGCGGCCAGACGGGCTAGGACAGGAGCTCGTCGATCAGCGCCAGAATCTCCCGCGGGCGGAAGGGCTTGCGCAGCATGGGCGCGCGCCAGGCACCGGGTTCGGCGTCCGGATCCGCGGGAGCGAACCCGGACATGGTCAGCACCGGCAGACCCGGCGCACAGCTCGCGAGGCGTTCCGCCAGAGCCCATCCGTCCATCCCCGCACCGAGCTGAATGTCGGTGATTACCAGGGCGATCTCCTCTCCGCCCTCGACCATCTGCAGGGCCGGCTCCGCCGCCTCGCACACCGTCACCCGATAACCGGCCCCCTGCAGGATGCGGGACAGCATGGACGACAGCAGCTCGTTGTCCTCCACCACCAGCAGGTGCCGCGCCGCCGCGGCCGGCGGCGGTTCCGCCGGAGCGGGAGGGTCCGCGGCCGCCGCCTCGGGAGCAGCCGGACTTTCCGCCGGGTGCCCCAGCGGCAGATAGATCTCCGCCCGGGTGCCCCGGCCGCGCTGGGAACGCAGGTGCAGGGCGCCCCCGGACTGCTTGGCCAGGCCGTACACCATGCTCAGACCCAGCCCCGTGCCCTTGCCGGCGGGCTTGGTGGTGAAGAACGGCTCGACCACGCGGGCCAGATGCTGCTCATCGATGCCCACACCCGTGTCCGCGACGACGATCCGGGCGTACTCACCGGCGGGCAGCGACAATGTCTCGGCCAACCCGCCGTCCACCCGAGCCGGTGCGGCGGCAACGGTGAGGCTGCCGCCACCGGGCATGGCGTCTCGGGCGTTGATGCAGAGATTGAGGATGGCGCTCTGCAGCAACGCGCCGTCGGTCCGGGCGTAGAGATCCGGCGCCAGGTCCAGGGTCACCGCAATTCCCGGTCCGACGGTTCGCTCCAGAATCTGATCGAGCTCCGCCACCAGCCGGGCCAGATCCACCGAGCCCAGCTCCATGGGCTGCTGCCGGCTGAATGCCAGCAACTGCCGGGTCAGATGGGACGCCTTCAGTGACGCGCCCAGCACCAGGTCCGCGGAACGCCGCGCGGGATCCGCCTCCGGCAGTCGTGCCCGCAGATCCTCGGCGCCGTTGATGATCACGCTCAACAGGTTGTTGAAATCGTGCGAGATCCCCCCGGTGAGCTGGCCGATCGCCTCCAGCCTCGCAGCGGAGGCGATATGACGCTCCGCCATCAGCCGCGGGCCCGCGTCCCGAAGCAGGTTGACGGCCCGCGCCTCGCCGGTGGCCTCGTCGTGGAACATCACCGAGGAGATGTCCACGGCACCCTCGGTGCCGTCCTTGCGACGCACCTTCACCTCGCCGACGAAGCTGCCCGTCTTCTGCCGCTCGGACAGAGCGTGGGTGAGGCGGCCGCCCTCGTTGACGATGATCTCGCTGGCGGTTACCCCGACGATCTCTTCCTCCGTGTAACCGAGCATGGCGCATGCTGCGGGATTCGCTGCAATCACCCCCACTTCCGGAGTGGCGATGATGATGGCGTCACGGCTGTGCTCGAACAGCAGCCGGTACATCCGCTCGCGCTCGTCGCGCTGGCGCGCGACGTCCAGGTAGTCGCGCCGCTCCGTCAGGATATGCAGGCAGATGTCTCCCACCGCGGTCAGCACGTTGTGCAGCAGCCGGCGATAGCTGTCGCCGATTCGTACCAGGTGATGGGCTTCCACCACGAGCACGTAAGCCGCCGCTTCCGCAAACAGCTCGGCGTCCGCCACGATCAGCGCATGGCGGCGCTCGCCGAGCCGGCTGACGCCCTGATACTTCGCCGCCCCCGAGATCTCCTCCTGCAGGCGGCCGGAGAGCGTCCCGCCGCGCGTCACCTCGTCGGCGAAATCTGCGGGCTCCGACCACTGCAGTTTGAGCTGCCCGTCGGGGCGGAAGCCGAACAGCGCCGCCCTGTGGAAATCCCGACCGGCGCCGCACAGGGCCCGGTGAATGGACGGGCCGGTCGGCGCCATCACCGGGTGCGTCGCCAGCTCCTCCGACAGCCGGGTCATCAACTGGCTGCGACGCGCCTGCAGCACGGTGGACGTGGTCTCCTCGGCGATGGCGAGCACGCCCTGGGTTCGCCCATCTTCGTCCTTCACCGGGCTGAAGCTCAGGGTGAAGTAGGCTTCCTCGAGCCCGTGACCGCGCTCGAGCGGTATGGGCTCGTCGGCCCGGCACAACGGCGCTCCGTCTTCTAAGACGGAACGCACGGCTCGGGCCAGCCCTCCGCTCAGCACCGGGCCGGCTCCCAGCTCCGGTGCCCGGGCCGCCAGGAGCGGCAGAAAACCGTCGTTGTAGATAGCCAGGTGGTCACGACCCCAGAACAAGGCCATAGGGTGATAGGCGTTCAGGGTGAGCTGCGCGGCGGTCTTCAACGCCGGCGACCAGGTGGCCGGGGGCCCGAGGCCCGTTCCGGACCAGTCCACCTCGATCAGGCGGCTGGCGGTCCTCGACTCGCGCAACGCCATGCCGTGGAAACTGATCATGCCCCCCCTGTGAACAGAACTCGCGACGCGTCGCTCAGAACTGTATCACCAAACGCGCGCCCCCGAGCGTGTCCACGTCACACACCGCCGCCCGGCTTTCCTCGTCATGGTGGCCCTCCTCCGCCGGCCGCGGATGCACGGCCTTGCGGTCGCCCCCCGGCGGCGGCTCACCGCCCCCCGAGGGCGTACTCCGTTGCTCCAGGGCAAAGCTGCGCCGCCCTGCACTACGCAGGTCGACGAAGCGCCGGATGGCGCGGGTCAGATGGCGAGGTGGGGAGGGCATCGACGCAGGGTCTCCTGACTACAGGTTGCCACCATACCCCTCGACTACTGACATCGGGGTGTCAGTACGCCCTTAGACCATTTACTTATTTGCACATGACTGCTGACACTTTCCTGTCAGGATCAGCCACCCGGAGGCGACGCCGGCTGTTACGATTGGCAACATGCGTCCCGCCGATCGCCTGTTCCAGATCGTCCTCCAGCTCGGCCGCGGCCGTGTGGTGACGGCTCGCGCCCTGGCCGAGCAGCTCGGTGTCTCCGAGCGCACCATCTATCGCGACGTTCAGGACCTGATCGCCTCCGGGGTGCCGGTCCAGGGGGAAGCGGGGGTCGGCTACCGGCTCGCCCGGGGGTACCTGGTTCCACCGCTCATGTTCGACGGCGCGGAAGTCCAGGCGCTGGTGTTCGGGGTCCGGGTAGCTCAGGCCTACGGCGACCCGGAAATGGCGAAGGCCGCGGATCGGGTTCTGGCCAAGGTGGACGCCGTGCTGCCCGAGCGCCTCCGGGGGGAGCTGAATTCCCATCGGCTGATCGTTCCTCCCGTGGCGGTGCCCGACGGAACTCTGGAGCTTCTGGGGGAGGTGCGCGAGGCCATCAATCGACGCATGCGGTTGTTCCTCGACTACCGGGACGCCGACGGACGCAATACCGAGCGCATCGTCTGGCCGCTCACCCTGGCGTACTGGGGCCAGCGCTGGACGCTGGGCGCTTACTGCGAGCTGCGCCAGGGTTTCCGCAGCTTCCGCGTGGATCGCATCGCTGCTTCGCGCACCCTGGGGTCGCAGTTTCCCGACCAGCCGGGCCGGCGCCTGGAGGATTACTTCCGCGCGGCCCATCTGGCGGATTGAGGCCGCCTCATACCCGGCGATAGCACAGGGCGTTTCCCTGCTTGCCGCAGATGCCGATCTCACCCGCCTCGCGCAGACAGTACGCCAGCTTCTGTGCCAACCAGCGGGGCTCGTCCATGGCCACGGCTAGCTCGGCAGTGGTGAAGGTCTCCGGCAGCGGCGCCCGCACCAGGCGCCACAGATCGGCGGCAGACGCGAAACGATGCTGCTCGAGCACCGCGGCGAGCCGTCGCTGCACCACCTGCCAGCCGTTGCGCCGGCGCGCGCGCCCCGGCGTGTGGCGACGCAGCTCCTCCTCCTCCACGAGCACCACCTCGAGCTCGAAATTGGGGTGGTTCAACAGCCGCGGGATGCTCACCAGCTCGCCGAGCACCTGGGCCACCGAGCCGCGCTTGGGCGAGCGCCGCCGGCGGACCGGCGCATCCGGCTCGTCCGGGAGCTTGACGATGTAGCGGATGTGCGCCACCGGATGCACCAGTACGACCCGGTGGCTCTCCAGAACCGTCTCCAGCTTGCGCCGAAGGCTGCCGAACCCGGACGTCTGAATCTCGTACAGACGGTCGTCCGCATGCTGAACGTCGGCGACGAATCCCGCCACGTTCACCTCCAGCCGCGCCCCCTCGCCTCCGTAGTGCGCCTTCAACGCCTGGTGCAGCGGACCCTCGTTCAGGACACCGATGTTCACGCCGCACCGTTCACGCGCGTTGCGTTCCCGTTTGCCAGATGCGGCGGGTGTGACATACTCCAGCGCATCCTGACAGATGCCCGGACGGGCCAACCATAGCTGGGAGATACGGCATGAGCGCTGACGGTACCTGGAACTCCACCATGAACACCCCCATGGGCACCCAGCAGGGCACCCTGGTTCTGCACAGCGACGGCAACGCGCTCACCGGCAAGCTGACCGGGTCTCAGGGCGAGCTCGACATCGTCGACGGCCGGGTGGACGGCGACCGCCTCACCTGGAAGGCCAACGTGACCAGCCCCATGGCCATCACCCTGGAGTTCGACGCCACCGTGGATGGGGACAACATGAGCGGCAACGTGAAGCTGGGCGCCTTCGGCAACGCCACTTTCTCCGCCACCCGGGCCTGATCCGGAGCGGCCTTCAGAGCCGGTAATCCAGGGGCGGCTGCCGGTCGCCGAGCAGGGCGCGGTACTCGAAATCCGCCCCCCGGCGGGCCTCGAGCTCATCCCGCGCCGCCGCCCGCAGCTCCGGATTCTCGAACAGGTCAGCGGCGGTGACCGCCAGCAGGCGCGCCGCCAGCAGCATGCCCTTGTGGCCGATGGAGGTTCCGCCGGCCGCTACCGCCTGCCAGCTGTGGGCCGGCGTGCCGGGCACCCAGGTCGCGGTGCTGAACCCCACCGTGGGCACGTTCCAGCTCACGTCCCCCACGTCGGTGGAGCCCATGTTCTGACGCACCACGAACGGTTGGACCTCGGCCGAAGAATCGATGGGGGGCAGGTGGCCATCCAGCGTCCTCTGGATCTCCCGGGCGAACGCACGTTCCTCGTCGTCGTAACGGATCCCGCCGAGTTGCTCCAGATTCTCGTGCACGAGGCGCGCCAGCACGTCGTTGGGGAGCACCGGATAGTTGCCGTGCATCACCTCGTACTCCATCCGCGTGCCGGTGCCGTGGGCCGCTCCCTCCGCGGCCGCCACCACCCGCTCGAACAATGCGACCACCTGCTCGGCGTCCGGATGGCGCACGTAGTAGTACACCTGCGCCTGCTCCGGAACGATGTTGGGCGCGTCGCCCCCGTCGGTGATGATGTAATGCAGGCGAGCCTCCTGGGGCACGTGCTCGCGCATCAGGTTCACCATGTAATTCATGGCTTCCACGCCGTCGAGAGCCGACCGCCCCCGCTCCGGTGCCGCCGCTGCGTGAGCGGCTATACCATGAAAGGTGAACCGGCCGGACTTGTTGGCGGTGCTACTGGACGGCGAGGCGTCGTTGCGATCGCCCGGATGCCAGTGGAGCACCACGTCCACGTCGTCGAAGAGTCCGGCCCGGGTCATGTAGACCTTGCCCGAGCCCCCCTCCTCCGCGGGCGTGCCGTACACCCGCACGGTGCCGGACCGGCCGGATTCCCGCAGCCAGTCGGCCACCGCGACCCCCGCCGTGGCCGACGCCGCGCCGAACAGATGGTGGCCGCAGGCATGGCCGGGGTCATCCGGCTCCAGGGGCTGGCGCCGCGGCACCGCCGCCTGCGACAGCCCGGGAAGCGCATCGAACTCCGCCAGGATGCCGATCACCGGCTCGCCACGCCCATAGCTCGCCACGAACGCGGTGGGAATGTCGGCCACCCCGGCCTGCACGCTGAAGCCCCGCTCGGCCAGGTACTCCTGCAGCCGCTCGCTGCTCTGCTTCTCCAGGTAACCGAGCTCCGCCAGCTCCCAGATCTCCTGGGCCAGATCCCGAGCCGCCTCGGCCTGCGACTCCACGTGCGCCAGAACACCCGCAGCCGGCTGCTCGTCGCCCCGCTCGACCGGCTGCGCCCAACCCGCAGCAGCCAGCAGCCACAGGCTGCCGGCCAGCAG
>JAWLGU010000008.1:64073-73298 GCA_041690675.1 Pseudomonadales bacterium | reverse complement strand
GCCCGTTCGCTACCGTTCATCGATCCCCCTCGAGACGTTTTCCGCAACTGTGCCGGGGATGACGACGGATCGCAATCGAGTCGATTGTCAGACACGTTCAGGTTGCGTTAAGTTTGAGACGCCTACCTTCGAACCGAAGCAACGGTGGGAGCTGTGCCATGCCGAGGTTTTCGCGAGCTGCGCTCAGTGCTCTGGGTCTGCTGATGAGCGTCGTGGTCCCGAGCGCCGTGGCGCTGCCTCCGGCGAGCCAGGACGCCGCGCACCTCCTGCGCTCGGGCCGGCCGGTGGTCAACATCCCCGCGGCGAACCGGGTGGAGGACGTGCTGCTGCTCGACGACGAGCACGTGGTGCTCTCCATGGGCCGCGATCACCGCTATCTGCTGACCCTCAACCGCGCGTGCCTGGGACTGCGGTGGGCCCGGCACGTGGGCGTGACGGTCTCGGACAACACCATCTGGGCCGGCTTCGACCGGCTGACGGCGGATGGCCAGGCGTGCCCCATCCGCGAGATCCATCTGGTGACTGCGCCACCCACGGAGCCCTGACCGGCCGGGGATCAGCTCGGCAGGAAGTGGACCGGATAGCTGATGGTGGTGACGCCGACGTCCCGCTTGCCGAAATCGAAGAGGCGGACGCGGTTCAGGATCTTGGCCACCAGCGCGTCGTCCGCCAGCTCCGAGGCCACCACCCGAACGTCGGTGACCTGGCCCGACGGCGCGATGACCAGCTCCAGCACCACCTTGCCCTGCAGGGTGGGATCCGCGCGCAGGGCGCGGTTGTAGATGGCGAAGATGGCGCCCTTGTTGGCGTCGAAAATGCGCCGGACCTCCTCGATGCTGCGGCTGCGCGTGTCCGCCTCGCGCCGCTCACGGACGCCGCCCTCACCGCGGCTGGCCTCCGGCGCGTCGACCCGGCTAGTCTCCCGCCCCGACAACGCTACCCCGCCGGTCTCCCGAGACAGAGCGGCCACATCCACCCCGGCGCTACGGGTGGCGTGCCGCGACGTGAGCAGCGAGCGGTCGATGGTGGCCGCCTCGCCGGCGCCCCGGCGCAGCGCCGCCGTGTCCTCGAGCTTCGAGGTGTCTACGGCTTCGCGCATGTCGGCGAAGGCGTCCTTGAACGCCAGCAGCCCGGCGCTGGCTGCCTTCTCCCGGGCATCCGCCACCCGTGCCTGGGGCGGCGGCTCCGCCTCCTGCCGCACCGGCTCCGGACGCGTCTCCGGTTCCCGCGGCCGTTCCTCCACCGGTTCCGGCGCAGGCGGTGGCGGCGGCACAACGGGCTTCGGCTTCTCCAGCACGATGCGGGCGAGCTGGGGGGGCAGCGCCTCCTGCGCCTCCCGCGGCACCTCGGGCAGGCTGAGAAACGGCATCACCGCGCCGGTTCCGGCCACCAGCAGCAGGCACAGGCCGAGCCACCGCTTGAAGCGCCGTTGATCCTCGCGACCGAGGTCCCACGGCAGGGCGAGGGTTGCCGGATGCTCCACCCAGACCGTGCTCACGCGCCGGCCTCGGGGACGATGCGGTTCACCGCCAGGGAGATCCGTGAGAAATCCTCACTCTGGCACGTCACCATGATCTTCTTCAGCAGCCAGTAAGGCAGCTCGTGATCACCCATGATGGTGATCTCGTGGCCGCCCTCCGGCAGGGCGCCACGGCGGCCGGCCTGGTGGGCCAGCTCGTCGCGCAGGCCCGGGATGACGGTGCTGCCGTCCCCCGCCAGGTCCGCCACCCGGGCCACCGCGCGCCCCTGCACCACCACGTCCTCGTGGGAGACCGCGATCACCAGCCGGTTCTCGGGCTGCTGCTCCGCAGTGGAGTCCGGCAGATGAATCTTGGAGCTGGTCTGCAGCACCTCGACCTCGGAGGAGTTCACCATCAGGAAGAACACCAGGATGGTGAAGATGTCCATGAGCGAGACCAGGTTCAGGGTGGCGGGCCGGGTGCGGCGCTGCTGGCCGCCCCGGCGCTGCTGGTGACGCAGCCGGCTCACGACGACCTGCCTGCCGGCGATCCCGCGGATTCGAGACCGGCGAGCCCGCCCCCGGCGCTGTCGCCGAGAGAGATCACCGGAAACAGCTCCGCCTGCACGACCTCCATGTGCTGCACCGTGGGGTAGGAGCGCACCGTGTCCATCACCGATACCAGGGTCTGGTAGGAGGTATCCCGTTCCAGCAGCACCAGGATGTCCCGCTTATCGGGCATCCGCCGCTTGAGCTCCTGCATCACCCGCGACAACGTGTCGTAGTCGTAGCCCGTTTCCAGCCGCGGCACGCGCTTGATGACCCCGCCCCGGCCGTCGGCGACGACGAAGCCCTCCGGGGCCACGGTGACCTCGAGGTGCACGGCGTCCGGGTCCACGGACGCGGCGGCGGCCTCCCCCGCCGGAAAGTTCAGGTCGATGACGCTGGTGTGGGTGAACACCATCGAGAGCAGGAGGACCGGCACGAGCACGATCATGAGGTTCATGAACGGCGTGACGTCCAGCTCCTCCGCCTCGCGGTGGCTGCGAATGCGCTTCCTGACCCGGTCCACGGCCGGCCTCAGCGCGCGGAGGAGCCGGGGCCGGCGTCCGCCCGCTCGTCGCCGTCCATGAGATTGAGGAACTTGACCACCGCGATCTCCAGGCTCTCGACGATGGCCGAGGTCTTGCTCTGCAGCAGCGAGTGAACGAGCAGCAGCGGTATGGCCACCATCAGACCGAACGCCGTGGTGTTCATGGCGATGGAGATGCTCTCCGACAGCAGGCTGGCCTTCTCGGCCGGATCGGCGTTGGCCACGGCCGTGAACGCGGCGATGAGGCCGATGATGGTGCCGAGCAGCCCGAGCAGGGTCGCGATGTTGGCGAAGGTGGCCAGGTAGGGAGTGCGCCGCTCGATGCTCGGCAGCACTTCCAGCAGACCTTCCTCCATGGCGTACTCGATGTCGTCACGGCGCCGTGACGAGCTGCGGCGGCTGAGGCCGTCGGCGATGATGCGGCTCACCGCGGAGCGGGACTTCCGCACCACGTTGACCAGCTCCTGCTGCTTGCGCTGCTTGAGCAGCGGCAGGATACGCTCGAAGTCGCGCCGGTTGATGCGCGTCTGGTTGG
Organism: Pseudomonadales bacterium; assembly: GCA_041690675.1. GTDB lineage: Bacteria > Pseudomonadota > Gammaproteobacteria > Pseudomonadales > Azotimanducaceae > UBA7803. The sequence continues at coordinate 70,211 of JAWLGU010000008.1, read as the reverse complement.
CCAGGTAGAAGTAGCGCTCCAGGGCGATGGCCACGCCGATGGCGAGCACCACCGCGATGGGATACATGAAGGGGCCGCCCTCCTGGAAGAAGCTCACCACCGTCTGGTACATGTCCATTGTCACTCCTCGTCCGTTGCTTCGGCCGCCGTCCGATACTGCAGCTCCCGCCGGTGCGCCGGCGGGTACAGCGGACGAAACAGCGCCGCTTCCGCGGAATCCGCCGACAGCTCGATCTCCGGCAGGCCCTCGGGCTGCCGCCAGGGAACGATATACAGAACTTTCGGCAGCTCTTGGTTGCCCGAGATCACGGTTTCGTCCAGCTCGATCACCCCCTGGGCGGCCTCGGCGGCTCCAGCCGGGACAGGCATCACAGCCGGCAGCGAAGCCACGATCAGCGCCACGGCCCTCCGACGAACGGTCGTCCATCGGCGGGCGGTCATGACTCCACCCTGCGCCGGAGGTCGACGAGCCAGGCGCCGACCCGTTCGTCCGGATCGGCGGCCAGCGCCTGGTAGCGCTCGTAGGCCGCCAGCGCCTCGTTCAGCCGGCCGAGATAGAGCTCGTAGAGAATGCCCAGGTTCAACAGCGCCGGAGCGTAGTCCGGCCGCTGCTTCAGGCACGCCAGGTAGTGGGCCTCCGCCGCCGCGAGCTCGCCGCGCCGGCGCAGCAACACGCCCAGCTCGCTGTGGGCGGCGCAATGGCCGGGACTGGCCGCCACCGCCCATTGCAGGGCCGTCACCGCGTCGTCCTCGCGGCCCTGGCCGAGGAGCGCCCGGGCCAGGTTGTACCAGGGCCCCGCCAGCTCCGGCTGATCGGCGGTGATCTCCAGCAACAGCGTCTCCGCCTCGACCCAGCGCTCGCTCTGCAGCGAGCCGTTGGCGCGCTCGAACAGGGCGGCGTTGCGCTCGCTGACCGGAGGCGCCTCCGGCGCTGCTCCACCGTCGGGCCTGCCCGCCGAGCTGGCACAGCCCTGCAGGCCCAGCACCAGGAGCGCGCTAGCGAATGCTTTCCACATAGGCGATCTCCATTTCCTGCCGCTGGAATCTGGCGGGCATCAGGCGGCCGAGCTCGGTGAAGCTCTGCTCGATCCACCGGTCCCAGAGCCCGTCCCAGCTCCGCCGCATGTTGATCTCGTGCAAGGCGATGGCCCTCTCCTCGAAGGGAAACGCCTGCTCCTCGAGCAGGATCTCGTACTGGGCCTGCTCCAGCTCGGAAAGTCCGTCCGGTCGGTCCGAGTCGAGGATCGCCCCTGACAAATCGGTGAACAGGGTGGCGATGCGGAAGGTGCTGGCGGTGGTGAACTCCGCCACCCGGTAACCGGCCGCCTGCTCGAAGGCCGTCACCGCCGCCTGCAGTGCCCGCTGCTTGCGCTGCAGGCTCTCCTTCAGCGGATGAGCGAGGCGCACGGCGCCGAACGCCGTCCGCGCCTCCTCCGCCAGCTGGAACGAAGCTTCGGCAGCCAGGTAGGTTGCGCGCTGGCTGGCGTCCGCGCCCATGTCGCGGTGGATCTCGATCTTCTGCTGGAGCCAATGGCGGCGCCGGACGGGTTCGCCCAGCTGCTGATAGAGGACATCGAGGTGGTGAGCCGCCTCCAGGCGCTGGTCGCCGGGCTCCGGGTAACGCTCGGCATAGTCGCGGAAGCCGTCGGCGGCGGCCTGCAGCTCCTGTTCCGCCAGGTACAGCTCCGCAGCCCGATACAGCGACAGCCGGCGCACTTCCGGATCGGGGTCGTCGGCAGCCACGGTCAGGTATTCCCGCGCAGCGGCCGTGGCGTTGCCCGTCTGCTCGTGCATGGCCGCGAGGCGCTTGGCGGCATCCCGGGCCAGCGCATGATCGGGATGGGCGTCGCGGAACGCGGCCAGAAGCGTCGCCGCCCGCGCGGTTTCCCCGGCAGCCTCGATCACAGCCACCGCGTCGTAGTGGCCCTGAATCGCGAGCTCGGCGCCGGGGGCGATCTCCGCCAGGCGCAGATAGTGAGCCACCGCCGTGTTCGCGTCCCCCGCCCGTTCCGCAGCCTCGCCCTGCTTGTACACCGCCGCCAACAGCCGCTGCTCCACGTCCGGCCGCTCGTCTGCCGTCAGCGGCCCGGCCAGCAGCGCCCGGTACGCGGCCTCGGCCGACGGGTACTGGCCCAGCTCGAATTGGCCGTGGCCCTGGATCGAGAGGGCCGTGCGGCGCAGGTTCCACGCCAGATCCGGCCAGGCCGACAGCAGGTTTCCCGCCAGTTCCACGGCCTGCTCGTACTCCGCCAGGGCAAACAGAGCGTCGGCGGCGTCGGCCTGAACTTCCGGCGCCCGGGGATCGCCGGCGAACACGAAGGCGAACTCGATCTGCGCGTCGATCTTCACCCGCTGCCACAGCTCGCGCTCGTCAGCGGCGGCCTCCTGCACCATCCGCTCCAGGCCGAGGATGGCGGCGTAGCCCGCCTCGTGGGCTTTCGGGTAGTCCGGGAATTCCCGCATCACCCGCTGATAGGCGGCAACCGCACGCGCCGGTTCCCCAGCCTCGGTGTAGGCCTCCCCCAGGAGGAACAGGTACTCGGCGGTGGTGGGAGCGTCCGGAAAGGTCTGCACCAGCTCCTCGTACCAGCGGGCGGCGTCGAGAAAGGCCGCGGGCTCTCCAGCGGCCTGGGCCTCGGCGTGGCTGGTTTTCGCGAGCTCGTCGAGAAACCCCTGCAAGGGCTCGAGATAGGCCGCTCGCACCTCCTCACCGTGAACCTGCCAGAACTCGCTGCGAATGCCGTAGCCCTCCACGAACGCCCGCTTCTTCGCCGGCACTTCGGTGGGAAAATCCGCCGCCACCAGGGTATCGATCATGCCCAGGTGCGCGCTGGGTGCGCGGGGGTCCAGGGGGTTCTCGTCGATGTAGGTCTGCCAGGTGGCGACGCTATCCAGATAGCGCTCCCGCTCCAGGTAGTCGTCGGCCAGCGCCCGGTACACCAGGTACTGCCAGGCGGGCCGCTCCAGGGCAGCCATGCGGCGCGCCAGGGTGGCAGGTCCGTCGAGGTACCCCAGCGCCAGGGTCACCACCCGCAGCGTGTCGTTCACGAGTTCCCGCTCGCTGGGCGCGAGCTGCTCCACGTCCTGCCGACCCACGGCGGCGTCGACGATGGTGAAGAAGCTGCTCAGCGCACGATCCAGCTCGGCCAGCTTGAATTCGGTCCAGCCGTGCATGTAGCTGGCGTTCAGCCAGTACGGCGTTTCCGCACCCTGGGCCACCACGAAGCCGTAGTCGGCTTCCGCCTCACGGTAGCGGCCCGCGGCGAAGTGGATCTCCGCCCGACGAAACCGCGCCTCGGCGATGTAGGCACTGCGCGGGTGCTCGGCGATGAGTCGGTCGAGGCAGCGCAGGCTCTCGGCCGTGCCGCCGCTGAGATCGTGGGCGCGGGCCAGTTGATAGAGAATGTGATCCTGGTCCTCGCCGGGGCGATCCAGCAACGACTCGTACAGGGCGATGGCCGCGTCGAACGCCGCTTCGCCCCCCGCGATGGCGCGGTCCTCGCCGACGCTCATCTCCAGGTCCGCCAGCCGCTTGCCCACGGCGCGATCCTCGCGGGGGTCGGGCAGCTTGCCGTAGACCCGCTGGTACGCCGCCATCACGTCCTCCCGGCTCGGGGCGTGGCCCGGAGGCGGCGGCAGCTCCAGAGCCGGCAGCGCCGCGATGGTCGCCTCGAGGTCCGGTCCGCCGGGCTCCATGCCGCCCTTCGGACCGAGCCAACCGCACCCTGCCGCCACCGCCAGCCCGGCCAGGATCACCATGCGGGCCGGGGTCACGGGGCCGCCTCCGGTGACGCGGCAGCGGCAAGGCGATCCGTGGCCCGCGCGATGGCGATGCGCGCAGTGAGCAGATGCTCCCGGGTGCGAGCCATCTCCTCCTGAAGGCTGCGTTCGAGTGCCAGACGCACCTCCCGCCGGCGAACATCGAGGGCGGTAGCCACCTGCTCGGTCACGGCCTGGGCCCGGGATGCCAGGGTGGTGAAGTCGGCCTCGACCCCTGCCCTGAAGCGCGACTCCGCACGCGCCAGGCGGTCCATGCGGGCATCCACGTCCGCCAGCAGACGGCGACTCTCCTGGACCCGCCGGGTCAGCTCGCGAAGCCGCACACTGCGGTCATCGGCGATGCGCCAGAACACCACCCCGGTCAGACGGCGGATCCGCGCGGCGAGACGCGCGCGCTCCGGCCCGCTCGCGCGGGCGTCCACCCGGGCTGCCATGGCCTGGAGCCGCTGCAGCAACAGGTTTTCCTCGGGGTCGGCCAGGCGCTGCATCCACGCCGCGTCCATGCGCGCCGGCTGGCGCGCGAGGCTATCGAGCTCGGCCTCGCGGGCCGCGAGCTCGGCGGCCAGAGCTTCCCGCCGGCCCGCCAACGCCTCGTCGGCCAGCGCCCCCCGGGCCCTGGCGGCGCGCCGGCGGCGCTCGCCGGTGATCTCCTGAAAGGTGGCGAGGGTGTCCGGCAGGGTTCGCAGCCAGCCGGCCATGTAGTGCAGCTCGCGCCACTCGATCATCACCCGGTGCACGTCCTCGCGCGCCAGCCAGTCGAGCCAGCTCTCCGGGCCCACCCCCGCATCCAGGTGACTCAGCCGCTGCCGGCGCCGGTCGCCGTCGGCCTCGGGGAAGGCCTCGGCAAACGCCTCCAGCAGCGCTTCCACCCAGACGGGGTCGGCGACTCGATCCGCCGCCTGCTGAAGCGATGCAAGCCGCCCTTCGAATGCCTGCTCGGCGTCGCGGTAGCGGTCGAGGGCGTGGGCCGGCGCCGGCAGCCGTTCCAGGCTCATGGGCAGCCCCAGATGGGCCGCGGCTCGGCTCGGGCTCCAACCCTCGCCTTCCAGCAGAGTCAACCAGATGCGGGCGGCGAGCTCGTGATCCCGGCGTGCCATGGCCGAGCGGGCGAAGCCGGCGAGCGCCATCTCCCGGTAGCGACCCTGTGCCGGCAGCGAGCCCAGCACCGATTCGGCACTCAGGGGATCACCGGAGCTCCGGGCGGTGACTGCCAGGGCCAGCCGCCCCCGCTGCACCACGTCCCAGGCCGGCTCGCTGTGCACCCGGAGCCCGCCGAGACGCGCGAACGCTCCCCGGGCCTCGGCGAGACTGCCGGCTTCCCGATAGGCCACCCCCAGATTGAAAAGCCCGTAGGCGAGGTGATCATCCTCCGGATCCACGGCGGCCAGGGCGTGCTCCGCCGCGGCGAATTTCCCTCGCGCCAGTGCTGATTCCGCCTGCATGAACGCCACCTCCGGATGAGGGCCGGTCCCGGAGGCGGAATCGAGGACGGCGAGCTCCGCATCCAGGGCGCCCCAGTCCCGGCTACGGAAGTGCTCCCGCGCCAGGTGGAACGCCAGACGCCTGCGATCGAGGGCGTCGAGCTCCGACGCGTCCACCGCCGCGAAGCTCTCCGCCGCCATCCGGTACAGACGCTCTTTGAAGGCGAAGCTGCCGCGCGCGAGCTGAAAGCGCACCGGGTCGTCGCCCAGGCGCTGCCGCTGCTCGGCCACCACCACGTCGAGGAGTGCCTGGCCGTAATCCTGCTGATAGTAGGCGTACAGGGCGGTGCCGTAGGTCAGCTCGTCGACGGGCCGGGCGCCGGGAGCCGCCATCAGGCAGCTCAGGATGAGCTCGCAGAGGAACGTCTTCATCGTCCGCCACTCGAACGATCAGTTGCCGATCGCCGCGCTGAACTCAGGCTGGTATTTGCTCTCCGAGTCACGAATGGCGAGCTCGATGAATGCGGGCTCGAAGGTCTTCTCGAACTCCACGGTCGCGGCGCGGCGATAGTCCCGCTCGCTGGGACCGCGGCCGGTGAAGAAGGCGGTGAGCCGGTGCCGGCCCTGATTCACGTTGCCCAGGTAGAGGCGCTGCACCCCGCCTCGCAGCAGCGCGTCCACCTGCCGTTCGGTGTAGAGGTGGTGGGTCACTTCGTCGCCGTCCAGCTCCACCGTCACCGAGTCGAGCTGAAAGAATTCGCCCACGTCCATGGAAAGGTAGACCGCCACCTGGGAGCTCGCCGGAAACAGCAGATCTTCCTCGAGGATGACCAGGTCGCGCTTCAGAGCCAGCAGCTCGCGCTTGACCGCCTCCAGGTCGCCCCCGGCGGAAACCCGGGCTGGAGCCTCGGCGGATGCCTCGGCGGATGCCTCGGCG
>JAWLGU010000008.1:3334-63973 GCA_041690675.1 Pseudomonadales bacterium | reverse complement strand
GCCTCGGCGGATGCCTCGGCGGATGCCTCGGCGCGAAGGGCTGTCGCGGCCAGTGTCAAAACGGCGGCCAGCAGGCACGCGTGCATTGTCCTGTGCATGTTCACCATCAGTCCCTGTCCCGTGGGCCGGTGCTACTCGCGGATGAGCTCCTTGACCACTTCCACGTACTTCGCCTCGTCACCGGGCTTGTAGCCGCGATGGATGTAGCGGACCACCCCGTCCCGGTCCACCACCACCGTGCTCGGCATGGCCTCCAGCCGGTAGAGCTCGCTCACCCGCTGACCTTCGTCCACGAGCACCGGAAAACTTACGGGAATCTGCTCCACCAGCGCCCGGGCCGGCGCCGCGTCGCCTTCCACGTTCACGCCGAGCACGGCGAAGCCGGTATCCACGTAACGCTGGTGAAGGCGGTCGAGCAGCGGCATCTCCTGGCGGCAGGGGCCGCACCAGCTCGCCCAGAAGTTGATCAGCACCACCTGGCCGCGGTACTCCTCCAGGCGCAGGTTGGTCCCGTCCAGGCTCTTCAAGGTGAAATCCGGCGCCCGTTCCCGCACCGTCACGGCTCCGGCGGGCGCCGCGATCAGCAATGCGAGAACGATGGCCGCCAATCGCAACGAAGGTCGGCACCGTGCGAAACGGTTGTCGTGCCTCATCCGGTCAACTCCGCTGAATGGAATGTTGCGCCGTCGAAAGGCCCGGCGAGGCCGGCTCTCGGGCCATTCGAACTGCCGGCGACAACCGCGCGATCCGCCGACTGCTCGCCACCCGATGCTGCTGGGCGACGACGGCGGCAGTGGGAACGTTACGCGAGGGTTCGCCGGCGGTGTGTGGTGGGGGTCACGTTTTCGGTGAGGGCGGAGGACGAAGGCGGCGCGCAGCGGCGAGAACTGAGACCCGAGTCAATCCGACCCCCGCTGCGCAAGCGGTGCCAGGTCCCGGGAATAGTGCAGCCGTCCCCGCGCATCCACGATGATGGCATCGATGCCCGGCAGGTCGTCGATGAGCGCCAGCCCCCGCTCCGGGCCGAGCACGAACACGCTCGTGGATAGCGCGTCCGTCAGGGTCGTGTCCGGGCCCATAATGGTCACGCTCCAGGATCCGCGGGCGGAATGCCCGGTGGCCGGGTCGAGGATGTGGTGGTAGCGCACGCCGTCTTCCTCGAAGAACCGCTCGTAATCCCCCGAGGTGGACACCGCCACGTCCATCAGCGGCAGCACCGCGCTGATGGCGTCGGCGTTACGGGGGTCGCGCACGCCCACGGTCCACGGCTGACCACGGCGGTCGCCGAGAACGTAGGAATCGCCGCCGGCGGCCACGCTGGCGTGGGCCACCCCGGCGCCCCGCAACAGCGCGATGCAGCGGTCCACGGCGTAACCCTTGGCGATGCCGCCCAGATCCACGTAGACCTCCGGGTGGCGGTAACGCACGCGAAGTTCCTGGGGATCGAGCTCCACGTAGCGGTAGTCGATGGCCTCGAGGACCTCGCGGATGCGCTCGTCGCTGGGCCGTGCCCCGGCCCGATAATCGTAGTAGCGTCCCACGGAGGCGTAGGTGACATCGAAGGCGCCGCCGGTGAGCTCCGAGACCTTGCGACTCCGGCCCAGGAGATCGAACAGCTCCGCCGACACCGTCACCCAGCCCCGCGGCGCCTCGCGATTGAGGCGGGACAGCTCGCTGCCATCGCGGTAGGGGCTGTAGGCGAGGTCGATACGGTGCATCTCGTCCATCACAGCCGCCAGCAGCCTCTCGGCCTCGACCGAATCCTCGTGCCAGAGCTCCGCATGCACCCGGGTGCCCATGATGGGTCGGGTGTCCTCGTGCCAGGCGGGCCAGGCGGCCCCGCCCATGAGCAGCAACGCTACCAGGGCGCACCCGCACAGCACGCGCGCCGCGCGCACGGCTTCAGTTACCCGGACACAACTCGGCGGCCAGGCTCGAGATGGCCACCCCCCGCCGGCCCTGGCGCACAGGATTGCGGTCGTGGCCGCTGGTGACGTACGCCAGCGACAGGCCCGTGGCCGGATCCGCCCAGGCGAGCTGCCCGCCGGCGCCGTTGTGGCCGAAGGCCTCCGGCGAGTTGCTGCGGCCGAAACCGCGGTAGTTCCGGTCGTCGTCCCCGGCGATGACGATGCCGAGGCCCCGATTGGCGCGCTTGCGGTAGACCGGATCGACCAGCTCGCCGCTGCGCACCCGGCGGGCGCTCGCCAGGGTCTGGGACGACCACACGGTGCGGCCGCTCAGGCCGCCATGCAGCAGGCCCTGGTAGAACAGCGCGAGGGCGGCGGCGCTCATGACCCCACCGCCGCCCGGCACCCCCACCGCCCGGACGGCGGCATCGTTGAACCCCAATATGGCCTCTTCCGTCACCTCGGTCACCGGAGGCTCGGGGAGGCCGAGCCTGGCGTAGTCGGCGGACAGCAGCGGCTCGCCCACGTAGGCGCACGGCGCCACCCGCGGGTTCTCCGCCTCCGGCAGGCCCACGTAGAAGTCGTCGAGGCCCAGGGGCTCCACCACCCGCTGGCGGACGAAATCGCGAAACTCCATGCCGGAGCGGCGCTCGATGATCTCGGCGATGACCCACATGGAGGCGGTGGGGTGGTACTCGAACCGGCTGCCCGGCTGCCAGTCGAGGCGCCACTGGGCGAAGCGCGCGAGACGCCGCTCGCGATCGAGCCACTCCAGGGGCCGGAACGGCGCGTGAGGAAACCCCGCGGTATGGGTGAAGAGATGCTGCACCAGCACCGCGTCCTTGCCGTTCGTGGCGAACTCCGGAACGATGTCCGCCACCCGCTCCTCCTCGTCCAGCGCGCCTTCCTGAACGAGCAGCCAGGCAGCGGCGGAGGTGACGGCCTTGGTGGCGGAAAACACGCAGAACAGCGTGTCCGGACCGGCGTCGCCGAAGGTCTCCTGCAGCACCAGAGCGCCGTCCCGTGCCACTGCCACTTGAGCGGCCGGCAACAGCCCATCTTCCACCTCGCGGCGCGCCCGCTCGAGGAACCGCGTCACCCGCCCCGGATTCAGCCCCGCCGCCATTACGTTGGACATCTTGTCATCGCCGGTCGCGAGCTGCTCGCTCATAACTTTCCCCCATATCGTTAGATCAGGATCATTGCAGAGAGCGGCTTGGTTAGGCAAATGCCGGGGCTTAGAATCCGCCTTCCATCGGTTGAAGGACGCGACATGGAGGTCAGGCACGGTTTTGCCGGCACCATCGGCAACACGCCCCTCATCCGCCTGGAGACCCTCTCCGAGCGCTCCGGCTGCGAGATACTCGGCAAGGCGGAGTTTCTGAACCCCGGCGGTTCAGTCAAGGATCGGGCCGCCCTGTGGATGATCCGGGAGCACGAGCGTGCCGGCAGGCTGCGCCCCGGGGGCACCGTGGTGGAGGGCACGGCGGGTAATACCGGCATCGGGCTGGCACACGTCTGCAACGCCCGCGGCTACCGCTGCGTCATCTTCATGCCGGACAACCAGTCCCAGGAGAAGGTGACCCTGCTCGAGACCCTGGGGGCCGAGGTCCGCCAGGTGCCCGCCGTGCCGTACCGCGACCCGATGAACTACCAGAAGCAGGCGGGGCGTTTCGCCGAATCCCTGCCGGGGGCGGTCTGGGCGAATCAGTTCGACAACGTGGCCAACCGCCAGGCGCACTACGAGTCCACCGGCCCCGAGATCTGGGCGCAGACCGACGGACGGGTGGAGGCCTTCGTGGCCGCCACCGGCACGGGAGGCACCCTCGCCGGGGTCGCCCGTTACCTCAAGGAGCGGCGCCCGGACGTCCGGGTCGTGCTCGCGGATCCCATGGGCAGCGCCCTGTACAACTGGGTGACCACGGGAAAGCCCGAGATGAGCCCCGGGCCCTCCATCACCGAGGGCATCGGCAACTCCCGGGTCACGGAGAATCTGGCCGGAACCCCCATCGACGACGCGGTGCAGGTGACCGACAGGGCCATGGTGGACATGGTGTACGGTCTGCTTCGAGACGAGGGCTGGTTCTTCGGATCCAGCACCGGCATCAATCTCTGCGCGGCGGTGGAGGTGGCGGCCCGGCTCGGTCCGGGCCACACCATCGTCACCGTGCTGTGCGACGGCGGCGGCCGCTACCAGTCCCGGCTGTTCAACCCCGAGTTCCTGGCGGCGAAGGGGCTGGCAGTCAACGCCCCCTGAACACCGGCTGGCGCTTCTCCACGAAGGCCCGGGCCGCCTCCCGGTGGTCTTCGGTGAGGCCGGTATGGACATGGTGGGTCGCTTCCAGGTCGAGGCATTCCAGCACGTCCGCGCCCATGGCCGCCCGGTTGAGGTTCTCCTTCATGTATCGATACGCGGCCGGCGGTCCGTCGGCCAGCCGCCGCGCCAGCGCGAGCGTGGCGGCTTCCAGATCCGCCGCCGGCACTACCTGGTTGGTGATACCGAGACGCAGACACTCGTCGGCGCTGATCCGGTCCGAAAGGTAAAAGATCTCCCGCGCCTTGGCCGAGCCGACCAGGTGGGTCAGGAAGAACGTGCCGCCGTAATCGCCGCTGAAACCCACCCGGGCGAACGCCGAGGTGATGAACGCGCTGTCGGCCATGATGCGCAGGTCCGCGGCCAGCGCCAGAGACATGCCTGCCCCCGCCGCCGGGCCCGGCAGGCTCGCCAGCACCGGCTTCGGCATGAGGAACATGCGGCCCGCGGTCTCGCGCTGATTGAGCCGCTGCAGGTGTATGCGCTCGTCCAGGGACGCGCCACCCCGCGCGCCCGCGCCGGCGTCGCCGCCACCGGCCATGCCCTTGACGTCGCCTCCGGCACAGAAGGCGCCCCCGGCGCCGGTCAGCACCACGCAGCGTACGCTGGCGGTACGCTCGGCGTACGCCAGCGCCCGGGACAGCCCCGCGTTCATGTCGCCGGACATGGCGTTGCGCGCCTCCGGCCGATTCAGGGTGATGAAGACGATGCCGTCGTCCTCGTGAGCGAGCACGTGATCAGACTGGATTCCGGTGTCGATATCGGCTCGGGTCATGGCGCTTCCTTCCGCGTTCGTCAGGGGGATGGGCGGCGGGGCCGACGCTCGAGATCGAGCCCCTCCACCCGGTCGAAGAACAGGACCTCGTCCACGGACCTGCGCGGCGGCTGGCCGTACTTGCCGAGGGGCCAGCCGATGGGGATCAGCGCGCAGCTCGGGGTCTCCTCGGACAGCCCGAGGAACTCGTCGATCTCCCGCTGATGGGCGCGGTGGGTGGTGGTGAGGCTGGCGCCGAGCCCGACCGCCCGGCAGGCCAGCAGGATGTTCTGAACCGCCGGATACAGGGCCTGGAGCTGGGGCTCGCCGCGGCGGGTCCAGCCGGCCACGAACAGGTGCACGGGCGCTTCGTGGAGGTGCTCCGCCAGATGGATGGCGGCTCGCATGTTGCGGCGCTTGCTCTCGGGGTAGTCCGGCGCCTCGGCGGCCCGCACGGCCGGCGCGATGTAGCTCTGAAACGCCGACCGGTAGCGCTCGGCGATGAAGGCGCGGCGCTCGGGATCGGTGACCGCCACGAAGATCCACGGCTGTCGGTTGCCGCCGCTGGGGGCGAAGGTGCCCGCCTCGCAGACCTTGCGGATCAACGCCTCGGGGACAGGGTCTGGCTTCAGCCGGCGGATGGCGCGGCAGGTGCGGATGGCTTCGAACAGGCCCACGTCCTCCCCGATGCGGTCGATGTCCATCCAGCGTCCCCGTGCTGCGTGATCGGGTAATCTATCAAAAACCGAGGAGGGAACGTCATGCTCATCGATCACGTCCGGCTGACGGAGCTGGTCACCCGCATCTTCGTGGCCGCCGGCAGCGCCGAAGCCGTCGCGCGGGAAGTGGCCGCTCACCTGGTCACCGCGAATCTCAAGGGGCACGACAGCCACGGCGTGGGCATGATCCCGGCTTACGTCAACAACATCCGCAACGGCACGCTGGTGACCGACGCGCACGCCCGGGTGATCCGCGACAACGGCGCGGTGATGCTGGTGGACGGCGGCATGGGGTTCGGTCAGGTGGTGGGCCGGGAGGCTACCGAGCTGGCCCTGCAGCGGGTGCGACAGACGGGCGTGGTCTGCATGGGCGTGCGCAACTGCCACCATCTCGGCCGCATCGGTACCTACGGCGAGATCTGCGGCGAAGCCGGGTTCGTCTCCATCCACTTCGTCAACGTGGTGGGCCACCCGCCCCAGGTCTCGCCCTACGGCGGCCGGGAGCGACGCATGACCACCAACCCGTTCTGCTGCGTGGTTCCGCGCCCGGGCGAGGAGCCGCTGGTGCTGGACATGGCCACGAGCGCCGTCGCCCTGGGCAAGGTACGGGTGGCGCACATGAAGGGGGAGCCGGTGGCCGAGGGCGCGCTGGTGGATCACGAGGGGGTCCCCACCACCAACCCGGCGGTGATGTTCGAGGAGCCGTTCGGCGCCCTGGGACCGTTCGGGGGCCACAAAGGCTACGGTCTGGCGGTGATGTGCGAGTTGCTCGGCGGCGCCCTGGCCGGCGAGTGGACCGCCCAGCCGGACAACCCCCGGGAGAACACCATCGTCAACCACATGCTCATGCTCGTCATCGACCCCGCGGCGTTCGGCGGGATCGAGCGTTTCCACCACGAGGTGCGGGCCATGACGGAGTACCTGACGAGCACCACCCCGGCGCGGGGCTTCGATCGGGTGCGCCTGCCGGGCGAGCCGGAGCAGGAAGCCCGGGCGGCACGCCTGGCCGAAGGCCTGCCCATCGACGACAACACCTGGGCGGGGATTGAGAAGGCGGCGGAGGTGGTTGGGATCGGGCTGGAGATGTGAAGGGGCATTCGCTGTCCGCTTTCCGCTGTCCGCTCTACGCAAGAGGCGCTACGCAAGAATCAGCGTTCAGGGATGACCCTCCAGCGGATAGCGGATAGCGGATAGCGGATAGCGATTACTTAATCTCACTGAACCTGTACTCCCTCGCCAGCTCCGCCACCTCGAACGCGCCGCCGGTCTTCTCCATCACGTCCGGGTCCATGGCCAGGGCAGCGACGCAGCGGCCCACGAAGCGCGGCGACTGGGCGCGCTTGAGGTCCACGTCGAGCAGACCGCGGGACGCCGCCTCGAGCACCAGCTCGGTCTTCACCACCCCCGGCCGCAGGGCCAGGGCAGTCACCCCGTGGGGTTCCAGCTCCAGGGCCATGTCCCGAGCCATGCGCTCCACCGCAGCCTTGCCCGTGCCGTAGGCGGTGCCGACGGCGTAGCGGCCACCAGCCATGGAGGACACGTTGACGATGAGGCCGCCGCCCTGAGCCACCATCAGGGGCGCAGCGAATGCGGCCGTCACGTAGTAGCCCCTGAGCCCTACCCCGCAGACCTCGTCCCACAGAGACACGGGCAGCTCCCAGAAAGGTCGGCCGAGGGTGGCCAGGTCCGGGACGTGGTAGGCATTGTTCACCAGGACGTCCAGGCGCCCCTGCTCGTCCCGGACCCGGCGCAGCAGCGCCCGCACCTCCGAATCGCGCCGGTGATCCACCCGCACCGGGATGCCCCGCCCCCCGAGCTGTTCCAGGGCTCGGGCGGTGGCCTGGATGGTGCGCTCCGCGGGCGGATCGTCGAAGCTTTCGCTACGGCCGGTGACGTAGACCGTGGCGCCGGCCTCGGCCAGCCCTTCGGCGATGCCGCGGCCGACGCCCCGGCTGCCGCCCGTCACCAAGGCCACCTTTCCCGACAGATCTGCCATCTCGCCTCCAGCGTGTCATCGTGCCGACGGACGATTGTACATACCGCGGTGGACCTCGCCGCCGGCTTGCGGTTAACTTCGCCTCCATCACACCGCCCGATCACCGATCGACCGCCCACGCGGGGACCAGCTCTTGACCGCCACCGACATCAAACGCGCCGGACTCAAAGTCACGCTGCCCAGGCTGAAGGTTCTGGAGGTTCTCGAGAGCGCCGACCCGCACCACCTGAGCGCCGAGGAGGTCTACAAGGCCCTGCTGGACACCGAGGACTCGGTAGGCCTGGCCACGGTCTACCGGGTGCTCACCCAGTTCGAGTCGGCGGGCATCGTGCAGCGCCACAATTTCGCCGACGGTCACGCGGTCTACGAGCTGGCGCCGGACGAGCACCATGATCACATGGTGGACGTGGACACGGGCCAGGTGCTCGAGTTCGTCAACGAGCGCATCGAGAAGCTGCAGAAGGAGATCGCCGCCGAGCACGGCTTCGAGCTGGTGGACCACGAGCTGGTGCTGTACGTGCGCCGCCAGGGCAAGAAGTGAGTGCCCGCCGTTGCAGTTGCAAATGAGAATTACTTCTATTTAAATGGGCATCCAGCAGTAGCGTTTTCGGGTGCTTCATGCCCGTGCTCCTTTCACAGCTTCGCGTGGGTGACCGCGCCCGGGTAGCCGGGTACGCGGAGGATTCCGCCTACGCCGCCCAACTCATGCGCCTGGGACTCATCCCCGGCACCGGGTTGCAGATCCGCCGGGTGGCGCCGCTCGGCGACCCCGTGGAGATTCGCTTCCGAGGCTTCTCCCTTGCGCTGCGTCCCCGGGAAGCGGGATGTCTACTGCTGGAGCGGGAGTGAACGTTCCGACCTCCGCGAACAAGGCGGCGTCAGGCCACGCACGGGCCCGCACCACGGTAGCCCTGGTGGGTAATCCCAACTGCGGCAAGACCACCCTGTTCAACGCACTCACCGGAGCCCGGCAGCGAGTGGGCAACTGGCCGGGGGTGACGGTGGAGCGCAAGACCGGTCACTTCGCTCATGGCGACGAGCAGGTGGAAGTGGTGGACCTGCCCGGCACCTACAGCCTCACCCCGGTGAGCGGCGCGTTGGACGAGCAGCTTGCCCGGGATTATCTGAGCGGCCGGGTCGCCGCGGACGTGGCGCCGCCGGACGTGATCATCAACGTCATCGACGCCTCGAGCCTCGCCCGCGGTCTGTACCTCACTACCGAGCTGCTGGAGCAGGGATGCCCTGTGGTGGTGGCGCTGAACATGGTGGACGTGGCGGACCGTCACGGGATGCACATCGACACCTACCGGCTCGGCAACGAGTTGGGATGTCCGGTGGTGCCGGTGGTAGCGAGCCGGGGCGAGGGCATCGGCGCCCTGAAGGACGCCATCGAGAGCGTCCGCTTCAACCCGGCCGTGGCAGCCCGCAAGCCCTTTCCCGATCCGGCCGCGCGCTACGGCTATATCGACCGGCTGCTGGCGGACTGCGTCCACGCGACGCCGGTACGGCGCACGATCACCGACCGAATCGACGCGGTGGTGCTCAATCGTTACCTGGCGTTCCCCGTGTTCCTCGGGGTCATGTACCTGATGTTTCTATTCGCCATCAACGTGGGCTCCGCCTTCATCGACTTTTTCGACCTGCTCGGCGCCGTGATCTTCGTGGAAGGGCCCCGGATGATGCTCGCCGAGCTCGGCCTGCCGGGATGGCTCATCGCGCTGCTGGCGGACGGGGTCGGCGGCGGCGTGCAACTGGTGGGCACCTTCGTGCCGGTGATCGGCGCCCTGTTCCTGGCGCTGTCGTTCCTCGAGGATACCGGCTACATGGGCCGGGTGGCGTTCATCGTCGACCGCCTGCTGCGCAGGCTCGGCCTGCCGGGCAAATCCTTTGTGCCGCTGGTGGTGGGCTTCGGCTGCAACGTCCCGGCGGTGATGGCCACCCGCACCCTGGACAACCAGCCCGACCGTATTCTCACCACCATCATGGCCCCGTACATGTCCTGTGGCGCGCGGCTCACCGTGTACGCCCTGTTCGCCGCGGCCTTCTTCCCCAGCAACGGGCAGAACGTGGTGTTCGCCCTCTACGTCATCGGTATCGTGGTAGCGGTGCTCTCGGCCCTGGTGGTGAAGCGTTATCTGATCCGATCCCCGGCGAGCCCGTTCCTGCTGGAGCTCCCCGCCTATCACCTGCCTACCCTGAAGGGCCTCCTGCTGCAGACCTGGCAGCGTCTGAAAGGTTTCGTGCTGCGGGCGGGCAAGGCCATCGTGGCGGTGGTGGTGATCCTCAACACCATCAACAGCGTGGGCGTGGACGGCAGCCTGGGAAACCAGGACAGTGAGAAATCCGTCCTCTCCGCCATCGGCCGCACCATCACGCCGGTGTTCGCCCCCATGGGGATTCGCGAGGAGAACTGGCCCGCCACCGTCGGTATCTTCACCGGCGTCTTCGCCAAGGAAGTGGTGGTGGGCACCCTCGATGCCCTGTACGCCCCCGAAGCCGGTGCCGAGGAAACGGACCTGCTAGCCACCGTTCACGCGGCGTTCCGCAGCGTGCCGGAGAATCTGACCGCGCTGAGCGAGGCCGTGGCAGACCCCCTGGGGCTGGACTTGGGGGACCTGTCCGACACCGAGCAGGTGGCGGCGACGCAGCAGATCGCCACGGGCACTCTCACCGCCATGCAGACGCTGTTCGGCAGCGGCCTGGCGGCATTCAGCTACCTGCTGTTCGTGCTGCTGTACATGCCCTGCGTCGCCACCCTGGGCGTCATCTACAAGGAGCAGGGAGCCTTCTGGGCCGCCTTCAGCGCCGGCTGGTCCCTCACCGTGGCCTACACCCTGGCGGTGGTCGTCTACCAGCTCGGCCACGTCACGGAATCGCCCCTGGCCACGCTGATCTGGTGCGCGCTGATGGCCGGCCTGGCGGCGCTCATGTTCACGGCGCTGATCCGCCACGGCCGACGCAGAGAGCAACGCCTGATACCGCTGGTCTCCGTGGAATGACGGCAGAACTTTTTGCCGCCGAAGGCCGACCCTGTAGCTGACGACCACGAGAATGACGGCGCATGCCTGGCGCAGCGTCCGACGAGATGCAGGACATCTTCATGGGCGTGTACCGGAACCTGCCCGGCTACCGCGGCGATGGCGCCTTTCCGGCCTGGCTCGACGTGGCCACGCAGCTGGGCATATCCCCCAACACGGCGAAGACGCGGCTCTACGCCGCGCTGCGCAAGCTGAGAGACCACGAGGAGCTCCGAGATGCGTTGTGATGAAGCCCGAGACGTCCTGCTCCCGCAACTCGACGAGGCGGCGGCCCCGGCGATCCAGCGGGGCCTGGACACCCATCTGGACGCCTGCCGCGAATGCCGGGCCACGGCGGACGACATCACCGCCATGCGCGCGCGGGCGCGGGTCTGGCGCGAGGTGGTGCCGCCACCCTGGGATCCCGTCCCGGGGGTCCGTGATGTGCCGTGGCACGCCGGCAGGCCCCCGGCCGGCGCAGAGGAGAGCCAGCGTGAGCTCGACCGATTGCGCGGCCGGCTCCAGCCCGCCGCCGGGCCCGCGGGCCGGGAACCGCTGTGAGTGCCGCTCCGACCCGGCTGTGCAGCGTGGTGCTCTGCGCCGCGCTCCTGCTCCTGCCAGCGGCCACCCGGGGCGCCCAGGCGCCCGCCGCCTCCCGGGAGCCGGCGGGCTATCCGGCCATGCGCCGGGAGCTTCGCATCGGCGCTGACGTGATGCGTGCAGCCCTGGCCGAGAACCTGCCGGAAAGCCTGCGCGTGGCCCGGGTGGAAGCCGGCTACCTGGTGGACCAGGGCGTGCTCGTGCTCGTGGAGCTGACCCGGCCCTGGCTCCGCCTGCAGGACGGGCGGGTGCGCATCGACCCGGACACCGCCCGGCTGGAGGACATTCCCGACATGATTCACGACATCCTCGCGGAGCTCGACCTGGGACTCACCCGGCATCAGCAGGAGGAGCTCGAGGAGCTGCGGGCGATACGCGAATCGGCGCGGGCGGTTCGCGCAGAGCAGCGCGCGCTGCGTGCCGAGCTCAGAGAACGGCGGCGGGCGCTGCTGCGCGTGGAGGACGCCGAGACTGCCGCCACGGTGGGGGCCGACATCGAGCGCCTGCGAGCGGAGCTGGAGGCGCTGAACCAGGAAGAGCTCGAGCTGGAGCGGGAGGCGGACGCGCTGCGGCGAGAAATCACCGACGGTACGCCGGCGGAGGAATCTCAGGATGGCGTCGAGCCCGCCACGGTGGACGACGCGGTGGCTCGGGCCGTCTGCGGCTACGGCGCCACCTTCAGGTCCCTCCCCGCGGATCAGCGTCTCGACCTGGTGGTGCGTGAGGCGGAGCTGACCCGCTACTACGTGTTCCGGATGGATCGGGTCCGCGCCTGCCAGGAGGGGAACATCGACGCCCAGGCTCTGTTGCGGCAGGCGTACCGCTACCAGTCCTGACGCGGGATCATTCCACCTCTACGAGCTGCCGATAGCTGCGCATGTGGCGGCGTGCCGCCAGCTCGTCGCCGAGGATCTCGAATATGCGCGACAGGTTGTAGTGCGCGTCGGGCACCGACGGCGCCCGCAGGTAGTAGTCGGCCGCGGAATCCAGCTCGTTCAGCTCGTCGAATACCGTACCCAGGTTGTACAGCGCCAGCTGGTGGGTCGGCACCAGGTCCACGGCCCGCTCGTAGTGACGCTTGGCGCGCCTGAGATCACCGCGAAGCTGCAGCAGGCGGCCGAGATTGACGTGAGCGTCCGCATTGCGCGGGTTGAGCTCGATAGCCTTGACGTAGGCGTCCATGGCCCGGGGCGAGTTGGCCTCCTCCAGGTCGAGGCCCAGGTTGTACCACTCGTCGCTGTCCAGGGTATCCGCTTCCCGCGCGACGATGAGGCTGCGGTCCGACAGCCGCGCCACCGGCGGGGCCGTGGCCGCGCCCCGGGCGCCGAAATCGAAATGGGTCTGCCCCGTTTCCGCCTCCCAGAGCAGATTGTCCTCGCGCACCATGACGTTGTTGCCGTCCACGTAAATGCGCACTCCGGTGAGCGCCTTCCTCGCACCCAGCCCCGCCCGCACCTGCAACAGCGCGCGCAGCGCCCGGCGGCTGGAAACCCGGGACTCCATCAGGCTCTTGGCGGTACGCAGCAGCACCACGTCCTGAAAGCCGAAGACGTACTCGCCACGCTCGTTGCGCCGGGGGGCCAGCAACGAGCGCCGGACGAAGTGTCTTACCTGGGAGGGTGAGATGCCAATGAACTCTGAGACTTCGCTCGTGGTGTATCCGGTCATGGATGTGTCGTGGAGCCCCGTCTTTTCTGCTGCTTTGACGACGATCAATCCGACTATAACGTAGGGTCGGGAGCCGCTCAACTTGCGCTGCGGGATGGCCGCAGGAACGGCCGCCAAACGGCCGCTAAAGGGACCGTTTGACCGTGAGGGTGACCTCCACGCTACTGGTGTTCGGACCGTCCACCAGGGGAAACGCCACGTCCAGATGCACGATGCGGTCGCGCCGCGTCCGGGTGGACTCCAGCCGCAGCCCGATCCCCACGTTGCTGAGCACGCCGAAGTAGGATTCGTTCCGTCCGCCGGGCACCCACGGCGGCGCCTCGTGCTGGTACCAGGCTCGACCCACGTCCAGAAAGGCAGCGCCCCCCAGCCGGAACATGCGGAACGGGTAGACATCGGCGTAGTAGCGCTCCTCGATGGTCAGCAGGAATCGCCGATCGCCGGTGAGGTAACGGTTCGGGTAGCCGCGCAGCCCCTCCTCGCCCCCCAGGAGCAGCTGCCGATCCAGGGTCTGGTTCCAGGCGAAGGTGGCGGAGCCGCGCACCAGCAGGCTCCAGTCCCCGCCGTGGCTGTGGCGGTACTCAGCCAGCAGGTCGGCCACCAGGTTCTCCCGGGCGCGATCGTCCAGATCGTAATAGCCGGACAGTTCCGCGGCGAAGGTGAAGAGCTGCCGATCTCCCAGCCAGGCCGCGTCGGCGAAGGCGATGCGTCCGACCAGATGGTCCCCCGCCGGCGCCGACGCGCCGGCGAAACCCAGCTCCAGGTAGAGCCGGGCGCCCAGCGCCACGTCCTCCGTGAGCTGCACCCGGTCGAGATTCATCTGCGTCTGGTACTCGTCCTCGATGTGCTCGAACGCCACGAACGGGTAGGCGTACTCCCGGTCCGGGGACGCGGCATCGGGAAATGCTGCGGAGAACTCGGCCGGAAAATCGAACTCGTAGTCCTCGTAGCCGTAACCGAACAGGAAACGGTTCACGAAGCGGCCCTGGCGCCCGGTGGAGAACCCCGCGGCGATACGGGTCATGCGGGTCTCGGCGTCGTACTCCCAGACCTCGTCGCTGAGGAAGTAGAGGCCTTCTTCGCGGCTGAAGTGATCGGCCGAGGTCAACAGCGCACGGCGCGTATCCAGCGAAAAGAACGGCCGACTCAGGCTTCCCGCCAACCGTTCACCGTCGTCGTTGTCGACCACCAGCACTTCGCCGGACCAGCGGCTGCCGCCAATGTTGGGGTCGGCGTAGAACAGGTTCAGGCCGCGCCGGTCCTCGTCCTTCTCGAAGCCGATGGCCACCTCCTTGCCGGAGCCGGCGACGTTGGTATCGCCGATCCCGAAGCCGACGTCGTTCTCGCCGCCGGAGCGCTGCAGCGACACTCTCGGCTCCAGGGTCCAGACGTCCCGGGTGACCAGGAACACGTCCAGCACCTCGCCGCACAGCCGGCGGGGAATCACCCGGGCGTCGTACAGATACACCTTGGAACGGAGGATGCGCTCGGCTTCCTCGAGCACGCGCTCGCTCACCCGCTCGCCGGGCAGCACCGGCAGCACGCTTCGCACCACCGGCTCCCGGGTGCGCACGTGATAGCGGTTGGCGAGCCGATGCAGCCAGTTCTCCTCGCGCTCGAACACGTTCTGGCGCACCACGGTGATCTCGCCGAGACGATACGTCTCCCCAGCCGGCAGGTTGTGCCAGGGGCTGGACGGCTCCTCGAAATCGAACGTTTCCAGATCCTCCCGCTCGACATCGGCGAGATCCCGGCAGCCCGGCTCCGCCGCCAGGGCAACGGGAAGCAGCAGCCATCCCAGCAGCAGGCACCTCAGCATGAGAACCCCGAGGGCGTGGCTCAGAGCGCCGCGCCACCGGTCACGGGCGCCCCCAGAGCCGCGGCCAGGGTGGGCAGCAGCTCGGCGCAGTCGGCGTCGGCCTTGCAGGCGAGCCACGGGTCTGCGCGGGTGACGCCCCGGTTGACCGCCACCAGGGGAATGCCGAGCTCGCGGGCCCGGCGACAGAACCGGAAGCTGGAATAGACCATCAGAGACGACCCGGCTATGAGAACTACATCCGCGGACTCTACCAGCGCGTACGCTCGGGCGACACGATCCCGGGGCACCGAATCGCCGTAGAACACCACGTCCGGCTTCAAGAGGCCACCGCAGATCCGGCACGAGGGGATCCGAAACGCCGACAGGTCGAGCTGCCCGCCGAGGTCCGCATCGCCGTCCGGCGCCGCGGCGGACGGGGCGCGCAGCACGAAGGCGTTCTCCGCCTCGAGCCACCGCTGCAACTCGGCTCGGGGGCTGAGGGCGCCGCACTCCAGGCAGACCACGTCCGCCAGCGCTCCGTGAAGCTCGAGCACCCGTCGATGGCCCGCCCGCTGATGCAGTCCGTCCACGTTCTGGGTGACGACGCCAACGACGATGCCGATCCGCTCCAGGGCCGCCAGGGCTCGATGCGCGGCGTTGGGTCGGGCCTGCGCCATGACGGGCCAGCCCAGCATGCTGCGCGCCCAGTAGCGGCGCCGCGCCTCCTCCTGAGTCAGGAAGTCCTGCATCTGCACCGGCGGCGGGCGCTTCCAGCCGCCGGCCTCGTCCCGGTAGTCGGAGATGCCGGAGGGCGTGCTGCACCCGGCCCCGCTGATGACCACGACCCGGCGGCCGCCCGCCAGGCGCTCCAGGAGCTCGGGCGACGGCCGGTTCATAGCCGCAGCCGGTCCACGGCGCGGAGCGCGGCGCGGGCGATCAGCGGCATGTTGCTGTTGCCCATGGGCGTGCCGGCGCCGTGGTTCTGAATCAACGCCACCGCCAGATTCCGCGCCGGGTCGCAGAACCCGCCGCTGCCGCCGTAGCCGTAGTGCCCGAACCCGGCGGGCGCGCGTGCGCCCACGGTGAACACCCGGTGGTAGCCCATGCGCCAGTGCATGGGCACGAACAGCACCCGATCGCGGCTGCGGCTGCGCACCTCGGCGATCTCGCGCATGCGCGCCTCGGAGAGCAGACGCACGCCGTCCAGCTCGCCGCCGCCGGCGAGCAAGGCGTACATCCGCGCCAGCGAGCGGGCGGTGAACTGGCCGTTGGCGGCGGGAATCACGGCGCGGACCGCGGCTTCCGTGTTCCAGTCGAAATCCTCGTCGAAGGGGTTGAGCGCGTCGCGGAACTCCTCCAGCTCCACGCCCATCCAGCCCAGGGCCGCTTCCAAGCCGTCGTAGAGGTACTGCTGCCAGTCGGGACGACTGCGGTTCGGCAGCGCCACCCCCTGGACCAGCTCGGCGCGCCGGTAAAGCTCGTTGTGCGGCATGCCGATGAACATGCCGTCCAGGCCGAGGGGATCCACCAGCTCTTCCTGCAGCACCCGCTGCAGCGGCCGCCCGGCGATCTCCTCGATGAGGCCGCCCACCAACCAGCCGTAGGTGAGCGCGTGATAGCCGTGGGCCGCGCCGGGCGGGTGCACGGGATCCGCCTCGGCGATGCGCGACTTCATGTGCTCCCAGTCGAGCATCTCCCGCGGATGGGAGATGAGGTCGGCGATGCGGTAGAGGCCGGCTTCGTGGCACAGGGCCTGGCGGATGGTGATGTGCTCCTTGCCCCGAGCCGCGAAGGCGGGCCAATGGCGGGCGATGGGATCGTCATAGCGGGCCTTGCCCTGATCCACCAGGATGTGCAGCAGCGTGGACACCACCCCCTTGGTGGTGGAGAAGGAGCAGGCGGTGGTTTCCGCCACCCAGGGATTGCCGGCGGAATCACGGTGGCCACCCCAGACGTCCACCACCTTGCGGCCCCGGTGGTAGACGCACACGGCGGAACCGGCGCGATGGTCGCTGGGTATCTGGCGAATCAGCGCGGACGCCACGTCCGCATAGTCGGGATGCACGTAACCGTCGAGCATGATCGGGAACACAGGGGCGACGGGCCGAGTATCGCCCGAGGCCGCGATCTTCGCGACCCCGGCGGCCGAACCTTCGGCGGCCGGGCACCGGCGGCCGGGCACCGGCGGCTGGCCGCAGCCGTGTTGCCGCCGGCGAGACGAAGCCGTTATGCTCGGCAGCGACCAGGGAGGCCGTATGCGATACCTCGTCCAGTTTCTGGTTCCCGCCCTGATCTTCGTCGGCGTGGTTCTGCTGCTGACCCGCCAGCGGCAGCCGGGGAGGTCCGCGAACGCCGACCGCTCCGCGCGATCCGGGTCCGACGTGACGGCGTTCGTCGTCATACTGGCACTCGGCGCAGTGGTGGCCCTGGGCACCGGCTATCTGCTGATCCTGCTGTGGGAGTGACCGCGTGAATGTTGTACCTCGACCCTCGGGCTTCGGCGCCGCCATCACCGACGTCGATCTCACGAAACCTCTTGCGGCCGCCGAGGCGGACGGGATCCGGCGTGCCTGGCTGGCCCATCAGGTCGTGTACTTCCCCGATCAGCCCATGAGCCACGACGACCTGGAGCGCTTCACCCGTTACCTGGGTGACTGGGGCCACGACCCCTACGTGGCTCCCATCGACGGCCATCCCCACATTCTGGAGATCCGCCGCAACCCGGACGAGCCGGTGGCGCCCTTCGGCGGAAGCTGGCACTCCGACTGGTCGTTCCAGGAATGCCCGCCCTCGGCCACGATCCTGCACGGCAAGGTGATCCCGCCGGTGGGAGGCGACACCTGGTACGCCGACGGCTACGCTGCCTACGACGCGCTCGACCCGGACGAGCGGGCGGAGCTCGAAGGTCTGACCGCCCTGCACAGCGCGCGGCGCCCGTACAGCCCCGAAGGCTATCGGGCCGGGCGCGGCGACGAGCGCAGCATGAAGATCCTGCCCAGCGACGATGCCTATCGGGTGCAGGAGCATCCGCTGGTCCGCACGCACCCGGAAACCGGACGCAAGGCCTTGTGGGTGAACGCCGTCTACACTGTGGGCATCAAGGGAATGACCGACGACGAGGGCGCCGCGCTGGTGAAGCGCCTGTGCCGACACGCCACCGAGGAGCGCTTCGTCTACAAGCACAAGTGGGCGACCGACATGCTCACCATGTGGGACAACCGCTCGGTGCAGCACTGCGCCCAGGGCGGTTACGACGGCCACCTGAGGGTGATGCACCGCACCACGGTGGCCGGCGACCGGCCATTCTGACACCGCCCGCTCACCGAGCGACACAGCAGGGGCCGGGGTCCGCTCGTCGCAGGTTGAACGGCCTGCGGCCATCGGGAGACTTCATGAGCAGAAACACCTTCCAGCGCGTTCTGCTGGCCGCTCTTCTGGCCTGCCCTTCGGCCTTTGCGCAACCGGCCCCCCAGGTGGAGCTGTTCTCACCCCAGGGCACGGTGAAGGACGTGCGCCAGGTAACGGCCCGCTTCTCCGCCACCATGACCGCGCTCGGCGATCCCGCCCTGGAGGATCCCTTCCAGGTGGACTGTCCCGTCCCAGGCTCGGGCCGGTGGGCGGACGGCCGCAACTGGGCCTACGACTTCAGCGAAGACCTGCCGGGAGGCGTGGTCTGCACCTTCACGCTGACCGACGATCTCACCGCCCACGACGGCAGACCGGTGATGGGTCAGCGGGGATTCCGCTTCGATACCGGCGGCCCAGCCATTCGCGCATCGCTGCCGCGCGAGGGCTCCAGTGTGGACGAGGACCAGACCTTCATCCTCGCGCTGGACGCCGAGGCGTCCGCCGACTCCGTGCGGGAGCACGCGTACTGCGCAGTGGAGGGGCTCGCCGAGCGGATCCCGGTGCGGGTGCTGGAAGGCGAACCTCGGGAGGCCGTGCTGGCCCAGCGGCGGGTGCTGGGCTACGCCTACTACTCGATACTGTGGAAGAACGGGGCCGAAACCGTCCACCGGGTCCGGGACCGCCGTGTGGAGGCGGCCGAGCAAGCCGTCACGGTGGTGGCCTGCGCCCGGCCCCTGCCGCCGGGGGCCGGGGTTCGGCTGGTCTGGGGCGCGGGGATCGCCGCACGCAGCGGCCTGACCACCGGCAGCGATCAGGCGCTGGCATTCCGCACCCGGCCACCCTTCACCGCCCGGCTGCAATGCCGGCGCGCCAACGCAGAGGCCCCGTGCCTGCCCATCGAGCCGGTGACGGTGGT
Source organism: Pseudomonadales bacterium (assembly GCA_041690675.1). Lineage (GTDB taxonomy): Bacteria > Pseudomonadota > Gammaproteobacteria > Pseudomonadales > Azotimanducaceae > UBA7803. The sequence continues at coordinate 44,936 of JAWLGU010000008.1, read as the reverse complement.
CTTCTCCGCGCCGGTCCCCAGGGATGCCGCGTTGCAGGCGCGGATCCACGGCCCCGATGGCAGCGAGGCGGCCCCCATGACGGAAGACGCGGGTGCGAGTCCAGTGGTGGAGTCCCTCCGCTTCCCGGCGCCGTACCTGCCCCGCGCCGAGTTCGAGCTGCATCTGCCGGCGGACCTGCGCGACGACGCGGGACGGCCGCTGGAAAACGCGGATAGCTTTCCCCTGGCCTTCGCCACCGACGAGTTTCCGCCTCTCGCCAGGTTCAGTGGCAGCCTGGGCATTTTGGAAGCCGGCGAAGGCGGCGTGCTGCCGGTGACGGTGCGTAATCTCCGCGTGGGCACGGCACCGGACGCGCTGGTGGGCCGCAAGCTGAGGGTGGACCAGGCGGCGGAAATCGCGCGCTGGCTGCGCCGCCAGGATGGCCTTCCGGTGCGCGAGTCCATCTTCGCCGGGGAGAAGGGGGTGGAAACGTTCGATCTACCCATCACCGGCGACGGAGCGGAGACCGAGGTGGTGGGCATTCCGCTGGGCCGCCCGGGCTTCTACGTGGTGGAACTCGCCAGCCCGAAGCTCGGCGAGGCGCTGCTGGAAGAGTCCGCCGTGTACCACGTGCGTACCGCGGCCCTGATCACCAACCTGGCCGTGCACCTCAAGTGGGGGCGTGAGCGCTCGCTGCTCTGGGTGACCCGCCTGGACAACGGCGAGCCCGTGGCGGGGGCGGACGTGGAGCTCAGCAACCTCTGCACCGGCGCGCGCCTCTGGGCCGGCCGCAGCGGTGCCGACGGCACCGCCTGGATCGACGGCGGGGTGCTCGACCCGCCCCGCGGCCACGGCTCGTGCCGCTACTCCGGCCAGCCCGTCTACATGGCCAGCGCCCGGGCCGGCGAGGATTTCAGCTTCACCCTCACGAACTGGACCGACGGTATCGAGCCCTACGCGTTCGGGCTGCCCACGGGCAGCCGCTACGCGGCGGACGTGGTGCATACCGTATTCGACCGAACGCTGCTGCGCGCCGGGGAAACCGTCTCCATGAAGCACTTCTTCCGCAGGCGGACCATGTCCGGCCTGGAGCGGCACCCGGCCGGCACCACGCTCGCCGTGGAAATCCTCCACTACGGCAGCGGTGAGCGGTACGAATCGGAGATCGCCGTGGGGGAAGACGGCGTGGCCGAGCAGCGTTGGGAGATCCCCGCCGAGGCCAGGCTCGGCGATTACGCCGTCCGCGTCCACCTCGCCGACGGCATCTGGCGCGAAGGTGGACGGTTTCGGGTGGAGGAGTTTCGCGTGCCCACCATGAAGGCCGTGGTGCAGGGGCCGCCGGGCCCCCAGGTACGTCCCGACCGGGTAACCCTGGATTTGCACCTGCGCTACCTGTCCGGCGGCAGCGCCGCGGGCGCCGCCGTGAAGCTGCGGACCGCCACCGAGCCCCTCAGCGTGCGCTTCGGCGACTACACGGACTTCCAGTTCGGCGGCGAGCCGGTGTCTCCCGGACGGGAGAGCGGCGCCGGCGGCTACTTGGACCCGGAAGCCATGACCGGCGCGGCGCCTCTGGCGGCGGAGGTGATGCCGCTCACCCTGGACGGCGATGGGTCCGCCCGGGTTGAGCTGCCGGTCGAGCCCGTGGACGCACCCCGGCGCCTGACCGCTGAGCTCGAGTACGCGGACCCGAACGGCGAGATCCTCACCACCGCCGGACGGGTGGATCTGTGGCCTGCCGCCGTGGCCGTGGGCATCCGGCGCGAAGGCTGGGTAGCGAGCCAGCAGCAGCTGCGGTTTCGGGTGGTGGTCCTCGGCCCCGACGGCGACCCCGTGGCCGGCCAGCGGGTCGTGGCGCAGCTCTATTCCCGCAACACCTACAGTTACCGCAAGCGTCTGATCGGCGGCTTCTACGCCTACGAGAGCGTCAGCGAGACCGAGCCCCTGGCCACCCGCTGCGAGGGCCGCACCGACCCGCAGGGTCTCTTGTTGTGCGAAGTGGCGCCCGGCGTGGCCGGGGAAGTGGTGGTGCGGGCGGAAGCCGAGGACCCGGCGGGCAACACGGCAGGCGCCACCGCCTCCATCTGGGTGGTCGGTGAGGACGACTGGTGGTTCGGCTCCACGGCCGGCGATCGCATGGACGTGCTTCCCGAGCAGAACGACTATCAGCCGGGCGACGTGGCACGCTTCCAGGTTCGCATGCCGTTTCGCGAGGCGACGGCCCTGGTCACCGTCGAGCGCGAAGGCGTTCTGCATCGCTTCGTGACCGAGCTCCGCGGCCGGTCACCGGTGGTGGAGCTGCCCGTCGAGGCGGAATACGCACCCAACGTCTTCGTCTCGGTGCTGGCGGTCCGCGGGCGGGTCGGCGCCTTCCGCAGCTGGCTGGCGGACCAGGCTCGGGATTTTGGCGTGGCCGAGGCGCTGCTCGGCGACGGCGGCCGGCCGACGGCGCTGGTCGACCTGTCGAAGCCCGCCTACCGGCTCGGCGCCGCGCAGATCCGCGTGGGCTGGGCGCCCTACCGCCTCGACGTCGCGGTGGAGCCCGAGCGGTCGGTCTACCGGGTCCGGGATCCCGTGAAGCTGCGGGTCAGGGCGAGGCTCGCCGACGGCACACCGCCGCCCGCCGGCGCCGAGGTGGCCGTGGCGGTGGTGGACGAAGGGCTGCTCAGCCTGGCACCGAACGAGAGCTGGCAGTTGCTCGACGCCATGATGGGCCACCGCGGCCTCGAGGTGTGGACCGCCACCGCGCAGATGCAGGTGGTGGGCAAGCGTCACTACGGCCGCAAGGCGGTTCCCCACGGCGGCGGTGGCGGCCGCGAGCAGGCCCGGGAGCTGTTCGACACCCTGGTGGCCTGGCACGGCCGGGTCATCCTCGACGACGCCGGCGAAGCGGAGCTCGAGGTGACGCTGAACGACTCGCTGACCCGCTTCCGCATCGTCGCCGTGGCTCACGCCGGCGCCCAGCTGTTCGGCACCGGCAGCGCCACGGTAACCACGACCCAGGATCTGATGCTGCTCTCCGGCCTGCCGCCGCTGGTGCGCGAGGGCGACGTGTTCGCCGCCACCTTCACCGTGCGCAACGCCTCGGACCGCGATCTCGAGGCGGAGGTCACCGCCGCCGCAGGGGAACCGCTGACGCCGCAGCGCATCGCCCTGAAGGCCGGCGAGGCCCGGGACGTGGTGTGGCGGGTGGAAGCTCCGGCCAACGCATCGGGGATCGACTGGTCGGTGACCGCCACCGAGGTCGGCGGCACCGCGGCGGATCGCCTCGCGGTCGCCCAGCGGCTGGTTCCCGCGCACCCCGAGCAGGTCTATCAAGCGACGATCGCTCAGCTCGACTCGCCCGTCACGCTGCCGCTGGAGCGACCCGGTGAGGCCATACCCGGTCGCGGTGGGATCCGCATCGCTCTGCGTCCCCGCCTCGGCGACGGGCTGGACGGCGTGCGCCGGTACATGGCGGCATACGACTACACCTGCCTCGAGCAGAATCTCTCCCGGGCGGTGGCACTTCGCGACCCGAGTCTCTGGGAGGCCTGGATGGCGCGTCTGCCCGCCTACCTGGACGACGACGGCCTGCTCAAGTACTTCCCCAGCGACGCTCTGCAGGGAGAGGACATCCTCACCAGCTATGTGCTGGCCATCGCCCACGAATCCGGCTGGACCATTCCCGAGGCGGTGCGCACTCAGCTCATCGACGGCCTGCGCGGCTTCGTCGAGGGGCGGATCCTGCGCCGCTCCGCCCTCCCCACCGCAGACCTGGCGATTCGCAAGGTGGCCGCTCTGGAGGCGCTGTCCCGCTACGGCGCCGCCCACCCGGCGATGCTCTCGAGCATCGCCATCGAGCCCGACCTGTGGCCCACCTCGGCAGTTATCGACTGGCTGAACCTGCTGGAACGCCTGCAGGAGATTCCGGAGGCGACGCGTCGCGCGGCCCAGGCGGAGGGCATCATCCGCGCCCGGCTGAACTTCCAGGGCACCACCATGGGATTCTCGACGGAGCGGCGCGATGCGCTGTGGTGGCTCATGGTCTCCACCGACGTCAACGCCGTGCGCGCCCTGGCGAGCGTCCTGGATCGGCCGGCGTGGCGAGATGACGTGCCGCGCCTGGTACGCGGCGCGCTCGGCCGGCAGCAACGCGGGCACTGGAACACCACGGTGGCCAATGCGTGGGGCGTGCTGGCCATGGAACGCTTCAGCGCCGCCTTCGAGAACCAGCCGGTGACCGGCACCACCACCCTCGGCTACGGGAACGCGGAATCGCAGCTCGGCTGGTCCGGCGCCAGCGATGAGCTGCGGGCGGAGTTCGCCTGGGAGGACGGCCCAGCCACCCTCACGGTGCGCCACGGCGGCAGCGGCAAACCCTGGGTGACGGTGCAGGCGCTGGCCACCATGCCGCTCCGTGAGCCGCTCTCCAGCGGATACCGCATCCAGCGCACGCTCACCGCCGTCGAGCAGCAGAACCCCGGCCGATGGACCCGCGGCGATCTGGTGCGGGTGCGGCTCGAGCTGGAAGCCCAGTCGGACATGACCTGGGTGGTGGTGGATGATCCCATTCCCGCGGGCTCCACCATCCTCGGCGGCGGGCTCGGCGGCCAGTCGGCGCTGGCGGTGAGCGGCGAGCGCCGGGAGGGCTCGGTGTGGCCGGCGTTCGAGGAGCGGCGCTTTGACGCCTTCCGCGCCTACTACCGCTGGGTGCCCAAGGGCAGGTGGACCGTGGAGTACACGGTACGGCTGAACAACCCCGGGGTGTTCCAGCTTCCGGCGACCCGGGTCGAGGCGCTCTACGCGCCGGAAATGTTCGGCGCGCGCCCGAATCCGCCGATCACCGTCGAACCCGGGCCGTGAATCGGCGCCCGGCGGTCGTCGTCAGCGGACTGGCCGCGGCGCTGACCGCCGTTGCCGCCCTGCTGGCCGCCCAATGGCTGTGGCGGCCGGTGGACGTGCCGGCGTTCGAGGCGATCCGGAGCGCCTGGACATCCTCTGATGCGCTGCTGCTGGACCGCCAGGGGCGGATCCTCGACCGCCACCGCGTCGACCTGGGGGGGCGGCGCCTCGACTGGGTCCGGCTGGACGCGGTGTCGCCCGCACTGGTTCGGGCGGTGGTGCACAGCGAGGATCGGCGCTTTCACCAGCACCGGGGTGTGGACTGGCGCAGCCTCGCGGGCGTGGTGGTCCAGCGCCTGATCTCGGGCACCCGGCGCGGCGCCAGCACCATCTCCATGCAGCTCGCCGCGCTGATCGAGCCGGACCTGCGGGCCGGCGGGCGCACGGCAATCTACAAGCTGCGGCAGATGCGCATGGCGCTGGGGATGGAACGGACCTGGACCAAGGCGCAGATTCTCGAAGCGTATCTCAATCTGACCGGCTACCGTGGCGAGCTGGTGGGCATCGATGCCGCCGCCCGCCTGCTGCTCGGCAAGGCGCCCTCGGGCCTCGACCGCCAGGAAAGCCTGCTGCTCGCTGCGCTGCTGCCGGCGCCGGGTGCAGCGCCGGCGAGCGTCGCCGCCCGTGCCTGCGCCCTGGATCCCTCGGTGTCTTGCGGCGCCGTGCGGGCGCTGGCGGAGCGGACCCTGGCCGCGCCCTCAGGCACGGTCCCGGACGAGGCGCTCGCGCCGCACCTCGCCCACCGGCTCCTGCGCCACCCGGGCACCCGGCAACGAACCACCCTGGACCTGGACGTGCAACGGCTCGCCATCCGGACACTGACCCGCCACGTGGGCAACGCGACCGCCCGCAACGTGCGGGACGGGGCCGTGCTGGTGGCCGATCTGGCGAGCGGCGACGTTCTGGCCTACGTGGCGGCCAACGCCGCCACTTCCACCGCGCCGCACGTGGATGGCATTCGTGCGTTGCGCCAGGCCGGCTCCACGCTGAAGCCGTTTCTCTACGCCCTTGTGCTGGAGCGCGGCTATTTGACGGCGGCGAGCCTGCTGGAGGATGCGCCCGTCAACCTCGAGACCGGGGCGGGCCTGTACATCCCGCAGAACTACGACCGCGACTTCAAGGGCCTGGTCAGCGTACGCACTGCGCTGGCGAGCTCCCTGAACGTGCCGGCGGTGCGCACCCTGGTGCTGGCGGGGATCGAGCCGTTCCGCCAGCGCCTGGTGGCGGCGGGGTACACGGGCATCGATCGGGACGCCGACTACTACGGCTATGCCCTCGCCCTGGGCTCGGCGGAGGTGACCCTGTGGCAGCAGGTAGCCGCGTACCGGACCCTGGCCCGGGGCGGCGTCTGGTCGCCGCTGCGCCTGCTTCCGGACGACGCGGGACCCGAGCGGCGGGTGATGAAGGCGGGCGCTGCGGCCATCGTCACAGACGTCCTGAGCGATCGTGCGGCCCGGCTGGCCACGTTCGGCCTGGACAACCATCTGGCGACCTCCATCTGGAGCGCCGTCAAGACCGGCACCAGCAAGGACATGCGCGACAACTGGTGCATCGGCTTCTCCACCCGCTACGTGGTGGGTGTATGGGTAGGCAACTTCGAGGGCGACTCCATGCACGACGTTTCCGGCGTCACCGGCGCCGCGCCCGTCTGGCAGGAGGTGATCAGCGCCCTGGATGCCGCCCCCACGGCGCCGCCTCCGCCTCCCGGAGTGGTGGCCGCCCGGGTGCGCTTCGAGCCGCGGGTGGAGCCGGAACGCCTCGAGCTCTTCCTCGCAGGCACCGAGACCGCCGTCAGCCGGGCGCTGCCCGCCAGCGAGCTGGCGGTGGAGATCACCAGCCCGGCGAACGGCATGATCGCGGCCCTGGACCCCGACATTCCCGCCCACCGTCAGCGGATCCCCTTCTCCGCACGGGGCGCCACCGAAGGCCTGCAGTTCGTGCTCGATGGCGAGCCTCTGGGGCCGGCACGGCAGACCTTCTATTGGCAGCCCACTCCCGGCCCGCACAGGCTCGCCGTGGCGGCCGCCGACGGCGCCGTGATCGATCAGGTGCTCATCACCGTGCGCTGAGGGGGACGGTCATGCCGCCGGAATCCCCGCCCGAGTCAGGCCATCCAGGTAGAGCTCAATCTGGTCGCGCCGTTTCAGGTAGAACAGCTTGCGCCGCGCGAAGGCCCGGGTGAACTCCGGTTTGGCGGCACGGAGGGCAGCGGCGGCCTTGGGCAGCTCCTCCCGACGGTCCAGGTAGGCGAGCGCAACGGCCCGGTGGGCCAGCGCCCAGTATTGGCAATTCGGAATTTCCAGCGCCTGCTCCACCCAGTGCAGCGCCTGCTGAAACTCACCCTTGAACAGGAGCGCCAGGGCCCCGTAGGAGAAGAACGCCCAGCGTTGCGGGTCGTTGGGGCTCAACGTCAGGGCTACCTGGAAATGCCCGACGGCATCGTCGTAGCGCCCCTCATAAGCGAGCGAGTCGCCCAGGCTGCAGTGGGCCAGGGCCAGCGTCGGATTCAGTCGGATGGCGATGTCGTTCTCGGCGATGGCGCTGTCGTACTCGCCGCGGGCGAGCTGAACCCTGGCCTTCAGCGCGTAGAACAGCGCATTCCGATCGTCCAACTGCAGGGCCCGCTGAGTGGCATCCAGAGCGTCGTCCAGCAGGCGCTGATCGGGCGCTTCGTCCCAGTAGACCATGCCGAGCACCGTGGCGTAGGCCCACCAGGCGTGAGCTTCGCCAAAGGCGGGGTCGAGCTCGCGGCTCCGCTGAAGCAACCGCCGCGCCTCGGCGTTGTCTTCCGCCGTGAACCGGTAAAAGTGCAGCAGCGCCAGGTGGTAGCACTCCCAGGCGCGAAGATCGGGGTGCCGAGCACGAGCCACCTTGTGACGCTCGGCCTGACCGATCTCCGGTTCGAGCCGGCCCACCACGGTACGGGTGATCTCGTCCTGGACGTCGAACAGCTCCGCCACCCGCCGATCGTAGATGTCCCCCCAGAGGTGGCGCCCGGATCGGCCGTCGCTCAGCTCCGCGGTCACCCGCAGGCGGTTGCCCATGCGGCGCACGGTCCCCGACACCAGGTAATCGGCCGGCGGCTCGCCGAGCGCGAGCCGCACGGATTGCCGCCTCACCACCTCCAGCCAGCGGTGCTTGGCCAGCAGGGTGGTGATATCGGCGGCCACCGCATCGGCGAAGAACGTCTGGTCGGGGTCCTCCGCCGGGCTCGCGAACGGCAACACGGTGATGGTAGGGCGGCGGAGGGAGCCATCCCGCTCCTCGACGGCCTGCGGCAGAGGCAGCGATGGCACGGCCGAAGCAACGCCTGTGAACCGGTACCCGCGGCCGTGGACGGTCTTGATCAGGTCGGCGTCGCCCTCCTGATGCTGCAGCGCGATCCGCGCCTTGCGGACCGCGCTGGTGAGCACCGCATCGGTGACCACGGTGCCGGACCACACCGCCGCGATCAGCTCCTCCTTGCCCACCACCCGGTCCTGGCGCTGGATCAGGTAGGCGATCAGGTCGAGCACCCTGGCCTGGAGGTCCACCACCTCCCCGTGCCTGCGGAGCTCGCGGCGCGGCAGGTCCAGGACGAACGGACCGAATTCGTACTGTTCCCCCATGATACCCGTACCCAATTCTCCCGCCGGCCGCTCCCGGTCACGAAAGGATCAGAAACGGGTCAGCGGCGGATCAAGCCCCTGGTCGAGTGTAAGCCCACAATGCCGGACGAACCAGACGGCCGGCTCGCGGTGACACCGCGGGCTCGGCAGCAAACCTTTGGGAGACCCTGCAAATGAATCGAATCGTGCCACAGGCGGCCGGCGCCGCAGGGCGCTGGACCGTGCTGATTTACGGAATCGTCAGCTATCTCGTGTTCTTCGCAACCTTTCTCTACGCCATCGGCTTCATCGGTAACTTCCTGGTGCCCACGAGCCTGGACGGACCGCGCACCGTCCCACTCGCCACCGCCATCGCCGTGGACCTGGGGCTGCTGGCGCTGTTCGCGGTTCAGCACAGCGTCATGGCGCGCCCGGCGTTCAAACGCTGGTGGACCCGCATCGTGCCGCCGGCGGCGGAACGCAGCACCTACGTGCTGCTCTCGAGCCTCGCGCTGGTGGCGTTGTTCGTTCTCTGGCAGCCCCTGGGCGGAGTGGTCTGGCGGGTAGAGAATCCCCTGGCCCAGGCACTGCTCCACGCGGGTTACGCCTTCGGCTGGATTCTCGTGCTGGTGTCGACGTTCCTCACCAGCCACTGGGACCTGTTCGGGCTCCGCCAGGTCTGGCTGCACTTCCGCCGTCAACCGTACACGCCGCTGGCGTTCGTGACCCCGCTACCCTATCGGATCGTGCGCCATCCGTTGTACGTGGGCTGGCTGTTCGTGTTCTGGTGCACGCCGGAGATGACCGTGTCCCACCTCCTGTTCGCGGTGATGACCAGTGCCTACACGGTCATCGGTGCCATGCTGGAGGAGCGCGATCTGACGGCGCACCACGGCGAGGTGTACGAGCACTACCGCCGCCAGGTTCCCATGCTCGTCCCGCGGCTGCGAAGGCCCGTCTGGGCGCGCTCCGCCTCTTCCGCTAACCTGGGCTCATGAGCGACGCCGAGTTCCGCTTGCACGAGCGCCTGGCCGCCGATTGCCGGGCGCTCGGCGATCTGCCGGTGAGCCGGGTCCTGCTGATGAACGACCGCAGGTTCCCCTGGGTCATCCTGGTGCCGCGCCGGGCCGGGCTGCGGGAACTTCACGAGCTGCCGGACGCGGCGCGCCTGCCCCTGTTCGAAGAGCTGCAGGCCGCCTCCCGGGCGCTCGTGGATGTCTGCGGGGCGGAGAAGATCAACGTGGGCGCTCTGGGCAACCTGGTGCCGCAACTGCACGTCCACGTGGTGGGCAGACGGCGCAGTGATGCCGCCTGGCCCGGGCCGGTCTGGGGATTCGGCAGCGCCGAGACCTACGAGCCCGGCGAGTCCGACGCCCTGGCGGGCCATCTCCAGCGGGCGCTGGGACTGACCCGCTCACCGTGATCGCGGAGGGCGGGAGCCCCCCGCGATCCGAGCTCAGATCCGCTCGAGGATGGTGGCGGTGGCCATGCCCCCGCCGGTGCACATGGCCACCAGCGCGGTCTCCTTGCCCAGCCGCTCCATGGTGTCGATGGCGGTGCCGATGAGCATACCGCCCGTGGCCCCGATGGGATGGCCGAGGGCGATGGCACCGCCGTCCACGTTCACCACGTCGTGGGGAACGTCCAGGTCCTTCATGAACTTCAGCACCACGGCGGCGAACGCCTCGTTGATCTCCCAGAGATCGATGTCGTTCTTGGTCATTCCGGCCTTTGCGAGGCACCGCTCGGCGGCGGCCCCGGGAGCGGTGAGCATGATCAGCGGCTCGCTGCCCGCGGTTGCCGTCATGCGGATGCGCGCCCGCGGCTTCAGGCCATGGGCCTTGGCGTAGTCCGGGCTCACCACCAGCACGGCGCTGGCTCCGTCCACCACCCCGGAGGAGTTACCCGCGTGGTGCACGTGATTGATCCGCTTCACCTGCGGGTAGCGGTCCCGGGCCATCTCGTCGAACGGCTTCGGGTACCCTTCCACCTGAGCGGCGCCCATGGCTTCGAAGGAAGGCTTCAAGCCTTCCAGGCTCTCCAGCGTGGTGCCGGGGCGCGGGTGCTCGTCCCGGTCGAGGGCCAGGGTGCCGTCCTCGTTGTAGATGGGCACCAGCGCATTCTTGAAGCGGCCATCCTCGATGGAGGCGAGCGCTCGCGCCTGGCTCTCCACCGCGTAGTTGTCCACGTCCTCCCGGCTGAAGCCCTCGATGGTGGCGATGAGATCCGCGGAGATGCCCTGGGGCACCTGGGGGTGCAGCTTGAGCAGATGCTCGTTGTTGGCGTGGAAGCCGTTGGCATGCACGGGCGAGTAGCGGGACATGAACTCCACGCCACCGCCGATCACCGCCTCCTGATGCCCGGACATGACGCCCATGGCGGCGAACGTCACCGCCTGCTGGCCGCTGCCGCAGAAACGGTGCAGGGTGACCCCGGTCACCGAGATGGGCCAGCCGGCGTCGAGCACCGACATGCGGGCGATGTCGTGGGCATGATCGCCGCTGCCGGCGCCGCAGCCGGCCACCACGTCCTCGATGTCCGCCGGGTCGAAACCCACCTTGTCTTTCAGGCCGTTCAGAACCTGCGCCATGCACCGCTGAGGGTGGATATGGCTCAGGCTGCCCACGCCGGGCTTGCCGCGCCCGCGAGGCGAGCGAACGGCGTCGATGATCCAGGCTTCCCGCATGGTGAGTCCCCTACAAGCAAAAGGTTAGAAGAATGAAACGCATTCTACCCAGCACGCCGATTCTCCGTCCATTCCGGGCGGCGCCGGTATCAGGTCAGGGCTCCACCAGCTCGATGCGGCCGGTCAACCACCCGCTCACCGTGATGCGTTCCGGCACCACCAGCTCGCCGCGCTCCGCCAGCGTCACCTCGACCTCGAAGCGATCGCCGTCGTCGTCCACCACCGCATAGCGACATGTCCCGGCGCCGCCGTTGAGCTGGCTCAGACGGTAGACGTGACGGCCGGTGTGCAGCGTCTGATCGCCCTGGCAGCGCGGCTGCACGAACAGCGCGGTGACTACGTCGGGTGCCAGGGCTGACGGGCGCTTGGGGCGGCGCTTGCCGTTCTTCGTCACCTGCAGCATGCCGTCCCGGACCATCACCGTCCGGCGCTTGTCGCGGTCCTGCTCGGTGTAGGTGAATTCCGTCGGCGCCGGTACCGGGCCCGCGAGGCGGCCGTGGGCTCGAAAACGATTGCGCCAGTCAGTGAAGCCCCGGAGCCAGCCGTTGGACCGTGCCGAGCCTTCCACCCGGTAGCGGCCGCCGCCCACCGACACCGAGACCGTGGCCTCGCCCACCGGGACCCCCGCGACGAACCCCTGGTAGCGCAGGGTCGTGGCGTCGTCATCGGCCATGGCGGCCGTCGCCAAGGCGCCGAGCAGCACCAGCACGAAGCGTAACCGTCGCCCGGGCCGGCTCAGGCGGCGGCCCATCGGCCGACTCCCGGCGCCTCGAATAACAGACAAGGCCAGCCACGGGACACCGCGAGACGGGCCATGGCGCTCTTCGGGTTCACCACCACCGGCCGCCCCACCGCCTCCAGCAGCGGCAGATCGTCACTGGAGTCGGAGTAGAAGTAGGCGTTCGCGATGTCGGCCTTGCGCTCGTGAACGAGGTGCTCCGCGGCGGACAGCTTGCCCACACCGAAGCACGGCAGCGCCTTTCCGGTGATCCAGCCGTCCTCCACTTCCACCTCGGTGCAGGACAGCGCGTCCACTCCCAGCTCGCGGGCGATGGGCGCGGCCTGAAACCGCGTGGCCGACGTGACGATGACCACGTGGTGGCCCCGGCTGCGATGGGCTTCGATGAGACGACGGGCCTCCGCGTAGATCCAGCCCTGGACCCGGGACCGGAAGGCCCGCTCGCCCAGATCCACCAGCGCCTGCTCCGATTCCCCCGCCAGATCGCGCACGGTGGTGGTGAGCAGGTCGTGATAGTCGGCCCGGCCGATGCCATAGCCGAGAAAGACGCCGGCCGAGGAAAGCAGATGACGCAGCGGCACCGACCCGCTGCGCATGCGTTCCCAGGCCAGGGCCGCGACGGAGTAACCGGCGATGATGGTGCGGTCGAGATCGAAGAACGCCACCACGTCGGCATCGCTCGCGGGTTGGCGCAGGGCGCCGAGGTAATGCTCGAAATCGGTGTGCACGATGTCTCCGCCGCGCCGGAACCGTCCGCGCCATCTGAAGCTCACGGCGCCGACGGTCCCACCCGCCGTCCGCGCTGGCGTATCTGCATTGCCGATCCTCGCATGGTGATGCCGCCCGGCGGCCCGGTGGAACCGGGCACGCCTGGCTTCGAGAAGGTTAAGTCGGTCGGCCCCGGCGATCAAACCGCCCCATCAGCGCCCGAGCGGCACCGTCACGGTCCAGGCACCGCCCCGTGGCCGGGGCTGGAAAGTGACCCGTAACGGCGCCGCCGGCGACGCCATGAAAGCCCGGTGCATGAAGGCCGCGACGAAATGGCCCAGCGCGTAGCCCGCCAGCACGTCGGTCACGTGGTGCCGCTCGGCCTCCACCCGGGCCCAGCCGGTGGCGGCGGCCACGCCCTGGAGGGCCACCCGGGCACCCGTGTCCAGCCAGCCTGGCAATGCCATGTAGTCGAGATTTCGCCGGGCCAGCGTGCTGGCGGCCGAGCTTCGTCCGGCATGCCCCGAGGTGAAGCTCTCGTCGTTGCTGCCGTCGGGCCGCTCACGGTCACTCACGTTCTTGACCGCGTCGGTGATGGCGTTCTCCAGGCCCAGGGTCACCGCACCCACCAGCAGGCCACCGGCCTTGCGGCCCGGGCCGCGGCTGGGGGCCAGCAGCGCGGTGAGGCCGTAGGCCACGTTCGCCGCCATGCGCAGATCGTCGCTCGCAGACTCCGCGTCGCCGCCGAACAGCGGCGTCTCGTCGGCCGCCCAGCGGGAAAGGTCGTCGTCGGTATCGGTCAACGCCAGAGCCGCAGCGGCTGTCAGCGGCATCCAGGTGGCCGGCGACCGAGCAGCGTCCACCGCGGCCGCGCGCAGCTCCGCGGCCGCCGACAGGCGTGGTCCCCACCCCGGGTCCGCGGCACGCGTCATGCAGCCGCCGAGCAGCAGCGAGGAGAGCAGCAGGGCGGAGACGGCGCGGCTCGCCATGGAAAATCCTCGTGGACGCCACGCCAGTGTAGCTCGGTGCGCCGCTATGGCGCTTGCTGCTCCGCAGTCTGATCCGCAGCGGGGTCACCCGCCGACGCCTCCGCAGCCACGGCCTCCTCCTCCGGCAGCAGCGACTCGCGCTCCACGACCAGCTGGTCCGCCACGTAGCTCGCCAGGCGGAAATAGCCGTCGCGGCGACCGGAGGCGACCACGTAGTCCGCGGCATCGCCGTCGCCGAAGATCGTCAGGCTATAGTCGCCTTCGCCGTCGGAGATCGACAGCTCCGCCGTCAGGGCGCTCTCGTCCGGCGGCGCCTCCGCCAGACCCGTCACCCGCAGTTCCCGGAGCCGGGTAGCCAACCGGTCGGCGGCTTCCTGATCGGCGGCCTCACCGTCCAGGATCCAGCCTTCCTCGCCACGGCTGAGGCGCCAGGCGTCACCCCGGCTCACGGCAGTGATGTCGCCGCGCGGCTGCAGCAGCGTCTTGTCCAGCCAGTCACCGGGTTTCACCGGCAGCTCGTAGTTCGCCAGCTCGACGCTGTAGACCGCATCGTCGTCCCCGCGGCGGGCGTGCACGCGCCGATACCCCGGCGACGTGCCGAGATACAGCTCGGCCACGGTGTCGTCACCTGCCGCCAGAACCAGGTGGCGCTGATGCTTCTTCTCGGCCACCTCGAATCGCTCGACAGCGCTGGCGCTGGTGGCGACAGGCCACACCGCTGGCAGGTCCGCGAGCCGCTCGAGCACCTTCTCCACCTTGTCGGACTGTGCCGGATGACCGTTGTCGAGACGCCAGCCGCCGTCCTGCCGGGTCATCACCACCGCGTCGTCGTCGACCTCCACCCTGAAGGTGTCGACCACGTGAGGATCGAATTGCAGCAGCGGCCGCTGTTCCGCGTCCCCCAGCCCGGCGCCCGTTACCAGCACCCCCGCGATGACCAGGAGCTGGAGTGCCAGCAGACCGCTCAGTTGCGTCACACGTCCGTTCATCCTCGCGCCTCCGCCAGCCAAGACCGGTAGATCCGCTCGTCCCGCTTCACCCGGCGCCGATGCCAGAGGAACACCAGCCCTACGCCGCCGAGCGCCAGCGCGTAGTTGAGGGTTTCCAGACCGGCCTGCTGGGCCGGCTCGAGGGGCGGCAGGGTACGGTTGAAATGCCCCCGGGAGCGAATCTGCAACAGGTTCCGGTCCTCGAGCGACCAGTCCACCACGTTGGCCATGAGCTGCAGGCTGTTGCCGTAGATCGTGCCCTCGGCGGAGCCGATCACCCGCAGCACCTGGTCGGAGAGAAAGTCGTTGGAGCCGAACACGAACAGGCGCGCCGATTCCGGAGAGCGTTCGATGACACTGCTGACCACCCCCAGCTCGTCTTCCGTAGCCACCTCGCCGTCCGCCTGCTCCGCCTCGGCCGCGGACTCATCCGCGTTTCCCGCCGATTCCGCGCCCGTCAGCAGAGGCGATTCCTTGCCGGCGAAGTAGGACTGGAACCGGCCCTCCATCATCAGGGCCAGCGTCCTGGGCCCTCGGGGACCCTCGGGCGCGAAGCCGGACAGCCCGGTCTCGGTGATTCGCGGCATGACGTCGGGATCGCTGGACACCCAGCTCCCCGGCGAGCTGGTGAGCAGCGGCGTCACCGTGCGGCCTTCGAGTTCCGTCGCCGTCTCCAGGGGCGAAGCCCACGCCACGGTCACCTGGGGCAGTCCGGCGGTGATGCCGATGTCCTCGTTGAGACCCGGCGGCCGCACGTCCACGAAGTAGGGGTAGTCCAGCATCACCAGCTCCTGGAAGCTGAAGCCCCCCACCTGACGGGTCACCGGCGCCGGGAACGCCGCGTTCTGCGGATCCATCACCATCCCGTCGCCCAGCACCACGCCGTGATGCGCGAGCCAGTCCTCCAGTCCCGAAGTGCGCTTCTGCCCCGTGAGCGACTGCTGGGTGAGCTGCGCGGCGTAGCTGCCGGTGGACAGCACCACCGTGCCGCCCTTCATCAGGAACTGATCCACCGCGAACACGGCTCGCTCGTCGAGTCCCTGGGGATCCAGCACCATCAGCAACTCGGCGCCCTCCGGAACCCGGCCGTCGTCGAGCTTCGCATCGACGACCTCGAAGTCCTGACGCAGGAACTCCTGGAGCTGAGAGAAACTGTTACCGCCGGCGTGAGGCATCCCCATCATGGGCGGCGGCGACTCCGGTGCCACCAGCGCCACGGTCTTGAGCAATCCGCTGGCGAAGCGCTTCAGCCCCTCCTCGATGGCGCGCCGGGTGGCGTCGGCGGACAGGGCGTCCGGCAGCGGGATCTGCAGCACCGTCTCCCCGTCCGTCAGGGTCAGATAGAAGTAGAACTGATTCAGATCGAACAGGCTCGCGGCCATGGGGCGGAAGCCATACTCCTCCTGGATCCGTCGCGCCAGGCTGCCGTCGCCGGCATCGGGATCCACGATCTCCGCCGAGAACTCCTCGTCGCCTTCGTCGGCGAGCTCCTCGAGCACCTCCCGCAGCACGCCACGGTACTCCGCCAGCGCGGGCGGCAGCTTGTCGTCGGCAGACAGGTAGCCGACGAACTGTATGGGCTTCTGGATGCTGTCGAAGATGCTGCCGCCGCCGCGGAATCCGTAGAGCACCTTCTTGATGCTGCGCGTGACGTCGTACTCGGGGTTGCGCAGCTGGACGTCGAGCTCCGACTCGCTCACCACCTTCACCTCGATGAGGTCGCGGAAGCCGAGCACCTCGTACTCGTCGCCGTACTGCACCAGCACGTCGAAGTAGGAGTTCACCAGGCTCGACTCGTAGCGGTCCGCCACCTGGAACGGCACCGGCCGGATGCCGTACTTGGCGTTGGCCTCGTCCTCGAGCTCCGGGTCGGACGCGGGATCGACGATCTCCACGCGCACCCGCCCATCACCCGCGATCTCGTACTCGTTCAGCAGGTCGCGCATCCGCGGCACCAGAGGCGCCAGCAGCGGATGGGTCCTGGTGCTGAAGTAGCCGCGGATCAGCAGCGGCTCCTCGAGCTGGGCCAGATAGCTGCGGGTCGCGTCGGAGATGGAGTAGATGTTGCCTTCCGTGACGTCGGCCCGCAGGGCGGTGAGCTGGGACAACCAGACGTTGGCCGCCAGCAGGTTGGCTACGAGCAAGGTGGTGCCCAGGATCCAGCCGCGGTGCTGCGCCGGCGGGCCGTCCTGCGCCCAGCGCTGGGCTTCCAGGGCGTAGACGTTCAGGGCCAGGAACACTGCCAGCAGTGACACGTAGTAGTAGAGGTCGCGAACGTCCAGCACCCCCCGGGTGATGGACTCGAACCGGGAGCCGGTGCCCAGGCCCCGCAGCAGATCGGCCCAGAAGCCGCCGGCCAGATCCGTCAGCACCGGGCTCCCCAGCAGATAGAAGATTCCCGCGACGAACGAGGCGACGATCAGGCTGACGATCTGGCTGTCGGTGCGGGCGCTGACGAAGAGGCCGATGGCGAGATACGCGCCCCCCAGCAGCATTGCGGCCAGGTAGCCCGCCAGCACCGGGCCCCAGTCGAGATCGGCGATGAAGGACACCGTGAGCGGCAGCGGCAGGGTCAGCAGCAGGGCGATGGCCAGCAGAATCCAGCAGGCGAGGAACTTTCCGAGCACGAACTCCCAGCCGCTCACCGGCAGGGTGGCGACGAACTCCAGGGTGCCGGTCCTGCGCTCTTCGCTCCACATGCGCATGGTGAGCGCCGCGCACAGAAAGATCAGCAGCACCGGCATCCATTCGAACATGGGGCGGACGTCGGCGATGTTGCGGGCGAAGAAGGCCTCGCCCCAGAAGAACACGAACAGGGTGACGGCGAGGAACGCCAGCAGGAACAGGTAGCCCGTGGGCGACGCGAAGAACAGGGTGAGCTCCTTCTTCGCCACCCGACGAATCACGTCAAGCCGCATGCGCCGCCTCCTCTTCCTCGCTGGCCACGCCAACCGCCGTCTCGTTCACCTCCCGGAACACGGATTCCAGATCCCGCTGGGCGGAAGCGAGCTGATAGAGGGGCAGTCCCGCCTGCACCAGGGCGGCCGCCACCCGCTGCGCCACGGCGTCGGCGTCGCCGCGGGTCTCGATCTCCCAGCGCCCCTGCCCCGCGTCATAGCTGCCGGCCACGCCTTCCACGCCGGTGAGCACCCCGGGCAGGTCGGCAGCGCCGTCCGTGCGCACGTGGAGCCGGTTGCTCGCCCGCAGCGCCTCCAGGCGCTCGTCGACCGCCAGCACACCGTTGCGAAGCATGAGCACCCGGTCGCACAGCGCGTTCACCTCCTGCATGATGTGAGTGGAAAGAATCACCGTGGCCCGCTCGGACAGGCGCTTGATGAGCGCGCGCATGTGCTGGGTCTGACCGGGGTCAAGCCCGTTGGTCGGCTCGTCGAGAATCAGGAAGCGCGGCTCGTGGAGGATCGCCTGGGCCACGCCCAGCCGCTGCTTGTAGCCGCGGGACAAGGTCGCGATGGGATCGAGGGCCTTGCCGGTCAGCTCCGTGGCCGCCATGGCGCCCGGCACTGCAGCCTGCGGATCGACGCCGCGCAGCCCGGCGCTGTACGCCAGATAGTCCGTCACCGTCATCTCCGGATACAGCGGGAGGTTTTCCGGCAGGTAACCGATCTGCCGCTGCACCCGCTGACGGTCCCGCTCCAACGCGGTTCCGTCGATCCTCACCGCCCCCGCGCTGGGCTCGAGGTACCCGGTGAGCATCTTCATGATGGTGGTCTTGCCGGCGCCATTGTGGCCGAGAAGGCCGACGATCTCGCCAGGGCCGATGGAGAACGAGACCCCGTCCACGGCGAGAAACTCACCGTATCGGCGGGTCAGACGCTCGGCTTCGATCATGCTCTCGCCTCACCTCCGTGCGCAAAGCCGCAAACATAGGGGCGCCGACGAAAATTTCAAGAGCAGCCGGGAATCAGGCGATGCGCACGCCGGCGATCCAGGGGTGCGCCCAGTACGCGAGCAGGTACGCCGCCAGCCCGACCAGCACAGGCAGCACCTGCTCCCGCGGAGCGAGACGGTTGCGGCCCGAGAGGATGGCCCCGAACGGCACGTTGGAGGTGGCCCGGGCATAGGCTTCCCAGTCGGCACCGAGCCGCGCCGCCTTCTTCCGGTCGATGAGCACGCTGCCGGCCAGGCTCAGAATCAGAAACGTGGAGAAGAACACGACGGACACCCGGTCGCCGTTGGCGGCCAGATGCGCCCCCGCCCACAGCGCCACCGCCCATTGAAACGGGTGCCGCGTGATGCGGGTCAGCCCCCGGGCCGCGTCCTCCGGCTGCTGCGCCTTCTCCAGCGACCGCTCCTGACCCACCGCCGTTGGGTTGGGGGTCATGAATCCGCCTACCAGGAAGATCATGGCCAGCGGCATCACTGCCTTGGGCACCAGGTAGAGCGCCGGGTCCGGCATCCACAGGTAGTCGTAGCGCGGCAAGGCGCCGTAGATCCAGATCAGGTAGCCCAGGGTGATGGCAGCCACCAGCGAGTAGGCGCCGAGATAGCCCTTCTCCCCCAGCATGGCCACCAGACGGTTGCGCAACGTCGTGCTGCTGACGCCGAGATGCGTTCCCAGAAACAACAACGATGCCAGCAGCATCAACCACATACGGGGTCCTCCTCCAAACGCGGGCCCGCGTTGGCTGCAACGCGGACCCGCGCATGATAGCGCACGCCGCCGCTCTTGCGCCCGGCCCGGGATTGCAGCATGGTTTCTCGAATTCGTGGGAGGCGTGAAGGATGGATCGACTGCAGGGGAAGACCGCGCTGGTGACGGGCGCCGCCCGGGGATTGGGGGCGCAGATCGCGCGCCGCATGGCCGAGGAAGGCGCCCGGGTCGTGGTCAATGATCTGAACCTGGCGGCGGCCCGGTCCACGGCGGAGGCCATCGGCGGCCACGCCCTGGCCTGCGACGTCAGCGACGCCGCGGCGGTCGCCGCCATGTTCGAAGAGCTCGGCTCGCTCACGGACCGGCTCGACATCCTGGTGAACAACGCCGGCATCAGCGGCATCGAGGGGGACAACGCAGCGCGGGAACGCATCGCCCGGCAGGCGGAGGCCTTGAGCCGCGGCGAGCAGCCCGACGATCCTGATGGCGGCATACTCGGGGTCACCGACGCTCAGTGGCATCGCATGCTCGCCGTCCACATGGACGGCACGTTCTTCTGCTGCCGCGAAGCGGTGAAGCTCATGCGCCCCGAGGGCTCCGGCAGCATCATCAACATGGGCAGCATCATGGGCACCTTCGGCCGCGGCGGCGGCACGGCCTACTGTGCGGCGAAAGCGGGCATTCTCGGCTTCACCCGCGCGCTCGCCCACGAGCTGGCGCGCTATCAGATCCGCGTCAACGCCCTGGCGCCAGGCTGGATCCACACGGACATGACCGATCCGCTGGCACCCATGCATCCGCTCCTGGAGATGCAGACCCCTCTGAGCCGTCTCGGCGAGCCCGACGACATCGCCTGGGCCGCCGTCTATCTGGCGAGCGACGAGGCGGCGTTCGTCACCGGGCAGACCCTGTCGCCCAACGGCGGCTGGTACATGAGTCAGTAGAGCCCGCCGCGTTCGGTGTTGATGGACGAGATCTGCTCGTTCAGCGTCCAGAAGTCGTAGATGATGCCGATGCCCAAGAGCCCCGCGGTCAGAAGATAGATCAGGCCGGTGACGATCTTGCCCATGTAGAACCGGTGTAGACCGAAGATGCCGGTGAAGGTGAGCAGCAGCCATCCCACCGTGTAGCTCTTCTCCCCCGCGATGTAGCGCCGCTCAGCGGACGCCTCGAGGCTCGGCATGAGGAACAGGTCGACGATCCAGCCGACGAGGAGCAGCCCCAGGGTGAAGAAGTAGATGGTTCCGCTCACGGGCCGGCCGAAGTAGAAGCGGTGAGCGCCGAGGAAACCGAAGATCCACAGCAGGTAGCCGATGCCGAGACTGTGAGTGTCTTTCATGATGCCGCCTCGCGCCTGGTCTGCGGCCAGTGTACCGCGTAGGCTAGTGCCTTCGCCTCAGGAGTCTCCGAGTGACCCCGTTTCCCGATCCCACCTTCATCGACGTCGGCGATGCCACGCTGGAAACGTTCACCGCCGGGGCCCCGGATGGCGCCGGCCCGGTGGTGCTCTGCCACGGGTTCCCGGAGATCGCCTATTCCTGGCGCCATCAGATCCCCGCGCTGGCGGACGCCGGCTATCACGTCATCGCCCCCAACCAGCGCGGCTACGGCCGCTCGAGTCGCCCCGCCGACGTGACGGCATACGACATCCATCATCTATGCGGAGATCTCACCGGCCTGCTGGACCACTTCGGCTACGACGACGCGATCTTCGTGGGGCACGACTGGGGCGCCATCGTGGTGTGGAACCTGGCCATGCTGCATCCCGGCCGCGTGCGCGCCGTGATCAACATGAGCGTGCCGTTTCTCCGCCGCGGCCCGAAGGACTGGGTGAGCTTCTGGGAAGAGCAGCTCGGCGGGGACTTCTACATCGTTCACTTCAACCGGCAGCCCGGGGTGGCGGACGCCGTGTTCGACGCCAACGTCGAGACTCTGCTGCGCAACCTCTACCGCACCCGGCAATGGCTGGCGCCCCCCCGCGCGCCAACGCCCGGGATGGCCCTGATCAATCTGGCCGCCGCCCAGGATGCGCCGGGAGATCCGCTCATGAGCGAGGAGGAGCTGCGAGTCTTCGTCGACAGCTTCCGCCACTCCGGCTTCACCGGCGGAATCAACTGGTACCGCAACTTCACCCGCAACTGGGAAACCACCGCGGAGGTGCCGCAGCGGGTCGATCAGCCGGCGCTGATGATCTACGGCCAGTACGACATGGTGCCCGCGAGCCCGGACCTCCAGGAGCACGTGCCCAACGTCGAGATCCACACCCTGCCCTGCGGCCACTGGATTCAGCAGGAGATGCCCGAGGAGACCATCGCACTGATGCTGGAGTGGATGAGGCGTCAGCCCTCGGCCATGGGCCGTCAGCGATAAGCATCGGGCGGGATTTCGGCGGTCACCATGAACGACCCCGTAGCCTCCGCCACCACCTCCCCGTCATCCTTGCGGACCACCCGGCCCAGCATCTGCGCCAGCCGTCCCTTGCGGCGGACGCAGCGGCCTTCCAGACGCACCGGAGTCCCCAGCGGCAGCTGCGAGCGATAGCGGATCTCCGCCTTGGCGGTGAAGCTGACGTGCCCCTGGAGCCACAGCCAGTTGGCCATGACGTCGTCGAGGAGGCTGAAGATGATGCCGCCGTGAGTCAGCGAGTCGTAGCCGCGATGGGCCCGGCCGGGGGTAAACTCGCCGACGCAGACGCCGTCCTCGATGCGAAATCGCACCCCCAGGCCCACGGGGTTGGCAGGGCCACACACGAAGCACCCGTTCTCCCGGTGGTCCGTGCTTTCGCGAATCGGCTTGGACATCATGCAGCCTCGGTTCCAGCGAGCGCCTATCATATAGAAGTTGTGTACGGCTTGACCTTCATACGCGATCGCCTGGCGGCCCACGCGCCGCAACGGGTGGAGATAACGGGCACGCCGCGCGAAGCGGCGGTGGCCGTGATCCTGCGCGACGCGGAGCACGGCCCCGACGTGCTGTTCATCAAACGCGCCGACAAGGCCGGCGATCCGTGGTCCGGCCACATGGCCTTCCCCGGCGGGCACCGGGAGCCCCACGATGCCGATCTGCGGGCAGCCGCCGAGCGGGAGACCCTGGAGGAGGTCGGTCTCGACCTCGCCGACAGCCAGTATCTGGGCCCGCTGGACCAGCTGCGCGCCATGGCCCGGGGCCGCAGCCTGGACATGCTCATCGCGCCCCACGTCTTCGCGGTGAGCGGCGAGCCGACGTGCACCCCCAATTTCGAGGTGCAGGAGGTGGTCTGGGCTCCCCTGCGGGTGCTCGCCAGCAATCGCTTGCACGACACGGAAACCCGATCCATGGCCGGCGTGCCCACCGTGTTCAATGGCTATCGCCTGGCCGGGGGCCACTTCGTCTGGGGTCTCACCTACCGAATGCTGAAATCCCTGTTCGCCGCGCTGGACCCCGAGTGGCGACCGCCGGCGGAGCTTTGATCAGGCGCGCTCGCCCAGGTCGCAATCCGTGTCGTGCTCCAGGCGATGGTAGTCGGCGATGGCCAACCCGGCGGCCACGCTGGTGAACGGGTCGTGGTCCACCACCCGATCGGCGAAGCGCTCCTCGAGAATGCGCCGGACGGCGGGAATCAGGCTGGAGCCACCGGTGCGCAGCACGATGCCGATGGCCGAGGCGGGCAGGCGGGCCCGTAACAGCGTCTCGTCCAGGGCTTCGGCCACCCGCTCGAGCAGGTCGCCGATGAGCGCCTCGAACTGTTCGCGGCGCAGACGGATCTCCACGTCGATCTCCGGGATGTCGAGCACCGCCTCCTCGTCGTAGGAAAGCCGTGCCTTGAAGTCCTTGATCGCCTGGAAAACCTGGTAGCTCAGGTTCCGCTGAATGAGCTCGTTCAGCCGCCGGAACTTCTCCACACCCGGGCCACCCTGGGCCAGCCGCTCCATCACCGGCGTGGTGTAGCGGTTCTGATTGAGGGTGTAGGTCACCGCCCAGTTGAGCAGCAGGTCCTCGTAATCCTCGAACGGAAACTCCGTCTCGATCTCCCGGTCCATGCCCCGGCGCCGCCACCGCTCCCCTTTGCCGAGCTCGGGAAAGAGCAGTTCACGGAACAGACGCTGGTCGATGTGATCACCGCCCAGAGCCAGGCCGTGGGTGGTCACCACCTCGAAGCGAGCGCCGCGAGCGCGCGCACCCCCGCTGCGCTTCAACACGCAGAAATCCAGGGTGCCGCCGCCGAAGTCCAGGGTCAGCACGTACTCCCCGGCCACGTCGGGGTTGGCGGTGAGGTAGCTCACGGCGGCGGCGACGGGCTCGGGGTAGAAATGCTGGCGGGTGATGCCCGCGTACCGATACGCCTCGCTGAGGCGGCTCAAGGCGGTCTTGTTGCGGAACTCCTCGCGGCCCTCGAACGTCACCGGATGACCCAGGTGAGCCTCCTCGCACGCTCCAACCTGCGCCTCCAGGGCCTTGCGGATCCGCAGCAGCAACGGGGTGATCAGCGCCACCAGCCGGAACGGATGATCGAACACCATCAAACGGCGCACCCGGCTGTCTCCGAGCAGGCGCTTGGTGCCGCGAAACAGGCGCCCCTGCAGGCCGCTGTCGATGAGAGGCTTGCCGTAGATCTTCTGGGTCGTGGTCTCCACCGGCGCCGGGTTCTCCGGGTCCCCATGCTCCACGAATGCGCTGGTGCCGCCGATGACTTCCGGAATCATCTCCACGGTGCGGCTCGTATTGTCGTCGATGTAGCGGTCGATGGCGGCCTGGCCGGTGAGCGTCTTGAGGTCCCGGTCGATGTAGGTGGCGGAGGGCATGATGGGGTCGTCGCCCTCCAGCGGCACCAGCAGCACGCGCCGCCCGTCGTAGACCGCGGCGGCGGAGTTCGTGGTGCCGAAATCGATGCCCACTCCAAACGTCATGAATCAGCGCTCAGCAACTTGCCATCAGCGGCGACAAGAGCGGGCATTTTGCCAGAATCCGGCGGCGCGTCTCTTCCTGAATTCGAAAAGCATCCGGCACCCGGCGCAACTTCCGCCCCAGTTGCTGTAAGCTCAGCGCCGGGTGCCGACCGCCGAGGCCACGGGAATGTCCGACATCGTCTCCATCCGCGACGCGGCACGCCGCAAAGCGGCGAAAGAGAAAGCCGAGCGCCAGCAGCGGGCGCGCGGCAGGACCTTGTGCCAGCGCGGTTTCCACAAGTGGCAGGTGAATCAACGCAAGCAGTTCGACGTGCGTCAGGGCCGGCTGGTCACCATCCGCCAGTGCGAGCGCTGCGGCGCGCGCCGCACCACCCTGGACTGAGCGTTCCGGCGCAGGTCACTCGAGCCTGACCAGAGGCTCCACGTCGCAACCGACGCCGGTGCCGCCCAACCCGCAGTAGCCGCCGGGCACCTTGGCCAGATACTGCTGGTGGAAGGATTCCGCGTAGTAGAACTCCCCGGCCGGTGCGATCTCCGTGGTGATGGGCCCGTATCCGGCAGCCGTCAGCGCCTCCTGGTAGCGATCCCGTGACCGCTCCGCCAGCGACTGTTGCTCGTCGCTCAGGGTGAAGATGGCGCTGCGGTACTGGGTACCCACGTCGTTGCCCTGGCGCATGCTCTGGGTCGGGTCGTGGGACTCCCAGAACACCTTCAGCAGCTCCGGGTAGCCAACGCGGGCGGGGTCGAACACCACCAGTACCACCTCGGCGTGGCCGGTGAGCCCCGAGCAGACCTCCTCGTAGGTCGGGTTCGGGGTGATGCCGCCGGCGTAGCCCACGGCCGTGGAGAAGACGCCCGGCGTCTCCCAGAATCGTCGCTCGGCTCCCCAGAAGCAGCCGAGGCCGAAGACCGCCTGCTCCAAGCCCTCCGGGAATGGCGGCTTGAGGGGAGCGCCGGTGACGTAATGCTGGCTGGGCACCGGCATGCGGGTCTCACGGCCACGCAGCGCCTGCTCCGGGCTCGGCAGACGGAGTTTTTGCTGCAAGCCCATGTCTATACCCCTGATGTTTTCTCGCGATCATACCTTTCGCCTTGTTCCGTACAAGTGCTATAAGGCCCCACATGCGATTGTTGTTGCCGATCCTCACGGCCCTGGCGCTCCTCGGCTGTCAGACCACGCCACCGGACTACGGTGCGCTCACCCAACGTCTGGACCAGGGGGAGGCCGTAGCGCCCGCCGAGCTGCGGCGAGCGTTCCTGCAGGCGCCGGACCTGCCGGCGCGCATGGAGCGTCTCAGCGATCTGGAGACCCAGGCACTGGCCCTGCTGGAGGACGAGCCCCTCAGGCTCGGCTCCATCGGCTCCGCCATCCTCGACACCTACTACGGCAGCCTCACCGGCCACCACGTCATGGCACGGTTCTACGAGCACGTGGCATCGCCGGGTGCCGCGGCGCCCCACCGGGATTGGGTGCAGCGGATTCGCGATTCCATGGAAGCGGAAGGCGACGGCAGCCGGGCGCGACCTTTCCCCGCGGTGACCTCGGCGGATGCCCGCATGTACGCCATCAGCAAAGGCTGGAGCCCGGTGGGATCCATCTACCAGAGCAGCGACGAGGTGCCGTTCTCGCTGCTGTTGCAGGCGCGGCCGGAGACCGGCCCCACCAAAGACCTGTCTTTCGATCTGTCAGGGCTGTACCACAGCATGCGCCAGGACTTCCTGAGCGCGTCCGCGGAGGGGGCCGGGCGCCACGGCGCCGAGAGCGACTTCACACCCTTCACCCTCATCGGCTATCTGGCCCGGCAGGGCGACAGCGCCGCTCAGACTGCGGTGGGCTGGTTCCTGGCGTCGCAGAAGCGCCTCGACGACGCCGCGGACTGGCTCCGCGCCGCGTCGCGAACTGGCAACATGGCAGCCAACTCCTTGCTGGCACGGGTCTACCTGGAGCAGGCCCTCACGGCCTCCAGTGAGGCGGCCCGGGCGGAGGCGTTGGACCGGGTGATGGAAACCCACCTGCACGCCATCGCCCTGGGCTCCGCCGACGCCATGTACGCCCTCGGCGTGCTGTACCTGAACGGGCATTACGGCGAAGAGAACAAGGTTTCCGGGGTGCCCCTGCTCAAACAGGCAGCCGCCGCCGGCCACAGCGAAGCCACCATGTTCCTCGGCCACCTGCACTACGCCGGTGAAGTGGTGCCGCGGGACCTGGACACCGCCCGCGACTACTACGCCAAGGCCGCGGCGTCCGGCAGCGCCTTCGCCCGCAAGAGCTACGCCCGATTCCTGCTGGACCGGGACGTGAACCAGCCGGGAGACCCGCGGGCTCTGGAATGGCTCGAGGAGCTGGCGCAGGACGGCGAGGCCGAATCCATGCTCCTGCTCGGCAACCTCCACGCCCGCGGCCTCGGAACGGAAACCAGCGTGCGCAGGGCGGTGAGCTGGTTCAAGCAGGCCGTGGAAGCGGCGCCCGAGGATCCCATCATCGTCAACGAAGTCGCCTGGACCCTCGCAGTGAGCGATCAGCAGGATCTTCGCCGCGCGAGGTACGCGCGGCGGATCATGGACCGGCTGATGGAGGACAGCGAAGACGCGCGCAGCCGGCCCGAATACCTGGATACCTGGGCAGCCACCTATGCGGCCACCGGTGACTTCGAGCGCGCGGTGACCCTGCAGGAACAGGCGCTGGACGCCGCGGAGAGCGGCGACTACCAGGAGGTGCTGGAGATACTCCGCCAGCATCTCGAGGCTTTCCGGAACCGCCGCACCATTTCCGAAGCGGTACCGTGACGGACGAGCTGGCACGACTGCTGGCGGAGGGCACGCCGTTTCTCGACGTCCGCGCTCCGGCGGAGTTCGCCCGCGGGGCCGTGCCCGGCGCGATCAATCTGCCGTTGCTGGACGACGACGAGCGCCGCCGGGTCGGCATCACCTACAGGACGGCGGGACACGACGCCGCGGTGGCCCTGGGCCATCGCCTGGTGAGCGGCGAGGTCCGCCGGAGGCGGGAAGCGGCGTGGGTGGAATTCGCCCGCAGCCATCCTGACGCCTGGATCTATTGCTGGCGCGGCGGGCAGCGCTCGGAGATCGTCCAGAGCTGGCTCCGCGAGCTGGGCGTGGATCTGCCGCGGGTTCCCGGCGGCTTCAAGGCGCTGCGCCGGATCTGCCTGGCCGTGCTGGAGCACGCGCCCGCGGCGAAGCGCTGGCTGGTGCTGGGAGGGCGTACCGGCTCCGGCAAGACCGCACTGCTCGAGACTCTGCCGAATGCCCTCGACCTGGAAGGCCTGGCGGCCCACCGGGGCTCCGCTTTCGGCGCCATGGAGACGCCCCAGCCCCCCCCGGTCGCCTTCGAGAGCGCCCTGGCGGCGGCGTTCCTGCGACACCACGCGGACAGTCTGGTGGTGGAGGACGAGAGCCGCACCATTGGCCGGCTGGCACTGCCCCAGGGCTGGCACGAGCACATGCAGCGGGTGCCCCTGGCGGTGCTGGAAGAGTCCCTCGAGCGGCGGGTGGCAAACATCGTGCTGGAGTACGTGAGCGAGCCCCTCGCCCGCGGCATCGATCCCTGCGCCCTGCACGCCCGCTACAGCGACGCCCTGCGGCGCATCGAGCGCCGGCTCGGCGGGGCCCGGCGCAAGGCCGTGCAGGCCGAGCTGGATCGCTCGTTCGCGGGTGGCGACCACGGCCGCTGGGTGGAGCCCCTGCTCACCTGGTACTACGACCCGATGTACGATCATCAGCTCGCGTCGAAACGCGGGCGGGTCGCAGTGCAGGGCTGCGCCGAGACCGTGGCCGACTGGCTGCAGCAGCAGTAACGGCCGGGGTCGCGGTGATCAGGCGGCCGGGTGGTCGTGACCGTGCGGCCGCGCCGCAAACGCTTCGACCCGCGCCCCAAGCTCCGCCGGCGCGACCAAACCCTGCTCCGCCAGCACGCGCTCCAGGGCCCTCAGGAAATGGTCATAATAGGCGTAGGTGCCCTCCGGCTCCCGGTCCCACCGGGCGATCTCGTCGATGAGGCATCGCCGAAAGTCGTCCCAGGAGTACAGGCCGGCCTCGGCCAGCGCTCGCGCCATGCCGAACACCCGGCCCTGCCAGGGCGCCTCGAAGACCGCCTCGCCGTTGGCCATGGGCGGGGCCAGCACACCCGACAGCTCCATCACAGCACCTCCACACCGATCATGGAGTCCCGGGTCACCCGGGCCGCCAGCTCGGCTTCGCCCAGGCCGTCGGTACCGGCAGGTCGTCGGGGCAGCACCATGTAGCGGACCTCGGCACTGGAGTCCCAAACCCGGATCCGGGTGGCGGGCGGCAGCTTCACCCCCATCTCGGTGAGCACCCGGCGCGGCTCCCGCACGACCCGGGACCGGTAGGCGGGATCCTTGTACCAGCGCGGCGGCAGCCCGAGCACCGCCCACGGATAGCAGGAGCACAACGTGCAGACCACCACGTTGTGAATCTGCTCGGTGTTCTCGACCACCACCAGCTTCTCGGTCTGCTCGCCGCCGAAGCCGAGCTCGGCGATCGCCGCCGTGCCGTCGGCCAGCAGCCGCTGTTTGAAGTCCGCGTCGACCCAGGCCCGCGCCACCACCCGGGCTCCGTTCATCGGACCGACCCGTTCGTTGTAGGTGGCGATGACCTCGTCCACGGCATCCGCGGTCAGCCATCCCCGCTCGATGAGCAGGGACTCCAGGGCCTCGGCGCGAATCGCCCGGTGATCATGGCTCATGGGGCGCCTCCTGCAGGTAGCTCTCGAACAGATCCAGGCTCACGGTGACCCCGGGCTCGGCGTGCTCGCCCCACAGAGCCTCCCCCGCGAACTCCACCGTGTACAGGTGCTGCGGCCGTTCGCCCCGCCCATGGGCGTTGCTGTCCGGCAGGACCCACGCGCCGTGGCAGGCGGTGACGGTGCCGGTCCGGTTGCGGGCGTAGGCTGGCAGGCGGGTATGCCCCGGGACCGGGAAGGACGCGGTGCGCACCCGGGCGCCGCTGCGGAAGCGCGGAGCGTCCGGAACGTCCCGCCGGCTGCCGGGCGCCGCCGGGTCGTAGCTCACCGCGGCGGCCCGGGGATCGGGCCGCGCCGCCGCCGGCGCTTCGGGGTCGCCTCCCAGTTGAGCGACGCGGGCCCGAATACTGGACTCGTCCACCACGCCTGCCTCGCGCAGCAGGGTCTCGACCCCGCCCAGCCAGCGCCCGTAGTAGCCGTGAGTCAGATACGCAGCGGGGTCGATGCGCTCGATGGCGTGCCGAAACTGATCCGCATTGCGGATGACGCGATGGGCGAAGGCCGCACGCATGGCGGCGAATACCCGCGCCTCCCAGCGCTCGTGGAACGCCGGCTCGTCCGCCTCCCGCGCCACCGCGCCGAAGCCGTGCCTGCCCCCCATGTCGTGAATGCCGTCCATCAGCTCGACACCTCCCTCAAGAGCGGTATGCCGTCGTCACCGTGACGCCCCTCTGCCTCCGGCCCCACGGACGGCAGGTGAAACTCGTGCCGGCCCGCCACCACCAGGATCTCGGTCGCATCGGGCAGCACCACCCGCGCGCTGCAATTGCCCGGTACGCCCACACGCAGATGGAATCCCTCGTCGTCGATGCGCCACTCGCAGCTGTAGCGGCCGTGCACCGTATCGAGATGTCCCGCGGCGCGCCCCACGGGATGACCCGCGGGGAAAGCCTCCCCCAGCGGCGGCCGGGGCTGAACACGCACGCGGCGATAGGCGTTCAGCTCCGGTGTGAGGTTGTCGTCCAGCTCCAGACCCAGCAGGAAGCGCTGCAGCCAGCCGGCGACACAGGCGGCGGCGAGGCGGCCCATCTGGTCCCGGCGCGTGTCCCAGAGCACGTCGGCGCCCGCCTGCAGGGGCTCCAGCCAACCCGGCGCGGTGGTCTGAAGCAGTGTCCGGTAGGCCAGATCCGCCCGCCCTTCCAGGGTCAGCACCTCCAGCAGCAGGCAGCCATGGCGCAGATCCACTGCCGGGTGATAGCCGGCGCCGCGCAGCTGCGACTCGAGTCGAGCCAGCGCCGCAGCGCGCTCGCCGCCCTCCAGGAGGCCCAGCTCCAGCGCCAGCAGGTAGCCGAGCTGATGGTCCCCCACCAGCAGTCCCCGCGGGGTGACGTAACGGGCTCGAAAGTCGTCGCGGAACTGCCTCGCCCGGGCATCGAGGCGTTCCAGATCCCCGAGCCGCCCCAGCACCCCGGCCATGCGCATGGCCAGGGTCAGCCGGTATCCGTGACAGGCTGCGGCCAACATCTCGTCGCCGCCACCGTGCTCCAGCCACTGCTGCTCCGGAGCGGCGGCCAGCCGGCGCCGGACCTCCGGGTAGGCCTGCTCCAGCAGGCGACGATTGCCGCAGCAGCGGTACAGATACCACAGGCACGGCAGCATGGTTTCCCAGGTCGCCTCGTCCACGGGCAGGTCGGGCACGCCGTCCGGATAGAGGGCCGCCACGTCCAGGCTCGCTCCCGCACCCACCAGGATGGCTTCCGCGTCCGCCGCATCGACCAACCGATGGCTCACCTCCAGCCCCGACACCGGTCCCAGCACCAGGCCCGAGCGCAGGGTGCGGCTCGCCGCATGGAACAACCGCTGCAACAGCGCGTGGTCGCATTCGAATGCGGCGCTCCTCGCCGCATCGACCTCCACGTCCAACGCGGCGACTTCCTGGAAGTCGTGCAGATCCAGAGCGGACTCCACCTCGAGGTATCGGAACGCGTGCAGCGCGAACTGGGGCTCGAACACCTCCCAGCCGCGGCCGGCCGCCGTGTAGCGGTCCACGGCAGGACCCCAGCGAACCGCCGCGTCGTGCCGTTGCCCATCGGTCCGCGGGCCCGGATTGCCGTAACGCACGGAAAGGCTCGTGCCGGCGCGTCCACGCAGGCGCAGGCGCGGACGGCCGAGCAGGGTCCTGCCGAAATCGAAACGCAGCCGCCGTGTGCCGCTGGGAGTTACCTGACGCAGCGGCGCCTCCACGGGGGCGCAGACCGCCAGCTGAACGGCGAACGGAGCGCCACCCGGCGCCGGCGCGCCCGAGGCGTCCTCCAGCACCGGAACACCCTGGAGATCGACGTCTGGAGTGCTCCACCCCGGGGGCAGCTGGCGAGCGTCCACTTCTTCACCCAGGTCTCGATCCGCCCGCAGCACCCAGGAAGGTCGCCATAGCCAGCTCGCATCGGTTCCAAGGATCTGCCGCTCGCCATCCGGGTAGTCCAGAACGAGCTGGGCCCAAAGCGCGGGGCGGGCGCCCAGGCGCTGCCGCGGACCTCCGGCGCGGTGGCCGCACCAGGTGCCGTCCGCCAGCAGCACGGCAATACGATTGCGGCCGCCGGAGAGGCACGGGTCCACGTCGTAGACCCGGCACGGGACGTCATGCCCCGGCGGCGCGTCGCCGGCCAGGAGCTCGTCACCCGTGACGGCGCAGGCGTTGATCTCGACCCGCGCCGCGCCACGGACCGCCAGGTACAGCCGCGCCGCCGCCGGCGCCCGGGGCACTTCGAAATCCCGATACAGGAGCGGGACCGGCACCGCCGTGGTGGGGGACCCCATCAGTGGCGAGGTCACCCAGCGGCCCTGTCGAGCCTCGTCTCCGAGCAGGCCCATCTCGAACCGCGCCGGCTCACTCCACGGACTCGGGATGCCATCACTGTCGTAGCAGCGCACCCGCCACCACACCCGGGCACCGGAGCCGAGCTCGGGGCCGGCGTACTCGATGTTCAGCGTCCGCTCGCTCGCCACCCGGCCGCTGTCCCACAGATCCGGGCAGCCCCCGCGCAACGCGGCTTCGCTGCTGGCGGCTTGAATCTGGTACGCCGTCTGCACCTCGGCGGGGCGCAGGTCGTTCAGCCACCAGGAGAGACGCGGCCGCGGGCAATGGATCCCCATGGGATCGTCGCGATACTCGCACCGCAACCTGGCCGGCGCCCCTCGTGTCATCCCTGCTTCCCTGCCATTGCCGCGCAGTGTGCGACCTGCCGGGAGGCGCGGCAACCGCCCGCCACCGTCACGCGACCGCCCACCTGCTGCCCCGATGGGGTCACGGGCCGGACATGCGGCCCGCCAGCCGCCCCTGCTGATCAGTGAACTGCTGCTGCACAAACGCCGACACCGCCTGGATCCGTGCTATTCCACGCGCTTCCGGCCGGGTGAACAGCCATGCCTCGGCCTCGCGCACCGGCTCCACCGGGGCCCGTCTCAGCTCCGGGAGCGCATCGCCGACGAAGCACGGCAGAAGTCCCAGACCCTGCCCGAGTTGCAGAGCCCGACCCACCAGCAGCGGGTCCTGCACGCGCAGCCCCAGCGGCACGGTGCGGTAGTGACGGCCGCGCACCTTCTCCGAAAGGCTGGCTGGATCGCTCGGGCCCACCCAGCGCGCCGGTTGCGGCTCCGCCTCCGGTTCCAGCGCCGCGAGGTACTCCGCCGTCCCGTACACCGCGGCCATCACCGCGCCCAGCGGCCGGCCGATGAGATGCCCGGGGGGCTCGTCCGTGATCCACAGCGCCATGTCCGCGGCACCGGATTCCAGGTGCGCGAGCGCAGGTCCGGTCACCAGGACCAGATCGATCTCGGGGTGCGCCGACTGGAATGGTTCGAGGGCGGGAATCAACAGCTCCCCCGCGAGCATGGCCGGAAGCGCCAGGGCCACGGTTCCGGCCAGGCCCGGACCCTGAGACTGCAGCCTGCGCTCCACCTGCTCGAGCTCCTCCGCCACGCGGTCGAGAACCTCGATGACCTCGGCACCGGCAGCGGTGAGCTCCATGCCACGGGACGTCCGCGAGAACAGCTTCGTGCCCACGCGCCGCTCGAGCTGGTCGAGATGCCGCGCCACTGTGGAGCCGTGGACCCGCAGCAGTTCCCCCGCGCTGCGAACCGATCCACTGCGTGCCACCGCCTGCACGAACTTGAAATCGTCCCAATCCACCCGGCTACCCCGATGGGCCTGCTGCAATTATGCAACACGCCGTTGCGTTACCATAGGTTGCGTTTCGTGTTACCTAAAGTAACATTGCTACCAAGATCTGGTGAGGGATACCCGACCTCCCCTCTCCCCTCCCCTTCCCTCGGGTATCCCTCCCGGTCTACCCCTCCCTGATACCGGCGGGTGGAAGCGAACGCTCCCCCGCCGTTTTTTTGCCTGCCATTCTGCTCTCGGAACGCGGCGCGACCTCAATGGGCGGCGGTCACCCGCACCCGGCCTTCCTCCACCCGCACCCGCGGCAGGTGGCTCAATCGGCAGCCGTGGCCGGACAGGTTGCGGCCGTCGCGGACGTCGAAACGATAGCCGTGCCAGGGACAGGAAACCACGGCGCCTTCCAGGCCCGCGCCCGACAGCGGACCGAGCAGGTGGGGGCATTGCCGCGGAAAGGCCGTCAGCGTCCCCTCGACCTCCGCCAGAACGAAGTCGCGACCGGCCAACGAGAATTCCTGGGGTAGCTGCAGTTCGCTCCGCGGCCCCAGGTCGCGCTCCCGCTCGCTGTCCCGGGCGCGGTCGATGCGCCGGTCGAGCTGGCGCTGGCGCTCCACCATCATGGCCACGTCCTCGTCGTACAGGCGCGCGTAGAGCCGCGCCAGTGCCTCCCCCGCCCGAGCCCTGGCCTCGGGCTCGACCCCGGGCACGAAGAAATCCACTACCACGTCCACCCGTCGGGCCGCCGCGGGGAAGGCCTGCGTCCAGATCTCGGTAACGGGCGGGGGCCCGGTAATGGGCACGCCTGGGCCGTCGCCCGACCAGGCGCGGGTGATCCATCGCCGGCAGAAGCGGTCCAGACGAAGCTCGACGGTCTGCTCGCCGCCGTCGGCGCCGGTCACCGCCGCCCGCCAGCCCCAGGCACCGGCATCGATACAGCGGATGCGGGCGAAGCTGCTGGCGTGCACGTGCGGCAGGTGCGCCCAGTCCAGCGCGTTCTCATACAGACGTTCCAGCGACACCGGCAGCACCCGCCGATAGCTTCCGGCGTGGGGCACCGCCGACCCCGCCAGGGGCGGCAGAATCCGGTGGTCAGCCACGGCGCCGACTCACGTGCCGCGACGCCCGCGACCTGCACTTGACATGGCCGAACACCTCTGTTCTCATCAATCGCCGGGGAGGAAAGGGAGCCGCAATCACCGCGCCCCCTTTTCGAGGGGCGGCCGAGCGTACGCTCGGCCGACTTCTTTATGGCTTCCCACTTTTCGCCCCACCACTCGACCCGCCGCGCTCTAGTCCCGCTCCCGGAACAACCTGCCCAGCCGCTTGCCGGTGGCGATGAGGGTGCGCTGGATGAAATCCTCCAGGCTCTCTTCCCGCGTGAACACCGCCAGTTGCCCTTCCAGCAGAAGCTGGGTGTAACCGTGGACGTGACTCCAGCCGATGATCAGGTCCTCCACCAGATTCTCGTCCTGAATACGGTCGAGCAGCTCGTCCGGCTCGACGTCCGGCTCGCCCCGCTGCACGGTGACGCTGCCCATCATCTCCGCGAAGGTGCGTCGCGACGCTGCCCGCAGTGTCGGATTGCGGCGGTTCAGCAGGTCCCAGCGAAACATGAGACGAAAGTGCGCTGGATTGCTGCGTGCGAAGTCCACATAGGTGCGGGTCATGGCGATGAAGCGCGCGTCGGGGTCGTCTCCTGCCTCGGCGTGGGCGGTCACCAGAGCATCCGTGAGGCGGTCGAAACCCCGGGCCGCTACCTCGGAGAGCAGCTCGGAGAGGTCGGCGAAGTGGTGCTTGGGCGCCGCGTGGGAGACTCCGGCCCGCCTGGCGCAGGCACGCAGGGTCAGCCCCTGCAGGCCCGCTTCGTGCAGCAGCTGCTCCGCGGCCGCGAGCAGTGCCTCACGCAGATCCCCGTGATGATATCCGGCCCGGGGGCGAGGCTGCGGCACCACGCTGGTCACGCGCCCTCCCGCGGCGTCACCGTGAAGCGGAAGGGCCGATCGTCGATGACCACCTCGACGCCGTCGTCGAGCTGCGGGTCTGGCTCGAAGCTCACGGCGAGGGTCTCGCCCCTGATGTAGTCCCCGTGTTCCCGGGCCGCCCGCATGAGCTCGTCGTCCCCCCAGTATCGAACCTCGACGCGATCCGCCACGTTCAGCGCCAGATCCTTGCGGTGGCGCTGGACGCGGTTGACCACCTCCCGTGCGTAGCCGCCGCGCACCAGCTCGTCGTCGAGACGGGTGTCCAAATCGACGGCGATGCGGCCGTTGGACACCGTGTTGGTGCCGGGGCGCGGCTGCTGCAGCACCTGAATCTCGTCGCTGTCGAAGCGCTCGCCGTTCACGGTCACCGAGCCGTCACGCTGCAACTCGTCGATCTGCGCCGGCGTCAGCCCGTGAATCGCCTTCTGAAACTCCTTCATGCGCTTGCCCAGCCGCTTGCCCAGCAGCGGAAAGTTGGGCTTCGCCACCACCTCGATGTGGGCAGCTTCGTCGGTGTCGTAGCGAACCTCCAGCACGTTCAGCTCCGACTTGACGTAGCCTTCCAACTGCTCGAGCTCGGCGAGCACGTCGCGGTCCCGGTGAACGATAGTGAGCGACCGCAACGGCGTGCGCAGGCCGATCTTCACCTCCTCGCGTTTCTGCCGGCCCAGCAGAACCACCTGCTGCATCCGCTCCACGGCGCGCTCCAGTTCGGGGCGCATCCAGGGCTTTTCCGCCACCGGGTAGTCGCAAAGATGCACCGAGGCGGGGCTCGCCGCGCCGCCGCCCAGCGCGCCCAGCTCCCGATACACGTGCTCGGCCAGGAACGGCGCGAAGGGGGCCATCACCTGACAGAGCTCGTACAGAGTCGTGTACAGGGTGCTGTACGCGGCGATCTTGTCGGCGGTGATCTCCTCACCCCAGTAGCGGGACCGGTTCAGGCGGATGTACCAGTTGGTGAGATCCTCGATGAAGTCGAAGAGCTGGGGCACCACGTTGTAGAGCCGATAGGCCTCCATCTCCTCGGTCACCCGAGCCTTCAACGTCTGCAGCCGCGACAGGATCCAGTGGTCGAGCACGTTGTCTCCCACGTGCTGGCCCTTGTCGGGGGACCACTGATCGATCTCCGCGTAGGTCTTCAGGAAGGAGAACGCGTTGTACCAGGGCAGGAGCGCCCGCCGCGTCATGTCGCGAACGCCGGAATCGGCGAAGCGCTGCTCCTCGCCGCGCACCAGGCCGGAGTTGATCAGGTACAGGCGCAGCGCGTCGGCGCCGTATCGCTCCATCAGCTCGTCGGGTGGCGTGTAGTTGCGCAGCCGCTTGGACATCTTCTTGCCATCTTCAGCCATCACCATGCCGTTGACGATGACGTTGCGGAACGCGGGCTTGTCGAACAGGGCCGCTGCCAGCACGGTGAGGGTGTAGAACCAGCCTCGCGTCTGATCCAGCCCTTCGGCGATGAACTCGGCGGGAAACCCGGCCTTGAACATTTCCTGGTTCTCGAACGGGTAGTGGAGCTGGGCATAGGGCATGGACCCGGACTCGAACCAGCAGTCCAGGACTTCCTCCACTCGCCGGTAGGTGCCCTCCTCGCCCGGCAGCTCGAAGGTGAGGGGGTCGACGAATTCCCGGTGCAGATCGTCCACCCGCACCCCGGTGTAGCGCTCCAGCTCCTCCACCGAGCCGATGCAGATTTCCCGGCCGGTCACGTCGTTGACCCAGATGGGGATGGGAGTGCCCCACACCCGGTTTCTCGAGATGGACCAGTCGATGGCGCCGGCCAGCCAGTTGCCGAAGCGGCCGTGCTTGATGTGCTCGGGTACCCAGCGAATCTGCTCGTTGGCGGCGATCAGCTTGTCCTGGATGCTGGTCACGGCCACGTACCAGGACGGGATGGCCCGATAGATCAGCGGCGTGTCCGAGCGGTAGCAGAACGGGTAGCTGTGCTGTATCACGTCCTGACGATACAGCAGGCCCCGCTCCTTCAGGTTACGGACGATGTCCTTGTCCGCGTCCTTCACGTACTGGCCGGCGAAGTCGGGCACCTCGTCGGTGAAGCGGCCATGCAGGGTCACCGGGCAGGCGAACGCCTCGATTCCGGCGCTCTTGAGCACCCGATAGTCGTCCTCGCCGAACGCCGGCGCCTGGTGCACCAGGCCGGTACCGCTGTCGGTGGTGACGTAATCGTCCATCACCACCTGAAAGGCGCCGAGCTCCGCCTGATCCTGGAAGTACGGAAACAGCGGACGGTAACGTCGCCCCACCAGATCCCGGCCCTTCTTGCGCGCCTTGATCTCGAAGCGGTCACCATAGGCTTCGAGTCGCGCCTCGGCGAAATAGACGTCCTTGCCCGACTCCGGATCGTGAACCTTTACGTAATCGATGTCGGGCCCCACGCAGATGCCCAGGTTGGACGGCAGAGTCCAGGGCGTGGTGGTCCAGGCGGCCAGGTAGGCGTCCTCGTCCACCAGCTCGAAGAGCACTGTCACGGACGGATCCTGCACGTCCATGTAGTTCATGTTGGCTTCGAAATTCGACAGCGGCGTGCCGAGCGCGGTGGACAAGGGCATGATGCGCACGCCCCGATACACCAGCCCCTTGTCCCAGAGCTGCTTGACCACCCACCACACCGACTCCATGTACCACGGGTCCATGGTCTTGTAGTCGTGGTCGAAGTCCACCCAGCGGCCCAGCCGGGTGATGGTGCGGCGCCAATCCGACACGTAGCGCTGAACGATGGACCGGCAATGCTGGTTGTAGCCGGCGACTCCGAGCTCTTCCACCGCCTGCTGGGCCGACATGTTGAGCTGCTTATCGATCTCGTGCTCGATGGGCAGTCCGTGGCAGTCCCAGCCGAAGCGCCGCATCACGTAGCGGCCCTTCATGGTCCAGTATCGGGGGACGATGTCCTTGATGGTGCTCGCGACGATATGGCCGTGGTGAGGCAGCCCGGTGGCGAACGGCGGCCCATCGTAGAAGATGTAAGGCTTCTTGTCCTGAGTCTTGGCCAGGGTCTTCTGGAAGACGTCTCCTTCCTCCCAGAAGCGCAGGACCTCGTGCTCCATGTCCACGAAGGAGAAGGACGAGCCAGTTTGCGCTGGTTCAGCCATGATCTTGATGGTT
The DNA here is from genome assembly GCA_041690675.1 of Pseudomonadales bacterium. Lineage (GTDB taxonomy): Bacteria > Pseudomonadota > Gammaproteobacteria > Pseudomonadales > Azotimanducaceae > UBA7803. Next base: position 6,877 of record JAWLGU010000008.1, on the reverse strand, counting down.
CTTCGAAAAGCGGCGCATTGTACCCTGAATCAGCGGGCGGTACGGACCATCGGCTCCTGCTATCTTTGCCGCCATCCATCAACCGGCAAGCGAGGCCTCAATGCAATTCGGCGCAGTCTTTCCACACAACGAGATCGGCACGGACCCGGGAGCAATCCGGGCATTCGCTCAGGGGGTCGAAGCCCTCGGCGCCACCCATCTGCTGATCTACGACCATGTGCTCGGCGCCGATCCGGATCGCCCGGGCGGCTGGAAGGGCCCTTACGACAAGGACGTAGCGTTCCACGAGCCGTTGACCACCTTCGCTTATCTCGCCGCGGTGACGGAGAAGATCGAGCTCGTGACCACGGTGCTTATCCTGCCCCAGCGGCAGACGGCACTGGTGGCCAAACAGGCGGCGGAGGTGGCCATACTGTCCAACGACCGCTTCCGCCTGGGGATCGGCACCGGCTGGAATCAGGTGGAATACGAGGCTCTGAACGAGGATTTTTCCACCCGGGGCCGGCGACAGGCCGAGCAGGTGGAGCTGCTGCGGCGGCTGTGGAGCGAGGACACCTTCACCTTCCACGGCGAGTTCCACTCCGTGTCCGCCGCGGGGATCAATCCGCGCCCCCGCCGCCCCATACCCATCTGGTTCGGCGGCTCGGCGCCTGCGCTGCTCGAACGCTGCGCCCGGCTGGGTGACGGCTGGATCCCCTTGATGGGAGCCAATGACGCCGCGCGCTCGTGCATCGAGACCATCCGTCGGCAACGTGAGGCCGTGGGACTCTCCATGGACGGCTTCGGCATTCAGGCCCAGGTCCAGTACCGGGGCGGCAATGCCGAGCGGTGGGTGAATCACGCCCGCCAGTGGCAGGCGCTGGGGGCAAGCCACTTGGCCATCGCCACCCACAACGCCGGGACCACCGACGTGGAGGGCCACCTCGCGCGGGTGGCGGAGTATCTGAACGCCGTGGCGGAACTGGCCTGAGCGACCTCAGTCTGCCTCGTCCACGGCGCCCATGAAGTCGCCGTGGTTGGCGGGCGCCGGCACCTCGAAGACCCGCTCGGACTCGTCGTCGTACTCCAGCTTCAGCGCGCGGCACATGGTGGCGTGCATCTCGTACATGCACACGACGTACGTCAACTCCAGGATTTCCGGGTCCGACAGGTGCTGCTTGAGGGCGTCGAACAGGCCGTCCGGCGTCCGCCCGCCGTCCAGGACCAGACAGTCGGTGTAGCCCAGCACCAGGCGCTCGAGCTCGTCGAAGCAGCCGGCCGCCGGCCAGTGCGGCACGGCCTCGATCTGCTCCTCGCTGAAGCCCAGCGATCGCATCGCCTTGCAGTGCTGGGAGAACACGAACTTGCTGCCCCGGGCGTAGCCGGCGCGCGCCTGCCCCAGCTCGCGCAGCTTCGGGTCGAGATCCCGCTTGGGGCTGCGGTAGAGGCGAAAGCCCGCGACCGCGTGATCGAAGCAGTCGGGCACCAGGGCGAACACCGTCCACCAGTTACCGGGCGTGCCGGTGTCCGTGCCCGGCTCTTCTACCGGGTCACGGTCGCCGAACAGAAACTCGTACATCCGCTGGATGTGCTCCGGCGCGTCGTCCCGGCTGACCTGTCGCAATCTGGGCATGTGGCTGTCTCTCTTCGATGGGAGAGACATTATGACGCCCCCGGTCCCGACGACAACCGAGGGCGCCGGGTCGAAGGGGGCGTCAGCTCGCTTCGCTGAAGCCGGGCGCCAGCGGGCGCCCCATGACGTAGGAATCCAGCACGAACTCCCGAATGACCGCCAGTGCCTGCTCACCGTCGCCGTGGCCGCGGAGCAACTCCCTGAGCATCCCGGCCTCGATCTCGGCTTCGAACTGGGAGTCGTACGGGCCCACTTCCACGCCCTCACGGGTATGGAAGAACCACTGCCCGTTGCTCAGGAACACCCGCTCGGAGCGGAACCAGGTCCGCGGGGTTTCGTTGGCTCTTGACGCCTTCATGCTCGATATTCCGCAGGGTCGAGGATCCGAGTCTGGCCAGGCATCGCGAAGGTGTCTGTATGCCAGATGTTAACAAGTTATCGAATGTGCTTTTTGCTGTCCGCTGTCCGCTGTCCGCTGTCCGCAAGAGGCGGATGGCGAGATTCTGGCGGATAGCGAATAGCGAATAGCGAATAGCGAATAGCGAATAGCGAGCATGTCCGGCAGAATCCGCCGGGTTCGAGCAACCCGGCTGCGCCGCTATCACATCGGGGCCGCCTGAGACGAGGCGACGGCGCTTCGGCAACGGCAGCATCCCCGGTATCATCGCCCGCTCCACCGCCACGAAACCCGCCCATGCCAGCCGCGTTCAGCTCCGGCGCAGCCGAGCCTCCGCCGAGATCCGCCTATCCATGGTTTCTGACCAGCTCGAGCCTGTGGATGGCAGGAATGAGTCTGCAGGGGTTTCTCTTCACCTGGCTCCTGGTAGGCGTTTTGGAGCACCCGGCGGACGAGGCCGGCTTCGCCCGCTCGCTGGCGGAATTCCCCCCGCTGGTGGTGCTGTTTCTCGGTGGCCTGCTCGGCGACCGGTTCAATGGCCGGTCGTTCCTGGCCGTCATGCACGTGCTCATGGCGCTGCCCCCCCTGCTCATCGCCGCCGTGTACGGCCTGGATCTGCTTGCGTACTGGTGGGTGGTTCTGTTCGGCGTGCTGATGGCGAGCATGCAGGCGCTGGCCGATCCGGCTCGGCAGTCGCTCATCAATCGGCTGACCCGCATGGACATCCAACGCGCGGTGACCATCATGATCGTCACCTCCTCGCTGGTGGGCATCTCGGGTTTCTATCTGGGCGGGCGCCTGGACGTGCTGGGGCTCGGCCCCGTCCTCATGCTCCAGGCGTGCGTGTTCTTCGCCGGGACGTTCGCGGTGCTGCGCCTGCCGTCACTGCCAATGCTGTCCCGGAGCGTTCACCGGCCCCGGCTCGGCAGCGGATTCGCCGCGGTGTGGCGTGCGCCCCTGGTACGAAACGTCATCGGCCTCAACTTCCTGTCGAGCCTGTTCAACGCCGGAGCCTACGTGGTGGCCATCCCCTACATCGTCAAGGAGGTCTACCTCGGCGATGCGGCCTTCTACGCCACGGTCATGATGGTCTTCACCGCCGGCAGCGTGGGCTCCAACCTGCTGCTGCTGGCCTTCATGCCGCTCGCGCGGCCGGGCCGGCTGTTCCTGCTCATGCAGCTCACCCGGGTGGTGATCCTGCTGCTGCTGTTCGCCGCCCCCAGCCTGTGGCTGTTCTACGCCACCATGTTCGCCTGGGGCCTGAACATGGGCGTCACCACCACCCTGGTGCGCACGACGGTGCAGGAGCTTGCCGAGGGGCCGCAGCGGGCGCAGATCCTTTCTGTGCTGCTGCTCAGCTTCATGGTGACAGCACCGATCAGCTCGCTGCTGCTGGGGATACTCATCGAGCACACGACGCCACTCACCGCCCTGCTTCCCGGAGTAGGCGTTTCCCTGGTGATCTTCGCCATCGGGGTGCTGCGCAGCGGGCTGTGGGAATTCCGGTCGTCAGCTCCTCACCGGGCCGAACCCG
>JAWLGU010000008.1:0-3234 GCA_041690675.1 Pseudomonadales bacterium | reverse complement strand
CCGGACCGCGGCCCCACACGCCCTCCGAGCCCTCCGAGGCGCCTCAGTAGCGGTCGCTCGCCGCGTTCGGCAACTCCGAGGCCGGCAGCTCATCCGCCTCGTTGGCACCGGCGCGACGCCCCGACCGCTGCGGCGGCCGGTATCGCCGCTCCTTGGCCGACATCTGCTCGGTACGCCCGACCTGCGTCACCCTCGGAGTGAAGACATAGCCGTCGTTGTGGATCGTCCGGATGATCTGGGCATCCGAGGCGCGCTCACCGAACTTCCTGCGCAGGCTGGCCACCAGCACGTCGATGTAACGATCGGAGGGTACCCAGTCGCGGTTGCAGACCTTTCGCATCAGCGCCGTGCGACTCAGAACCTGACCCGGCTGGGCGGCGAACACGGTCAGCAGCCGGCGTTCCGCCTGCGACAGATGGGTTCGCTCCCCCGTCGGCGAGATCAGCTCCCGCTGCTTGAGCAGCAGGGTCCAGCCTCCCGGAAGACGCTCCAGCTCCGGGCCGCCGGACTCCCCATCGGTACGGGGCACGATGTTCAACGTGTCGCGGCTGGTGGAGGACGTGCAGTCCAGCAGCTTCGCGTAACTCACCACACCCACCAACCGATCGTCCGCGTCCACGACCGGAAGATGCCACAGATGGGAGCGGCACATGCGATCCATGGCCTTGGTCACCGACTCGTCAAGGCGGCAGGCGAGCTTCTCGTGGGACGTGACGTCGCGCACCCGCAGCTCTTCCAGCCGCTTCCCGGTGATGTGCGCCCTCAGGCAGATGGTGCGCATGCTCACCAGGCCAACGAGCCGGCCGTCCGGCTCGCACACCGGGAGGGACTCACAACCCCACAGCCACATGTTCTCGATGGCGTCCTGCAGGGGCTCGTCCGGCTTGCACACCGGCACGTCCGTGTCGACGCCCGTCTCGATCAAGTCCGCAATCTTCATGCTCATCAACGTCCCACCGGCCACGATTACGACAATCTGTTTCAACCGCGGCGCCCCCGCATTGAGGAACGGCAAATGTGTAAGCGAAAAGTAGCGACTGCCTTGGGAGGCCCTTTTGCTGGTCCCCTTCCCTCCGGCATGCCAGCAAAATGGCATGAGGTTTGCCTATCAACCTGCGGATGCGCAATCGGATTCCCGCCGCCGTCGCGCGCGTCGCTCGACGGATGCAACAGATCCGAAACGCGATGCTTCGAGAAGACGGCCTACTGCGGGCACGGGCCGCGAGAGATCAGCCAGTGATGAGGAAGCCGCCGACGGCGAAAGACATGATGATCGCTTGACCCAGGGTGCCGCCGCGCACCCGTCTACTTCCTTGTTGACGTCTCGGTGCCGGCCACCAAGGCGCCGCCAGCCCATTGACGATTGTCGATGTGGCGCGGCGATGCCGCTGTGTAGCATTCCCAACCATAACGAGTCGACGCATTGCCGGTGCGGAGGGCCGCGGCCTTTCGACGGCACCCTCTTGGCGCAAAGGAGTACGCTGGCTTGGCCGATTCGACCGACGATCACGTCAGGGTTCTAGTCGTTGACGGCAACGCCAAGTCGACGTCGTGCGCAAGGCACCTCATCGAGACTTACGGGTCGGCGGTGGACGTGGCCAGGAACGACGCGGAAGCGCGACGGCGGCTCGACACCGGCAGCTACGACCTGGTGTTCGTGGACATCGCGCTTCCCGGCGGCAAGGGCCTCGACCTGGTGAAGGAGTACGATGGACGTCGCGACACACGCTTCGTGTTCATGACGTCGCGGACCCCGCTTCGAGCCGAGCGACACGACGCCGCCAACGGCGCTGCCAACGGCGCGTCGGCAAACGGCGCTGCCAACGGACGTGCGAACGGCGCCTCCAGTGGCACTGCCAACGGCGCATTCGATAAGGGCGTCAACGGTCGCGCCAACGGTGCCATAGCTCGACTGATCGAGCACGCGCTGCCCCTCGCGGCATCGCCCGAGGATGGTGACGGCGATGCCTTCGCCGGCTGGATCGGCGCCTCTCCGGCGCTCACCCGGATCAAGAAACAGATCGCCATGGTGGCGCCGCTGAACACCACCGTGTTTCTGCTCGGCGAGAGCGGCACGGGCAAGGAACTGGCAGCGGAAGCCATTCACCGGCTCAGCGGCCGCCAAGGTCAGTTCCTGACCATCAACTGCGGCGCCATTCCGGAGTCGCTCATCGCCAACGAGCTGTTCGGTCACGAGAAGGGAAGCTACACCGGCGCCAGCCGGTCCCAGCCGGGCCTGTTCGAGCGCGCCAATGGCGGCACCGTGTTCCTCGACGAGGTCACGGAGCTGCCCCTCGAGCACCAGCCGACGCTCCTGCGAGTTCTCGAGACGAGATCCGTCACCCGAATCGGCGGCGGGAAGAGCATTCCGCTGGACGTCCGCGTCATCGCCGCCACGAACCGGGTGGACGAGCAACTGGTGGAAGACAAGGTGCTCAGGGAAGACCTGTTCTATCGCCTCATGGCGTTTCCCATCGTGCTGCCCCCGCTGCGCGAGCGGGCCGGCGACATTCCCAAGTTCGTGCACGCCATGCTCGATGCCTGGAACCGGGACAACGACACCAGCGTCACCTGCTCTCCGCAGGTGCTGGAATACCTCGAACGGCACCACTGGCCCGGCAATGTCCGAGAGCTCAAGCACACGCTGCAGCGCCTGGCGATTCTGAGCGACGGCGAAATCGTCGATCCCCCGGACTTCTTCAACGTCTTCGCCGCCAGCGGGCCGCAGCCCGGGGTGCCGGTGGGCACGACCATCAAGGAGCTCGAGAAACGTCTGATTTTGGCGACACTCGAGCACTTCCACGGCGATCGGGCGCGCACGGCCGCCACGCTGGGTATCAGCCAGAAGACCCTGTACAACCGACTGAAGGCCTACGAACGGGCGGGAAGCCAGCTCGAGCCCCAGAAGAAAGCCTCCTGAGCGCGGCGCTGCCATGCCGTGCAGCCAGCTTTGCTGGCAATCCGGTAATTCCTTCCCTCGCCCCTCACCGGCTATACCGCGCTGGGGAAGCCGACCCGCAACCGTGCGCCCGGGACGCCTCGCGTGGCATGGCGCTTGCAGTTCTGCGGGCACGACCGCCGGGGCACTTCCGGTTTGCCGTGGCGGACGAATGCAGTCACAGACGAGGAGAATGAGATGATGAAACGCACCCTGCTCAGCAGCGCTATTGCCATTGTCGGCAGCCTGGGGGTATCCGCCGCACTCGCCCAGACCACAGAAGAGGACGCGTGGTC
>JAWLGU010000007.1:18086-92676 GCA_041690675.1 Pseudomonadales bacterium | reverse complement strand
TTGGTCCCCGAGCTTCCGGAGGGTTGCGCCGTGGTCGGCGTAGTCGACCCGGGCGTCGGCACGGAGCGGGCGCCCGTGGTGCTCGAGGCGGATTCGCGCATCTACGTGGGCCCGGACAACGGCCTGTTCGCGGTGGTGGCACGGCGTGCGGCTAATGCGGATTGGCGCCGCCTGACCTGGCGGCCGGAGCGCATGAGCCGCAGCTTCCACGGGCGGGATCTGTTCGCGCCGGCCGCCGCGCGCATTGTGGCGGGCGCCCCGCCGGAGACGGCGCCGCTCGAGACCACGCCCGTTGGCGCCGATTGGACGGAACGGCACGAAGCCGTCATCTACTGCGATCGCTACGGCAACGCCATGACCGGCATCCGCGCCCGCGACCTGCCGCGCGACGCCCGGCTCGCCGTGGGTGGCGCCGTGCTCGGCTACGCCACTACCTTCGGTGCCGTTCCCCAGGGTGACGCCTTCTGGTACGAGAACTCCATCGGGCTGGTGGAGATTGCGGTGAACCAGGGAAGGGCGGATGCCCGGCTCGGCCTCAGAGTGGGCACGTCCGTCAGTTTCGGCTGACTTGCCCTGCGTATCGGCGCTCCAGCCGCTCGAACCCGCCAACGCAGAAGTCGAGCACGGCTTCCAGCGACGACGGCGCCGTGGAGTTCGTCAGCACCTGGTAGATCACGTCGCCGGAGCCGTGGGTCATGAGGTGTTCTGTCCAGGCGTAGGCCCGGCAGAGCTCGTCGCGGGGTACCTCGGGCAGGGCGCGCTCCAAGGCCGCGATGAACCGGTCGGCCGTGGGCTTCATCACCTCGCGGTACAGCTCCTGGATGAACGGGGTGCGCTCGGCAACGAAAACCTCGAGGAACCGTCCCACCGCCTCGCCGCCGGGTGAATCGCGCAGCTCGAAGAATGGCTCCACGAGCGCCCGCAATACGTCTTCCACCCCGGGACGACCGTTCGGTGCGGCGGCGAGCACGGCGTCCAGCATCTCCAGCCGCCGCTTGGTCAGCAGTCCCGCATACCCCTGCAGGATGGCCCGGTACAGGCCTTCCTTGGAGCCGAAGTGATAGTTCACCGCGGCCTGATTGACCCCGGCCGCCTCGATGAGCTCCCGCAGCCGGGTGCCGCGGTAACCCTGCGCACCGAACTGCCGCACGCCGCACTCGATGATGCGCTTCTTCGTATCCGTTCTGGCCACCGGGCTCCCCACGCCGTGTCGCAACGGAAGATTAGGTCGATACGGCGGCGACGTCCAACGATCGTATGAAACGAACATTTCAAACAGATGTTTGCCGGGTTGCTTTTCTGCGTACTTTCTGCAGCCCCCCCGGGTCATGGATGTTGATCAATGCCACGGCGTGCACGGTCATCCCATCATCTCGGTCAGCAAGATCTGGGTCCCCCGACGGGCGCATCCCTCGGACCCGTCACTCAGGAGGCCTCTCCCGATGGCGCTCACCAAGCAGCAAGAGGATCTCTGCGCGACCAACACCACGGACTTCTCGGATCTCGCCGCGGTGTTCGTGAACTGCACCTTGAAGGCTCCCGGCGAGGCGTCCCACACCGAGCTTCTGATGAGCACGTCCGCCGAGATCATGCGCCGCAACGATGTGGCGGTCGACTTCGTCCGGGCGACGGCTCACCAGATCGCCTTCGGCGTGTATCCGGACATGACCGAGCACGGCTGGGAGCGGGACGACTGGCCGGCGTTGTGGAACCGGATTCTCCGTGCCGACATCCTGGTGATCGGCACCCCGATCTGGCTCGGGGAGGAATCCTCGCTCTGTCGTCTCGTCATCGAGCGGCTCTACGGCATGTCGGGAGAGCTCAACGACAAGGGACAGTCGATCTTCTACGGCAAGGTGGGAGGCGCCGTCGTCACCGGCAATGAGGATGGAGTCAAGCATTGCGCCATGTCGATCCTGTATGCCCTCAGCCATCTCGGTTTCATCATCCCGCCACAGGCGGACTGCGGCTGGATCGGCGAGATCGGTCCCGGCGCGAGCTACGGGGACGATGGCGCGGGCTTCGACAACGAGTTCACGCAGCGCAACACCACCATCATGACCTGGAACCTCCTGCACCTGGCCCGCACGCTCAAGGACACCGGCGGCCTGCCCAATCACGGCAACGACCGCAACGCGCTGAAGGCCGGCTGCCGGTCCGACTTCGAGAATCCGGAGCACCGGGTGTAGGGGAAGCACGGATGGATCATGTCTCACGTGATGGAACCCGCCGTCAGCGGACGCTCACGATGCCGGGGCTGCGGCGGAGCCATCGCCCGCGGCGAGACGAGGTTCGGCGAACGGCGGGACAACCCCTACGGCGAAGGCTACATGACCATCTGGTATCACCTGAGATGCGCCGCGTACCGTCGTCCGGCCCCGTTCCTCGAGGCGCTCGCCGCGCAGCCGGACGCTTGCGGTGACGCGGATCTCCTGGCGGACATCGCTCGCTTCTCCAGAGATCATCGGCGCCTTTGCCGCATTGCCGGCGTGGAACGTGCCCCCAGCGCGCGGGCACGCTGCCGGCATTGCCGGGAGCTCATCGAGCGGGACAGCTTGCGCGTCCCCCTACTGTTCTACGAGGAAGGGACGTTCAATGCCTCGGGCTTCGTGCATCTGCGCTGTGCGCCGGCGTACTTCGAGACCAATCGACTGATCGACTGCATACGTCATTTCGCGCCTGACCTGCAGGAAAGCGACCTGCTCGAGCTAGAGAAAATCCTGGTATGAGCCTGGATCAGTTCCCGCGCGAGAGTGGGTATTGGCAGTCGACATGCGGGAAGCTGACGGTATCACAGCGCCTGACGTGAGCTGGTTTGATATCAGCGTTTGAGCCCGGGCCCATCGAAACGTCTACAAATCTCAACTTGCGCCCAGGCGCCCTGGGCCCTTCAAATATGGCAAGGTGGTCCACGTGGTGATCGCGTGGACGATCGCATGTCTCGGGGGAGAGAGGGGACATCCGATGCTGCGTACATCCCATCTAACGGCGGGCTGCCGAGCGGCGTTGTTTTGCCTGTTTGTGAGCGGCGGGCTCACCGCGTGCGGGGGCGGCGGATCCAGTGGCACCGGAGGCTCTGGAGATGAGCCTCGTAGCCCTCCTCCCAACCAGGCCCCGACTGCGACCGCCAGCCCCGGCCAGACCGTCCTCGAAGGCGCCACCGTTACCCTGTCGGGAGCTGCGTCGTCGGATGCCGATGGAACAGTCCGCGCGTTCGAGTGGCGACAGACGGACGGGCCGATCGTCAGCCTCAGCGCCGCGAACACGAGCACGGCGACGTTCACCGCCCCACTGACGGATTCCCAGTTGACGCTCACCTTTCAGTTGACAGTCACCGACGACCGGCAAGCTGTCGACAGTACGACCACGGTGGTGACTGTCCGTCCCAGCGAGGAACCCACGGCCGATGCCGGACCCGATCAGACCGCCGTGGAACAGCAGGAGGTGGCGCTCTCCGCCGCCGCTTCGAGCGACAGTGACGGATCCGTGGACGTTTACGCCTGGACGCAGACCGGTGGGCCGCGGGTCACGCTATCCGATCCCGGCGCTGTTGATCCCACCTTCACGGCGCCGCCCGCGAGCGAGCAGATCGAGCTGACCTTCGAAGTCCGCGTAACGGACAACACCGACGACTCGTCGACGGACAGCACCATGGTGACCGTGCTGCCGAACGAACCTCCGCTGGTGCTGACAGCCTTTCCCTGTGACGCTTGCCGAATCCACGGCAAGTCGATCACCGTCACCGGCGGGGCCACCCCCGGGGCCGATCTTCCGGCAGTGGCCGCCCTGGACAGCGTGGCGGTGGTGGTGGATGCTGGAGCGGGAGGCGTCCCCGCAAGCATGTTCGATAGCGGCTTCTGGATCGCCGAAAACGTTCCCGTGAACGAGACGCTCAGTCAGGTCCATGTCACGGTGACCGCCACGGACACGTTCGGAGAGCAGGCCGGGGCGGAATTGAGCCTGCAGCAACGGCCCACCATAACGAGTGCCGTCATCGCCGTAGAGCCGCAGCGCGCCAGCACCGTCTATCTTCTGGAGACGGACCATCCTCAGGAAAGGATCTCCGAGATCGACACTGCATCTGGCGATGTCCGGGTCCTTCATGAAGTGAAGCGGACGCTGACCTCGAGCCGGAGCGGGCCTATGATCGTCGACTCGGCGGGACGGCGGCTGCTGTGGCAGGACACCTTCACCCACTCCATCATTGCCACCGACATCGCCACGGGCCGCCTCACCACCGTCTCCGGAGACGGCGTCGGCACGGGGCCGTCCTTGTCGCAGGTCTCCGGCATGGCGCTGGACAACAACGGTCGGCGGCTCGTCGTCAGAGACCACGCACTCGATGCCGTTCTCTCTGTGGATCTGAACAGCGGAGATCGTTCGACGGTGGCCGACAACGCCGGCGTCGGCACAGGGCCTGCATTCGCCGGCCCGGGTGCCGTAGCGGTCGACGGATCCACCGGACAAGTCTATGTCGCGCAGTTTCCCGGCGAGATCCTGGTGCTGGATCCTGTAACAGGCAATCGAACAAGTTTGACCACCTCCGCACCTCTGCCCACCGTGATCTCATCCATGGAGTTCGAAGGTTCCAGAAACCGGCTCCTGGTGTTTTCGGCGTTCCTCGACGTTCTGACCAGCGTCGACGCGTACACCGGCATGGTGGCCGAGGTTTCGCCATCGGGGGCATCGGGAATCACGACGGCTGCGGGTCTGGCCGGGATCGACGCCGTCGCTGATCGCTACGTGGTCGGCGATTTCGGTGATGACGCCGCGACCGCAGATACGGACGCTCTCATCGAAATCGATCCTGCAACCGGCGCCCGGCAGTTCGTCTACAAGGACTCGCTGGGTTCCGGCCCTGGATTCGAGGAACCCCGCAATGTCGGCCTCGACCCGTGGTCGAACCGGGTCTACGTCCTGGGCGCTTCCAGCCTCTGGAGCGTGGACGTCTCCAGCGGCATCCGCGCGCTGGTGTCGGGGCCGACTCGGGGTACCGGCGATACGTTCGTCCTCGCGATCGATCTCGCTCTGGACGGCGATGACCATCTGGCCTACGTCCTGGATGTGGGCTCAGGGGTGGCCGCGCAGATCTTCACCGTGGATCTCGCGACCGGAGACCGTCAGCTGATCTCCGGATCGACGCGCGGATCCGGTCCCGATCTTCCTCAAGCCACCGCTATCGTGCTGGACGAGGCCCGCGGCCGCTTGCTCGTGAGCGACGACGCGCTCGATGCGGTGGTGAGCGTCGAACTCACCAGCGGCGACCGCACGGTCTTCTCCGGTCCCACCGGCATCGCTCCCCTGGTCACGCCGCTCGGGATGGCCCTCGACAGGGTCAGCGATCGCCTCATCGTCACGGACGAAGGAAACGGAGCCACCACGGACTACAAGATCTTCGGCATAGATCTCGAGACAGGCCTCCGCACTGTACTGAACCAGCCGGGCTCAGGGTTCGACTTCACTCGATCCCTGACCGACGTAGCCGTCATCGAGGGCACGCCTTTCATTTTCGTCGCCGCCAACGACTCCATCACATTCATCGATCTGGACAGTGGGGCCCGAGCGGTCCTGGCGAGCACCGGCGTGGGATCCGGTGAGAGCGTCATCGACATTCACAAACTGGCCCTGGATCCGCTCCGCGGCGTGGTGTACGCGTGGAGCCTGAGGTTCGAGGCGCTTTTTCAGTTCGACGCATTGAGCGGAGACCGGGTCGTTCTGAGCAAGTAGGAATCGCGTAGCAGGATCAGGGATCAGCCGATGTCGGAGCCGGGCGTAAGCCTCTCCCTCAACCCCGACTCCCGCCGAATCACCCGCTCCACCGCCGTGCCAAACACCGCCTCCGGCCCCAGCACGGTCACCTGCGTCCGCGCTCGGGTGATGCCGGTGTAGATCAGCTCCCGCGACAGCACGGGGTTGTCCTCGGCCGGAAGCAGCAGCCAGACGGCCTCGAACTCGGACCCCTGGCTCTTGTGCACGGTCATGGCGTAGGCAGTCTCGTGGGCGGGCACCGCCGAAGGCAGGAGCATCTGCAGCCCGGATTCGGTGCGGAACCACACCCGCAGGTGGCCGTCGGCACCGGCGAGGCAGACGCCGGTGTCGCCGTTGAAGAGCCCGGCCCGGTAGTCGTTGCGGGTCACGATCACGGGGCGGCCGTGGTACCAGGTCTGCTGCAGGTCGAGGCCGCGGCGGCGGGCGAGTTGCTCGAAGATCCGCTGGTTCATGGCGAGGGCGCCGGCGGGGCCCACCCGGGTGGCGGTGAGCAGCCGCACCCGGTCCAGGGCGTCGACGGCCGCCTCCGGAGAGCCGCCTTCGAACAGCGGCAGGTAGGCTTCGGCCAGGGTGGCGGCGAGCGCTTCCAGATCGGCGACGTCGTCCAGCATGAGCTGCACGGCGGGGTCGTGCTCCAGTCCCACGGCGAGCGCGGCGTCGGCGTCGCCGGCGTTCACCGCGGCGGCCAGGCGCCCGATGGGGCTCTGCGGGTGAAACCGGTGGCTGGTCTGCAGGGTCACCACGTGGTCGCCGAGGGGGGAGGTGGCCGCGGGACCGGTGCCGGGCACCAGCGGCGCGAGGGCTTCCCGCTGCGCCGGCGAGAACGCGTTCACCCCGGCGGCGTTGCAGAGCTCCGCCAGCACGGAGCCCGATTCCACCGAGGCGAGCTGGTAGCGGTCGCCGAGCAGGATCAGCCGGCCGTGGTCGGGCAGGGCGTCGGCGAGCTTGGCCATGAGCGGCAGGTCGATCATGGAGGCTTCGTCGACGATCACCACGTCGGCGGCGAGGGGATTGTCGCGGTCGTAGCGCGGCAGCACCGTGCCCCAGCGCAGGCCCAGCAGCCGATGCAGGGTGGAGGCCTTGTCCGGCAGGTGTGCGTCGAGGGCCGCGCCGTCGGGCAGCGCGGCGAGGCCGGCCCGGATGGATTCCATCATCCGCGCCGCGGCCTTGCCGGTGGGGGCGGCCAGGCGGATCACCGGCGGCGGTTGGTCGAGGGCCTGGGCCGTTTCCACCAGCAGCCGAATGAGCCTGAGCACCGTGTAGGTCTTGCCGGTGCCGGGCCCGCCGGAGATCACGGTGAACCGGTGGCGCAGCGCCATCGCCGCGGCCACGGCCTGCCAGTTGGGCTCGCCGTGGCTCACCCAGCCGTAGTCGAAGAGTCCGCCCTCGGGACCCAGCAGGCCCGTCTCCACGGGCTCCGGCGGGTGCGCGACGAGTGAGCGCAGACGTGCCGCCAGGCGCTCCTCGTATCGCCAGTAGCGCTCCAGGTACAGACGCCGGCCCTCGAGGATGAGCGGCGCACTGTCACCCGCCGCGCCCACGAGCTCGCTCTCCGTGAGCGCTTGCTCTAGATCACCGGCACTGCAGAGCGGCGGCTCGCCTGGCACCGCTGGGCCCTCCTCCGGCAGCACCAGACAGCTATGGCCCTCCGCTACCGCCCGGGTGGCCAGCGCCATGGCCAGGGCCACCGGCTCGCTGCCGCCGTGGCGCAGACACCAGTCGGCGAGGGCCAGTTCCAGCGGCTGCACCCGCTCCTCGGCCAGTGCCCGGCGCAGCCGCTCGATGAGGCCGCTCATGCGCTCACCTCCCGGCCGGCGAATACATCGTCCAACAGAGTCACGAACGCGGCGGGCGGCGAGTCCACGAACACGCCGGCGTCGGCGCTAGTCCCGTCGAGCCCGCGCAGGAACAGGTATTGGGCGCCGCCCAGGTGCCGCTCCGGGTCGTAGTCCGGCAGGGTGTAGGCCAGGTGGCGGTGCAGCGCCACCAGGTAGATCAGGTATTGCAGGTCGTAGTGGCCGTAGCGCACCGCCCGCGCCAGCGCCTCGGGCACGTAGTCCGTGGACCGGGGGCCGAGGTCGTTGGTCTTGTAGTCGAGGATCCAGTAGCGGCCGTCCGCCTCCACGGTGAGGTCGATGAAGCCCTGCATCAACCCGGTGAGGCTCTGCGCCGCCCGCTCCGGCGCCAGGGTCACACCGTAACCGTGGGCGTTCATCGCCTCGAGCACCCGGGCGACCCGCTCGCCGCCGAGCCCGAGGAAGAACTCCATCTCCACCAGGCGCCGTTCGGCGGGTACCCGGGCCAGGGGGCCGATCTCCGGCAACGGCGTGTGCAGGGTGCGGGAGATCATCCGGCACACGGCGTCCACCAGCGCCGCGCGGGCCGGGCCTTCGCCCAGGGCGAGCCCGGCGTTCTGCAGGTGCCGTGCCGCGAGCGCGCGGGGTCCGTCGAGGAGCCGGTCGCCGGGGCCGGGCCACGTCGCCGGGTCGAGATCCTCCAGAAGCTGGTGAACGGCGGTGCCGAACGCCGGACCCTGCAGGGGAATGTGCCCGGCGGAAGCCGGTGCTGGCGCAGCCGGCACGGGATCGAGGGACTCGTCGTCGGCGCCGGCCCCCGGCGCCGCGTGCTTGCCCCCCGCCACCAGCCGGGAAAAGCTGAACACCGACCAGTCCGGGCGCCGAGCCGGCAGGTCGTCGCGGGCCGTGCCCGTGGGGGGCTCACCGGGCGGTGCCCGGAAGCCGTCGGCGAGCGGCTGCGGCGGCGGAGTCACGCGCACCGCGCCGCCCGCGCGTTCGGCGTAGGCCGCAAGCCGCGCGCGCACGCCGGCCTCGGTTAGCCACGGGGGAAGCTTCGCGTTCGTGGCGGCGATCGCCCCCGGCTCGACCCCATCCCCGGCGTGCAGCAGCCAGGCCAGCGCCGAGTTCTGAGCGCCGTTGATGGCGCCCCAGCCGAAATAGCAGGCCTGCTCCGCCCGGGTGAGCGCCACGTAGAGCAGGCGCAGGGATTCCGCCCGCGCCTCGCGGTAGGCGAGCGCTCTGCGCTCGTCGCCCTCGAGGCCGAAGTCGAGCCAGGCGCGGCCGGCCTCGTCGTGGAAGATCCACGGCTCGGCCGAATCTTTCGGGCGCTTCCCGCCGAGGGACGGCGTGAACGGCGCGAACACGATGGGGTACTGCAGCCCCTTCACCCGGTGCACGGTGACGATGCGCACCAGTTCGTCGTCGGATTCCAGCCGAAGCTGCTGGCTTTCCGCCTCGGCTTCGGGCTCCGGGTGCTCGATCTGCTCGGCGAGCCACTGAATCAGCCCGGCGAAGCCGAAGGTCTCGGTCTCCGCCTGGGCCAGGAGCTCGGCGAGCTGCAGGTAGTTGGTCATGCGCCGCTCGCCGTCGGTGAGCGCCAGCACCCGGGGCGCGGCCTCCTGCAGCAAAGGTTCGAGCATGGCGAGCACCCCTCGAGTGCGCCAGGTCTCGTGGGCCGCCTGGAACCGCGCCACCTGGGCGTGCCAGGCGTCCTCGTCACCGGCGAGCTCGAGCAGATCGGCCATGCGCGACCCGAGCAGGGGTGTGGCCAGGGCCGCCCGAACCGTCTCCGGACGCGCCGAGCTGTCGGCGGCCCGCAGCACGTAGAGGAGATCCTCCGCCTGCTCGCTCTCGAACACGCTGGCCCGGTGCAGGCACACGGCGGCGATGCCGCGGCGCGCCAGGGCCCGCTGCATGTCGGCGGCCTCCCGGTTGGTGTTGACGAGCACGGCGATGTCGCCGGGGCGGACCGGCGCCTCGGAGCCGTCGGCTTTGCGCGCGAGGGCGCCCGCCCCGGGATCCAGAAGCCCGTGGATCTCGCTCACCGTGGCCTCCCGCAGCACGCGCTTGCCGTCCTCGGCCTTGTTGCCGTCGCCCGGCACCGCCCAGACGGTGACCGCCGGCAGTGTCTCGCCGCCCTTCACCAGCACACGGTCGCCCGCCGCGCGCCCGGCCTTCACCGGGTGGAAGCGGATGTCGGGCACCAGGAACTCGCCCTCCTCCCGCGCCCGGGCGGGGCCGTGGAACAGCGCCTCGATGCCGTCGAGCACGCCCTGGGTGGAGCGGAAGTTGGTGTCGAGGTCGTAGCGGCCGTCCGCGTCCCGGGCCGCTTGCAGGTAGGCGAACACGTCGCCGCCGCGGAAGCCGTAGATGGCCTGCTTGGGGTCGCCGATCATGATGAGCGCCCCGGTGTCGCGGCCGTGGTACACGGCGCGAAGGATCCGGTACTGCAGGGGGTCGGTGTCCTGGAACTCGTCCACCAGCGCGTAGGGCCAGGTGCGGTGCAGGGCGGCGGCGAGGGCGGGGCCGCGGTTCGGGTCGGTGACGGCCTCGTGCAGCGACTCGATCATGTCCGCGAAGCTGAACTGGCGGCCGGCCCGCTTGCGGGCGCGGATGGTGGCCCGGGTGACATGGAGAGCGGCCCGCAACGCTGCGAGGCGAGCCACGGGAGCGAGGGCCGCCAGGGCCTGTACGAGCTCCAGGTCCTGGGGCCGGCAGGTCTTCAGCGCGGTCTTCCGGATGTGTGCCGCGGCGCCGTCGTCGCAGCCCAGATCCACGATCCAGTCCGGCAGCGCCGGATACCCGGCGGCGGTGCCGGCCAGGCCGCCGGCGAGGGTGCTCATGAGACCGTCGATGCCGCCGCAGGCGACGATCGCCTGGTTGAGCCCGGCGTTCTTCAGGAGCTGACCGCTGGCAACGGCGGAGGCGAGGAGCTCGTGGAGCCGTCCTTGGTCGCTCGCCCACAGCGTCCGGGCCCGCTCGGTGAGCGCCGTCAGTCTTTCCTCCGAAGGACCCCAGAGCTCCAGGTGGGGGCGGGCGAGGGCCGGTGTCAGGTCTTTCGTCAGCCGCTCGGGATTCGGCCACAATGAGAGGAACGCCTGGGCCTCGGCCGCGGGCCGCCCCATCACCTGACTGCGCCAGTAGTCGGTGATGGCCTGGCGGTGCACCTCGGCGTCGTCCACCTGGGTGCCGCGGTCGAACGGCAGGCCCGAGTCGAAGGCGTTCTCCTGGGCCGCCTGGGCGGCGAAGCCGTGAATCGTGCTGATGGCGGCATCGTCCATGCGCGCCGCCGCGTCCCGGAGCCGCCGGGTGATGCGCTCCCGGGGCTCGTGCTCCGCGGCGGCGTCGATGATCTCCAGGGCGATACGCTGCTCGGGGTCGTTCCGGTCACCGCGAGCGGGATCCTCCGCGAGCACCGCCGCTGCAGCGAGCCGGGTGCGGATGCGTTCGCGCAGCTCCTGGGTGGCCGCCCGGGTGAACGTCATCACCAGAATCTCGCGGACGTCGAGCTGCTTCTCCACCAGCAGGCGCAGGTACAGCCCGGCCAGGCTGAAGGTCTTGCCGGTGCCGGCGCTGGCCTCGATGAGGCGCAGGCCCTCGAGCGGGAAGGTGCGCAGGTCGAAGGTCTCGCGGCTCACGACTCGGCCTCCGCGGGGGTGGTTCGGGCGGCCAGCCACGCCTCCGCGTCCTGCTCGACCAGCAGCCGCGCCATGGGCTCGAGCACGGCTTCCGCGATGCGGCAGAACTCGCTGGTTGCCGCCTGCTCCCCCAGGCAGTAGGGCGGCGGCGCGAGCAGGCGCCTGAACCACGGGTCCTCCGTCTCCCAGCGCGGCTGGAACTCGTTGGCCAGTTTGCCGTTGCACTTCGCCAGGGCCTCGTCCGGCTCCTTGGCGTTCTCCCCGGTGATCAGATCGACGTATTCCTGGGAGATGCTCGGCAGGAAGCACAAGGGCCGCCGCTGGCCTTCGAGATACAGCGACGTGAGGGTTTCGAGGTAAGCGAGCGCTTGCTCCCGCCTCACGGTGCCCTCCCGCGCGTCGAGGTTGCCGGCGCGGTCGAAGCCGCAACACGCGAGCACTCCCTCGCCGCGGCAGGCGGCGAGCGCCAGCAGGTCGATCCAGTGGGGCAGAAGCTGGCCGGCGCTCACCTTGCGCGCCTCCACCCGGCTCAGGCCCCCGGGGGCGACGTCCCCCAGCCGGCCCACCAGGTGCACGCCGGACTGCAGGGGCACGTCGATGGCCACCACCTCGTACTCCTCCGCCGGCCTGGTGTGCTGCCACACCGGAAGCAAGTCGTTCAGCTCCTGGGCCGCCTTGCCGTAGGAGGCCGTGTCCAATGGCGGCGGGGGCAGCAGCCCCTGGGCGCGGATCAGCGCCGGGGGGGTCTCCGGCAGGGGGCCGCCGGCGCGGGCGAGGTCGAACAGGTGCTGGCGGAGCTGGTGCTCCTCCAGCCCGCGCAGGGTGAGGGGCTCGTCGTCCTCGAGCTCCTCGCCGGCGATCTCGAGGTCGAGCTGCAGCACCTCCTGGAGGAAGTAGCGGGCCGGGTGACGGAAGAAGCGCTTGATCTCATCCAGGCTCACCTGCTGCAGCTCCGGCTCCGGAGCTTCGCTGTCGTCGATGAGCTGCGGCGGCTCGCCGCGCTCGCTGAACAGGGCCAGGGCGCCCGGGTGCCAGTCGCCGCGGAAGGTGAACACCCGCCGGCCGGCGTCCTCGGCGGCGGCGAAGCGGCCGTCGAAGTAGCGCGGGCTGAACGGCTGCATGGGCTGGCGGGCCACCAGCCGCTCGAGTGCCGCCTTCCGGTCCATGCCCGCGAACTGGTTCTGGACCACGAAGTCCAGCAGCTCCGCCACGGCGGTGGAGGGCGAAAGCGCCTCGCCGCTCGAGGTGTCCTGGCCGGTGTAGCTGAGGTAGAAGACGTCCCGGGCGGCCAGCAGCCACTGCAGCAGCAGCAGGCGATCGTCGTCGCGGACGCTGGTGTCCCCCAGCCGCGGGTGCAGGCGGATGAGGTTGATGGCGCGGTTCCGGTCCCGGCGCGGGAACTCGCCCTCGTTCATGCCGATGAGGCACACCACCCGGAACGGCACCGTGCGCAGGGGTACCAGCCCGCAGAAGGTGACCCCGCCGGCGAGGAACGGCTGGCGCGATCCGCTGGCGTCGAGCTCGCCGTCCAGGATCTCCCGCACCGCCTCCCAGGACAGGGGTTCTTCTCCCAGGCAGCTCGCGGCGCCACCGAGCACGGCCACCGCCTCGTTCACCGCCTCCAGCGCCGCCTGCTCGTCCCGGTCGTGATGGTCGACCCGAAACAGGTCGGCACACAGGGCGTTCAGCCGCTCCTGCCATACGGCGGCCGGCGCCTCCGTTCCCAGCACGTCGCGCCAGCGGCGCAGCCGCTCCACGAGCAGCCACAGCTCGCCGAGGGCCGCGGTGGCGCCGCCTTCGAGATCCACCACGGGCGCGACCCCGGCGGCGAGGACGTTGGCATCCGAGACGGCCACCCCGGCCAGCAGCCGATCGAGACCGAACGCCCAACTGTTCTGCGCCCAGCGGCCGGCCCCGTTCTGCGCCCGATGCTCGGCGTCGAGCCCCCACCGGATGCCGGCGGCGTGAATCCACCGGGAGAGGTTCGCCACGTCCGCCTCTTCCAGGCCGAACCGGCGCATCACGGCGGGCACGGCCACCAGGCTCGCGAGCTCGCTCGCGGTCCAGCGCCAGAGCGGCAGATCCAGCAACGCGCGGAAGGTGAGGACGATGGGGTGGGTCCCCCGGCGCGGCTGATCGGACACGTTGAAGGGGATGGCCGCGCCGCCCTCGGCAGCGCCCCGGGCGGCGCCGAATACCGCCTCGATGGCGGGGGCGAACCCGGCCACGTTGGGGGTCATCACAATGATGTCCCGCGGGTGCAGGGTCGGGTCGGCGGCGAGCAGGCCGAGGAGCTGATCGTGGAGCACCTGCACCTCGCGCAGCACGCCGTGGCAGGCATGCACCTGGAACGAACGGTCGTCCGCCGCGAGCCCGCTGTCGCTCGCGGCGTTCTCCATGCGGATCACCCCGGACTGCAGACGGTGCAGCAGGGTCTCCTCTCCGGGCGGCTGATACGCCAGCGCCTCGCCCAGCTCCAGCTCGCGGATGCCGGCGAACTCGTCGGAGTAGACGAGCCGGAGGAAGTCCCGGGCGGCGTAGCCGAGGCTCGCGAGCAGCGGGTGGCCCTGGAACGCCATCTCTTCCCCGGGCAGGGGCTCGGCATCCAGCGCCACGTCGAGGGCGGTGGGCCGTCGGGCGATGTCGCCCCAGTAGACGTCGCTCGGGTTGTGCATGAGAAAGTGCACGTCGCTGTGGCGTCCCACGGCATACAGCAGCCGCAGGTAGTCCGGCGGCAGGTTGCCGAGCCCGAAGCAGTAGAGGCGCTCCGGCCAGGCCGCGGTGTCGAGCGGACCGCCGGATTCCACCCGGGCGATGAGCTCGCCGAGCAGCCGGGCCCGGTGGTCGGGGCCGAGCCGCGCGACGATGGCCCGCCACAGCGGCGCCTCCCAGCTCCCCGGCGGGCTCGAATCCGTATCGCCGCGCTCCCAGCGCAGCAGCATTTCCCGGCGATAGATGAGGTACTGGTCGAACAGATCCGCGAGCTGGTCGGCGAGCTGCCAGCGGCGCAGCTCCATGGGCCGCTCCGCCAGATAGCGCCCTACCTCCGGCACCTCCGCGGCCAGCGCCGGCAGATGGGCGTACAGGTGCCAGCGCAGATTCTCGCGCCGGTACGCCGAGCTGTCCGCCCGCGCGCCCGGCAGGCTCCCGGCGATGACGTTCCAGAAGAACGGCGCCGGCAGCGCCGTCTCGATGTTCGCCGCGATGCCGTTGCGCTCGGCGAGATGCATCTTCAGCCAGCGGCCGAGCCCCACGTTGGGTACCAGCACCCGGTCCGTGGCCAGCGGCGACGGCCGCTGAGCCTGCCGCAGCATCGACAGGATGTCCGCGAGCCGGCCGAGATCGTGGTGGTGATAGAGGTAGAACATGGGCGTGGGCAGGATAGGCGGCTTTGCGGTGTCGAACCAGCATCCGAAGCGTTCTCGTGGGCGCCAGGGTATGCGAGCGGAGGATCATTGGGTGATACGGCGATGCGCAGGCCGGTGTTGACAAGGCAATGCCAGCGCAGTGGAGGTACACTGCCTGCGAGCTCGCTGAATCTGCGCAGCACGCGCACAGGAGAAGGGAGAGCGTTATGACGAGAATTCTGATTTCGCTGCTGGGTCTGGTGCTGATGGGCTGCGGCCAGGGGCCGGGTGACGAGGCTCCGGTCGAGGGCGACGGGGCCGGGCTGGAGATGTCCTCCGGCGCCGCCGCGGCGGCCACCATGACGGAAGCATCCACAGAGGAAAGCGCCACCGCGCCGGCGCCCGCCGATCGTCTCGAGCAAGTGCTCGCCGATCAGCCCGAGGAAGTACAGGCCCGGTATCCTCACCGCCACCCGCAAGAGACCCTGAATTTCTTCGGCATCGAGCCGGGCATGACCGTGGTGGAGGTGCTGCCGGGCGGCGGCTGGTACACGCGCATCCTGGTGCCGTACCTGGGCCCGGACGGCCGGCTGATCGGCGCCAACTACCCCAGAGATCTGTGGGCCAAGTTCGGCTACGACCAGGACCGGATCGACGCCATGGCGAGCTGGGTGCAGGACTGGCCCGAGGAGGCGCGCCAGTGGCAGGGGCCGAACGGAGCCGAGATCGACGCCTTCGAGCTCGGTGCGCTGCCCGAGGGGATGGAAGGCCAGGCCGACGCGGTGCTCGTGATCCGCGCCCTGCACAACCTGGCCCGCTTCGACGAAGAGGGCGGTCACCTGACCACCGCGCTGAACGATCTCGTCCGGGTGCTGAAGCCGGGCGGCATTCTCGGCGTGGTGCAGCACGAGGCGCGGCCGGACATGCCCGACGACTGGGCCCGCGGTGATGCCGGCTACCTGAAGAAGCAGTTCCTCATCGACCGGATGACGGAAGCCGGCCTCGAGCTGGTGGCGGAAAGCCCGGTCAACGAGAACCCGAACGACCAGCCGACCACGGAAGACGTGGTGTGGCGATTGCCGCCGAGCCTCGGCACCAGCGGCGACGATCCGGAGCTCCGAGCCGAGATGGAGGCCGTGGGCGAGTCCAACCGCATGACGCTGAAGTTTCAGAAGCCCGAGGCGTAACGGCCGTGGCCGGGCGCACCGGCTGCCCGGTGCGCCTTGCCGCTACTGCGATGCGGAGGGGGTGAGCTTCAGCAGCCGGCCGGGCCCGCCCGTGCGGCCGTCTTCGAGCAGCCACAGGGCCCCGTCCGGCCCTTCCGCCACGGCACGGATGCGCTCGCCCATGTCGAAGCGCTCTGCCTCCTGGGCCGTCTCGCCGTCGAAGGCGACGCGTATCAGCGCCTGGGACGAGAGGCCCCCGATCAGGCCGCTGCCCCGCCACTCGGGAAACTCGTCGCCCTGGTAGATGATGAGGCTGGAGGGGGAGATCACCGGGGTCCAGCTCGTCACGGGCGCCTTGAACTCGGGCCGCTGGTCGTGATCCGGAATGTCTTCGCCGCTGTAGTGCCGGCCTTCGGAGACCAGCGGCCAGCCGTAGTTGGCGCCGCGCTGGATGAGGTTCAGCTCGTCGCCGCCGCGCGGGCCCATCTCGTGCGCCCACAGCCGCCCTTCAGCATCGAAGACAAGGCCGAGCACGTTGCGATGGCCGAGGCTCCAGATCTGCGCGGTGACGCCGCCGCGGTCCGCGAACGGGTTGTCCTCGGGCACGCTGCCGTCTTCGTTCAGGCGGAGGATCTTGCCCAGATTGGCCGCCATGTCCTGAGCCGGCTCCAGCTTCTGCCGGTCGCCGGACGAGATCCACAGATAACCCTCGGGACCGAACAGCAGCCGATGGCTGTAGTGCCCGTTCCCGCTCACCTTCGGCTCCTGGCGCCAGATCACCTCGAGGTCGGCGAGGTGCCCGCCGCCGTCCTCGTCGCGCTCGAGGATTGCCCGGGCGACGGCGGCGCCGCTGGTTCCCCCTTCGCCGGGCTCGGCGTAACTGAGGTACAGCATGGCGTTCTCGGCGAAGTCGGGGTGCAGCACCACATCGCCCAGGCCGCCCTGCCCGGCGAACTCGACCTCGGGCACGCCGCCGATCTCGTGGAGCTCGCCGTCGCTGTAGACGTGCAGGACGCCGCGCATCTCGGTCACCAGTAACTCGCCGCTGGGCAGGAAGGACATCGCCCAGGGCTGCTCGAAATCGGCAACCGGGTCGACGTCGAAGGGCGCGTCAGTCGATGCGGCGCAGGCCACGGCGCTCGTGAACAGGGCCAGCGAGGTGACGACACACGCTATGGTGGTGTTGGCGTGACGCATGGCGAATCTCCGCGATGATTCCCGGCTACTGTATCCAACCCGCGCTTGGGGATCACTGCGGCTTTGTCGGCGAACCCGAGCAGGACGCGAGTGGCCCAGCGCGCGCTGTCCGTCTCCTGGCCGCTACGCCGCCGGCGCCGGCAGCGAGCCGTTCACCAGGAAGGCGTCCAGCGGAAAGACCACCACCTGATGGGCGCCGCGCTCGCGCCAGCTCACCCGCTCGCGCGTGGTCTCGCAGGTCCACGACGTCTGCGAGCGCGGCGCGCGATCGGCCAGGGCCGAGGGCTCGAACAAGGCCGCGTTGAGACCCTGTTCCGGATCCCGGGCCGAGGCGAACGTGAAGGCGCCGATGCCGTTGTCGCGCAGGGCGCTGCCGAGGGCTTGAGTCGCCGCGTAGTCCGTCGGCGAGGCGAGCTCGGCTCGATACTCGGAAAAAGGCGTCTGCTCCAGACGGAGTCCCCGGGCTACGCGATAGCGAGCGGAGAAAGCGGTGTGACGGGTGGTCAGCGGCTTCGGGAACGGCGTCTCGAGCCCCGACGCGAACACGAAGCGGTAATAGGCGGCTTCGCCGAGAAGCGCCGAACGATGGATGGAGCCGTAGAACAGGCTGGGCTCGAAGCGGCGGCCGAAGCGTGAGCCGTGGGGCAGGGGCGGATAGCGGAACGGCGTCGCCAGCAGGTAGTGCAGCCTCTCGGTGCCGGCGCGGTAGGGCTTGGTTCGCTCGAGCAGGCCCTCCAACGCCGCCTGCTCGTCCAGGGTGTCCACCAGGGCGGTGGTGGCTACCTCCTCCTGGCTTTCCACCATGCGCCAGAGGCTGCCGGACAGGGGGCCGGGGCTGACCCGGTGAGAGCACGCCTTCCAGATCTCGCTCATAGCTTGCCGCGGATGGCATCGACGTATTCGAGCACCCGGATGAGACCGGTCACCGTGCGGATCTGCTCCCGCGGCACCCCGCCGGTGTGCCGGTTCTCGGTCGCCATCCAGTGCCGCATGGCTTCCGGATCGCCGCCCACCAGGGCATAGAGCGAGCGGTATACACGGATCAGCAGCGCCGCGAGCTCGCCCGGCTTGCTGTCGGGATCGATGCCCCGGCGCAAGCTGGTGCGATCCCGTCCCACCACGGCGCCGATCTCGGCCTGGCTGAGCCCCAGCGCCTTACCGGCGCGGAGCGTCGCTTTCGTCAGTACCCGATCCAGAGACTCGGAGGCCGTGGCTGTGGAGAGCATGGCGGGCTCCCGAATTGATGTGTATGCATCATTTTATGAATCTAGTACGAATTTGCAACATAAGGAGGCTGGAAGCAGGCGCCGCAGTGGAGGTCGCCGCGGCAGGCCGGCTACCATGCGGGAACCAGCTATCCGCCGAAGGACCCACCATGAGCAGCAAGCCCGAGATCGTGCTCCGTCTCGTCCCCGAGGACGACTACATGCATCCGCTGGAGTCCGCCGAGAACTTCAACGAGAGCATGTACTTCAACGTGTTCGATCGGGAGCGCGGCATCGGCGGCTGGTTCCGCATCGCCAATCGACCGAACGAGGGCAAGGGCGAGATGTCGTGCTGTGTCTATCTGCCCGACGGCCGCATCGGTTTCATGTTCGCCCGCCCGGAGCGGCACGACAACGACGCCCTGGACGGCGCCGGGATGAAGGTCACGGTGGTGGAGCCGCACCGCCGCCTGGACCTGAGCTACCGGGGCAAGCTGTGCCTGCTGGCCCAGCCCATGGACATGATGGATCCCGCCCGCGCCTTCAAATCCAATCCCATCGTCGACGCCGCCATCGACCTGGAATTCACGGGCATCTCGCCCATGTTCGGCGGCGAGCCGGTGCGGGCGGACGGGCAACCGCTGGAGCAGGATGCGGAGACCTCCTTCGCCCGCGGTCATACGGAGCAGCACACCCGCGGCCGCGGCACCATCCAGGTGGGTGACGAGCGCTTCGACATCGACGGCCTCGGCCTGCGCGACCACTCCTGGGGCCCGCGCTACTGGCAGGCCATCCACTGGTATCGCTGGCTGCCTATGAACTTCTCCGACGACTTCGCCATGATGGTCTCGATCACCTGCCGGCCCGGAGAAGAGCCCCGGGCCGGGGGCATGGTGCTACGCGACGGCGAGTACGTGATGATCCGCGACGCCCGCATCGACACCGTTTACGACGAGAACCGCTGCCAGAAGACATTCGATGTGGTCGCCCGAACCGACGAGCGCGAGTACCGGGTGAAAGGGCGAGTGATGTCGCTCATCCCGCTGCGCAACCGGCGGCGCGCACCGGACGGGGAAGAGCTCACCACGCGCATCACCGAAGGCATGACGGAGTTCGAGTGCGACGGCCGGACCGGCTACGGGCTCTCGGAGTATCTCGACCAGATCGTCGACGGAGAGCCCGTGGGGATGAAGGCGGGGCACTAGGATGTCGAATTGCGTCCGTGCGCGCGAAGTGTGATGACCTGTCAGGAAAGAGCAACGTCGTATTCGACGGTATCTCTGGTAGCGCGAGCCGCCTGGAACGCATGCCCGTACCGTCGGCACTAGCGAATACGATGAATCGTTCATACAACGGGTCGCCCCCCTGAATGGGGCGCCGATGGAGAGAAGGCGAGCGTGAACGTTATCAGGCCGAGGCAGGAGAAGGTTGCGGAGGCCTTTCATCAGCCTCGATCGTCTTGCGCGGCGACCATCCCGACCACCACGTTGCGCTGGCGGTCCATTCTCCCTCGATCAGAGATTCGGCCTCTAGATCGAATGGCACTACCCACAACCGCATACTGTCACTGAATTCGAATGGCGGCAGGGGCTTGCTGAATGATTTGGTGCGGGGATAGATCAGATAGAGCTCACCTCGCCCTCGAAGGTACCTTTGACCGTAGGCGTACAGCTGGTAAAAGTCGGTCTGGCTGAGGCCGTACTTGTCCCGGCCGTTCGCGAGTGCGCTGTCGATCCGTTTCCACTTCGTGTCGAGGACGAATCGCAAATCATCGGCGGTCAGCAACATGTCCGGGCTGAGCAGAAACCACTCTTGCCCCAGGTGACGGCACAGCCGCTCGCTCCCCGCTTGGCGGGTGAGCCGGGCTCGTGGAGCCAGCCGTCGTTCGAGGCACGTAGCCACGTAGCGTTCGTACAGCTTTTCCATGGGGAAGAGCAAAGATATGCCCTCCCATTCGCCTGCTTGCGTCAGGGGCATCTCATGACGCAGAAGCAGCTCGCACCAGCGACGAACGTCGTCGTAATGGGCCATCAGCCGATCTCGGCGCCAGTGTCGGAAGTCGCGCTCGGTGTTTCGACTCGACGGTATGACCTCCAGGATAACCGACAACTCATGCGCGAGACGCCAGTTGTCGGATCGCCGGGTCGCCTGCCGAACTCGCTCGACGGCGGTTTTCAGTAGACGGTTCTCGGGCGTATCGGGGCTGAAGACGTCGTGGCGAATCTGGAATATGTGCTGCCGCTCCGGCGGCTGACGGAGCTGGCGACCAATGTCCAGCTGCCCGCGCAGGAACCGACTGCCTTCCTCTAGGCGTTCGTATTCGAACCTGACTCCCCGCTTGACCAGCCGGTCCAGTAGATCGAGAAATCGGCGCATCAGCCACTCGCTGGGCGAGCAATCGAACAGACGAAGTGAGGCTGGGCCCATGTCTCGGGTGGGAAGATCGAATGCACGGGTGACCATCCGTACCAACAGCTCGCGTAGCTGAACGATGCCGGCATGATCGTCGGCGTGCTTGGGAAGGATCTCGATCCGAGTGCCACAGGGTGTCTCTATGACGCCAACGTAATTATCCAGGCGCAACCACTCTCGGCCTTCGATTTGGACCAGCGGAGCAGCACCCGTGCGACTGCGGGACATTTCGTTGCGCAGCCAGTCGAATGCGGACCGCGGGATGCTCGCTTGGCTCAGATTGGAGGCCACCGGCGCGGTCGTGAGTCGAGCGTGTTCCCGTACTTCTACGCTCTGCTTCATTGGGAGACTTCGGGAGACGCCCGGATGATCTGCATGTAGGACTCGATTCGCTCCAGCGCGGACTCCTGAACTCGCCATGGGTGCACGACGTTCGGAGCGACGCTGTCGTCTCCGAAAAGCCCTTCCACGTCGTGTTCTGATCGAACCACGAACTGAAGCGTTCTGTCGTTCTTGCGATGGTCGTTCAGCACCCAGCTGACTCGTTCCCAGTCCTCAAAGAAGTATTCCTGGAGCAGCGGGAGGACCTGCCGTCGAAATATGTCTGCAAGCGCAGGCAAGCTGGGGTCGCGCTCCAGCGGCAGAAAGTAGCTGTGGCCGATGCAGTGGTCGCGATTCAGAAGGACCTCGATTCGTCGATTCATCACCTGGAGGAGAGTAGCCATGTTCACGCCATCGACAGTTATGTGCCTGAGCACCTCGGGATCGGGCGCTACTTCTTCGAACACGAATCGCCGCCTCAAGGCGATATCGAGGCCCGTAAGCGAACGGTCCGCGGTATTCATAGTGCCGATTATGTAGACGTTGTCCGGTACGCTGAACAGCTTCTTCGAGTAGGGCAGGTGTACGCTCAGCGCCTCTTCGCGTCCCGCGCGTTTAGAGGGCTCGATCAGGGTAATGAGCTCCCCAAATATCCGGGAGATGTTGCCCCGATTGATCTCGTCGATGATGAGTACGTATGGGGACTCGACGGGCGGAGCCTTCGCGGCCGCCGGTTTGATGAGACCCATGACCTCGGCAGGGCTCATTCTGGTCAAGGGGTAAACGGTCTTCAGCGTGAAGCTCTTGCCCCCGTTCATGTTCACCAGATCGAGATCGAGGTCCGTCGCCAGCCAATTGACTCGCCGGGTGTGCAAATAGTCCCCCCACAGCTCAGGTTCCGAGTCATCGAACTCGTAGTCGCCTGCCACGACTCCAACGGCTTGGACCGTTTTCGCACTACTGATGCAGAGTAGAAGGTCGCCCACCTTAATGCCTTCAGCGAAGGCCATGAGCGTGTTCTGGTTGGTCGCGCTTTCTGCGTCGAATGCTTCTTGCTGTGATGCGGGCCTGCGTTGGTTCCCCAGATCGCCCACGTGACCCCAGCCTATGCGAGCTTGACCGCGTCTGAAGCACTCGCGGCGTCTCTCGCTGGGTCCGGTGCCGTCGATGCTGATCTTCCAGGCCTGTGCCGAGCTGACCACTCCCACTGAATCGGCTCCTTCGCGAGAAAGGGTCGCGTCTTCCACGAGCCTGCGGAACACTCCAGGTTCCACCTCGTATCGGATCGACTGGGTGTCATCATCGTGATGTGCCCGAAGTCCCTCTACGAAGTCCTCGTAGCTGAAACTCTGATGGAAGGTTACGAAGCGGACCCGATCTTCGTTGCGCAACTCGTCGAAGCGACGTTGCAGATCACGGCGATCGTCGTGTTTGTCGAGATAGTCGGGATCGAGAATGGCGAGAGCCCTATTGATCGTGTGGTAGGTCTTGCCTGTTCCGGGTGGGCCGTACAGGATCTGGTTCAGCTCCGGCTTTGCGCGGGTTGCGGGGAGCTCCGGGGCTGGTTCGTGAATCCGCTCGAACGACATCCGGTAAGTGTCGGCGCCGACTTCGTGAATTACCGCCCAATCTCCAGACTCGATCCCGAGCCGCTGGAACAGACTACCGAAGCGCGCGCGAATCCTCCCGGCATTACCGCTGGATCGAATGTCGGTCGTCCAGGTATCTCCGGCACCTTCCACCACGAGCGTGAACTGCTCGGCGGCTTCGGACTCGGCGTCTCCGCCAAAGTATCTATCCGGGAAGAACTCGCCGCGCGTTCCTGCCGATACGTAGCCGTAGCGTATGGCCCCTTCGGTCAGCCGAACACGGTATGCGTCCCGCTCCCCATCGTCCCGCACATCGGCGTCATGGGCCATCGTTACCCATACGAAGCTCTGAACATCGATCATGTCTCGCGGTGCCCACCCCTCGGCCTCCAGCTCGGCCCGGAGCGCTTGGGCGATGTCTAAGACCCGTCGGTACTCCGAGCCTTTCAGCGGACCTTGCTGCATCGGAGGTTGGCCAACGGCTTGCAGGAAGCGATTGATTTCCCGCGTCTTGATGAACAGATGGCTCTGGGGATGTGCTACGAACAAGAAGAATGTGGTCAGGCTTCGCGTTGCGGCATCCCCGAGAGGAGCGTCGGGCGTCGAAGAGAGGACGAGGTCGGAGAGTTGGCGGACAAAGTGATCGACTCGATTTTCGACGGGATGCTGTTCGTCCACTAGGGCTTGGACGAGCTCGGGCAGGCGCTCCTTTGCAGATTCGTCCAGCTTGCGGATAGCATCTACGTAGCGCCAACCAACCAAGTTCTGAGGCTTGTTCGAGGCGGCCTTGAGCGGTTGTGTGAAGAGGCGTTCCAGATCCTTGGCAAACGCAATCCGACTGTCGCGATCAGCGAGTGACCTCGGAGCCTTGCGAAACAGGTCGTCGTAGAGGGCGCAGATCTCGATTTTGTAGTCGCGCTCGGCGGAGTTGTAGTCTTCGCTACTGTCTCCGAAATTGTCGAAACCGGGGAGCCGCCTCTGGAACGTTTCGATCAATGCACGGACTCTGTTCTTATCGATCACAACTGACACAATTCATCTCTCTCTGTACGGCGCAACTCGCCTACTGCCGATTTGAAGGGCCAATGCCCAAGGTCAGGAGCATAACGAGCTCGCGCGGGCGACGAAATCGTCGTGTCCACCGAATTGGCACCGGAACACTGCGATTACTTTTCCCGGACCCGGCCCATTGAAAAGGCGTAGCGTCGGGGGCTACTCTCCTGTCTCTTCGTTCTCGTTCTCGAGGCTCATCTCGTAGGACGTGCGTGCGTCCGTCTTTTCTGGATCCAGAGGCGTCAGGGTCACGACCAGCGGGTTGGGCTTGTGCGAGTGCATCGAGCCCGTGCCGGCATCGACTCCGGCACCGATGATGCCGCCGAGGAGCACGTTGCCGGCCATTCCCGCCGCACCTCCGCCGTCGACGCTGGAAGTGACGCTGGCGTTCACGGTCTCGTAGCCGTCCTTGCTGATGGTCACCACGAAGTCTCCGCGCCGTTTGACCTTGACCGAGCAGGGCGTCTGGCACGACAGTCCGTTGGACAGCCGCGCATCGGCGCCGGGTGGAGTCGTCTGGATACCGAAGGCTTCGTTGGTTCCGCGGGTGATGGTGGCGCAGCCGGTCGAGAGCGCCATGAGGACGAGAATGAGAGCCGAGTATTGCATGGATGCCTCCCTTCGATTGTTGTTGTTTCGGGCGGCTTGGAGAATGGGGGATGGGTGGATCAGACGGTGATCCTGCGCGCGACGGGACGGGCGTACCAGTTCCAGCAAGGTAAGTGCCGTCGATCAGGAGCGTGGACGAGGAGAATGAAGAACTCATGAATCGCGAGAAGTTGCGCGAGGCGGAAGCCCTGTTCCTGCTCCGTTACCCGGGCGGTTTCGAGGGCGACGAGCTAGGGCGCGTCGCGCGCCGGCACAACGTCGCACAGCTCGTGGACGCGGCCGCCACGTTGCTCGCCCCTGAACGCTTCCGGCGCCGCGGTCAGGTGCTCGACGACATCGTGAAGATCGTCTCGCGCTCCTCCATGGTCTCGCGCTTCGAGAAGCCGAGGTTTCGCGATTACGTGAACGGTCTCGCCCGCGATGACCGCGCCAGGCTGGTCGAAGGCTTTCAGCAACTGCTGCACGGCGACCAGGAGCTCGGCTTCGGCACCGTCGTCGACGTGCTCGCCGACGGCAAGCTGGCGAAGTGGAGCCTGGTGACCGTGTGCCTCTTCTACTACCACCCGGAGCGCGAGGTGTTCGTCAAGCCGACGACCACTCGAAACGTCATCCGCCAGTTCGAGGTCGACGGCCTCGTCTACAGCCCCTACCCGACCTGGCCGTTCTATGCCGGCTATCGCAAGCTGATCGAGTCGATGAAAGCCGAGGTCGACCCGCGCCTCTGTCCCAACAACGCGGCGTTCACCGGATTTCTGATGATGTCCACGGGGGTTCGATGAGCGGCGGCTCGTGCGTCTCGCTCGAGGTTCTCACGACGCCGCCAGCTCCGCCAGCATCCATTCGCGGAACGTCGACACGCACGCTCGATCGAACGCCTTCGGCGGCCCGACCAGCCAGTAGGCGATCTTGCTCAGCACGCTGAAGTCGAAGGGAGCGACCAGTCGGCCGGTGTCGAGATAGATGTTGACGAGGGGCTTGCGTCCGATGACCACGCCCTGGCCCAGGGCGCAGGCATCCATGGCCATCTGAATGGTGTCGAAGCTCAAGCCGTGCCGGGGTTTGACGGCCGAGACGTCGTGACCCCGCGTGGTCGCTTCGGCCAGCCAGCTGTTCCAGCCCTCGGGTGCGCTGGAGCACACCAGCAGGGTGTGGTTCACCAGGTCCTCGGGCGCCGTCAGCCGGTTGGCCCCGGCCATCAGCACCGGCGAGCAGACGGGAAACATCTCCTCGTTGACGAGCTGCTCCGCCCTGAGGTCCGGCCAGTCGCTGGCGGTGAGACCGCCGCGGATGGCGATGTCGGCGTCATCGCGGGTGAAATCCACCGGCGTGCCGAGGATGCGGTTGGAATGGATCTGCAGCTCGATCTCCGGAAAGGCCTCGTGAAACTTCCAGATGCGCGGCACCAGCCAGCTGCTGGCGAAGGTCGGCAGGACGTTCACGGTGAGCACCTGCCGGCCTTCCTCACCCATCACCTCCCGGGTGGCGTCGGCGAGCCGGTCGAACATCTGCTGCACCACCGGGAAGTAACGGGCGCCGGCCCGGGTGAGCTCCAGGCCGTGACTGGTGCGGTGGAACAGCGCGACGCCGAGATGCGATTCCAGCGATCGGATCTGGTAGCTCACGGCCGCCGGAGTGACGCACAGCTCATCGCCGGCCTCCTTGAAGCTGCCGAGGCGGCTCGCAGCCTCGAATGCTTTCAGGGCGTTCAGCGGTGGCAAGGTTCGGCTCATGGCACGGCAGTCCCCTTCAGACGCTTCAAGCGTAAGCCCGGGGTCGGGTCGCTGGGAAGAGTCGGAGCGAGTGCCTGCCGCGTAAGGCACTTTTGCGCGCCGCGAAAAAACACTTCGTTTGTATTCGCATCGCGGCCCGGCCTATCTTCGCCGAGCCTGTCAATCCTGGGGAGAGAGAGATGGTTGTACGCTTTGGTCTTGCTGCCATGCTGGCGGCGCCGTGGCTGGCGGTGTCGTCGGGCTCGTATGCAGCGGAACCGGCGGATGCCGCCCGCGCGCAGCGCACCGTGGTCGAAGAGGTCGTGGTCACCGCCCGGAAACGGGAAGAGCCCATGCAGGAGACGCCCATCGCGGTAACCGCCATCAGCGAGCTGGAGCTGGAGCGGCTGTTCATCAACGACCTGCGCGATGTCGCCTTCAAGGCCCCCAATGTGACCATCGAGCCGGTGGGTGCCATCAATCGCAACGCCGCCGTCGCCTACATTCGCGGAATCGGCTACCAGGGCGTGGCGTCGAACATCGATCCCAGCGTCGGCATCTCCGTGGACGGGGTGTTCTACCAGCGCAACATCGGCGCGCTCCAGGACCTGTTCGACATCGAGTACGTGGAGGTGCTGCGGGGCCCCCAGGGCACGCTGTTCGGCAAGAACACCATCGGTGGGGTGGTCAACGTGCGCACCCGCAAGCCCAGCGGGGAGTACAGCGCCAAGGGCCGGGTCACCATCGGCAACCTCGGCCGCAACGACTACCGCGGCTCGCTGGAATTTCCCATCATCGACGGTACCCTGGCCGGCAAGGTGTCGTTCCTCAGCCAGGACAGTGATGGCCCCTACAAGAACATCTACGTGAACGAGCTGGGGTTCCGCCCGGAGCCCCGCCTCGGCGGCGAGGATGTGCGCTCGGTGCGCGCCTACCTGCGCTGGACCCCCAATGAGGCCTGGCTGGTCGATCTCATCGGCATCTATCTGGACGACAACAGCGACTCGGTGGGCGGGCAGAACGCCTCCTCGCCCACCGACCTGCTGTCGCTGCGGGGTTTTCCCGGGTATGGGTTCCCCGGCGGCAACGACGATCCCTACGTGGTGAATCGCAACTTCGAGAGCGGCTCACAGGACGAGTTCCGCGGCTTCACCCTGGAGGCGCGGCGCTCGGGTGATCGCGTCGACGTGGTGTCCATTACCGGCTATCTCGACAACGAGGAGTTCGTGCTGAGCGATTTCGACGTCTCGCCCGCGAAGTTCTTCGAGACCACGCGTGAGCAGAACCACGAGCAGCTCTCCCAGGAGCTGCGGATCGAATCCAGCGACGCTGCACGCCTGCAGTGGGTGGGTGGTCTCTATTACGCGTGGCAGGAGTTCGACATCGTGCAGACGTTCTTCCTCGGGGAAGACCTGATCGGCGTACCGGGGGTCACGGTGATCAACGACGACTTCGCGGCCCAGGAAGCCTGGAGCGCCGCCGTGTTCGGCCAGGCCGATTACGCGCTCACCGACAAGCTGCGCCTGACCGTGGGTCTGCGCTACACCTACGATCAGAAGGACTTCGAAGCGCGGCCGCAGCAGGCGGTCGGCGACGGCGTGCCCGGCGGCACCGCCACCGAGGTGGACGAAGACTGGGGCGAAGTCACCTGGCACTTCGGCACCGACTACATGGTCAGCGAAAATCTCATGTGGTACGCCAGCTACTCCACCGGCTTCAAGAGCGGCGGCTTCAACGGCCGCGCGGCGACACCGGCGTCGCTGGGGCCGTTCGACCCGGAGGAGGTGGAAGCCTGGGAGATCGGCATGAAATCCGATTGGCTGGACAATCGCCTGCGGGTCAACGTGGCGGCCTTCTGGAACGAGTACGACGGTCTGCAGATATCCGTGTTCCGGCCGGCGGCGTCGGGTTCCGGCGAAGAGAGCGTGACTGCCAACGCCGCGGAGGAACGGGCCCGGGGCGTGGAGCTGGAGGTGACCGCGGTGCCGGCCCCGAACCTGAACCTCGAGCTGTCGGTGGGCTATCTGGACGCCAAGTACACCAGCTTCCTGGCCGACCTGAACGGCGACGGCACGCGCACCGACAACACCTTCCTGGAGCCGAGCCGGGTGCCGGAGTGGACCGTGCGGGCCGGTGCCTCCTACGAGTTCCTGATCGAGGGCTTCGGCTACCTCACCCCGGACATCGCCTACTACTACGAGGACGATCACTACACCGAGACACTGAACGTGGATCAGGGATTTCAGAAAGGCTACGGATTGTTGGACGCGAGCCTCAACTACGCGTCGCTGGACGGCCGCTGGCGCATCTCGCTGTGGGGCAAGAACCTGAACGACAAGGTGCACGTCCTCTCGGCGGTGCCGACGGCGGGATTGCTGACCCAGCTGTACCACGGGCTGCCTCGAACCTACGGGGTGGAGTTCGGTTTCGATCTTTGAGTGAGAGGCAGGTGAATCGATGCCAAGACTGCGGCAGGTATCCCGCCGGGAGGCGGACGAGGAGATCCAGGCGCTGTACGACCAATGGTTCGGGCCCGGCCGCGACCCGGTGGCGGAACCGGGGACGGCCACCGGGACCCCCGGGGACTGGTGGACGGTGCACGCGCTGGTGCCGGAGCTGCTCGCCGCCATGCGCAGCTACAGCTACACCGAGGCGGATCTCGATCCCGAGCTTCGCGAGCTGGCGCTGGTGCGCACCGGCTACGTTCGCGAGAGCCGTTTCGTGTATTCCCAGCATTGCAAGGCGGCGCGCCGTGTCGGCGTCCCCGAGGAGAAGATCGCGGCGCTGCCTTTCTGGCAGATCGCGGACGTCTACTCGGACGTCGAGCGTGCCGTGCTCGCGTTCACCGACGGGGTGCTGCTGCAGAACGGGCGCATTCACGACCGCGTCTTCGACGCGCTCAAGAAGCACCTGGACGACCGCAACATTCTGATCCTGAATTACCTCGTGTCGATGTACGCCATGCATGCCACCACGAGCCGGTCACTGCGGCTCGAATACGACAACGTCGAGGACCGCATTCGTGAGATTCCGGCCCCGGAAAACGGCGGGGTGCAGGACTGGGTGGGCCGTTTCGGCGTCGAAGCCATGGGGAGCGATCAGACCGGTTAGCGAGGGAGACGTATGAGCGAACGACGCAATCCGGAGTTCGAGTTTCGCGGCCTGAACCATCTGGCGCTGGTGTGCCGGGACATGCGTGCGACGGTGCACTTCTACCGCGACCTGCTCGGCATGCCGCTGATCAAGACCATCGACCTGCCGGCCGGCAAGGGCCAGCACTTCTTCTTCGACATCGGCAACGGCAACAGCCTCGCCTTCTTCTGGTTTCCGAACGCGCCGGAGAACGTGCCCGGCGTGGTGCAGCCGGCCGGGTTCGAGGGCGGCCCCTCCGCCTACGGCTCGATGAACCACGTGGCCATCGACATTCCGGCAGAGAAGATCGAGGAGTACCGCCAGCGCCTCATCGACAAGGGCATCCGGGTGAGCGAGATCAAGAACCACGACGACTCGCCGCGCCAGATCAGCCCGGAGGTCAACGAAACCACCTTCGTCCGCTCCATCTATTTTCAGGATCCGGACGGCATCCGCCTCGAGCTCGCCGGCTGGGTGCGCGAGCTGACGGATGCCGACGTGAGTCACGCGCCCATGGACAGCGAGGGGAACAGAGCACCCTGAGGAGAACGACCATGCGTTACACCGGAATCAACCACGTGGCCCTGGTCTGCCGGGACATGAAGGAGACGGTGGATTTCTACACCGGCGTGCTGGAAATGAAGCTGGTGAAAACCATCGATCTGCCCGGCGGACGGGGGCAGCATTTCTTCTTCGACTCGGGCAACGGGTCGACCCTGGCGTTCTTCTGGTTCCCCGACGCCCCGGAAGGCGCCCCCGGCATCGCCTCCATGAATCGCGCGCCCGGCGCAGCGATGACCACGGCTCACGGCTCGATGAATCATCTGGCCATCGACATTCCGCTGGAGGAATTCGAGGCCTACGCCGACCGGCTGCGCAGCAAAGGCATCGAGCTCAAGATCCTGAACCACAACGACGGGCCCGAGCACGCCAGCGAGGATCTTCGCGACTCGACCTGGATCCGCTCGATGTACTTCGCCGACCCCAACGGCATCTGGCTCGAGCTCGCGGCGTTCACGCGGCCCTTCACCGATGCCGACGTGGCCCACGAGCCCGCGCGCTGGGAGGACCGTGACGTCTACCTGGCCCAACGTTCCTGACGTGGCGCGGAAGCAGCACTGATGTCGACCCCGGCGGCCGTCCTGGAGCCGCGCGCACCGAGCCTCACCTATGCGTGGTACGTGGTGGGCGTGCTCTCGTTCGCCAACATGGTGTCCTACGTCGACCGGCAGATCCTGAGCCTGCTGGTGGTGCCCATCAAGCGGGACCTCGGACTTTCCGATACCGAAGTGAGCCTGCTCGCGGGATTCGCCTTCGCGCTGTTCTACGCCACCATGGGACTGGTGATCGGCCGGATGGCGGACAGCAGCAATCGCCGCATCATCATCGCGGTGGGGGTGTTCTTCTGGAGCCTGGCCACGGCAGCCTGTGGTCTGGCCAAGGACTTCTGGCAGCTGTTCCTCGCCCGCATGGGGGTGGGGGTCGGCGAGTCCACCCTTTCGCCCTCCGCCTCCTCCATGATCTCGGACTATTTCCCAGCCGAGCGCCTCGGCCGCGCGTTCAGCTTCTACACCGGCGCGCAGTACGTGGGCGCGGGGCTGGCGCTGGTGGTCGGTGGGGCGGCCATCGAGCTGGTGATGACCCTCGGCGACCTGAACCTGCCCATCGTCGGCCATCTTTACTCCTGGCAGCTCACCTTCATCTTCGTGGCGCTGCCTGGCTTTCTGGTGCTCGCCCTGATGGCGACAGTGAGAGAGCCGGCGCGCAAGGGTGCTGTGACCGAGTCCGGAGCCGCCGCGCCGGCAGTGCCCTGGAAGGACGTGCTGACATTCATGGGCCGCAACCGTCGCACGTTCACCGCCCACTTCGTGGCGTACTCGGTGAGCTCGGTGGTGGGGTTCGGCACGGTGGCCTGGATTCCCACGTACTTCATTCGCGTGCACGGCTGGCAGGCCCAGGACATAGGCTACGTCTACGGGCTCATGGTGGGTGTTCTGGGGGCACTAGGGGTGTTCGCGGGCGCACGGTTGGCAGAAGAGTTTCTCAAGCGTGGCCACACCGATGCCTATCTGCGGGCGGCCATGGTAGCGCAGCTCCTGGTGATCCTGCCCGGCACCCTCGCGCCCTTGATGCCGTCGGCGTGGCTGGTGTTCCTGTTTCTCGTGCCGGTCACGTTCCTGAAGAGCTTTCCCGTGGCCGTGGGCCTGGCGGCCATTCAGCAGATCACCCCCAACCGGATGCGGGCGCGGGTGGTGGCCATGTACCTGCTCATCGCCAACATCCTGGGGGTGGGACTGGGCCCCACCGTGGTGGCGCTCATCACCGACTTCGTGTTTCGCGACGAGATGGCCGTGGGGTATTCCCTCGCCACCGTGGCGTTCACCATTCCGCCGCTGTGTGCCGCGCTGCTGTGGTGGGGGCTGCCGCATTACCGGCGCAGCGTCGAGGAAGCGAAGGCGTGGGAGGGAACCTGATGGGCGCCCGCGCTCAGTCCTCGAGAAACGCCGTCCTCACCGCGTCCAGCGCATCCTCGCTGACGCCGATGCGGCGAAGATAGTCGATGGGACCACCCCAGCGCTCGTCGAGCCCGTGGAGGAACTCCCCCATGGCGTTCTCCGGCACGCTGGCCACCTCGATCAACGCGTCGCGGCTCATACCCTCGGGCAGGCCCACCACCTCCTCCATGAAGTCCGCCTGCCGGGGTACGTCGCGGTTGCTGAGCACGTAGTCGGCCTCGATCAGGGCGCGGGGCACGCCGAGCACGGAGAGCAGAAACGCCGTGGTCACGCCGGTGCGGTCCTTGCCGGCGGTGCAGTGCACCAGCACGGGATGGTGCTCCGCCCGTGCGAGGATTTCGAACAGGCGCAGCCAGGGCTCGGGGCCGAACTCCAGGTATCCGAGGTAACGCCGGCCGGAGATGCGGGTGTCACCGACGATGCGGCTGAGCTGGTCCGTGCCCCCGTCGGGAATGACGGGGACGTTGTGATACGCGGCGCCCAGCTCGCTCAAGGGTCCGCGGCCCTGCTCCTGGATCTCGTCGGAGCGGCGCAGGTCGATCTGGGTTCTGACGCCGAGCCCCAGCAGCCGGTCCAGATCCGAGCGTGTCATGCGGTCCTGGCGGCCGGCCCGGTAGTAGCGGCCCCAGCGGACCCGGCGGCCGTCGACGGTGGTGTATCCGCCGATGTCCCGGAAGTTGAAACAGGCCTCGAAGGGGTGATGGCGCTCGGAATAGTCGTGAATCATCGGTCCGGTTGTCGGTTGTAAGCGGTGCATTGTACGGAAAAGCCGCCCGCGTGCCTGCCGCCCCCAGGCCTTCCGGAATTCGACAAAAATCTTGCAGCCGCTAACAACTGCAGGGTTTATCCCCCCGTGGTCGCTGGTCACCATGCGCCTGGGGGTAAACGTGACATGAATCACAGAACGAACGTGACCGGGAGCAAGGTAATCGGCGTCGTGGCCGGGCTGGCCCTGGCGTGGCTGGCGGCGGCGCCGGCGTGGTCGATCCCGGAGGCGCCGGGAGCCCGGCGCGTCGAAACCACGGCCGGCCTCCTGCACGACGTGCGCGTGCACATCGAAGGGGGTCGCCTGGACGCGGCGCTGGCGCTGGCCGACACGGTCGATCCGGCGCGCCTGGACGCCGCGGGCCGCATGGAGTTGCGCCGCATGATCGGCTACGCCCGGGCCCGTCAGGGGGACTTTTCCGGGGCGCTGGAAGCGTACGAGGCCCTGCTGAAGGACGGCCGGAATCTGGATGCCGCGGCGGTGTCCCAGACCCGCTACGCGGCAGCCCAGCTTTGTTTTGCACTGGAACGTTTTGACGAGGCCGTGAACCATCTGCTGGCCTGGCGCGAGGCGGAACAGAACGATGCGGGCTTCGGACCCTACATTCTGCTCGGTCAGGCCTACTTCAAAGTCGGCGCGGTTCCCGACGCCATCAGCGCTCTGGAAACGGGCCTGGACCGGGCGCGGCTGGAGGGCGCCCGGATCCGTGAGCACTGGCTGCGGCTGCTGCATCACCTGTACGTGGACCAGCAGCGCTGGCGCGACGCGGCGGCCGTGAAGGAACGCCTGGCCCGGCTTTAGCCGAGACGTGACTTCCGGCCAAGCTTGATTTGCGGCGCCGGATGCGGTGTCTTTGTCTCCGTTCGTCTGGAGAGGCCGTTTCCATGCTGCGTACCATGCTCATTGTCGCGCTACTGTTCACCGCCGCCTGCAACGGCCGCGACGACGACGAGGCGCCGGACACGGTGCCGGACCGCGCCCCGCCCACCGAGCCGACCGCGGGTGTGTTCCAAGCCGCGGGGGTCGGCCCGGCCCGAGCCACGCCGATCCCGCCGGCGGCCCTGACCGCGGCCGAAGCCATTTCCGCCGAGCGCATTCGCACCGATGTCGCGGAGCTGGCGAGCGACGCCTACGGCGGCCGGGAGCCCGGAACCGCCGGCGACGCCAAGGCGCGCGCGTATCTGGCGAGCCGGCTGCAGGCGCTCGGTTACGCACCCGGTGCCGCGGACGGCTACCAGCAGCGCTTCGAGCTGGTGAGCATCACCGCCGCGCAGCCGGACACGTGGTCGTTCCGCCACGGTGACGAGACCCGCACCTTCGCCCAGCGCCAGGACTTCATCGTCGCCAGCGGCGCTCAGCGCGAGCAGGTCGCGGTGGAGGACGCCGAGCTGGTGTTCGTCGGTTACGGCATTCAGGCGCCCGAGTATCAGTGGGACGATTTCGGCGACGCCGACCTCCGGGGCAAGGTGCTGGTGATGCTGAACAACGACCCGGATTGGGATCCCGAGCTCTTCGAGGGCGAGCGCCGGCTCTACTACGGCCGCTGGACCTACAAGTACGAAAGCGCCGCGCGCCAGGGGGCCGCGGGCGCCATCATCATCCACACCACCCCGTCTGCCGGGTACCCCTGGCAGGTGGTGGAGACCTCCTGGTCGGGTCCGCAGTTCGAGCTGCCCCAGGGCGACGAGCCGCGCCTCGAGGTGAAGGCGTGGCTGACCGAGGCGGCGGCCCGTGAGCTCGTCTCCTGGTCCGGCCATGAGCTCGACGAGCTGGTGGAGGCAGCGAAGAGCCGCGACTTCGAGCCCGTGCCCCTGAACCTCACCACCCGCATCGCCCTCGAGAACCGGGTCGAGCGCACCGGCACCGCCAACGTGCTCGGCTTGCTGGAAGGCAGCGATCCGAAGCTCGCGAAGGAGGCGGTGATCTTCACCGCCCACCACGACCACCTGGGTACCGATGCCGACGCGGCCGCCGGCGAAGACGCCATCTACAACGGCGCGCTCGACAACGCCGCCGGCGTGGCCGAGGTGCTGGCCATCGCCGAGGCCGTCACCCGGCTCCCCGAGCGCCCCCGCCGTTCCATCCTCATCAACTTCGTCGCGGCGGAGGAACAGGGGCTCCTGGGCTCGAAGTACTACGCCCGGCACCCCACGTTCCCGCCGGGGCGCATCGCCGCCAACCTCAACTTCGACGGCGGCGCCATCTGGGGCGAAACCGAGGACATCGGCTTCATCGGCCTGGGCAAATCCGATCTCGACCAGGTGGCGCGCACGGTGGCCGACCACCAGGGCCGCACCCTGGAGGGCGATCAGGATCCGGGTAAGGGCTACTACTATCGCTCCGATCAGTTCAGCTTCGCCGCCATTGGCGTCCCCGCCATTTATCCCGATGCGGGCCGCCGGGTGGTGGGCAAACCGGATGGCTGGGGCCAGGCGCAGATGGATGATTACACCGAGCACCACTACCACCAGCCGAGCGACGAGCTGACGGACGCCTGGGACTTCTCCGGCCTGGTGCAGGAGGCGGGGTTCGGCTTCCTGGCCGGGGTGATCATCGCCGATCAGGACGAGATGCCCCGCTGGAATCCGGGGGACGAGTTCGAGGCCGAGCGTCAGCGGGCCCTCCAGGCCCTGGATTGACGAAGCGGTCCACGACGGATGGCGGCTCCAGCGGCACCCGCCGAGCTCGCCATCCGTGCCGTCGCCAGAGCGGAGCAAACGAGGAGTCGCACACATGACGCTCAAACTGTACGCCGCACCGCGGACCCGGAGTCTCCGGGTGGCCTGGCTGCTCGAGGAGCTCGGAGTCGACTATGAGGTGATCCTCTCCGAGTTCCAGCCGACACAGACTCGATTCTTCGTGCAGCAGACGCCCACCGGGAAGTTCCCCACCCTGGACGACGACGGCTTCATCCTGTTCGAGTCGGGCGCCATCGTGGAGTA
The DNA here is from genome assembly GCA_041690675.1 of Pseudomonadales bacterium. Lineage (GTDB taxonomy): Bacteria > Pseudomonadota > Gammaproteobacteria > Pseudomonadales > Azotimanducaceae > UBA7803. The sequence continues at coordinate 57,509 of JAWLGU010000007.1, read as the reverse complement.
CCTGCTCGAGAAGTACCCCGGCTCGTCGCTGGTGCCGCCGCCCGGCACGCGGGAGAAGGGCGAGTGGCTTCAGTGGTGCCATTTCGCGGAGGCCACCCTGTTCGCGCCCCTCGGCATCATCGTCTGGCTGGCGGTCTATCGGGACGACGCGGACGAGCACCAGGCGCTCATCGAGGACGCGCGGCAGCGGGCGGGCCACGCGTTGGCCCTTCTCGAACAGCATCTGGCCGACAGGGAGTGGGTGGTCGGCGGCGGCTTCACCGCGGCCGACATCATGCTGGGCTTCACCCTGCTGGCGGCCCGGCTGCTCGGCGTGCTGGAGGCCGATTCGCCGCTGGGGCGCTATCTGGAACGGCTCGAGGGGCGGCCGGCCTTCCAGCGGGCGATGACCAAGACGGGCGGGTTCACCCGCTGAGGCAGCGGCGACGCGGCTCGGTCAACCGTTCGACAGCCGGGTCTGCAGCAGCCGGATCACCGTCGCCGCCGCGAGCACCGGCAGGCTGAGCACCGCCATCACCATCAGGCCCAGCGGCCAAAGCGACAGGCCCGATGCGGTCAGCAGCAGGCCCGCGAGCTGGCCGAGCCCGGACCATAGGGCAATCTTCCAGGCGCTCGCGCGGCTGACGAAGGCGGCCAGCCCCCCGAGGACGTAGATGACGGGCAGGCCCACGGACCAGTAGGCCTCCTTGTCCCAGGCTTCGCCGCCGCCGGCCGCCATGGAGATCGCCAGCCAGGTGATCAGCGAGGCCACGAACACGGCCGCCAGGATGACGTCGAGCTTCACGCCGGTTCGCCTCTCGTCGTGTATTGATCCATACCTTGACTATAGCCAACGAGCCGGGCCCGGCGTGAGCACCGCGCCTCATCCCTCCGGCGCGGGCGGCAGCGGCTCGGGTACCCGGTTCGGCACCGCCGGAATCGACCGCAGGTAGACGAACATTGCCTCCAGGTCCTGGTCGCTCAAGTGCCGGTACATGGCGACGGGCATGGGCGGCAGGACGGGCCGGCCGCGGCCCATGTGCCGCCCGGTGCGCATGGTTTCGACGAAGTTGCGCAATGTCCAGCGGCCGAGCCCGGTGTCCGGGTCCGGGGTCAGGTTGGCGGTGAAGCTGGTGCCCCAGGGCCCGGCCCAGGCGGTGTTGCTCGCGGTCACCGCGGTCACCCACGGTCCCACCGGCTGCGGCGGCGCCGGCAGCTCGAGATCCTGCGGATGACCCGAAAGCATGCGGCTCATATCGGGCTCCGGACCGTTCGCGCCCATCTTCCACGGGGTGTGGCAGTCGTTGCAGGCGGACGTGGTCACGAGGTACTCGCCGCGGGCGAGCTTGCCGGCCGTGTCGTCGGCCTGTGCCATCGGCACGGCGAATGCGAGCGAGCCCGCGAGCGCCGCGGCGAGGAACGAAGATTCTCGGATCATGGTTCGGCTCCTGTGTGGTTTTCGAGTTCGTCCGCGATCCACCGCTCCACGAGGGCGACGCCGGTTTCGTCGACGGTCTGAACCCCGAGCGGCGGCATGCGGGCGAACGGGTTTGCGGTGCGCATCCGCATGGTCAGCATGTGGTGGCCGTCCGCGGCGATGCGCTGCGCCGAGTCGGCGCCGTTGGGACGGAACCGGCTGCTGCGGCCGAGCAGCGAGTCGAGCGTGGCCGCGACGCTGTCCGACCCGGGCGCGGTCCGCTGCGCGAGCACCATCTGCAGGCCGTCGAGGGCCCCTGCATCGTTGTGGCAGTGACCGCAGTTGGCGTGCAGGTAGCCCAATGCCGCGCGCGCGTGCGGTTCGCCGGCGCGCACCCGCGGCGGGCTGCGGTGCAGCGCGTCGGGCAGGTTCTCGAGCAGCCCGCCGGCGGCGAGGGTCTCGAGGTCGACCATCCGGGGCGCGAGGGGCTCGGCGTGGGGCGCGAGCGGATCGCGGTCCGGGGAGAGCTGCAGCGCGCTGAAGCCGAGCACCGGCACCGCGGCGCCTTCGTGACAGGCGCGGCAATCGTTGCGGGAAGGCAGCACGTATCGGCCCCCCGGCGCCTCGGCGACGTCGACCACGGCACCCTTTTCCGGCGCCAGCACCGCATCGCTGCCGTCGACGTTCCAAAGGTAGGTGGCGTACCGCCACGAGCCGTCCGCGGCGCGCTCGATCATGCGAGTTTCCACCGGACGGCCATAGCCGAACTCCTTCCACAGCCGGGTGCCCACGGGAAACGACCAGGCATCGGGATCCGTGGCGTCGATGGCGGTTCCCGGGGGCAGCCGTATCCAGCGGCGCTTGCCGGCGCCGTCGGACCAGAGCGGATACTGCGGCGCGTAGGCGAGGACGCCGACGCTCATGCCGCCGCTGCCCGCGGCGTACAGACCCGTCTCGCTCAAACGCGCCGGCAGGTCGGCACTGAGTGTCTCCGCGAACGCGACCAACGCGCTCAGCACCCCGACGACGGCAGCGCCGATAAGGGCGGCGGTATGGACCCACGGGCGTGCCCAGGGGCAGGGCCGCCGCATTCCCGCCGCGCATGGCTGCCGAGCCTTCAAGACGGCGCGTCCCCGTCTGCGGCTGCGCCGGCGCGAAGCGCGGCGGCCAGGCGCGACGCGTGACGCGCGAGCCAGCCTGCGAAGGTCGAGAGCCCCGGATGGAGATCACGGGCGCAGGCGGGATCGCGCGAGGCGCAATAGCGCTGCTCGAACTCCATCTTGAACTGGAACATGTTGGCCAGCTCGTCGGCACCGGGGAAGCCGAGGGCCGCGTATCGGTCGGGAGTCATGTCCACGTGGTCCACCGGCTCGCCGAGGGCGAGGGCGAGCTGCTCCGCCATCTGCGCCCCCGTGAGGTGCTCGCCGGCGATGCCGATGGACTTGCCGATGAGCTCGTCGCCGCGGGTGAAGATGCCGTATGCGCAGGCGCCGATGTCGGCGGCGGCGATGCCGGGTAATTTGGCGCCGCCCATGGGCAGCACGAAGCCGAGCCGGCCGTCGGCGCCGCGCTGGGGCAGCATGCCGAAGTTGATGAGGTTGTCCCAATAGAACGAGGTGGCGAGCAGCGTGGTAGGGACGCCGCGGTCGAAGAACTCGTGATTCGCCTCACCCTTCGCGTCCAGGTGCGGAACGTTGTACCGGCCCATGAGCACCGGCATCCGGCTGCCGGGGGCAAAGAGCTCGCGGGTGTCCTCCAGGGTCGACCAGATCACGTGGCGCACGCCGGCGGCCTGGGCGCACGCGGCCATGGTGCGCGCCTGCGCGAGCTCCGTTTCCGGTGAGAAGTGTTCCCAGAAGTTGGTGACGCAGAAGGCGCCGTGCGCACCGTCCATGACCCGCCGCACCGAGGCCGGGTCATCCAGGTCGGCAGCGACCACGTCGGCGCCGGCTCTGGCGAGGGCCGAAGCCGCCGCGGAGCCGGGTTTGCGGGTGACGGCGCGCACCCGGAACCGCCTCGCGGGATCCTTCAGGATGGCGTGGACGAGCCCGCCGCCCTGGGCGCCGGTGGCGCCGAAAACGGTGATGAAAGGAATGCTCATGGCCAGGGTCCAAGCTCGATTGCGGCGCAGTATTCCGCTCATGCGGCGGCGCCACATCGCTCGAAAGAGCCATGTCGAGGAGCCATTCCGGGCAGCGCAGGGGGAACCATGACCCCGCCGGGATCAGGCAGAGGAGCCTCAGCGCACGCGGTCGCCGTACCAGGCCGCCGCCTGGCCGCGGGTGTCGACGTCGAGCTTGTCGAGGATGTTGGCCACGTGGCGCTTCACCGTGTGAAGGCTCAGGTCCAGCGCCCGGGCGATCAGCTTGTTGCTGTCGCCGGCGGCGATGCGCTCGAGCACCTCGCGCTCCCGCAGGGTGAGGCCCCGCCAGCCGTCCTCGGAAGCGCGGGCGGGCGGGGCACCCGCCGCGTTGCCGCGCTCGAACTCGAGGGCCTGCCACCAGTCCGTCAGCGTGCGCGCCATGGGTTCCGGTAATGCGTTGCCCCAGGGCGCGGCAGCGAGCTCCGCCAGGGCGTCCGCGGCCAGCACGGCGCCGCCCGGACCCTCCCCGAGCCCGGTCCGCTGCAGTACCGGAGTCAGGACGCGGGCGGCGCCGGCCCGGTCACCGCGGCGCAGCAGCGCTCGCGCCAGGCGCACCCGGCTTTCCGTCGCCAGGCCCCACACCTCGATCTCCGCCTCGTGCTCGAGCGCGTCGCGCCAACCGACCACCGCCTCCGTGTCTCGCCCCGTGAGCCAGGCGAGCTGCGCCTGGAGGGCCGCCATGCCGCGGGTGCGGGCGGGGGTGGCGGTCCCGCCCACCAGCAGCAGTTGCGTATCGAGGCGGCGCAGCGCGTGGCTCAGCGCTTCGGCGTCGTCGCAGGCGGCGGCAGTTCGCGCGACGAACAAGAGGAGCAGCCAGCGCCCCCACTCGCTGTGCCGGGCGCCGAGGTCGTCGAGGCGCGTCTCGGCGGCGTCGAGGGCCGCGGAGGTTCGGCCCAGCACCGCTTCCCGTAGCGCCGCGACCGCCAGCAGGTGGCCCCAGACCGCGCCGGTGCGGCCCGCCCAGGCGGCGTCGTCGCGGGCCCGCTCCGTCAGCTCTCCTACCTCGGCGAGACGCCCGCGCCACAGGGCGTCCCAGGCCTGAACCAGGAGCGCGAGCGCCCGCAGGGTCGAAGGCTCGTCGCCGGAGAGCCGAACCAGCAGCGCCGCGTGGCGCAACAGCGGCCCGGTCATGCCGGGCAGCCCCGGCAGCCGGTTGGCCGGGGTAGTGTGGTACCACAGGTCCAGGCGATCGACGGCTTCCAGAAGATCGAGCATCTGCACGATGAGGGGCGCCACCTCGTGGGTGCGCCCGTCGTCCACCGCGAGCCAGGATTCGGCGTGCAGCCGCATCACGAGCGCCGGAGCGGGCAGCTCGCCTTCGCGCAGGCTCGCGATCAGCGCCGCCGACTCGTCCAGTCGGCCCATGGGGATGAGCCCCGTGGCTCGAAACGCCCGGGCCAGCAGCGCCGCGTCGACGTCACCCCGGGCCGCGAAGCCCGTTTCGGCACGCTCGAAGAACGCCAGCATCTCGGGAAAGTCCCAGTGCACCCAGGCCACCAGGCCCCGGACGAACTGCAGCTCCGGCGAGCGCTCGCGGAACTCCGGCGGGAACCGGCCGATCAGGTGCAGAGCCGATGCGGGGCCGTGGCGGGCCACCATGGCGGGCACGTGGGCGTGCACCAGCGCCGCCGCCTGCTCCGCCTCGCCGGCGTCGAGTAGCAGGGCGATGCGCCGGATCGGGTCGGGCTCGGTGCGGGCGGCGAGCCGGCGCGCATCCGCGAGCGCCTCGGGGTTGCGCTGCGCCAGCGTCCGAACCAGGGCGTCGCAAAACAGATCGTGCAGACGCAGGGTCGGCACCGGCGCGTCCAGCACGTCCACGAACAGACCGAGCCGCTCGATTTCCTCGAGCCGGACAGCGGCGTCCGGCTCGCAGGCGACGACGCTGCAGCGCTCGGCCTCCAGTTCCGGCAGCACCGCCACGCGCTGGAGAAAGGCCGCCAGACCCGGTTCGAGCTGGTCCAGCACCTCACTGACCAGGTACTCGAAGAGCGGCCGTTCGCCGGCCCGCAGCGCGCGCTCGTCGCCCGTAGTGGCGGCGCCCGCGGCGCCGAGGACGGCGCCGATGGCGATGCGTAGCCCGGCCGGCCAGCCCTGGGTGCGCGCGAAAAGCCGGTCGGCCAGGGCGTCGTCCAGTCCCGCGGCGCGAGCCATCCGGCGTGCCTCGTCGTGGGCGAACTGCAGGTGGAGCTGCCGGAACTCGGCGAGCTCGCCGGCCGCGCGCAGGCGCGCCAGTGACACGGGCGGTTCGCTGCGCGCGGCCAGCACCAGCGTCCACCGCGATCCCAGACGCTCGATGAGGTGGTCGACGAAGCGGAAGAACCCGGGGTCGTCGATGCGATGGAGGTCGTCGAACACCAGCATGCCGTGGGGAACGTCGCAGGCATCGAGCGCGTTGATGATCTCGCCGGCGACCTCCCGCTGGGCCTCGGCGGGACTGCCCGCGAGCCGGCTGGCCAGGGCCTCCGGTGCGGCGCGCCAGGGCGGGTCGAACGGCTCGAGCGCCGCAGCCATGCACTCGAACAGCCGGTGCAGGTCGTCGCCGGCGTCCGCCGAGACCCACGCCACGGCAACCTCAGTGGGCAGCCGCGCGAGTTGTTGCGCGAGCAGGGTGGTCTTGCCGTAGCCGGCCGGCGCGCACAGCAGCACGACGCGGCGGGCGGTGAGCGCCTCGGTCAGCCGCGCCTCGAGCCGATCGCGCTCGACGAGCGCGGCCCTCGGCCGGGGAGGCTGGATCTTGGTGCGGGCGAAGCTCATGGCTAGGGGCCGGCCGACGGCTCCGGCCAATGCTAGCCCGGGCCCGGCTCGGGCGGTAGCAGGAAGCCGGGGCCGCCGCGCTGCCTGCCGCGGCTGCCGTGGGCCTGCTAAGATGCCCGCTCGGAGGGGAGGGGGCCTCATCGCGATGAGCACGCTGCCCGAATCGGCGCCGGCCGCCCACGTCCAGGCCGAGCTGGTGCGGATGACCTTTCAGCACAGCTGGCCCATGTCCGTGGCGGTGGGCCTCACGGCTACCGCCTTCACCGCCTGGTTGTTCGCGGGCGCCGTGCCGCCCGTCTGGTGCGTCGCCTGGTTCCTGCTCATCAACGCGGTGATCGGTGCGCGTGCCGGGCTGATGCTGCGCTTCAACCGGCACCCACCGCCGGAGTCCGAACGCCCCCGGTGGGCCCGCTATCATCTGGTGGCGGTGTGGCTGAACGGGCTGGCCTGGGGCCTTCCCGCGCTGGCGCTCCCGGGCGACGACCTGACCCTCACGTTCTTCTACGCCACGGTCTTGTGCGGCTTCGTCGCCGGGGGCATCCCCAGCCTGTCGTACCACGTCGGCGCGTACTACGGGTTCGCCATCCTGCCGGCGGTTCCGTTCATCGCCCGCCTGTTCTCCTTTCAGGAAACGTTCTTCCACGTCATCGGCGTTCTGACGGTGATGTTCGTGCTGATCAACATCGCCACCGTGCGCATCAGTCACCGCCGCATCCTCGAGCAGATCCGCCTGGAGTTCGCCAACCGGGAGCTGGTGCAGAGCCTCACGGCGGCCAAGGAGCGGGCGGAACGCGCCGATGCGGTGAAGTCACAGTTCCTCGCGGCGGCGAGCCACGACCTGCGCCAACCCCTGCACGCGCTCGGCCTGTTCGTCGACGCGCTGGACGCTCGCGTCGACCGCGCGGACCTGCGCAGCCTGGTGGAGAACATCAAGCTGTCCACCACGTCGCTCTCCGAGCTGCTCGACGCCCTGCTGGACGTCTCCCGGCTCGATGCGGGCGCCGTGAAGCCGGAGCTCGCCGTGTTCCCGGTGCAGCGACTGCTCGACACCCTCATCGCGGAGTTTCGGGCCGACGCCGAGGAGAAAGGCCTGCGCTTCAGAGCCGTGCCCTGCGGCGCCTGGGTTCGCAGCGACCCGATCATGCTGACCCGCATCCTGCAGAACGTGGTCGTCAACGCGTTGCGCTACACCGATCATGGCGCCGTGGTCGTCGGCTGCCGGTGCTCGGCGGGATTCGTCGGTATCGAGGTTCACGACACCGGCCCGGGCATGACGGCCGATCAGCTCGCGCACGTGTTCGAGGAGTTCTACCAGGTCGGTAATCCGCAGCGTGACCGGCGCCTCGGTCTGGGGCTGGGCCTGGCGATCGTGCGGCGCCTGTCCGCCATGCTCGGCCATGCCCTGACGCTCGATTCGTGGCCGGGGCGCGGCACCGTGTTCCGGCTGCAGGTACCCGTGGCCCGCCCGGTCCCGGAGGTGGCGGAGCAGCGTCCCCCGGTGGCCGCGGACCTCACCGGCAAGTGCGTGCTGGTCATCGACGACGAGGCGCCGGTGCGCGAGGCCATGGGGCAGATGCTCGGCCTGTGGGCCTGCGACGTGCTGACCGCGGAGTCCGGCGAGGCCGCCGTGCGCATCCTGAACGAGGGAAGCCGCGCACCGGACCTCGTCATCGCCGATTTCCGGTTGCGCGACGGTGAATCGGGAGCCCGGGCCATCGAGGACATTCGTGCCCACTGCGGGCGCGACGTGCCGGCCATCCTCATCACGGGCGACACCGCTCCGGAGCGGCTGCGCGAAGCGCAGGCGGGCGGCCATCAGTTGCTGCACAAGCCGGTGTCCGCGGCGCGGATGCGCAGCCTCGCGAGCCATCTTCTGCAGCCTGCCGCGGCGGGCGACGAAGTGGTAGATGTGCTCGGCGAGGTCAGCCCTTGACCAGGCCCAGGCTCAGCGCCTGGTAGCCCGCTTCGGTGCGATTCCTCGCGCCGAGGAGCTTCAGAATGGCAGCAACATGCACACGCACGGTGTTCTCCGCCAGGTCGAGTCGGGCGGCGATCGCCTTGTTGCTGAGCCCCTGGCAGAGCAGCTCCAGCACCTCCTGTTGGCGCGGCGTCAGCGGGTTGCCCACGGCGCTGGCTTCGTCCGGGCGTGAATCGGGCGAAGCCGGCGCCATGATGCCGGCAGGCAGGTAGACGCCCCCCGCCAGCACCAGCCGGATGGCGTTCAGGATCACGTCGCCGCTGGCGGACTTCGGAATGTATCCCATGGCGCCACGTGAGAGCGCCTGTTTCACCTTGGTTCGATCCTCGGTTGCCGACAGCACCACCACGGGTGTCGCCGGCGAAGCCTCGCGCAGCAGGCCGAGGCCGGACATCCCGTCCATTCCCGGAAGGTTCAGGTCGAGCAGGATCATGGCGGGGTCGGCGTGTTCGGCCAGCCAGCGCAGGCCATCCTCGCAGGACGGCCGCTCGATCAGCCGAGCGTCGTCGGCGAGCCGTTGCAGGACCGTAGCGATACCGGCCCGGAACAACGGGTGGTCGTCGATGATCAGCACCTCGAGCGGGGATGGATGGGAAGCCATTGCCATGAGCAGCACCGTGCGGTCGCCATAGTCCCTTCAGACTAGATGCCCTGAATTCTAGCTGGAATGGATTATTTACGGGGCCCGGAATCACCAAGACCATCTGAAGCGTCACAACACGCCAAGAAAATTGCGGGAAGGAGGGGAGAATGCGCTACACGACGTGTTCCATCGTGATGCTGTTGACCGCGCTCGGCTCGGCCGAGGCGGACATGCGACCGCTCGATGACGAGCAGCTCGACGTGGTCACCGCCGGGACGGCCAGTGCCCCCGCGGACGGTGCGCGACATGCCACGGGGGGCTTCCTCGTGGCCAACGCGGCGACCGCGTCGGTGGACGAGAGCAATGCGCTCACCCTGGAGAGCGAAGCCCAGTCCGGCGCCCGGGCGCTGAATCTGGTGAACACTGCAGACACGCTCATCACCCAGGGCGTCAACGTCTGGGACGGCCGGTTCCAGGGCGGCGATGCCGGGGGTGTCGAGGTCGAGCAGGCGAACCTGGTGGTGCAGCGGGAGACGACCCGCTCCGCCAGTCTCGCCGGCTACGGGCGCGACGCCAACGAGTCCACCAGCGACACCCTGAGCACCACCACCCGGAATCTCGACACCATCGACCTGGTCAGCGACGTCAGCGTGGACACCAACCACCAGTTGCTCGGCCAGAGCGTGAACATCGGGTTGGGGGTAGGCCTCGCCGGCCGGGTCGGGATCGACATCGACGCGGCATCCATCGATGTCGGGCTGGAGGCGGAGTCGCGGCTCGCGACCTCCGTGGGTGTGAATGGCACCATCAATCTGCCGCGGCCCTTCGGCAGCATGCAGGCGAACGGCCAGCTCGAGAGCGAGATCGTCAACAGCGGCAGCGTCAGCATCGAGGTCGATACCCCGCCGGTGTCCATCGATGCCATCGGCTCGGTGTGCTACACCAAGCTCGGTCTCTGTCAGGCCAGCGCGGACGACAACAGTACCTACCAAACGGACGCCACCCACGACGAGGCCCACGCCCGGACCGTCCAGGGCGCGGTGACTTTGGAGAGCGCCGGCGCGGAGTACATCGTCGTGGACGAGTCGAACCTGACCCTGTCCTCCGGCCACACGCTCACCCTGGCGTCCGGCGCCCAATCCAACGCGACCGGCCTGAACGTGGTGAACGCGGTGGGCAGCATGGTCGCCAACGGCGTCAACGTTTCGCGTACCGTGGTGGAGACCGGCTCCGCGGTGCCGCCGAGCGTCTCTCAGCGCAACGTCGTCATTCAGGGGTTCTGAACACGCGACACCGGCGTGCCCCGCGGAAGGGAGACCGCGGTCGCGCCACCATGATGGGGCCGAGATGAAATCGACGAGCATTCCTCTGTGGGCCGCCCTGCTCGCCGCCTGCCTCGGGGCGCCCGCCGTGGCGCGGGACGCGCCCGTCCCGCTCGACGACGCGGCGCTGGATCGGGTGACCGCGGGGACCCAGGGCGAGGCCCTCGACCCGGCCGCGCTGGACGTGGTGCGCACCACCCGTAGCGGCCGCACGATTCACGCCAGCGGTACCGTGGCGCTGGTCGAAGCCGCACCTGCCTACGCCATGTACCTTGGTGACGGCGCCCAGGGAAACCTGCGCTCCCTGGTCAACATCAACGCCGTCGACGCCAACGTGACGGTGCTGCTCAACCTGAACATCAACGTGGATTCGTCGGTGGGCACCTTGCTCCAGAACAACGCCAGCCTTCGCGCGGCCGGAGACTAGGCGCGCCTCGGGCTTCGGACGCGACCGGGTGTAGACTGACGCGGAACGCGGAGGCAAAGGAGCCTGGAATGCGCGATAGCGTTGGGAAGCTGATTCTGCGGCTGGTCCTCGGCGGGACGGTTCTGCTGCACGGGATCGCCAAGCTCGCCGGCGGCGTGGGCGGCATCGCCGGCATGCTGAGTGCGAGCGGGCTGCCCACCGTGCTCGCCTACGGCGCCTACGTCGGTGAAGTGGTGGGGCCGGTGCTGCTTCTCCTGGGCTGGTACTCGCGGGTCGGCGCCGCGCTGATCGCGGTCAACATGCTGTTCGCCATCGGCCTGGCGCACCGGGGGGAGGTGCTCGCACTGGGTCCCCAGGGAGGCTGGGCCATCGAGCTGCAGGCCATGTTCCTGTTCACCGCCGTCGCCCTGGCGCTGACGGGTCCCGGCCGTTACAGCATCAACACCAAGTGACGGCGCGGGGCGCTGTATTTTCATACAGTCCTTGGGCATGATTGGCGTCCATGAATGCCCGTGCCCACGCAGCGCCCGTTCTCTTCGGTGAAGGCCTGAATCCGGCGCAACGGCAGGCGGCCACCTTCGGCTCGGCCACCCCTGGCGGGGAAGGCGGGCCTCGGGCATTCGACGCCGGGCCGCTGTTGATCATCGCCGGGGCCGGCACCGGCAAGACCAACACCCTGGCCCATCGGGTGGCCTATCTGCTGCTGCAGGGGGTCGCCCCGGAGCGGATCGCGCTCCTGACGTTCACCCGGCGTGCGGCGCAGGAGCTCCTCGCCCGCGCCGAGCGCATCGCTCGCGCGGCGCTCGAGGAGGCCCCCCGAGGCACGGCCTTCCACCCGAACGCAACCCGCCTGATGTGGTCGGGGACGTTTCACTCCGTCGGCAACCGGTTGCTCAGGGAGTACGCCCACGTGCTCGGCCTGGACCCGGCGTTCTCCGTCGTCGACCGCGGTGATGCTGCCGACCTCATCGACCTGAAGCGCCAGGAGCTGGGACTCGCGAAGCAGGCGAAGCGTTTTCCCCGCAAGGACACGTGCCTGGCCATCTATTCCCACCGCGTGAACACTCGAGGGTCGCTCGCGGAAACCCTGGAGGCCGAATACCCCTGGTGCGCCGAATGGCGGGGTGAGCTCACCCGGCTGTTCCGGGCGTACGTCGAGGCCAAGCAGGCCCAGCAATTGCTCGACTACGACGACCTGCTGCTGTACTGGCACCTGCTGACCCAGGAGCCGGCGGTGGCCCGGCAGCTCGGCGCGCGGTTCGCCCACGTGCTCGTGGACGAGTATCAGGACACCAATACCCTGCAGGCCGAGATCCTCCTGGCCATGAAGCCCGACGGCGCCGGCCTGTGCGTGGTGGGGGACGACGCTCAATCCATCTACTCGTTTCGCGCCGCCACCGTGGAGAACATCCTGGATTTCCCCGCGCGGTTCCCCGATCCGGCGGACGTGATCACCCTCGAGAGCAATTACCGCTCGGTGCAGCCCATTCTCGACGCCGCCAACGCGCTGATGGCGGAAAGCGCCCGCAGTTATCGAAAAGAGCTGCGATCGGGCCGCGTGTCGGCGCAGAAGCCCTGGTACGTGACGGTGGAGGACGACCGCAACCAGAGCCTGTACGTGGTGGAGCAGGTGCTGGCGAAGCGTGAGCAGGGAATCGCGCTCAAACAGCAGGCGGTGCTCATGCGCAGCGCCCACCACAGCGACGCCCTGGAGGTGGAGCTCATTCGCCGCAACATCCCCTACGTGAAGTACGGCGGCCTCAAGTTCCTCGAGGCCGCCCACGTCAAGGACGTGCTCGCGCTGCTGCGCTGGGTGGACAACCTGCGCAACCGTCTGGCGGGATTCCGCACCTTGCAGCTCCTGCCTGGGGTCGGCCCGGCCACCGCCGACCGCTGTCTCACCGCACTGGAGGACGCCGGCTACGCCGTGGCGTCGCTCGGTGACTTCCGGATGCCCGCGGCCGCCGAGCAGGATTGGCGTACGCTGGTCGAGCTCATCGTCGAGCTGAAAGGGGCGCGGGCCTGGGCGGGGCAGATGAGCCGGGTGCGCCAGTGGTACGAGCCGCACATGCAGCGCCGGTACGACGCCGCCCATGTGCGCCAGGGGGACCTCGAGCAGCTCGAGGCCATTGCCGCCCACTCACCGTCCCGGGAACGCTTCATCACCGAGCTCACGCTCGACCCGCCCCAGGCCAGCGGCGACGAGGCCGGGCCGCCGCTCCAGGACGAGGACTACCTGATCCTTTCCACGGTGCATTCCGCCAAGGGCCAGGAATGGGACACGGTGTTCGTGCTGAACGTCAACGACGGCAGCTTTCCCAACGAGTTCGCCGCGGGCAAACCCGCTCGCCTGGAGGAAGAGCGCCGGTTGCTGTACGTCGCCGTCACCCGGGCCAAGCATGAGCTGCACCTGGTGGCGCCGCTCAAGTACTACGTCACCCAGCAGCAGCGCTGGGGCGACAAGCACGTCTACGGCGCGCGCAGCCGCTTCATGACCGCGTCCGTGCTGGCGGCATTCGAGCCGCGGGTATGGCCCGCCGGTGCGGACGAGCCGACCGCGGCGGGCACGCCCACGGCGGGCGGAGTACGCATCGACGCCTCGTCGCGCCTGCTCGGCATGTGGGACGACTAACCGAACGTGACCGTGCCCGTGTAGTTGATCATCCACTGCACGCCGAAGCGGTCGGTGCAGACGCCGTGCTGCTCCGCCCACTCGGTGGGCTGCAGGGCCATGGCGACCCGGCCGCCGTCCGAGAGCGCGGCGAACAGCCGCCCGGCTTCCTCGGCGGACTCGGCCTCGAGCATGATCGAGAAGTTGTCGCCCGTGGTGACCGTCTGCCAGGCCTCCAGGGCATCGGTACCCATGAGGGTGTTGGCGGGCCCCAGAGGCAGGGCGATGTGGGCGATCTTCTGCCGGTCCTGCTCGGGCACGCCCATGGCATCGCCGCCGAAGTCCGCGAACCGCACGAGCGATGCGAACTCGCCGCCGAACACGGAGCGGTAGAACTCGAACGCTTCCTCGGTGTTGCCATTGAAGTTGAGGTAGGGATTGGCTGCCTTCACGCGGAACTCCATGATCGATTGCCGCCGGCCCCGTGCCGGCGGCTACACCAGTGGTCGTTCGCGGGCGCGCCAGATCGACACGTCCCGATGCCGCCGGGTGGAGCCGGGCAACGGCCTGTGCGGCCACCGCCCGGTTGCCGCTCCTCAGACGACCTGGTCGAAGGTCTCGAGCTGCGGGGGCCCCAGGTACGTGCCCTTGGGCGCGTGGGCCTGGGCGTGGGCCTTGCGGAAGTGCTCGGACTCGGTCCAGGCGGTGAAGGCTTCCCGCGACGACCACACCGAGTGGCTCGCGTACAGGGTGTAGGCTGGACCCTCCTCGGGCTCGACCCTCGGCCCCTTCAGCAGCGCGAAGGACTGGAACCCCGGCACCTCCGAGAGGTAGGTCTCGCGCTCGCGCCAGATCTTCTCGAAGCCTTCCTCCATACCGGGAGCGATGCGAAAACGGTTCATGGCCAAGAACATGGTTCCTCCTGGACTGGGGCGATGGGGTCAGGCGCGATAGTCGGCGGTGACGGTACCGGCGGCGCGGATGTCGAGCTCGTGAGCTTCGTCCCGCCAGGTCTCCGCCAGCGCGGCGTCGTACCACTCGCGCATCGCCTGGTGATCGAGCATGCGCTCGACGTAGGCCTGGGACGGCTCGCTGAGCGGGAGGCCGTAAGTCTGCACGCGGAACACCACCGGGGCATAGAAGGCGTCCACGGCCGTGAAGCCGTTGCCGGCGAGGTACGGACCGCCGAAGCGGGCCAGGCCCTCGTTCCACAGCTCGTCGATGCGGGCCACGTCGGCCATCAGCGCCGGGCCCCGCTCCGCGAGCTCGACCCGCTGTCCGCAGCTCATGGAGCAGCGCGTGCGCAGCTCACCGAACCCGGCGTGCATCTCCGCGGCCGCAGAGCGTGCCCAGGCGCGCGCCGGTGCATCCTCGGGCCAGACCCCCGGATGCCGCTCGCCGAGATACTCGGCGATGGCCAGGGAATCCCAGACCACCGTATCGCCGTCGTGCAGGCACGGCACACGGCCGCTCGGCGAGAACGCCCGGAACTTCTCCCAGTTGGAGCCTTCCCCGAACGCGTGGATGCGCTCCTCGAACGGGATGTCGAGGGCGCGCATCAGCACCCACGGGCGCAGGGACCACGAGGAGTAGTTCTTGTTGGCGATGTGGAGCTCGTACATGGATGTCTTCCTCGGTGACGGTGGGGTGGTGCGTCAGTCACCGGGTACGCCCTCGCGCAGGACCCGGTGCCACCAGGAGACATCGTGCCAGCGTCCGAACTTGAAGCCCACCCGGGGAAAGGTGCCGATGTGGGCGAACCCGGCACGCCGGTGGGCCGCCTCGCTCGCCGGGTTGGGGACGGTGATGCCGGCATAGGCGTGAAAGTAGCCGAGCCGGGCGAGCTCGTCGAACAGGGACCGGTACAGGCTGCTGCCCACCCCCTGACCGCGGACGTCCTCGTGAACGTACACCGAGGTTTCCGTGGAGAACCGGTAGGCCGCCCGGGACCGGTGCGCCGTGCCGTAGGCGTAACCGACGGGCCGGCCGTCCCGCTCTGCCAGCAGCCAGGCGTGGCTGCGGTTGGCCGCGTCGATGCGGCCCGCGAACTCTTCCACGCTGGGCACGGTGAGCTCGAAGGAGATGGCCGTGTGCTCGACGATGGGGGCGTAGATGGCGTGGAGCGCCGGGGCGTCCGCGGCGGTGGCGCAGCGGATGTGCAGGTCGCTCATGGCGGTGTCCCTGGCATCAGCCGGGCGCGCCGCCGAGCAGAACCAGCAGCGACACGGCCGCCAGGGAGAGCAGGGTCACCCAGAAGATGGTCGGGGCGAGGGCCCACAGCGACAGCAGGGCCGCCGTGAGCGCGACGAATCCGCTGCCGGCCACCACCGCGTTCCTGAACCCCGGCGACCAACCGGTGGGCGTCCAGCGGTCGAGCGCGGCACGTCCCCGTGCATGCCCCGGAGCGGCACCTCGGGTCCCGGCACCGTCGCCGGCAGACGTTCGTTCGCGCTGGTGTGCCGTGATGGCCCTCTGCAGCGCGCCGGGGGAAATTCGAAGCTCCGCCGCCATCTCCTGGAGCTCCTCCATGGAGTAGGAGTCGGCCAGGGCGTTGTCGAGGCGCTGCTGCTCTTCGGCCGCCCGCTCCAGGATGCTGCGGGCGCTTGCTCCGTCGAACCGGCCGGGCGCCGCGTCGGCGGCGCGTTGCGATGGTTCCAGCATGCTCGGCTCCCTTCGCTGCTGACCGCAAGGAGACCGAGTCACTCTGGCACAACCGGGCGGCGAAGGGCAACGCGCGAGAGCGGATCGGCCGCCGCGCCGGCACGGGCGGCCGCCTACCGGCAGGGTATACTCCCTGCGGGGAGCCTCTCGAGGAACATGACGATGACGCAGATTCACGGTACCTGCCACGACGACTTCGCTCCGGTGCGCGAGGCGTTCGCCGAGAACTTCGCCGAGCGCGGTGACGTGGGCGCCAGCGTGGCGGTCAGCTACCAGGGCGAGCTGGTGGTGGATCTCTGGGGCGGCCACCGGGACCGGGCACAGACGGAGCCGTGGGAAGAGGACACCATCGTCAACGTCTATTCCTCCACCAAGACCATGGCGGCGCTGTGCCTGTTGCTGCTCGCCGACCGCGGCGAGGTGGACCTCCACGCGCCGGCGGCGCGGTACTGGCCGGAGTTCGCGCAGAACGGCAAGGCGGGGGTGGAGGTGCGGCATTTCCTGAGTCACAGCGCGGGACTCTCCGGCATGGACGAACCCATGACCGAGGAGGACGTCTACGACTGGGAGAAGATGACCTCGGCCCTGGCCCGCCAGGCCCCCTGGTGGGAGCCGGGCACCGCGAGCGGTTATCACGCGGTGACCCAGGGGCACCTGATCGGCGAGGTGGTGCGCCGGGTCACGGGTCAATCCCTCGGCGGCTTTTTTCGCAGCGAGATCGCCGAGCCGCTCGGCGCGGACTTCCACATCGGCACGCCGCGGGAGCACTTCCCGCGCATCGCCGAGCTGATCCCGCCGAAGAGCGCGCCCGCGGGTGAGGCGGCGGCGGATTCCATCGCCGCCCGCACGTTCCGCAACCCGCCGGTCACCGCCAAGGCCGCCGCCGGCGACGGCTGGCGGCTGGCGGAGATCCCGGCGGCCAACGGTCACGGCAACGCGCGCTCCATCGTGAAGGTGCAGAGCATCGTGGCCAACGGAGGCTCGGCCTTCGGGGTGAATCTGCTGAGCGAGGCCGGGGCACGCCGGGTGTTCGAGGAGCAGACGTTCGGACCCGATCTGGTCCTGGGCGTGCCCATCCGCTTCGGCATGGGCTACGGGCTCACCAGCGACCTCATGCCGATGGGCCCCAACGAGCACATCGCCTACTGGGGTGGCTGGGGCGGGTCCACGGTGGTGGTGGACCAGGATGCCCGCCTGTGCGTGTCCTACGTGATGAACCGGATGGAAGGGGATCTGCTGGGCGACCGGCGTGGCTTCAGCATTCTGCAGGCGGCCTACGCCTCGCTGGCGGAAGTCTCGGGTTCTTGAGCGCCACGCCGGAAGAGTGGGTTCATGGCGCAGGCTCGCGCCAGAGAACCCCCTGCTCGATCAGCCGCGCGATGTCGTCCGCACCGTAGCCCAGCTCGTTCAGCACCGCTTCGTTGTGCTGCCCCGCCAGCGGCGGCCCGTCCAGCGCCGGTTGTTGTCCGTCGATGCGCACCATCGGACCATGGCGCCGGTAGCCGCCCCAGGCGGGATGATTCGACTCGCTGGTGAGGCCCATCGCCCGGGGCTGTGGGTCCTCGAGCCAGAACTCGCTCGGCAGGTAGCGGTCGGCGCGCACGCAGCCGACTCCGGCGCCGGAGAGCAGGCGCTGCCAATGATCCGCATCCCGGGTGACGAACAGCGCCTCCAGGGCGGCGCCGGCGTCCGCATCGCCGGCGGTCAGTTGCTCGAGGGTCGGCGCCGCATGGCCCGCGCCAGCCAGCGCCTCCATGAACCGCCGTCGCTCCCGTTCGTTCGTCAGCGCGAGGAAGACCCACTGATCCCCCGCACAGCGGTACAGCCGGTAGGTCGCCGAGAGCCCAAGCAGCTTTTCGTCAGGCAGCGCCCGGTCGCGCTTGCCCGGGTAGGCGAGAAAGTCGTCGTGGTTCGCGTAGGCGTTGGCGCCGAACATGTCCACCAGCACGCGTTGGCCGTGGCCCGTGCGCTGCCGGGCGGCCAGGCCGAGCATCACCGCCGTGGTCACCACCAGTGCGGTGTTGGGGTCCGGGTTGACCTCGTTGGCGCGCATCAGGCGCCGCGTCCACAGCCGGAGGCCGTCCATGTCCTGCGGCGTGTCCGGGACCCGCTCGCCGAGCTGGTAGAGCACGCCGCCCATGGCCGCGCCGGGAATCGGGTGGGTGCTCGGCCGCTCCGCCCCCGGGCCGTCCGGGCCGTAGCCGTTGCATTGCAGGTAGACGATGTCCGGGTTGCCGGCGGCCACCTGCTCGTAGTCGATGCCCAGGCGCTCCGGCACCCCGGGACGGAAGTTGTGAATGAGCACGTCGGCCTCGGCGACCAGGCCCATGACGATCTCCCGGCCCTCGCGCGACTTCAGATCGACGCTGATGCTCCGCTTGCCGGCGTTGACCCGGGCTGCGCCGGTGCCGGCGGCGAGACCGCGGTAGGGGTCGCCTCCCACCGGCTCCACCTTGATCACGTCGGCGCCCATGTCGGCGAGGAACGATGCGCCGAGGGGCGCGGCGATGATGGTGGCGATCTCCACCACCTTCACCCCGGCCAGCGGCGGCCCCGGGGATTTCGCCCGCTGCGGCGGCGGCCGCGGGGTGGCTCGCCAGCGTGACGCCAGCCCGTCGTCCGGAGCGGCATTCGGCCCGGGTGCTCCGGGAGTGCGGGTGAGCCGCGCCACCGGACCGAGTTGCACGGCGCCGCCGGGACGGCTCACCGCGTGGCCGTTGGCCACGATGTCGGGATCGGCGAGGGCCTGCTGGGTGGTCTGATAGGCGGTGGCGGCGATGCTGCCGTTGGCGACGAAGTCCGCCAGCCAGTCCGCCGCCGGGCGGGACTGGATACGGCGCAGCATCCGTTCGCGGAAGGCTTCCTGCTTCTCCTCGGGCAGCTTGATCTGGGCCGCGTCGAACTCCGGGTCGGCCAGGACGTCCACCAGATCGGTGGCGATGAGGAAGTTCTCGAACAGATGGGGCAGCAGGTTGCCGAACTGCAGCCAGCGGCCGTCGCCCGCCTGGGCGGGGTGGTAGTACAGGGCGGGCAGCGGTGGCTCCGGCGTGGCGGGCTGCAGGGCGCTCGCCATATCGCCGAGACGCTCGCGCACCTGAGCGCCGAGCATGGCGCCCTGCTCGTAGGCGAGCAGGGCCTGGAGCAGGCTCGTTTCCACCAGGCGGCCCGCGCCGTCGGCGGCGCGGGCGAACAGCGCCGCCAGAATTCCCGCCGCCGCGGTCTGGGCGCTGGCGTGAACCCCCACCTGCAGGGCCGAGAACACCGGGCCGTCGCGATCCACGATGCCGCTGAACAGCCGCATCCGCCCCGTGCTGGCGGCCACCACGTGCTCGTAGCCCGGACAGTCGGCGAGAGGGCCGCGGCTGCCGAAGCCGCTGATGTGGCAGAACACCAGGTGCGGATGCCTTGGCTGCAGCGTGTCGAAGTCGAGGCCTTTGCGCGCGAGGGCGCTGCTGCGCCAGCTGCAGACCAGCACGTCGGCGCCGGCCGCGAGCTCGTGCAGCGCCTCGAGCCCCGCCTGGCTGTCGAGATCCAGGGCCAGGGTGCGCTTGCCCCGGCGCCACATGGGCGCGGCCGGCAGGGCCGCCAGAGGGTCCTCGAACGGTCGCTCGATGCTGAGCACCTCGGCCCCGAAGTCGGCCAGAATCATGGTGGCGATACCGCCGGCGGGACCGCTGGTCAGATCCAGAACCCGAAGGTCCGCGAGTGCCCGCGTCATCTCCTCCCCCTGCCGTTGCCCGTAGGCGGATCGCCAGTATAGGGCACCGGCCCCTGGCCCGCGCCGCCGGGACCGGCACCGTGTTCAGCGGAATCCGCTTCCTCTACCATTCGAAGGTGCCGAGAAAAACGTCATCGCCGCCCCGCCGACCCGGCGCCTCATGAGCCGGGGGCTGCGCTGGTACCTGGTCAGCACCGCCAGCTTCCTCGTTCCGGGCGGTATTCAGATGGTGCTGTTTCCCTGGCTGGTGGCGGTGTATCTGCACGAGACGCCGGCCCGGCTGGGCCTGGCGCAGACCGCCAGCCAGCTCCCCATGCTGCTGCTGATTCTCTGGGGCGGCCTCATCGGCGACCGGGTCGACCAGCGCCGGCTTCTGTTCGGGCTGCAGCTCGGCATGGTGGCTCCGCCCCTGATCATGCTGGCGCTCGTGCTGGGCGATCTGGTGGTCTACGAGGTGCTGCTCGGCTGGGCCTTCGTCGGCGGCTGTTTCGCCGCCTTCGCCCAGCCTGCCCGGGATGCGCTCCTCAACCGCGTGGCCGGGCCCGAGATCCAGCGGGTGGTGACCCTGGCGGTGGGGGTGCAGTTCGCCATGCAGATCATCGGCTTCGGCATGGGATCCACCGCCGATACCCTGGGGCCCGCCGTGCTCATGGGCATCCAGGCCGTGTTCATGCTGGGCTCGGCCGTCGCCACCCGGCGAATCCCGGCGTTGCCGCCGGCGTCGCCGCGGCCGCGCCGTCACCCCCTGCGGGAGATCGCCGAAGGGGTCTCCCTGGCCTGGCGGTCCGAGGCCATCCGGCCGGCCATACTCCTGACGTTCGCGGTGGGCATCTTCTTCGCCGGGACCTTCATGGTGATCCTGCCGCTGATGGTGCGGGACATCTATCAGGGCAGCTCGGGCGGGATCGCCCTGGCGTTCGTGGCGAACATGGGCGGCACCTGCACCACCATCCTATGGCTGATGCGCCGGGGCGGCGTAGACCGGCCGGGGCGGGCGCTGCTCATCGGCGGCAGCGTCAGCGCCGCGCTGCTGTCGTTGCTGCACTTCGAGCTGCCCATGTGGGGCTTCTTCGTGGTGGTGTATCTCTGGGGCATGTGCGGCGGTATCAGCATGACCATGCCCCGGGCCATCGTGCAGGAGGCGTCACCCGAGAGTCATCGGGCGCGGCTGATGTCCGTGTACTCCCTCGGCATGATGGGCGGCATGCCCATCGGCAGCATCGGCCTCGGCTGGTGCGTGGGGCAGTTCGGTCCGCACGATGCGGTGCTGGTGCCCGTGATCGGCATGGCGCTGGTGCTGCTTCTGCTGCTGACCCGGACGAAATTGTGGAACGTGCGCCGGTTGCTGGCCGAGCCGGCGACCGCCACGGCCGGCTGAGGGAACAGGCACCCTCGGGCGGCTCGGCACGGGGTGTGCATCACCCGCGCCACAGCACTCCTCAGGCGCGCCTGCGGTGGCCAACCCCGATACTCGCAGCCAGAGATCAGAGGCCGTGGGCCGCAGCCCGCCCCAGGCGGCGGGGGGTAAGGGCGAGGGCCGCCCCGCCTCCTCCCGGCTCGGTTTCGCCATAGGCGTCACCCTCGTCGTCGCCGTTCTCTACGTCGGCCGCGACGTGCTGATCCCCTTGGCTATCGCGATTCTGCTGAGCTTTCTTCTGGCGCCTCTGGTGACGCGGTTGCAACGGGTAGGCGTGCCCCGGGTGCTGGCGGTGCTGCTGATCGCGCTGCTTGCGTTTCTGGTGGTGGGGGCGCTGGCGCTCCTGCTCGGGGTGCAGGCCGTGCAGCTCGCGGCGGAGCTGCCTTCCTACCAGTCGAACATTCTCGCCAAGCTGGAGAGCGTGCAGGATGCGGCCCCCAGCGGCGGCGTGCTGGACCGCCTGTCCGACATGTTCGAGACCCTGCGCGCCGAGGCGACGGAACCGGACCCGGATGCTCCCCCACCCGAGGTTCCCGTGGTGCAGGTGCAGGAGCCGCCACTGTCGGTTTACCAGGTGATCTCGCAGCTCGCCGCGCCGCTGCTCGGCCCCATCGGCAAGGCCGGCATCGTGGTCGTGCTGGTGATCTTCATGCTGCTGGAGCGGGAGGACCTGCGCAATCGGGTCATCCGCCTGCTCGGCTCGAACATGAACGTGACCACCGATGTGCTGGACGAGGCCGGGACCCGGGTCAGCCAGTACTTGTTGATGCAGCTCGTGGTGAACGTGACCTACGGGGTCCCGTTCGGCATCGGCCTGTACTTCATCGGCATTCCGAATGCGCTCCTGTGGGCGGTGCTCGCAGTGATGCTGCGATTCATCCCGTATCTGGGGCCGTTTCTCTCAGCCGCGTTCCCGCTGCTGCTGGCCGTGGCCGTGGATCCGGGCTGGAGCACGCTGTTGCTGACCCTGGGTCTGATCCTGGCCTTGGAGCTCATCAGCAACAACTTCATCGAGCCCTGGCTGTACGGGGCCAGCACCAGCATGTCGGCGGTGGCCATCATCTTCGCCGCCATCTTCTGGACCGCGCTCTGGGGGCCCGTGGGGCTGCTTCTCGCCACCCCATTGACGGTGTGCCTGGCGGTGGCGGGACGGTACTTTCCCCAGCTCGCGTTTCTCGACGTGCTGCTGGGGCGGGCTCCGGCGCTCTCGCTTCCGGAGCGGTTGTACCAGCGCCTGCTGGCCGGCGACGCGGGCGAGAGCACGGTCATTGCCGAAGACTACCTCGACGAGCACAGCTTCCTGGATCTCTACGACGACATCGCCCTGCCGGCGCTCCGCAATGCCGCCGCCGACGATGCCCGGCAGGGATTGAGCCCGGAGCGCCGGTTGGCCGTGATGCGCACGGTGCTGGAGCTGATCGGCGAGCTGGCGGACCGCGACGAGCCGGTAGCCGCCGGGTTGGAGCAGGGGGAGGCACCCCAGGGCGAGCGGGGCTCGGTGATCTGCGCGGCGGGCCGGTCCGCGCTCGACCTGGCCGTTGCCGCCATGCTCGGCCAGCTCCTCGAACGCCGAGGTTATGCGGTGCGGATCCTCAACGCCGATGCCCTGTCATCCGAGCATCTGCCGGCCGCGGGTCTGGGGGGCGTCGACGTGGTCTGCCTTTCCTACCTCGAGCCTGGACGCTCCTCGCGGGTGAAGCCCACGGTGCGCCGGCTGGTCCGGCACGCGCCCGAGGTGCCCGTGCTCGTCGGCATGTGGCGATCCTCCGAGTCCAGTGCCGAGTCCCTCGGTACCCTGCCCGAGGGAGCCAGAGTCGTGCGCGGCCTGCGGGAGGCCGTGAAGGGGGTGGAGGCGGCTACCGCGCCGTCGCCGGGATACGTGCCCGCCCCCATCCCGCCGGACGAGACGGCGCGGCTCGACGAGCTGCGGCGGCTGCGGGCGCTGGAGGCGAGCGACGAGCGCTTGGAGCACTACACGAAGCGTCTGGCCAAGGCGTTCGACGTCCCCATCGCCCTGTTCAACCTGATCGACGAGGACAGCCAGCACTTCGGCGGCCAGGTGGGGCTGCCGGAGGACCTCGCCCAGGCTGGCAGCAGCCCGCGCGACACCTCGATCTGCGGCCACGTCGTGGCCGAGAACGACATCATGGTCATCGAGGACGTGTTGAAGGACCCCCGCTTCGCCGGGAACCCGTTCCTGCTCGAGCACGGCATCCGTTTCTACGCGGGCGCGCCGTTGCGGAGCCGGAACGGCCATGCAATCGGTTCGCTGTGCGTCATCGACGCCTCGCCGCGCGCGGTGAGCGAGGAGGAACGCGAGCTGCTGCGCAGAACGGCCGACGAAGCCATGGCCGAGCTCGAGGAGGAGGCCGCCGTGGTGGAGCTGTCGCCGGGCCCCGGGCACGATGCGGGCGCTTCGTAACTCGCGGCGTTCATCGCGGTCGCCGCCATCCCGCCCGCTCGGCCTCCTCGGCGGAGCAGAACCACCGCTCGCCCCGGGAGGTGTCGATGCGGGTTTCGCCGTAGTGCCGGTCGCCGGGGCGGTGGTAGATGCGGTCACCGCGCCGGTTGATGTTGCCCTTGATGGCGCAGCCGCCGGGGGCGGCGTCTCCCTTCCGGCCATTGCCCGCCCGGGCCGTCTGCCGCCACTGCCAGGGGGGCACCGGGTCCGATGCGGCCCATAGGCCCCGGCCGGCTTGCCGCGCCGCGCGCTCGTCCGCGAGCAGGGAATCGTCCTGGAGGTATCGGCGATAGGCCCAGGCGTGCCCTTCCCGGACCAGCTCGCGATTGATGTCCCGGTTGCCGAGCCAGACCTTGCCCACCGTGCGGCCGTAGTCGTCCACCGTCTCCACCTCCACCCGCACGTACTTGCCCTCCACCTTGCCCGCCAGGGCCTGGCGGGCTTCGCGGCTCCCGGGCTGACGGTGCTCGGGCGCGTCGATCTCGTGGAGGCGAATGCGGTAGCGCGCCCGGTCGGTCTTCACCGTCAGGGTGTCGCCGTCGGCTACGTGCTGCACCCGCCCGATCAGCGGAGTTTCCGCCCCCGCGGCGGGGACGGAGCTCAGGACGGCGAGCAGCGCCAGCGCCAAGAGCCGGCCGCGCGCACGGCGCCAGGGCGGGCATCGGATGGGGCGCGGCAACGCGCTCATTCCACCCGCTCAGCCCCCGGAGATGGCCCCGAGGATGAACAGCGGCTCCGCCCCCGAGGCGACGGCCTCCGGCAGCGGCGCATCGGGCGGGTCGTGGGAGACGTCCTCGTTGCAGGCGAAGATCCGCACCCTGGGGCGGCGCTGGCCCGATTCGCCATCGCGGATGGTGCCGCGCAGCGCGGGATAGGCGGCCTCCAGCGCGTCGAGCACGGCGCGCTGGGTCACCGGGCCCCCGACGTCGACGCACACCTCCCGATCCGCCTTGGCCAGGGTCTGCAGCTGGTGCGGCAGGATCACCCGGATCATGAGAGGGTCTGTACTTCCACCGACAGCACGGGAGGCAGGTCGCGGACGATGGGCGCCCAATGGTCGCCGCCGTCCGCCGACGCGTACACCTGCCCGCCGGTGGTGCCGAAGTAGATGCCGCAGGGATCGAGCGCGTCCACGGCCATGGCGTCCCGCAGCACGTTCACGTAGCAGTTCGCCTGGGGCAGGCCTTCGGTGAGGGCCTCCCATTCGTGGCCACCGCTGCGGCTGCGGTAGACCCGCAGCCGGCCGTCGGGCGGGTAGTGCTCCGAATCGCTCTTGATGGGCACCACGTAGACGGTCTCGGGCTCGTGGGCGTGCACGCCGATGGGGAAGCCGAAGTCGCTCGGCAGATTGCCGCTCACCTCGTGCCACGAATCGCCGCCGTCGTCGCTGCGCATCACGTCCCAGTGCTTCTGCATGTAGAGCACGTCCGGGCGGGCCGGGTGCATGGTGAGGCAGTGAACGCAGTGGCCCACCTCCGCGGTGGGGTTCGGGATGTACTCGGACACCAGGCCCCGGTTGATGGGACGCCAGCTCTGGCCGCCGTCGTCGGTGCGGAACGCGCCCGCCGACGAGATGGCGACGAACATGCGCTCCGTGTTCTGCGGATCGAGCAGGATGGTGTGCAGGCACAGGCCGCCGGCGCCCGGCTGCCAGTCGGGTCCGGTGCCGTGGCCGCGCAGGCCGGCGAGCTCGTGCCACGACTCGCCGCCGTTCGTGGAGCGGAACAGCGCCGCGTCCTCCACCCCGGCGTAGACCACGTCGGGGTCGCTGAGCGACGGCTCCAGGTGCCACACCCGGGCGAACTCCCACGGGTGCTGGGTGCCGTCGTACCACTGGTGGGTGGTGAGCGGCTTGCCGGTTTCCGCAGACGTGTCGTAGACGAAGCGGTTGGGGGCCTTGGGGGGCATGCCGCCGTCTTCCGGCGGAGCGTCGAAGCTCGGCATGTCGCCCGGCCCGAGGCCCGGCTGCTCCCAGGTGGTTCCGCCGTCGCTGGAGCGCTGAATGATCTGGCCGAACCAGCTGCTGGTCTGGGAGGCGTAGATCCGGTCCGGGTCCACCGGGGACCCTTTCATGTGGTAGACCTCCCAGCCCGCGAAGTGCGGCCCGGTCACCGACCAGTCGCGGCGCGTACCGTCCGCCGTGATGATGAAGGCGCCCTTACGGGTGCCGACGAGGACACGAATTCCGCTCATGCTGACCTCACCGATCGCAAGTGGTACCCGTTGGTCGTCCAGCTTAGGCGCAAATCGACAGAAGAGCACCTCCCCGCCGGCGGCGGATTGGGCTCGAGCCGTGCCATCGGGGCCGCGGTTGTCGAATTCGGCGGCGCTCGTACGATCATCGGGTATGTGAACGGAACCTGGAGCCCTGCTGTGAAGACGACTCTGCTCGCGACCTGCGCCCTGATCCCGCTGATCCTGCTCGGCCCGGTGCCCGCCGCCGCGGCCCCCGGCGTGGCGGACCTGGCGCCCGACGTGCCGGGGGGCGCCTACCGGCTCGACCCGTCCCACGCGAGCCTGATCTTCCGCGTCGATCACCTGGGGTTTTCCATGTACACGGCGCGTTTCACCCGCTTCGACGCCGAGCTTCGGTTCGATCCCCGGAAGCCGGCCGCCGCCCGGCTGATGGCCACGGTGGATGCCCGATCCCTCGAGACCGACTTTCCCTTCCCCGAGCAGTTGGATTTCAACGCCCAGCTCCTCGGCGAGGAGTGGCTCGATGCCGAGGAGCATCCGCAGATGATCTTCCGCTCGAAGGATGTGGTGCTCACCGGCGCCAACACCGCCCGCATCGACGGCGAGCTCACCCTGCGCGGCGTGGCTCGGCCCATGGCTTTGGAGGCCACCTTCAACGGCGGCTACGCGGGCCATCCCATGGACCCCAGCGCGCGCATCGGCTTCTCCGCGCGGGGCACGCTGCGGCGGTCGGAGTACGGCATGACCTTCGGTATCCCCGAGCCCGGCACCACGCTGGGGGTCGGCGACGAGGTGCAGGTGATCATAGAGGCCGAGTTCAGCGGCCCGCCCCTCGCGGATGCGGCGGCGTCGCACTGAAGCTCCGCCGCCGACGGCTCCGCTCAGGACGCCATCACAACCGTCTCCACGGCCCGCCAGCAGTGCCAGGCGGCAGCGGAGCGCCAGGGCGCCCAGCGCTCGCCGTAGGCGCCGAGCTCCTTCGGGGTGAGCGGACGGTCGAGCAACTTCTCCGCCCCTTTACGCACGCCGAGATCGTCCACCGGTAGCACGTCGGGCCGCCCCAGCGAGAAGATGAGATACATCTCCACCGTCCAGCGGCCCACGCCACGCACGGCGGTGAGCCGGCCGATGATCTCCTCGTCGGGCAAGCGGACGACGGTCCGGTGATGAGGAATCACCCCGTCGAGGCGCTTCTGCGCGATGTCCTTCACGGCCGCGATCTTCTGCCGCGACAAGCCGGCGCCGCGCAGCCGCTCGTCCGGCGTCTCCAGGAGCGTCGCCGGGTCGGGGTGGCTCCTGCCGTACACCGCCATGAGCCGGCCGTAGATGGTGGCGGCCGCCTTGCCGGAGAGCTGCTGATAGACCACGGCCCGGATGAGCGCCCGGTAGGGATCCTTGAAACGGCGAAACGCGACGGGGTACGGCGGGTGATTCGGCACGTGCCTGCGCATGGCGGGACATACCCGCATCAGGTGCTGCTCCGCTTCGCCCATCGCTGACACCCGCCACCCCCTGACGTCGTCCTGTTTCGCGCGGTCATTCTACTCGTCATCACCGCCCGCCCGACACAGGGGACGCCGCCGGCGCCTCAGCCGGTCAGCTTCGCGTCCAGCGTGATCTCCGCCCTGAGGACCTTGCTGACCGGACAACCGAGCTTGGCCTGCTCGGCGGCTTCCCGGAACGCCGCTTCCTCCAGCCCGGGCGCTCGCACCTCGGTCGCGAGATGGACGGCGGGAATGGCGAAGCCGCCGTCCTGCTGCTCGATGGTGACCGTGGCACGCGTATCGATCTGCTCCGGCTCCACGCCGGCTTCCCCGAGGATCATGGACAGCGCCATCGAGAAGCATCCCGCGTGGGCCGCCGCGATCAGCTCCTCGGGGTTGCTCCCTGCGGCGTTCTCGAATCGGGTGGCGAACGAGTAGGGCGTGTCCGACAGGACGCTGCTGTCGGTGGTGAGGGTGCCCCGGCCGTTCTTCAGGCCGCCCTGCCAACGTGCGCGCGCATTGCGTTTCATACGTCACCTCCTTGGCTGCGGACGAGAGTCTTCCTGCAGCAAGAACGCGGCCAACGACCGGAGGGGTGGCGAGCCGACGGTCAGTGAGCGACCGTCGGGCTCTGCATGGACAGCACGTGGCGCGCCAGCTCGCGCTGCGCCGCCTGCCCGGAGTCGAAAGGCCCCATGAGGCCTTCCCGCGCCGCGAAGAACCAGCCGTCGCCCTTGCGCACGATGCGCTTGGCCGCCACCGGACCGTTCAGGTTGTCCAGCTTCAGCTCGCCGCCGGAGGACAGGCGGCGGGCCACTTCGGCGAGCGGCAGCTCGAGGACCTGGGTCTGGCCCTCCAGCCGGAAGCTCACGCGCGCGACGCCGGCGGCGACGTCGGCTTCGACCACGAGAAACAGGATTCCGGCTTCCGCGAACAGCCGGCCTTCGAAACGAGCCAAGGTTCTCACTTCGCCACCCTCGGGTGCCTGATGAGAGGATGCTATGAATGGCTTCTCGCGCGGTCCGTGACCTGGATCACGGTTTCGCCGATCCCCCGGGTCGCCGCGCCACCGGCGATCACCGGCCCGCGGCGAACACGCGCCGCCCACCGAGCCAGGTTTCCAGGACGGAGAGCCGGAGGATGTCCTGGCCGCTCTGCTGGAGCGGATCCGCTGAAAGCACGATGAAGTCGGCGAGCTTGCCGGGCTCCAGAGTGCCCTTGTGGTTCTCCTCGCGGGTCAGCCAGGCGCCGGCCACCGTATACGCCCGCAGCGCCTGTGCCATCCCGATGCGCTCGTCCGCGCCCAGTACCCGCCCACTGAGGCCGCGACGTGTCACCGCGGCGTAGAGACCCACGGTCGGGCCGATGGGCAGTATGTCGCTGGAGATGGCCGAGTGGATGCCCAGGCGCATGGGAGTGCGCAAAGAGTTGATGGTCGCCACCCGCTGCGGGTCGAGGTTCGCGAGGTAGCGGCCCTCCAGGGTATGGGTGAAGTTCGGCTGCTGGGTGATGGCGATGCCGTAGCGGGCCATGGTCTCCATGGTGGATCGGCTCGGCATCATGGTGAAGTGATTGAGGTAATGGCGGTGATCCGGGCGCGGATGGGCGTCGAGAGCTGCCGTCAGATCGGTCACCGTGAGCTCGATGGCGGCGTCGCCGATGGCGTGGATGCCCAGTTGCCAGCCCGCCCGGTGGGCCTCCAGGATGAGCCCACGCAGCTCGTCGGGTGAACGGTTCAGCTTGCCGCGGTAGTCGGGCTGCCCCTCGTAGGGAGCCTTGGTGAAGGCGGCCGGTCCGGTGAAGCCTCCGTCGACGAAGACCTTGACGGCACCCAGGCGCAAGTGGTGATCGCCGTCGCCGCTGCGGTGACCGAACGCCTTCATGGCGTCGCGGCCCTCCCAGGCCACCTGCACCGCTGCCCGTGGCAGGCGGCCCCGGTGCTCGGCATAGACAGCCTGCCATTCGGCATAGTGCTCGATGCTGTCGGCAGCCTGCACGATGGAGGTGATGCCATGGCGGAACAACGCCTGGAGTTGCTCGATCAGGCTCGGCCGCAGGGTTTCCGGACGTGGCTTCGGCACCTGGGCCAGCAAAAGGTCGTGACGCTCGCGGATGATGCCGTTCAGGCGCCCCTGGTCGTCGTGCTCGATGACGCCGCGGGCCGGGTCCGGAGTCGAGGCATCGATGCCAGCCCGATCGAAGGCGAGGCTCGATGCCACCGCGCTGTGTCCGCCGGCCCGGGTGAGAACCACTGGGTTGTGCGGCGCTGCTTCGTCCAGGTCGCGGATCGACGGCCGGCGCCCCTCCTGCAGGGTATCCTCCGACCAGCCGTATCCGGTGATCCAGGCGCCCGGGCCGAGCGCCTTGGCCTTCGCTGCCACCCGTTCACGGATCTCGGCCACGGACGTTACGTCCTCCAGAGGGACGTACCAGCGGGGATGCCCGCTCACGTGAATGTGCGAATCGACGAACCCCGGCATGACGGTGCGGCCATCCAGATCGAGGGTCTGCCGGCCCCGGTAACGCGCGAGCAGCGATTCGTCACCCACCGC
This sequence comes from Pseudomonadales bacterium, assembly GCA_041690675.1. Taxonomy (GTDB): domain Bacteria; phylum Pseudomonadota; class Gammaproteobacteria; order Pseudomonadales; family Azotimanducaceae; genus UBA7803. The sequence continues at coordinate 27,806 of JAWLGU010000007.1, read as the reverse complement.
CACGATCCGTTCGCCCAGCACCGCCATGGCGGTTGCCCGGGTGTCGTTGGCGTCCAGCGTGAGAATGTGGGCGTCGTGAACGATCAGGTCCACGGCGTTCGGTGCCCCGGTGGCGGAGCCCCAGCTCGAGCCGGCGAGGAGCAGCGCCGCCGCACCGGTCAGGCCCGTGAACGACTGTATCTTCATGATCCGCCGATGATCGGTTGCGCGGGGGCGACGCGCAAGCGCGGCTCCGGGCTTGGAACGGCGGTTCGGCGCCGGTAACCTCGGCGCACGCAGCGCCCCTCGGTGGCGGCGCACGGGGAGCAGGGGGCGGGATGCTCATCTATCTCGATCCGCGCAGCACGTTGAGTTTGCAGCACCAGATTCGCCAGAAGCTGGTGGAAGCGGTATCGTGCGGCGCTTTGCCGCCGGGCCGGCGCCTGCCGTCCAGCCGCAAGCTCGCCGCTCAGCTCGGGGTCGCGCGCAATACCGTGACACTGGCGTACCAGCGCCTCATGGAGGAGGGATACCTGGTGGCGCGGGAGCGTAGTGGCGTCTATGTGGACGGGCGGGCTCTGGAGCTTCGAGCCGGCCCCGGCGTGGAACGGGCGGCGCCCCAGGCGGCGCCGCAGTGGCAACGGCGCTTCCGCCACCGGTATACGGCGCCGCCGTTCCAGCGCTTCAGCAATGACCGGGACCGCTACCCGTATCAGTTCATCGACGGCCCCTTCGACCCGTCCCTGTATCCGGTGGCCGAATGGCGAGAAGCGACCCGCCTTGCCTTGGGCGTGCGCGAGATCAACGACTGGAGCGTCCAGGCGGACTCCAGCGACGACCCCATGCTCATCGACGAGATTCGGTCGAAGATTCTGCCGGCGCGGGGGATACACGCCGATGCCGATCAGGTGATGGTGACCGTGGGGGCGCAGCAGGCGTTGTTCCTCGTCGCGCAGCTCCTGGTAGACGCGAATGTGCGCGTCGCGGTGGAGTCACCCAGCCATCCGGACACCCGCCAGCTTCTGCTTCAGTTCGGTGCCGACCTTCACCATCAGCCCGTGGACGAGGCGGGGCTCGTGGTGGACGAGCGGCTGGACTCCGTGGACCTGGTGTGCGTGACCCCCAGCCACCAGGTTCCCACGGCGGTGACCATGTCCCTGGAACGCCGGCGTGCGCTACTGACCCGGGCCGCGGAGCGGGACTTCGTCATCCTCGAGGACGACGTCGAAGGCGAGAGCAACTACCTGGGTTACCCGCAGCCCGCGCTTCGCAGCCTCGACGGCTCCGATCGAGTGATCTACGTTTCGGCGCTGTCGAAAGCCCTCGCACCGGCGCTTCGGCTCGGGTTCGTGGTGGCGAATCGGGAGGTGATCCGCGAGCTGCGGGCGCTGCGGCGCCTGATGCTGCGCTACGCGCCGCTGAACGATCAGCGCACCGCCGCCTTCTTCCTGTCACTTGGCCATTACGACAGCCTGCTGCGGCGGGCGCGTGAGACCTTCCGGCAGCGCTGGCTCGAGCTGCGCGACGCCCTGAACCACTACCTGCCCACCGCCATCGTTTCGACCCCGGCGAAAGGTGGCACCGCGTACTGGGTGCGGGGATGCGAGGGGCTCGACGTGGGGGCCCTCGCTGAGGAAGCTGCCCGGCGCGGTATCCTCATCGAGCCGGTGGGCCACTACTACGCGGGAGACGACGACGCCCCCCGCAACTGTTTCCGCATGGGCATCACCAATCTGCCGCTGGAAATGATCCGGCCGGGGGTGGCGCGGTTGGCGGCATTGATCCGGGAGGCGGGACCGGAGGCTCCGGTACGCCTGGAGGACGCTTCGGGCGAGTGGCTCACCGGAGCCGCCCTGATGCGCGCGCTGTCCGGCGCTCGATTGCTGCACCGGACCATCTACGGCGATCCCTGCACCATCGATCTCATGCCCGGCGGGCGTATGGTGGGGAAGGCGGGCCATCAGGATGAGGACTGCGACAGCGGTCGCTGGTGGGTGGAGGGAGAGTTCTGGTACCGGCAGTGGCAGACGTGGTCGTGGGGCGAGCGGGCCGGGTTCTACACCGTGATCGATGGCGATCACATCAAGTGGTTCAACTCGAGCAGGGTGCTGGTAGACAGTGCGGTGCTGCAGCGCGCAGTCACACCGTGACCCGTACTGGTCCCAACTGCAGCGTGCCACTGGACCTACGCGTAACGGGCGGGCCTGGGTAGATTGGTCCGGCCGGGTCCGATCAGCCGCCGTGGGGGCGGCGGGGCCCCGGCACGGAGGCCGAGGCATTGACCCAGTTCGCCATCGCGTGTCTGCAGCTCGAGCTGACGGATTACGACAATCTCGAGCTGTGCCTGGAGGAAATCGACGCGATGCTGCGACGTTTCCCCTGGGTGCAGATGGTGCTGTTCGGTGAGCTGGCGGTGCCTGGCCCGGACACCGGGCGGGCGCAGCCCCTTCCGGGCCCGGCCGAGGATGCGTTCCGCGAGAGTGCGCGGCGGCACGGCATCTGGCTGCTGCCGGGCAGCCTGTACGAGCGCGCCGGGGAGCACGTTTACAACACCGCCCCGGTGATCGATCCGGATGGCGCCGTGATCGCCCGCTACCGCAAGCTGTTTCCGTTTCGACCCTACGAGCGCGGCGTCACGCCCGGCAGCGATTTCGTCGTCTTCGATGTTCCCGAGGTGGGCCGATTCGGCGTCTCTACGTGCTACGACGGCTGGTTTCCGGAGACCACCCGCACCCTGGCGTGGATGGGAGCGGAGGTGATCCTGCACCCGACCATGACCAACACCATCGACCGCGACCTGGAGCTCGCCATCGCCCGCGCCTCCGCCGGCTGTCACCAGTGCTACTTCATCGACGTCAACGTCACCGGCCGGTTCGGTAACGGCCGCTCCATCGTTGCCGGGCCCGGCGGCGAGGTGGTCCATCTCGCCGGGGCGGGACGCGAGGTGTTCCCGCTTCGTCTCGACCTGGACGCGGTGCGCAGGGCACGGCGGGAGGGTTGGCACGGCCTCGGCCAGCCACTGAAGAGTTTTCGGGACAGCACCGTGGAGTTTCCGCCGTACTCGCCGCAGCAACGCCGCTCGCCGTACCTCGAGTCGCTCGGGGTCCTCGAGCGGCCGGCGCGGATCGTCGAGCGCGAGCCATGACCACCGACTGGACTCAACTGCAGCGCCGAACTGGACCTACTGAGCGGGCGTCGCCTGAAGTAGCGTGCCTGCTGGACCAAGGCGCCGCTGCTGGTGCAACACAAGAGGGTGACGAACCATGAACCTAGACGGTCCCTTCAAGCTCAAGCCCCTGACCGCCATGGTGGCGCTGGCCAACTTGATGGCCCAGGGGAGCGCCCACGCAGCCGTCGCAGCAGACTCCGCCGCCCGTAGTGGGCGGGTGATCGAGGAAGTGATCGTCACTGCCACGCGCCGCGAGACCACGGTGCAAGACGTGCCGTACAACATTTCGGCGGTGAGCGGCACAGAGCTGGAAGCGGCCGGCATCGTCGACAACGCCGACCTCATGCGGGCGATTCCCGGGGTGGCCGTGGTGGACCGCGGCTACCGCAACTCGGGCGTGATCAACGGCATCATGATTCGCGGCGTCAATGTCGATGGCGCCGCCCTCGGTGACTACTCGCTTTCCGCGGTGCCGACGGTGTCCACCTACGTCAACGAGACGCCGCTCTACGCGAATTTCGTGCTCCGTGACATCGAACGTGTGGAGGTGCTGCGCGGGCCCCAGGGGACGCTGTATGGTTCCGGGTCGCTCGGCGGCACGGTGCGCTACATCATGCGTGAGCCGGACGCCGAGCGATTCGCCGCCCGGTTCAGCGCCACGGGCAGCAACGTGGAGGGTACTGACGATCTCGGCTGGGCCTGGGACACCGTGGTGAACGTGCCGCTCTCCGAGACTTTGGCGTTGCGCGTTCTCGGCGGGCAGATGGACTACCCGGGTATCACCGACTACGTGAACGTCTATCGCCTGGACGACGCAGGTCTGCCGGTGGCCCCCAACGGCGTACTGGATCCCGCGGCCGAGTATCGATCGGTGAAGGACGCCGACGACGTCGACATCTGGTACGGGCGCGCGGCGCTGAAGTTCGAGCCGAACGACCGCTTCAGTGCGGTGCTCTCGCACCAACGGCAATCCGACGACATCGGCGGCCGCCGCCAGCAGACCACGGGCACCGACGGTTACGGACGCCGCTATCGCGATTACGAGAACGGGTCGGTTCAACTCGAGCCGTCGAGTCGGGACGTGGAGCTGACGGCCCTGGAAATGGAGCTGGACCTGGGATTCGCCACCCTCACCTCGTCGAGCTCCTTCTACGACCACGAAGGCGACAGCGTGAGCGAGAACACCGGATTCTACGCTCAGGCCGGGTTCCTGGCGTTCTACTACAACTACCCGCGCCCCATGGCTTCCGCGGTTCGCAGCTACGAGGACGAGGCATTCGTGCAGGAGCTGCGCCTGGTATCGAACACCGAGGGAAGCTTCGACTACGTGGTGGGGCTGTATTATCAGGATCAGGACCTGCTCTCCACCCAGCAGAGTTACCTGCGTGGCTTCAAGCGCTGGTGGGACACCTTCCTGCCGGCGTTCGCCGATGCGGTCACCGGCGACAAGGACTTCGACTACCGGCGCGAGGAGACCTTCGAGGACCTGGCCGCGTACGGCGAGCTCACCTGGCACGTCACGCCGACGGTGCAGATCACCGGCGGCTTGCGCTACTTCGACAACGAGTTCACCAACCGCACGTTCATGGATCTGCCGCTCTACGCGAGTTTCTCCGATCCCACCGATGCGACCTTCGAGGTGAAGGACGACGACGTGCTGTTCAAGCTGAACGGCTCGTGGGACTGGCGCGAGAACAGCATGCTCTACGCCACCGTCTCGGAAGGCTATCGCCGCGGCGGGGCCAACGCCGTGCCGCTGGAGGGTACCTTCGCCGAGGACCCCGGCTGGCAGCGTTACGACTCCGACTCGGTGGTCAACTACGAGGTGGGGATCAAGGGCGTCGGCCATGGGGTGAGCTACGCGGCGACGGTCTTCCATGTGGACTGGGACGACGTTCAGGTCAACACGGCCACCACCAACTGGGGGTTCTTCGCGGCCGCGAACGGCGGTGAGGCCAGCTCCCGGGGGATCGAGATCCAGCTCGACGGCCACCTCACGGACGCCCTGCGCTTCGGCATCGGCTACGCCTACGTGGATGCCGAGCTCGACGAAGACATCTTCGCGCCGGACAACCCGGTCACGCCGCGGGCCCGAAAGGGCGCGCGCCTGCCGGGGACTCCGAAGCATTCGATCAACGGGTCGCTCGAGCACAGCCTGATGTTGGCCAACGGCCTGATCTGGACCAACCGCGTACAGGGCTACTACCAGTCTTCGACCCGCAATGCCATCAACGATACGGCTGTGTTCAACGTCGAGCTCGACGGCTTCCAGCTCTGGAACCTGTCGAGCACTCTGAGTGCCGAGCAGTGGGCGGTCACCGGCTTCGTGCGTAACGTCTTCAACGAGGAGGGGGTGACCGGATTGTTCACGGAGCTCTACATGGGCACGGCGCCGGACATCGGCTACTTCGGCAATGGCAACAAGGAGTTCATCTCGGTGCCGCGCTCGGTGGGTCTGACGGTCAGCTATGATCTGTGACCCGGGCGTATACTCGGGATGATGAGCGCCTCCAGTGGCCATACCCGCCCCGCCCGGAAAGCGGGGCTCGACACCGAGCTGCGCCGCGTGCGTGCGCGGCTGGGTGAGCGCGACGCTGGTGCCGCAGACCGGCTATGCGAGGTCCTCGAGCGCCGCTTTCCAGAGTCGCTGAATGTGCGCCTGCTGCGAGCGCGGGCCCGCCAGCAGCTCGGTGACTTCACGGGCATGCTGGCCCTGGCACGGGCCTCGGAGCACCTGGCGCCGGCGCGGCCGGACGTACAGCTTCTGCTGGTGGAAGCGCTCATTCACGCTGGCGAGACTGCCGAGGCCCGGGCCCGGCTGCGCCGTCTCGAGGCGGCCGCTGGCCGCGATCCGCGGCTGCTGCAGCACGTCGCCGAGCTCCTCACCCATCTGAATGATCATCGCGCGGCCCACCGTTGCCACCGGGCGGCCGCGGAGCTGACGCCGGACGATCCCAGGGCTCTCTACAATCTTGCCGCGTCCGCCATTGCCATGGGCGACTTCGCGGGGGCGGAACGGTGCCTGGATCGGGTCATCGCCCTCGCTCCGGACGACTTCGATGCCTGGCACAACCGTTCCACACTGCGGCGGCAGACGCCGGCACGCAACCACGTTGCGGCGCTCGAGGCTGCGCTTGCCACCCCGCGCGGTGCCACCCGGGGCGCGGTGGCGCTCAACTACGCGCTCGCCCGCGAGCACGAGGATCTGGGGGATCACCCGGCGGCCTGGCGGCATCTTGCGGCCGGCGCGACCGCCCGGCGTCAGCGCATGGCCTACGACGTGGCCGGAGACGAGCGGATCATGAAGGCCATCGAGGAAGTATTCGATGCCGAATGGTTCGCACGCGGCGAATGCGAAGTGCGGGTGGACGCGATGCCAGGGGACGGCGCGGCCCCGGTTTTCATCGTCGGCCTGCCACGCAGCGGAACCACATTGGTGGATCGGATTCTGTCGAGCCACAGCCAGGTGGCGAGCCTGGGTGAGATCAACGACTTCGCTTTGGCGTTGATGCGGCTGACCGGCCCGGGCCTCGACCGGTTGGGCCGGGTGCGGCGGGCGGCCGAGCTGGACGCCGCGACGCTCGGCCGCGCATACAGGGCCTCCACTCGCGGCTACGGCAGCGGCGCCTCGCTGCTCATCGACAAGACTCCATTGAACTTCCTGTATCTCGGCCTGATTCATCGGGCGCTGCCGGAAGCAGTGATCATTCACGTGCACCGGCATCCGTTGGATGCCTGCCTCGCGATGTTCAAGAGCCTCTTCAGGATGGGCTATCCCTTCTCGTACGACCTCGAGGATCTGGCGCGCTACTACCTGGGCTACCACCGGCTGATGGCGCACTGGCGCCGCGTGCTGCCGGCGGGACGCTTTCTCGACCTCAGCTACGAGGCGCTGGTGGCGGATCAGGAGGGGCAGACCCGGCGCCTGCTGGCCCACGCCGGGCTCGAGTGGGAGTCCGAGTGCCTGCGCTTTCACGAGAACCGCGCTCCCACGGCCACTGCGAGCGCGGTGCAGGTGCGCGAGCCGGTGTATGCCCGTGCCGTTGGCCGTTGGCGTCACTACGCCGAGGGGTTGGCGCCGCTGCGCGGCCGCCTCGAGCAGGGCGGCATCCGTGTCGAGAATTGATTGGCCGAAGGCGAGCCCGGACGGCCTGGTGGCCGCTACGCTCCTCGCGTTCCTCGCCACTGCGGGGCTGTTCTACGTCAATATCATGCCGGCGCTGGTGGACGGTCTGATCTCAGGGCTCGGCTTCAGTAACCGCGAAGCGGGCCTGGTAGGCTCTGCCAACGTCTATGGGGCCGCGGCCGGCGCTCTTCTCATCGTCTTCATCGTCCGCCGCGTTCAATGGAAGCCCGCCGCCTTCGCCCTGCTGCTCACGCTGATCGGAATCGATCTCGTCTCGATGCTGCTGATCTCGCCTGCGGCCCTCATGGGCTTGCGGTTCCTGCACGGATTCATCGGCGGCATGCTGGTGGGCATCGGTTTTTCCGTCATCGCCCGCACCCGGGATCCCGATCGTACCTTCGGCATGCTGCTCCTGGTGCAGTTCGGTCTCGGGGGCCTGGGTGTGATGTACCTGCCGCTGCTGGTGCCGATGTTCGGCACCTGGGTGCTGTTCCTGGCACTCGTTGCCTTCAGCGTCGCCACTCTGGTTATGCTGGGGTTCCTGGCGGACTATCCGCCACGCCCGAAACCGGTCGTGACCACCGCCGACGGTCGCGTCGAGCTGCGGCCGCTCATCCTCACCCTGCTTGCCCTGTTCCTGTTCCAGGCGGCGAACATGGGGCTGTACGCGTACATCATCGGCCTGGGCCGCCACTTCGGTCTGACCATGGAGTTCATCACCCCGGTGCTCGGCATTGCGGCATGGACGGGCATTGTCGGCGCGCTGCTGGTGATCGTGCTGTCGGTGCGGTTCGGCCGCTCCGTGCCTCTGCTCTGCGCCTGTGCCCTCACCGTGCTCGGCACCTGGGCACTGCTCTACAGCGGGCTACCCTGGGTGTTCGTGGTGGCCAATTGCGGCGTCGGCATCACCTGGGCCTTCGTCATTCCTTACCTGCTCGGCATGTGCGCGGAGTTCGACAGGGCCGGGCAGATGGCGGCACTCGGCGGCTTCGCCTCGAAAATGGGCCTGGCCTCGGGTCCCCTGGGGGCTGCCCTGCTTCTCGGCGAGGGCGCGTACGCGGGCTTGATCTGGATCGCCGCGGCGGGACTCGTGGTCAGCATGATAGCCGCGGCGGTGCCAGCGATGCTGCTCGACCGTCGCCGCCGGCTTGCGCCCGAGTTGTCCCTGGCGCCGTAGGCGCGTCAGCGGCGCAGGCGCAGCGGGTGGCGTCTGCCGTGCTCGGGCTCGGCGCGGCGCTCCTCGGCGACCCGCTGCGGGGCCTCCGGCGGCACCAGGCCGATCTCCGCGGCGTGCTCGGCCATGGCAACGCTGTCGGAGGCGAGCAGCAGCGTGCTGCCGGCCTCGATCACTTCCCGCGCGAGGGCTTCGATGGCCGCCATACGGCCGGGGTCCCTGGTGACGTTGCGGATGTAAACGGCGCGCACCCGCCCCGGATGCTCGCGCACGATCTGGGCGTAAACCTCGGGGTCCCGTTGCCCGGAATCGCCGATGAGCACGAAGGGCAGATCCCGGTACAGGGCGAGCATCTCGCGGATGAGCTTCAACTTGTGCCCGCGGGCGCGACGCGGCAGCGGCCGCCTCGGCGAGAATCCCCAATCGCGCAGGAACAGAACGGGGCCCACGGGTATCCGGTGCCGGTGAAAGAACGCCTCGAGCATCGGGTAGATGCTCCAGGGGCCGCGGGAGACGTAGAGGAGCGGATTCTGCTCGTCGCCGTGCAACGCCCGGTACAGGGCGGCCACCCCTGGAAACGCCACTCGGCTCTCGGCTCCCTGGGCGAACAGCCGCCAGAACATCTTCAGCTTGTTGGCCACGCCCGTGAACATCACCGTGTCGTCGATGTCGCTGATGACCACGAACCGGGCCCGTGCCGGCGGCACGAACACGGCGCCGCTGGCGCTGGCCTCCGCGCCGGACGGGAGACTCAGGCGCAAGGACACCGTGTGCCACAAGGTATCCCCCGGGGGTGGCTTCGGTAGCTCCAGGCAGACATGGAAGTAGCCGCCGCGGTCGGTGGTCGCCCGCTGCTCGACCCCGCCGAATCGTGCGGTTACCGTCTGCTCTGGCGCGCCCAGGCGCAGCAGCCGCCGCAAGGCGAGCGGCAGATCCCCCACCTTGGCACCGCGCTCGCCGCCGGGCTGCCGAAGCACCCGCCCCATGAGGTACAGCTCCCGCTGGTTGCCGTAGCCGCGGTAGGGTTCCACCACCAGGCCTTCGGCGCCCTCGTCTTCACGAACCGGCCGCGCCGTCTGCCGCAGCGCCCGCTCGACGAAGCTCCTGAGTCGTGAAAGAACCGCCATTGGGCAAACCATGCCAACAGCGGGCCAACTTCCCGTCACTCACTGCGCCTCGGCGGATGCCTCGGCGGATGCCTGGGCCAATGCCTCCTCGAACGCCTGCTCGAACGCCGCCATGCGCCGGTCCTTCTCCGCCGGATCGACGAAG
>JAWLGU010000007.1:13333-17986 GCA_041690675.1 Pseudomonadales bacterium | reverse complement strand
GCCTCGGCGGATGCCTCGGCGGATGCCTGGGCCAATGCCTCCTCGAACGCCTGCTCGAACGCCGCCATGCGCCGGTCCTTCTCCGCCGGATCGACGAAGGCGTCGGCATCGCCGCCGGCCTGGCGGGCGCGCTTCTCCGCCAGCCCGAACTGCTCGGGATGGGGGGCGAGCCAGACATCCACGGCCATGGCCTTCATGCGGCGGAAGGTGGTGCGGTAGTCCTCAACGATGCTCGGGTACTGGGGGTCCGGGGCCAGCCGGTTGGCCGCCACCGAGGCCGAGCAGAACACGAGGGCGCGGTGCTCGCCGCTGTCGTTGCGGGCGGTGAAGCTCCAGCTCGTGCAGCCGGGCGAGTGCCCCGGGGTCAGGTGGGCGGTGAGGGTGACGCCGCCGAGGGCGAGGGTCTGGCCGTCGCCGATCACCCGGTCGACGGCGACCGGCGGGAAGTCGAGCTCGTGGCGGTTCTCCCAGCCGGGATAGACCCCGTTCTCCAGCGCGTAGCGGTCGTCCGCACTGGCGACCAGTGTGGCGCCGCTGTCGGCCTTCAGCCGCGCCAGGCCGCCGGAATGATCGAAGTGAGCGTGGCTGTTGATCAGGTAGCGCACGTCCCTCACGTCGAAACCCAGCCTGCGGATGTTCGCTTCCACCAGCTCCGCGTTCTCCGGGAGGCCCACGTCGAGCAGTACCAGGCCCTCATCGGTGGCGAACAGGAAGGCTGCGAGGCCTTCGCTGCCGGCGTAGTAGACGCCATCGAAGATCTCGAACGGCTCGGCGGGCCGGCTCCAGTGCGGCGGAGCTCCGTCCGAAGCTGCCGTCGCGGCGGTGCCGCAGCCCAGAGTCATCATTGCTAGAAACCGTTTCATGTTCGCTCCTTCGTTCGACCTGCGGCTCGACGCCGGCCATGCTACTCCCGCGAAGTGAGCCCCCGCGACCCCCGGGGTGGAGATTCGGGCCACGTTCATCCACGAGTCGCATTACTATTCGCCGGGTCGGGGGTACCATCCCGCTCGTGTGTGCCGGAACAGGAGGGGAACCATGCACATCGAAGGCGGCTGCTACTGCGGCGCGGTTCGTTACCAGGCTGATGGCGATCCGGTGCTCTGCGCCCAGTGCCATTGCCGGGAATGCCAGTACGTCACCGGAGGCTCGCCCAATGTCTTTATGGCGTTGCCCGCAGCAGGGTTTCGCTACAGCCAGGGCGAGCCCAAGTCGTTTGCCCGCAGCGACCTGGAGGATCCGGTCACCCGCGAGTTCTGCGGCGAGTGCGGGACCCATCTGCTGACCCGGGCGCCGGGGCTGCCCGACGCCATCATCCTGAAGGTGGGCACCATGGACGATCCGGGCCAGTTCCCGGGGCCGCAGATGGCGATCTTCTGCCGGGACAAGCAGCGCTTCCACGCGGTGCCCGAAGGGGTGCCGGAGTTCGAGCGCCTGCCGGGCTAGGGCGACGCCGCTAGTACTCGTCGCGCCGGCGCGGCCACTCCGGGTGCGCCGCGTCGTCCCGGCCCTTCGGAGTGAGGTCCAGGTAATGGTTGGCCCCCAGCAGCTCGTCGAGCCCCCGCGCGTAGGTGGAGTAGGTGTGGAAGACGGTTCCGGCCGCATCCGTGCAGAAGACGCTGACCCCGGGCAGCTCTTCGGTCCGGTACCGGGGGTCCACGGTGATGGTGCCGAAGTTGTAGTCCAACTCGCCGCTGTCGAGGCTCTCCGGCGTGAACGAGACGCCGAAGTCGTAGTTGAAGCGGGTTCCGAAGGAAGATACCCACTCGAACTGCCAGCCGAGCCGCGCCTTGTACGCCTGGAGCTTGGTCAGCGGCGCCCGGGATACCAGGTCGCGCAGCCGTGTCAGCGCCTTTTCGTTCTTCATGTGCGCCCGGCGGGCGGCGAGCCAATCTTCGCGGGAAACCACTCGGGGATGTTGGGCCGCTGTCATCGTCGTGCTCCTGCTGTCGTGTCGGGAATAGTCGAATGGCGGCCGCCGGAATCGACACCCCCATCGGCGTTGCTGGAACATTGACGCCCCTGGTCGTCATTCGGTCGCTTTAGCGTTAGGCTGGGAACATGGCCAGACGCGACAACGCTTCCGACGACAACGGCGGGCCCCCGGATCTGAGTGCTCTGTTCGGTTCCGGCAAGCAGGGGCCGCGCTTCGCCGCCTTGGCCGTGATCGGGGTGATCGTGCTGCTGTGGATCGTCTTCACCTCGTACTACACCGTGCAGCCCGAGGAGCGGGCGGTGATCAAGCGTTTCGGCGCGGTGATCGGCATCGCCGACCCGGGGCTGCATTTCAAGATTCCGTTCGGCATCGATCAGGTCCAGCACGTGGCCACCGAGCGCGTGCTGAAGCAGGAGTTCGGCTTTCGCACCGCGGGCACGCAGACAGGGGGCCGCACCGCGTATCAGCCGGCGGACTTCGAAGAGGAGTCGCTGATGCTCACCGGGGACCTGAACATCATCGACGTGGAGTGGGTGGTGCAGTATCGCATCAACGACCCCATCCGCTTTCTGTACCAGGTGCGCGAGCCCACCCGCACGTTGCGCGACATCTCGGAGTCGGTCATGCGCCGGGTGGCCGGCAACCGGCTGGGCTCCGACGTGCTCACGGTGGGCCGGGTGGAAATTCAGACGCGGGCCCGGGATGAGATCCAGGAGATCATGGATCGCTACCGCTCCGGCATTCACATCATCACCGTGGAACTGCAGGACGTGGTGCCGCCGCGGGCGGTGCGGCCGGCCTTCAACGAGGTGAACGAGGCGCGCCAGGAACGGGAGCGCATGATCAACGAGGCGCAGAAGCGCGTGAACCAGGAGATCCCCCGCGCCGAGGGTGCGGCGGTGCGCACCATCGCCGAGGCGGAAGGCTACGCCACCGAGCGGGTCAACCGGGCCCTGGGCGAAAGCGCCCGCTTCTCGGCGGTGCTGGCCGAGTACCGCCAGGCGCCCGAGGTCACCCGGTCCCGGCTGTATCTCGAGACCCTGAACGAGATCCTGCCCGGGATCGGCCAGATCCTCATGGTGCAGGAAGATCAGGTGAGCCCGTTGCCGCTGCTGGACGTGGACGGGCCGGGCCGGCGCGCCCCGCAGGAGGGACGATGAAGACCGTCGGCGCCGCCATCGCTGCCATCGTGGTGGTGATCATCCTCAACATGTCCATCTACACCCTGGACGAGGCGCAGCAGGCGATTCTGGTGCAGTTCGGCGAGCCCATTGGCGACGTCATCACCGAGCCTGGATTGAAGCTGAAAGCGCCGTGGCAGCGGGCGCGGTACTTCGACAAGCGTCTGCTGGTGTGGGACGGCGACGTCACCCAGATTCCCACCCTCGGCCGCGAGTTCATCCTGGTGGACGCCACGGCGCGTTGGCGCATCTCCGAGCCGCTGAATTTTCTGCGCAGCGTGCGCGACGAGGAAGGGGCGCGCACCCGGCTCGACGACATCATCGATTCGGTGGTGCGCGACATGGTCTCGTCGACGGAGCTCGAGGAGATCATCCGTTCCAAGGACTGGGACGTCGATATCGAGTCGCTGGAAGATCCGGCGCTGGCGGAGCGCACCGACATGGACCTCCAGCAGCAGCCGAAGCTCGGCCGCGAGCTGCTGGAGCAGGAGATCCTGGCGCGCGCCCGGCGCCTGATGCCCGAGCTCGGCATCACCCTGAACGACGTGCGCATCAAGCGGGTCAACTACATCGAGTCGGTGCGCGAGCAGGTGGAGAGCCGCATGATCGCCGAGCGCCAGTCCATCGCCGAGCGATTTCGCTCCGAGGGCCAGGGCCGCAGCCAGGAGATTCTCGGGGAGATGGAGCGGGAGCTGCAGCGTATCCGCTCCGAAGCCGCTCGCACGGCGGAGGAGATCCGCGGCGAGGCGGATGCCGAGGCCACCCGCATCTATGGGGAGGCATTCGGCGCCGACCCGGAGTTCTACGCGTTCTTCCGCACCCTGGAGAGCTACCGGGCCCTCGGCGCCAACAGCACCCTGATGGTGCGCGCCGACTCCGACTTCTTCCGCTACCTGGAGCGTGCCCAGTCGCGGTGAGCGGGGCCGTGCGCGCGGCAGGTCATAGCTTGCGGCTGAACTGACGCAGCCCGACGATGCGCAGGAACTGCTCTTCCTCCTGCTCCGGCTGATTCTTGTACTCCAGCGCCACCCGCTGTGCTTCCTCCACGGTCTCCACCTCGCAGAGGCGCGTGATGAGCCGGGCGGCGTGCTTGCGGGTTTCCTGCTCGGATTGGAACGGTCCCACGTCTACGCCCTCACGGGTGGCGATGAACCAGGCACCGTCGGCCTGAAAGTAGCGCTCCGACCGGAACCAGCTCTTCTGCCGCTCGCCATTGCGCACGCGAATGGGTGGGGGTGCGGCGTGTGTGGATGCGCTTGCCATGGTCGTTACTTCCTCGAACCGGATGCGGGCATCCTACGGCCGTCGGCCCGGCGGGGCTGTGATTCGCTTGTAGCGGATTGGTAGCCGAATGTTCGCCCGACTCTTCGCCCGAACATCCGCGGATGCGTGCGCCGCCACTTCGCCCAATCCGTGTGTTAGGTTCTCGACATCGATCGGCACAATCGGGAGGCCCTTCCGTGACGATGAGCCCTCAGCTTCGTCTGCTCCTCGTGGTCCTGCTGTTTCTGCCGCTGGCGGCCCCGACCGTGTCGGCCC
>JAWLGU010000007.1:0-13233 GCA_041690675.1 Pseudomonadales bacterium | reverse complement strand
GACCGTGTCGGCCCCGACCGTGTCGGCCCCCGCCGCGGAGCCTGTCACCGAGGTCGCGCCCGAGGACGTGGAGCGGGTCATCGAGACCCTGGAGGATCCCGAGGCTCGCGCCGAGCTGGTGCGCGAGCTGAAGGTGCTGCTGGAGGCCGGGCGCGCGGAGTCAGCCGAGAAGGAAGTGCCCAGAGCCGGTGATCTCCTCGAGGCGCTGCGTGATGTGGCGGTGAGCGTGTGGGAGGCCATCACGGGCATCGATCCCCGGCAGTTGCTGATGTCCCTCGTCCTGTCGCTGACGATCGTGGTGATCGCTTTGCTGGCTCGCTGGGGCGCGCTCTGGCTGCTGCGACGCCTGTACGCGCGGCTCATCTACGGCGGCCGGGCGCCGGCCGAGGAAGTGGTGGCGGTGGCGGAGATCGGGGCCCGCGAGCCCATCACTCCGGCAACCGCCCCAAGGGAAACGCCGCCGCCGGGAGAGCCGCCGGGGTTGCCTCCGGTGGTGATTCGCCTGATCAATCTCATCATCGCCGTGCTCGCCGTGGCGCTGATCGCCGAGAGCTGGGGCGCCGGGGTGGGCGAGTTGCTGCGGACCGATCTGGGGGCCCTCATCGTCGAGGTGGCGCTCTCCATCGGGCTGATCCTCGTAATCACCCTGTTGGCCTGGCATGTGGCGGGCCTGGTGGTGGCGCGGCTGCTCACCCTGGCCGGCGGCCGGCGGGACCGGGAACGCACCGCGCGCCGGCTCGACACGTTGGTGCCGCTGCTGCGGAGCGTTTTGCAGGGTGTCATCGGCGTGCTGGCCGCGCTGGTGATCCTCTCGGAGCTCGGCGTCGACATCGGCCCGTTGCTGGCGGGTGCCGGGATCCTCGGGCTGGCCGTGGGCATCGGCGCCCAAACGCTGGTGAAGGACATCATCACCGGGGTGAGCATTCTGCTGGAGGACGGGGCTTCCCTGGGCGACGTGGTGGAGGTGGCCGGGCATGCCGGGGTGGTGGAGGAAATGCGGGTTCGGGTCATGCAGCTTCGCGACCTGGCCGGCGCCGTGCACCTCATCCCGTACAGCGAGGTCACCACCGTCATCAACTTCACCAAGGACTTTTCCTTCTACCTCATGGAGGTGGGGGTGGCGTACCGGGAAGACACGGACGAGGTGTGCGTCGTGCTGAACGGCATCTGCGACGAAATGCGCTCGGAAGCTCTGTACGCGCTCGACATCCTCGAGCCCCTGGAAATCCTCGGCGTGGACAAGTTCGCCGACAGTGCCGTGATCATCAAGTGCCGTCTCAAGACCCGTCCGGGGCGGCAGTGGGCGGTGGGCAGGGAATTCAACCGGCGCATGAAGAAACAGTTCGACCAGCGCGGCATCGAGATCCCCTTCCCCCACACCACCGTGTACTTCGGCGAGCCGAAGGAGGGCGAGGCGCCGCCCGCACGGCTGGCCATCACCCGGGCGTCCACCGGCGAGGGGTAGGGCGCCGAAGCGCGTTGCCGCGACGCCGACAGACGGGGCGCAGGTGTGGGCCGCGGGCCGACGAATGAGACGCCCCGGAGGCCGCCGTGGAGCCGTCCAGATCGTCCGTCGCTCCGGAATTCTCTCATCGAATCAGCAGCTTGAGTCCGAATCGGGCGGCCCGCGCGACTGCCTGGCACAGTTTCCGCAATACCTCCGGCACGTGAGCATGGACGCTCACGGAACCCAACCACCACTGAGGATGATTCATGAACGCATTGGCTCTGGTCGATCTCGCGGTCTCTAACGAACTCGACGGCAAGGCGCTGGCCGAGGTGAAGGGTAGCGGCATGTGGCACCTGCGCAGCTCCTACACCTCCACCGGCAACTGGAGCGGCTACCAGTTCCGCTACTCGAGCTACCAGGGGCAGAAGTTCCACGACGGCTACCTGCAGAAGCACTACGTCGAGGGCTGGAAGCGGACCCGGACGCAGACCGAGTACAGCACCTGGGACAAGTTCGTGCGCGTGTAACGTCACGGACTCCGCACTGCGGAGACGCAGTCTTCGAGCGGAGACCTTCGGGTCTCCGCACTTTTTTCAGCCACCATCGTGGCGCATCCGAGAGCAGTCATGCACACCTTGACCCGACCATACGGATTCAGCCGCAGCCGCCCCGTCCCCGACGTATGGGGCGAGGTCCGGGGAGGTGCGCCTCCCGCCGTTCAGCCGCCCGGAGGCTCCGCCTCGAGCTGCTGCTTGCGCAGTGTCAGCGCGCGGATCTGGGCGAGGATTCTCCTCCGGCTGGCGTCGAAGCCCGGGGCGAAGCCGGTGAGAGTATCCAGCGCGGCGCGGCGTGCCGCCTCGTCCGCCTGCCACCAGTCCAGCAGCCCCTCGGCGTCGGCCAGGTAAGCCGCCGAGCTGATCTCGCCCTGCTCCAGCTCCCGGAGCAGAAAATGCACGTCACCGGCCCATTCCAGCAGCTCCAGGTAGCCGTCGTCAGCGCCGTTGCCCGTGCCGAGCACGGCCGCTTCGTGCAACGCCGCGGCCGCCGCGGCCCGATCCCCCTGGCGCAGCGCGTCGGACCACGTCGGCAGCACGTGACGCAGGGTGGCGGTGGTGGCGATGCGTGCGAGGTCGGCGTCGGAGCCGCGGGTCTCCAGCAGCTCGTTGGCCGTGAGCGCCACTTCCCGGTAGGCCCCCGCGTCCAGCAGGGCGTACAGTTCCTCCGCGGAATAGGGGTCGCCCATCCACCAGACCCCGGAGACGGCTCCCACCACGGCGGCGGCTCCCAGGGTCGCGCGCCAGCGCCACGGAGCGTAGAGGGGTGGCCGCCGGCGGGCGAGTGGCCGCCGGTCGAGTGGCGGCGGAGGCGGCGCAGCGGCTTCGCCATCGGCCTCGTCGTCGTCGTGTCCGAAGATCTCTGCGAACGACGTGGGGGAGGAGACGAAAACGGTGGCGGCGTCGCGGCTCACCTCGGCCATCAGCCGGGTCCGGGCCGTGTCGTCCTCGTGCCCTTCCACCGCGAGGCTCACCCGATAGACCAGGTCGTCGCCGCCGAAGGCCACCGTGTCCGCGTCCCGCACGGGCCGGGCCTGCTCGGTCAGCTTCTCGCCGTTGACGTAGGTGCCGTTCGTGCTCCCCAGATCCTCCAGCAGTACCTGAACGCCGCGCTGGAAAAAGTGGGCGTGGCGCTTGGAAACGAATTCCAGCTGACTGCGGGCGCCGTCGGCGACGCGGGCGAACATCTCGCCGTGCCGACGCACCAGATACGGCAGCTCGGTGATCACCACCGGGGCCAGGTCGCGCTTGCCGGGGGCCGGAACCAGCACGAGGCGCACCCGCGGAGGCGCCACCGACTTCGCATCCTCCTCGGCCGCTGGCTCCAGGACGACGCGGAATCGCAGCTCGCCGAACCCGAGCTCGTCGCCGTCCGTCAGCCGGGCGGGGGCGGCGGCGAGCGGCTCGCCGTTGTGCCGGGTTCCGTTGGTGCTGTGCAGATCCGCGATGTAGGCGCGGCCGCCTTCGACGAACAGCCGGGCGTGGCGCTTCGACAGACGCGACACCAGATTGCGGTCGTAGCCGTCGAACGGCGGCTCGTTACGGCCGATGGCGAAGACACTCCCGGTCACGACGATGGGCGTGAGCTCCGGGTGGGAGAGTGGAAGCAGGGTGAGCTTCATGACCGTGACCCGGCGTGGTCAGACGAAGCGCGGCACCGCCAGGGCCTGGCTGCGCTTGCGCAGGGCGTAGTTCACGGCGGTGTCGTTGCCGTACAGCTCCCGGGTGCCGGTGAGCGACTCGAAGCGGATCACGGCGAGCGTGACGTTGTCCCGGGCGCCCCGGGCCAGCGACAGCCGCATCAGCTCCTCGGCGGCCTCCTCGCAATCCAGGAACTCCAGCACCGGCGCGAGCTCGTCGTCGTCGAGCTCCTTGGTGAGCCCGTCGCTGCAGACGAGAAACGCGTCGCCGTCCTCGAGCTTGCCCCGGACCTCGTCCAGCTCCAGAGCGTCCCGCGCACCCAGGGCCCGGGTGACCCGGTTGGCCAGGGCACGGTCCAGGGTACGAACGTCGCGCCCGCGGTCCACCAGCTCCTGGAGCAGGTTGTGGTCGTGGGTGAGCTGCTCGAAGCGGCCGCGGGTGAGGCGGTAGACGCGGCTGTCGCCGGCCCACAGGCAGCTCCACTCGCCACCGGCCACCAGGAATGCGGCCACGGTGGTACCCATGGTGGCACCGAGGTCGACCGAGTGACGCCAGACGTCGCCGTTGGCGCTCGTCAGCCGCGCTCGCACGTCACGCACCAGATCGTCGAGTCGGGGGGGAGCGGCGACGCCCTGCAGCGCGTCCACCACCATGCGGCTGGCCAGATCGCCCCGCGCATGCCCGCCCATGCCGTCGGCCACCAGCCAGACGCCGGCGTCGGGCGACTCGAAGTAGGCGTCTTCGTTGTCGCGGCGCCGCCTGCCGGCGTGAGTCATGCAGCTTGACCACCAGTGGAAGCTCATGGGCGCATCCTCGACGCTGACGTTGATATTAAACACATCTGCTGCGAATGCGCGATACGCGATTCCCCGAGTGTGGGTTAGACTTCCGGGTTCGGGCTGCGGCACGAGACGCGCGTTCCATGGGCATGGAGCGAGAGTTCGACAACCCCGCCAGCGCCATCCGATGTTTCGGCGAGGGTGAGTTCGGCCTGGAGAGTGTCGGTGCTGCCTTCGACGCGCTGCTCGCTCGGGGGGCGCGGGTGGAGGACCTGCTCGACGCGGTGGAGACCGCGCGCCGCGAGGGGGTGATCGACGAGGCCCAGCGCGCCCAGCTCGATCGTGCCATCGCCGACTCCATGACCGTCTACGCCGGCGACCTCACCCCGGCCGGGGTGACCGACACCGCCCGCGATCCCCGGGCCAGCGACGGCGATCGCGCCGAATCGCGAACGCGCATGGCTCCCCCCCCGCAGCGGGGGTCTGCGGAGGCGCCCCGCATCGGGCCCGGCAGCCGGCTACGCGACCGCTTCATCATCGACGAGGTGCTCGGCGTGGGCGGCATGGGCACGGTGTATCGGGGGCGCGACGGGCTGAAGCTGGAGGCCCGCGACCGCAATCCCTACCTGGCCATCAAGGTGCTGAACGACTCCTTCGCCCGGCGCCCCGACGCGTTCATCGCCTTGCAGCGGGAGGCGAGCCGGCAGCAGCGCCTGGCCCATCCGAACATCGCCACCGTCTTCGACTTCGATCGCTCCGGCGGCACCATGTTCATCACCATGGAGCTGCTGGAGGGCCGTACCCTCGACCGCTTCATCCGCAGCGAGGTGCGGCCCCGGGGCGGGCTGCCCCCGGACCGGGCCATGCCCATCATCGAGCAGATGTGCGCGGCGCTCTGCCACGCCCACCAGCGCGGCATCGTTCACGCGGACTTCAAGCCGGGCAACTGCTTTCTCACCGATCACGGCGAGCTCAAGGTGCTGGATTTCGGCATCGCCCGGGCGATGAAGGATCCGGCGGGGCATCCCGCCGACCAGACCCTGTTCGACCCGAGGTCCATGGGGGCGTTGACCCCGGCCTACGCCAGTCCCGAGATGCTCACCGACTCGGCCAACGCGGATCCCCGCGACGATCTCTACGCCCTCGGCTGCGTCGCCTACGAGCTGATCACCGGGATGCATCCATTCAAGCGCGTTCCCGCGGACCAGGCCATGGAGCAGGGTATGGTGCCGGAGCGGGTGAAGTCGCTGTCGCGCCGCCAGAACGCGACCTTGCTGCGGGCGCTCGCCTTCGACCGCGACGCGCGCATCGCCTCGGCGGAGGAGTTTCTCGAGGGTCTGGGCAGCCGCCGCCGCGCGGTCTCGCGGCGGCCCGTGGGCCTGGCGGCGGCGGGGCTGGTGACGGTGGCGCTGACGGGGATGTTCGCGGTCGATTACCTGCGTGACGGCCCCGAGCGCCATTTGCGGCAGGCGCTGGCGTCGCAGCAATCGGACGCGGTGCTGGAAGCGCTGGCGCGGGTGGACGAGCTGCCGCCCGAGCGCAGTCAGCCCATCCTGGTCGCCCACCGTCTCCGGCTGCTCGAGTTCTTCGAAGGCCGTTACCGTGCCCTCACCGGACTGCCGCCGCGGGAGATCCAGTTCGCCGGGGTGCAGACCCTGCTGGCCGCGGCCGCTGACCTGTTCCCCGATTCCGCGGCGGTGCGGGATCTGCAGCTGGACTTCGAACGGCTGCGCGCCCGCCACGTGAGCGACCTGGCGGGACGGTTCGAACGCTTCCTGCAGCCGGAGTTCCTGGTGCCCTCGGAGACCGGCGAAGACCTGCACGATCTGCTGCGTGAGCTCGCCGAGGTGGCGCCGCGCCATCCGCTGCTCAGCGACGTGCGGGTGGCGAGCGCCTATGCCGGCTCCGCCCAGCAGGCTCTGGAAGCGGGCGACCTGGACGCCGCCCAGCAGATCGTCGACAGCGGTCTGATGCTGCGGGTGGACGACCCCGCGCTGCGGGACATCGCCGACCGTATAGGCGCGGCTCGTGAAGCGGCCGGTCGCCGCGCCCGTATCGCCAGTCTCGAGGACGAGATTCGCGCCCAGGCCGGTGCGCTCGGGGCGCCCGGGGACCTGGCGCAGCTCGCGCGGCTCCGCGGCGAGCTGGAGTCGCTGGCGCCGGAGAGTGATGCGCTGGCGGAAGCCACCGCCGTCGTACAGGCCTGGATCAGCGAGCGCGCCGACGCCGCCGCGGCGGCCCCGGAGCTGGCCACGGTGGGCGCGTTTCTCGAAGCCTATCGGGCGCCCCTGGAGGCCCTGGGTCAGGCGCAGATCCTGGCTCCCGTGGCGGCGCGCTGGGAGGCGCTCCGGGCCGAGCGCGACGAGCTGGTGGAGCGGATCCGCGACGAGCTGGCGGGGGATGAGGACGTGGAAACGCGGCGCCGGACCCTGGACGAGCAGCTGCAGGCGCTCGCTCGCATCGATCCCGAGTACCTCAGCCGCGCGCCCCTGGCGGAGGAGCTGCTGCAGTCACAGCTGGCCCGCGCGGAGCGGGCGGCCATGGCCTACGAGTGGGCGCTGGCTCGGGAAGAGCTGACCCTGCCCCGGGAGCTCGGGCTGGAGGTGGACGAAGTCGTCGCCGAGAGACTGGCGGATCTCGACCAGCGGGAGAGCCGCTTCCGCGAGCAGCTGGCGGCGGAGCGCGCCGACGAGGCGGAGCGCCGCCGCACCCAGGCGGTGGCCGCCGCCGAGCAGCGGGTGCAGGAGCGCGTGGCGGAACTCCAGCTCGACGAGGCCGGCGCCGCCGCGCTGACTCGAGCCGCGCGACAGCTCCAGGCCCTCGACCCGGGCAACCCCCTGGTGGGCCGCGCTACGGCCGACGCTGCGGCCCGCTTCCTGGCGGGGGCCCGCCAGGCGGCGGAAAGGGACGACTTCGACGGGGCTCGTGCCCTCCTGGACCTGGCGACCACGTTCACTCCCGACGCCCCGGCCATCGCCGAGGCGCGCGCCCAGGTGACGAACCAGGAAGTGGCGTGGCGCGAGCGCGACAGGCAGAGCCGGCTGACGGCTACCGTGGCCGCGGTGAAGGCCCTGGTGGAGCCGCCACAGGCGCTGGATTCCGCGGAGCGCCAGAGCGAGCTCCGCCGCCGGCTGCGCGAGCTCGAGAGCCTGCAGGCGGAACCGGCGGTCCTGGCGGAAGCCCGGCGCTGGGTAGCGGACGGCTATCTGCAGCGGGGCGAAGCGCTGATCGCGGAGAAGCGGTTCACCGCCGCCGCTCGGCTGCTCGACCTGGCCGGCGAGTACCAGCCGGGAACCGGCCGGCTCGCCGAGGCCCGCCGTACCCTGACCGAATCCCGGCAGGCCTACATGGCGGAACGGCAGCAACTGGAACGGCAGGCGGAGATCGCGGCCGGTGAGCAGCAGTTTCGCAGCGAGCTGGCCTCGGGCCGGCTCGATCGGGCCCGGGACATTCTTCAGGAGATGTCCGCCCTGGCGCCCTCCGGCTCGTTCTTCGAGGAGCGGGCCCCGGCGCTGCTGGCGGCGGCGCAGGCACGGGTCGACATCGAGGCCTGGGTCGTCGCACCGGAGACGGCGGAGCCCGCCGACGTGCGTCGCTGGCTGGCGGACCACCGCAGTCATGCCCCCGCGGACCACGATCGCCTGGAACGAGCCTGGCTCGAGGCCGCGGCGGCGCGCCTGGCGCCCCTGACCGGCGATCCGGAGTCGTTCAACCGCACCCTCGCCCGGCTGCGCGCGGTGTGGCCCGACGCCGGCGTGCTGCCGGACCCGCTGGAGATCGCCGAGCCCGCGCCGGAGGTGCAGCCGGCGGTGGCCGTGGTGGACCGGGAAGCGCTGTTCGGCCGATGGTGCAGCCAGGAGGTGGGCCTGGAGTTCTCCCCCGAGTCGCTCAAGTTCCTGCTCGGCCGCAATCAGGAGGTGGAGTATCCCGTGAAGCGTTACGTCAGCGACGGCCCCACCAACATCATGGTGGAGTGGGTGGATCCGCGCCAGGGCGTCATGCTGATGGAGTTCGGCGACTTCTCCGGAGATGGCGGCTCCATGCAGCAGCTGCGCGGCAAGCGGGCCGACGACGGCTCGTGGCAGGAGTACGGCCGCGACTTCGATCGCTGCGGCTGATCCGTCAGCTTCGTCGCGCCACCTTGGTGGCGAGGATCGACACCAGAATCCCCAGCGTCACGTAACCCACGATCACCTCGCTCATGACGACCACCGCCGCCAGCGGCGTCAGCGGCAGCACGTCGCCGAATCCCAGGGTGACGAAGTTCGAGACGCTGGAGTAGAGGGCGGTGAACAGGAAGTCCCACTCCCGGACCGTGTCGTTGCTCACCGTGAACGCCTGCTCGCCGAGCGCCAGGTAGGCGAATGCGAACAGCACCATCATCCCGCTGGACCAGAGCACTACCCGCGTCAGGGAGCGGCCGCAGTCCGTGAGCAATTGCCACGCCCGGTAGGTGATGGGGTAGGCCTCGCGAAACTCCTCGATGTAGTCCTGATCCTGGGCGAAGCGGCGAAACCGGCTGCTTCCGTAACAGGTGGCTACACGGATGCCGCGGTAGGAGCCGTGCCGGTCGTAGCGGATGCCGTCGACCTTGGCGTCGGCCAGGTTGGCGCCTCGCAGGTTCGCTGCCGAGACGTCGGCTTCGCTGAGATCGGTGTGGGAGAGATCCGCGTTGACCAGAACGGCGGCCCGGATGTTCGCGCCACGCAGGTTGCTGCGCTGCAGGTTGGCGCGGGTCAGGTCAGCCTCGGCGAGCTCGGCGCCGGAGAGGTCGTTGTCGGCGAGCTGCGCGCCCGCCAGGTTGGCGCGACTCAGCACCGCCCCGGCGAGCTGGCTGCCCGAGAAGTCCGACATGGCACAGAACGAACTCTGCAGGTTTGCCCCCAGCAGCACCGCGTCCCGGAACTTCGGACCGCGGTGCATGTGGCCCAGCTCCCGGTCCGACACCGACGTCGTGCCGCTGAGGTCGGCGTGGCTCAGGTCGGCACCGGTGAAGTCGGCCAGCAGCAGCTCCGCGCCGGACAGGTTCGCGCCTCTGAGCGAGGCATCGGTGAGATCGGCGTGGGTCAAGCGCGCCCCTCGGAGATCGGCGCCGTCGAGGGATGCGCCCCGCAGCACGGCGCCGCTCAGGTCGGCGCGGGCCAGGTTCAGGCTGTCGAGCCGGGCCCGGCTGAGATCGGCGCGCATGCCCTTGCGTTCGGCGGAGGCGAGCCAGCTGGCATGCTCCTCGAGGATCTGCCCCAGCTCCCCGGATCGCGCCACGGCGGTGTCGTCCGTCGACGTGGGCTTCCCCGCATCGTTCATGGCTTGCTCCCTTCCTGCCTTGCGACCGGGAGAACGGCCTTCAATAATAGGCCCTCGCGCGAGTCGAATCGATCATCGGTACCTTCCCGTGATCAAGCTGCAATTTCGCGATCGGCCGGAGCGCTTCATCGGCCTGACATCGGCCTCCGTCACCGTCGGCCGCGACGCCGGCAACGACCTGGTGATCGACGATCCCTCCGTCAGCGACTTTCACGCCGAGATCACGAACGACGCCGACGGGCTGGCGGTCATCGATCTGGTCAGTGCCGGCGGCACCTTCGTCAACGAGCGCCGGGTGCGCGAGCGTCAGCCGCTCGCGGCCTGGGACCGTCTGCGCCTCGGCAACGTGGAGCTCGAGATCAACGATCCGCGGGTGCCCCGGCCGCATGACTGGGCGCTGCGCAGCTGCTCGAATCTGCTGGCGGGGCAATTCTTTCCGCTCCCGGTGGCGGCGGTCATCGGCCGCGGCGGGGAGTGCGACATCACCATCGAGGACCCGGTGCTCTCCCGGCGCCACGTCCGCATCACGCTGGACCCGGACGGCCACCTGCTCCAGGTGCGAGACCTGGGCTCGGCCAACGGAACCTTCGTCAACGGCACCCGGGTGAGCGAAGCGAGCCTGCGCCCCGGAGACGAGCTGCGGCTGGGGACCCGCGAGTTCGTGGTGGTGGGCCCGGAGCAGGGAACCCTGGATCGGGCCGAGCAGGAGGACGTGACGGTGCTGGCCGAGAGCCGGGGCGGCGATGCCGCCACCGAGCCGCAGGACCCGCGCACCGAGGTTCTGGGGGACGACTACCCCGGGGGCTGGCTGGTGGAGCAGACGCGCGTTGTCGGCGAGGGGGTGCGGCTGGCGCTGCGCGGTCCGAGCTGCCGGCTGGGGCGCACCGAGGACAACGACATCGTCATTCCGGACAGCAGCGTGTCCCGGGCCCACGCCACCTTCACCGTGGAGGGACCGTGCTGGCGCATCCAGGACACCCGCTCCAGCAACGGCGTGGTGGTCAACGGCCAGCGGGTCCAGGCTGCGGTGCTGCGCGAGGGCGACGTGGTGAAGCTGGGGCGGGCGAGCTTCGTCTTTTCCAGCGCCGCCGGCGGATCCGGACCGACGAACGGCCGGTGATTCGTCGGCTGAGGCAGTGGCGTCACGGGGCGGAGGCCTGCGGGTCTCCACCTTTCTTCGCTCCCGCCTTGAAGTCTTTCGATCGCAGCCCGTGCTTCTTCAGTAGCGCCTGCACGTGGCTCCGGTTCATGTGTAGCCTCTGGGCCAGCAGCGTGACGTTGCCCCGGGTCTCCATGAGCCCGGCGCGCAGGAAACGTTGTTCGGCCAGGTCGCTCGCGCGCTTCTTCGCCTCGAGCAGGGACTCCGGCCCGTCGGCGGTGCCGTTGCCGTCCGCCAACGCCGTTGGCCCGGGGGCCGGTCGTGCGTAGGCCGGCAGGTGCTCGAGGTCAGCGGTGTCGTCGGCCAGGCAGGCGACGCGGAATATGAGGTTGCGCAGCTCGCGGATGTTGCCGGGATAGTCGTAGTCGTCCAGGAACGCGTTGAGCCGCCGGGAGAGGGTCGCGGCCGGACGCCCCAGGGCTTCGCACGCCTCGGTGAGGAAGTAGTCGACGAGCAGTGGAATCTCGTCACGCCGCTCCCTGAGCGGCGGCAGGGTCACCTGGATGATGCTCAGCCGATAGTACAGGTCCTCGCGGAAGGTGCCGTCGCGGCACATCTGCAGGAGGTCCCGATTGGTAGCCGCCACCGCCCGGGTATCCACCACGACGGGCTGATCCGAGCCCACCCGCTGCACCTCCCGGGACTGCAGCACCCTGAGCAGCTTCACCTGCCCCGCCAGGGGCAGCTCGCCGATCTCGTCGAGGAAGATGGTGCCGCCGTCGGCGGCCTCGAATTTGCCCGCACGGTCGCTGGTGGCGCCGGTAAAGGCACCCTTCTTGTGGCCGAACAGCTCCGACTCGATGAGATTGTCCGGAATGGCACCGCAGTTGACGGTTACCAGCGGCCGGTCCGAGCGGGCGCCGTTGGCGTGGATCACCTTGGCCATCAGCTCCTTGCCGGTGCCGCTCTCTCCGTCGATGAGCACGGGCAGATCGGTGGGCGCCGCCTTCTCAGCCACCTCCAGCGCCTCCAGCAGCGCCGGGTTGTCGCCGAACACGCCGTCGAACTGGAAGCGGCGCTCCAGCAGCCGTTCACGCCGGCCGGTCACCGCCCGGGGCGGCCGTGCCTTGGGCAGATCCATCGCCGAGACGAAGCGCTCGGTATGGGAGAGGCGCAGGGCCTCTTCCCGCACCGCATTGGTCTGCTCCAGGAGCTTCTGGATCTGCGGCCGCGTCAGGCTCTCGCTCCAGCGCAGGGACGAGCGCATGATCTCGATCTTCTCGAGCAGCGGCCCGAACGAGACGCCGCTGCCGAGCTCCTCCTCGATTCTCAGGGCCATGACCTCGGCCTCAGCACAGCTCGATCCGGTACTCGCGGGCCCGCGCGGCCAGCCATTCCTTCTTGATCAGCCGGCGGACTTCCTCCCGGGTGGCGTCGTCCAGGGTGGCCGGGCGGCGGTCGTTCACCAGGAAGATCTCGTAGGTTCCCTTGTCGGGCGTCTCGAACGGGCCTACCACGTCGCCCGGCTGGGCGTGGAACACCTTGGCTTCCACGTCCTTGATCAGCATGCCCCGGGTGATCTTGCCGATGTAGCCGCCGTCGGCGGCCGTGTCGGCGGAGGAATGTTCCCGGGCGAGGGTCTCGAACATCTCCGGGTCTTCTTCGACGATGGCCTTGATCTCGTTGGCCTTGCCGGCGGAATCCACCACGATGTGGCTGAGCAGCAGCGCCTCGAACCGGGGGGAATTGAGCTGGAAGTACTCGTCCACGGCCCGGTCGTCGACCACCCGCTCCAGGGTCTTGTCGATGTGCAGCATTTCCACCACGAACCGCTCGAAGTCGTCCAGGCTCACGCCCATGTGATCGAGCCAGCGGTTCACGTCCACCGCCCGGTGCAGGCCCATCACCCGGCGCAGCTGGTCGGCCCGGGCCTGGATCTCGTCGGCGGAGACGTCGATGCCGAGGGCGCGGCCGGCGTGGACCAGCAGCTTCTCCTCCACCAGCTCCTCGACCAGATCGTCGAAGCGCCCGTTCAATTTCAGCCGCTTCACGAAATCGTCGTTGCTCACCACCTCGTCGTTGATGCGGATGAGATCTGTCATGTCGCGGCCTCGACGGATCAGGGGTGGCGTGGGGTGTCTTCGTCCGGGAGCGTTCGCCGGCGCCACAACCCGGGAATCAGCGGGGATTCCTCGCGCTCGTGGAGCAATGAGCGGACGGATGCCTGGGGTGCGGCTGCAGAGCGGGAGCCGCCGAGCACGGCCCGCATGGCCTGGGCATCCAGCGTGTGGTCGCGTTCGAGGTCCTTGATGATGATGGTCGACATCCCGGCGTCCTCGTTGCCCTGGGAGCCGAGTATAAACACAATCCCGCGCCCGCGACCTTGCGGACCCGCAGCTTGCGGGT
>JAWLGU010000006.1:70770-96584 GCA_041690675.1 Pseudomonadales bacterium | reverse complement strand
ACCTTGTTCTTTCTCGACCCCAGCGGCAATGCGTTGGAGTTCAAGGCCTTCGCCGACATCGGCAGGCAGTTGTTCGAGCGCTGAACGGCGCTCAACACAGGGCTTGCCGGAAGGCTCGCCGCATGGCTAGCCGCATGGCTAGCCGCTAGGCTAGCCGCCCCCCACCAGCCACGCCAGGGTGCTGCCGCCCCAGCGGCGCAGCGTGTCGCCCACCACGCGCAGCAGTCCCAGGCCGAGCAGGATGCCGCCGGCGTCCACCAGCAGGTCCTTGAGCTCGGGGCTGCGCTCCGCCGTGAAGCTCTGCAGCACCTCGATCAGAACGCCGTAGCCCAGCATCCACGACGCCACGGCCGGCGGCCGCTGGCGGTGGGCGAGACCTAGCGCCAAGGTCAGATAGCTGAACGCCAGGGCGTGGAGCACCACGTCACTGATTCGAAACAGCGGATCCGGCGGGCTCGGGGTCACCGCCAGGTACGTGCACACCGTGAGAGGCAGCCAGAACGCGACGGACAGGCAGACGTCCAGGGCTCGCTCAACGCTGGCGGGCCGATTGCTCATGTACGAACTCAACCAGATATTTGACGTTGTCCACCGGGGTTTCCGGGACGATGCCGTGGCCGAGGTTGAAGATGTGCCCCGCCCGGCCGCCGGCC
Organism: Pseudomonadales bacterium; assembly: GCA_041690675.1. Classification (GTDB taxonomy): domain Bacteria; phylum Pseudomonadota; class Gammaproteobacteria; order Pseudomonadales; family Azotimanducaceae; genus UBA7803. The sequence goes on along the minus strand of JAWLGU010000006.1, from coordinate 95,931 downwards.
TCCTCGAGCACCAGGCGGGCCTGGCTCGCTACGGTTTCCCGGTCGGCACAGAGCACGATGGGATCCAGGTTGCCCTGCACCGCCGTGACGTCCAGCGCCTGCCACGTGGCCCCCAACGGCACCCGCCAGTCCAGCGCCAGCACGTCCGGCGCTGCGCTGCAGGTGTCCGCCAGCAGGTGCCCGTTGCCGGTCCCGAAATAGATCACCGGCACCTGTCCCTTCAGATTCGCCACCAGCCGCTGCAGGTGGGGCAGCACGTAGCGGCGGAAGTCGGGCACCGACAGGCAGCCGACCCAGGTGTCGAAGATCTGCACCGCGTCCACACCGGCCGCTATCTGCAGTTCCAGGTAGCTGGTGACCTGGGTCACCAGCTTGCTCATGAGCCGCTCCCAGACGTCCGGAGCCTGATACATGAGCTTCTTGACGTGGATGTAGTTGCGCGAGCCTCGCCCTTCGATGGCGTATGACGCCAGGGTGAACGGGGCGCCGGCGAAGCCGATGAGCGCGATGTCCCGCGGCAGCTCCGCCAGGACGTTCTTCACGGTGTCGGCGATGTAGGGAGTGGCTTCCGCTGCCGGCGCCACCCGCAGGCGGTCCACGTCCTCCGCGGTGCGCAACGGGTTCGCGAAGACGGGACCTTCCCCGGCCCGGTAGTCCAGAGCCAGCCCCATGGGCTCCAGGATGGGCAACAGATCGGCGAACAGGATGGCGGCGTCCACGCCGAGGATTCGCTGAGCGTCCAGGGTCGCCCGGGCCGCCAGCTCCGGGTGCTTGAAGAACTCCAGGCTCGGGGTGTCGCCCTTCACCTGATGGTACTCGGGCATGTAGCGGCCCGCCTGACGGTTGAGCCAGATGGGTGTGTAGGGCGTGGGCTCGCCCCGGCAAGCCTGAAGGAACACCTTGTCCATGGAGATCTCGCGAAACGCGTAAAGCGCCGGCACCATAGCAGACGCGGCAGGCGTCACGGAAGCGGATAAGCAGGCAGGCTGCCCAGGCCCTTGAGCTCCACAGTGTGGGGCGGTCCCAGGCGACGGGACTGCTCGGCGAGGGCCGCGCTGGCCGCGTCCATGAGCACGCCGTTCACCGGGGCGTGAGCCTGCAGGCGGCTGGACAGATTGACCGGGCCGCCGATGAGGGTGAAATCCAGCCGCTCCGCCCCGCCCCGATCACCCAGTGTGCAGAAGCCGCTGGCCACGCCGGCGCGCATCTTCAGGTCCACCAGGTCGCCGCGGGCCCGCCATCCGGCGGAGAGCCCGGCCAGCACGGTCGGGATCGCTTCGCAGAACGCCAGGGCCGCTTCCACCTGGGCACGCCGGCTGCCGCCCTCGCGCACGCCGAACACTACCATGACGCCGTCGCCGAGGAGCTTGGAGACCTCGCCGCCGCGCTGCTCCGCGGCAGAAACCACGGCTCCCAGGTACTCGTCCAGGACTCCGGCCAATGGCTCCGCGTCGAGCACCTCGGAGAGCTCGGTGAAGCCCACCAGATCGACGAAGACCACCGTCAACCAGCGCCGCTCCCAGCGGCAGGGCCGCTCCGGATCCTTGTGCAGGCGCGCCCGCAGGCTCGGGGGCAGATACCGCTCCATGCGCCGGTTCACCCGCTCGAGCTCGGCGGACCGCTGGGCCAATGAGAGCCGCTGGGCATCCAGGCGCTGCGCCTGCCGAAACGCCAGCCAGCCCAAAGCCAGGGAGAAGCCGAGAATCAGCATCATGGCCACGACATCCGCCGCCGCCGTGGACGCCGTGGTCACCGCCGGCGCCCAGCAGAGACCCAGCCAGACCCCTGCGCCCGCAGCAGCGGCCGCCGGCAGCAGCAGCCGCCAGCCCGCCAGCGCCGTGGCTCCGGCCAGCAGACACACGGTCACCGCCAGGGCCGGCAGCGGCGCCAGGCTCGCCCAGGCGAGGACTGCCGCCACCACGGCACACTCCGCCACGTAGGCCCACAGCTGAAACCGAACCGGCCCCGCCCCGGGGGCGGCCGTGGGAGCGGCCGAGGTGGCGGCCGCGGAACGCTGCAGCCGCTCCACGGCGAGCGGCCAGGCCACGGCGAAGGTCACGGCAGCCGCCGTCTGCCAGGACGTGCGCCCGGCGCCGGCGGACAACAGGCACGAAACCGCCAGCACCCAGAAACCGGCGAAGCGGAACGGGCGCGCGCGCTGGTGGAATCGGCGGATGCGCATGCCGGCAGCCTGCCGGCAGTGTCTCTAGCGGGCTACCGGCGTCCTCGGACGGCGCTGTGCGCCGCAGCCGCCGTCCCGCCGAAGGCGGGGCCCACCGGACGGCGGGGGCTAAACGCTGCGCCCCAGGGTCGGATCCTGGTCGGCCTCGTAGTCCACGCCGTCGATGCCGAAGCCGAAGATTCTCAGAAAATCGCTCCGGAAGCCTTCCAGGTCCGCCAGCTCGCTCAGGTTTTCGGTGCTCACCAGCGGCCAGCGGCGGCGCACCTCGCCCTGGATGGAATCGGAGAGCTCTACATCGTCCACCCGGATGCGCTCCTCGTCGTCGAGGTTCATGTCGCCGCCGGTGAGCTGGGTGTCGAACAGCCGGTAGATGTGCTCGATGGTCTCCTCGTGGACGCCGGCTTCCTTCATCACCCGGAACAGCAGCGACGCGTACAGCGGCACGACGGGAATCGCCGCGCTGGCCTGGCTGACGATGGCTTTCAGGGTGGCCACCCGGGCGTCGCCATGAACTCCCTGCAGGCGCCCGCGCAGCGCCGCTGCAGCCCGGTCCAGATCCTCCTTGGCCTTCCCCAGGGTGCCCTTCCAGTAGATGGGCCAGGTGAGCTCGCTACCGATGTAGGTGAAGGCCATTGTGCGGAAGCCCTCGGCCAGCACCCCGGCCTCGCTGAGCGCATCGATCCACATCTCCCAGTCCTCGCCGCCCATGACGGCGACGGTGGCCCGGGTCTCCTCCTCGGTGGCGGGCTCCAGATCCACCTCGTGGACCACGCCGCGATCCACGTGCAGGGTCTTGATGTGCACCGGATCGCCCAGAGGCTTGATCACGGAACGGAACAGCTCCCCCGTTTTCGGATGCTGACGCACCGGCGAGGCCAGGCTGTAGACCAGCATGTCGATCTGACCCAAATCCTCACGGATGGTCTCCACCACCCGGGCTTTCATCGCGTCGGAGAAGGCATCGCCGTCCAGGGTCTTCGCGTACAGGCCCGCGGCCGTGGCCGCTTCCTCGAAGGCGATGTTGTTGTACCAGCCCGCGGTGGCCGTCTTGTCCTCGGCGGGCGGTTTCTCGAAGGAGACCCCCAGGGTGGCGGCACCGCAGCCGAAGGCGGCAACGATCCTCGACGCCAGGCCGTAACCGCCGGAGGCCCCCAGCACCAGCACGTTGCGAACCCCGGCATCCACCTTGGGTCGGCTTTCCACGTAGTCGATCTGTTCCCGCACGTGGGCGGCGCAGCCGGCCGGGTGCGCAGTGGTGCAAATGAATCCGCGGATTCGTGGCTTGACGATCATGGGAATGCTTGCCGTTCGGATGAGCCGGCAATGATACCTTGGGCCACCGCCCAGCGCAGCGCGGCGGACACGTCCACGACCCAGGGCCCGTCGCGGCGGATGGTCAGGATCAACTCCGCCCCCGCAGGAATCTTGTGATCCCGATCACCATCCAGAGCCAGAACGCCTTCTCCCGGAAACGTCACCGGCTGGCCCAGTGGCACCGGGGTGGCGTGGGCGACGCTGACTTCGCGGAACAGGCCCGGCGACAGGGGCGCCTGAAACCGCTGGCCCGGCCCCATCTGCACCAGCAGGCCCTGGTCGGCCTCGGCGTCCACCGGGTGCAGCAGGCCACCGATGGGCGACATACCGATGGCGTCCGGCTCCGCGCGGGTCAGGAGTATGCGGTCGATGCGGTCGGCATCGAAGGGCAGCAGGTTGCCCACGTGGTCCCGACGCAGCAGCACCGCGTCGATGAGGCCGATGTCCGCCACCGGAAGCCCGTAGCGGCCGGCACCGGTGACGTGAATCACCTTGGCCCGGCGCCTCACCGGCGCCTCGTCCAGGACCCCACGCGCGCACAGCGCCGCCGCCATTCCGGCGATGGTGGGTTCAGTGAGCACCGGAAACACGTTGTTGGTTCCGGTGGACAGGGGGATCAGGTTCACCGCGTCGGCGCGGCTGCCCAGGGCCCGCACCAGCGCCCGGTTCGTGCCGTCACCACCCAGCGAGACCATGGTGTGGCAGCCCGCCTCGAGAAACGCCGCCACCGCCGTCTCTGTGTCCTCGGCGCTGTTGCGGATGCGCGGCTCGAGCACGTGCACCCGGGCCGTCAGCTCCAGGTACGCCAGTGCCGCTGCGGCGATGTTGAAGGGTTCGCGGGTGACGTACAGATCCGTGGCGCCGCAGGCTACCGCCCCGGCCGCCACCCGCGCGACGATGTCCCGCTTCGCCTCGTGGGTCATGTTGGTGGCCCGGGCCGCCAGCCGGCGCACGTCGCGCCCCGACATGGGATTGACGCAGATGGCGACGGGTACCCGCGAGGCCGGAGCGGTCACGGTGTCGCCCCCGCCGCCGCGTCACGCAGCAGGTACCGCTCGAGGAACAGCACGGTGGCGGCGGCGGCGTAGTCGCTGTTGGACTTCTTACGGAACCCGTGGCCTTCGTCGTGAGCCAGCACGTACCACACCGGCACCCCGCGGCTGCGGAGCGCCTCGTAGATCTGCCGGCTCTCGCCGGCGGGCACCCGGGGGTCGTTGGCGCCCTGGACGATCAACAGCGGCCGGCGGATGTGATCCACGTTGGCGAGGGGCGATATGCGCTCCAGCAGGGCGCGCATCTCCGGGTCACGCTCGTCGCCGTACTCCGCGCGGCGCAGGTCACGCCGATAATCCTCGGTGTGAGTGAGGAAGGTGACGAAGTTGCTGATGCCCACCCGCTCGACACCGGCGGCCAGGCGGTCGGAATAGTGCACCAGCGACGCCAGCACCATGTAGCCGCCATACGAGCCGCCGCTGACCACCACCCGGTCCTGATCCAGGTCGGGCTGGGCGGCGATCCAGTCCAGCAGCGCACCGATGTCCTTCACCGAATCCTCCCGCCGCTCGGCGTTGTCGAGCTTGAGGTAGCTCTTGCCGTACCCGGCAGAGCCGCGAACGTTGGGGACCACCACGGCCATGCCCAGCTCGTTCACGTAGAACTGCAGCGCCGGCGAGAAGTAGGGGCGATACTGGGCCTCCGGTCCGCCGTGGATGGAAAGGTAAACGGGATGCGGGCCCGGCCCGCGGGGACGGAACACGAAGGCCGGGATGCGTCTCGGCTCGCCGTTCACCCGGTCGAAGGTGGGATATTCCACCAGCTCGGGGGCGACGAATTCATCGGGGTTCAACCCGCCCACCTCGCTCTCCGTCCAGCGGGTGAGGGTGCGCTCCGTGAGGCTGACGCTGTAGACGTCCGTAGGCGCCGTGGGGAGACTGAGCGAGAAGCCGAGCCGGTCCCCCGCGGGGTGGAAGCGCAGCTCGCCGATGATGCCTCGGGGCACCGGGGGCAGCGCCAGAGGAGCCCGCTCGGGCAGCCGCCAGACGTGCAGCCGGGAGTAGCCGCCCTCGTTGACCGTGAATGCCAAATGTTCGCCGGTGGGCGACACTTCGAAGGCCTCCACGTCCCAGGCGATGTCCGGCGTGAGCACCCGCACCTCGCCGCTGTCGAGATCCAGCCGATGCAGTCGCAGGAACTCCGCGCCCAGGTCGGACGTGAAGAACACGCCGCTGCCGTCGGGCGTGTATTCCGCCTGGCGAATGGCGGTGGTGATGGTGGGGTCCAGTAACGGCGTGAGTGAGCCGTCATTCAGAGACAGCTCGTAGAGGTACGACTCGTTGATGGAGACGTACCGCGACACCAGCAGATGAGCATCATCCGGCGCAAAGTCCTCCACCACCCAGCCCGTGCCGTCCGCCTCCAGCGCCACCCGAACGGTGCCCTCGAGATCCTGGATGTGGATGTCCCAGTCCCGGCCGTTGCGCTCGGTGGTGGTGTAGGCGAAGCGATCTCCAGCATTGGCCCAGACCACGTCCGTGTAGCGGGAGCGGCCATCGGTCAGGAGTCGCGACTCGCCGCTGGCCAGGTCGTACCAGAAGAGCTGGTAGAACTCGGAACCGCCGGTATCCCGCAGGTAGACGAAGCCGGACGGAGCGCGCCGCTCCGCCACCAGCGCCTCCGCCACCGGCTCGGCGAAGAACGTGAGCTGATGCCGCGCGCCCAGTGGCTGGTCCACCCGGTGGAGCTGCTCGGTATTGCCGAACCGCGTGCCGATGAGCACCGCCTCGCCGAGCCAGCCCGCGAGCCGCGCGTCCCGGGTGTTGCGGTACTGCTGCAGGCGCTCGGTGAGCGCTGCGGGAATCTCCGGAACCCCGTAGACCTCCAGCTCACCGAGTTGGCGCGGCGGCGCGGTGGCGCCGTCCGCCGTCCCCGGCCGCGCGGCGCAGCCGCCCAGCGATGCGAGCGCGAGGCTCCCGAGCAGCAGCGCGGCTGCCGACGACGTCCAAAGATCCATGGGCTTTTCCTGCAAGCGGCGGCGCCCTAACCTAGGGCGCATGCCGGTCTCATGCAAGAGCAGCCGCCGATGAGCGATCCCGCCGAGCCGTGTGAGCACCTCCGGGCCGGCACGTGGCCCCTGCGCGTCCGGCTCACCCTGGACGAGCACCTGGGATTCACCGACGCCCTGGTGAGTTGCGAATGCTGCGAACGCTGGTACCTGCTGGAGATGCTCGACTGGCGCGGCCGGCACCGGGTCATGCGCATCTCCGGCGTCGATCCGGGTCACGGTGCCACGGTGATGAAGGATCTCTCCCGGGGCAGCTGCGACGTCGGGCGGGCGGGGGCCGAGCTTCACCACCTGCGGACCCTGGCCACCGCGAGCCACTGGCTGCTGCTCATGGATGCCGGCGGGCCCACCGTGGAGGGAATCGTCCCTGTTCCCGCGGGGGCGCGCGTGCCTACCTCGGGCTGGCGCGAGCTGCCCTGTGACGGCAGCTGGATCGACTATGCGCGCTCGAAGATCGATATGGTGAACGGGTAGGCGTTGTCCTCGTCGGCGGGGAAGGACTGGCTCTGCACCCGCCGCCAGCGGCTCCAGTCGACGGGCGGAAAGTAGGTGTCCCCGTCCACCTCGGCGTCGATCTCGGTAACGTACAGGCGGGTGGCCACGTCGAGCGCCAGCCGGTATATCTCGGCGCCGCCGATGACGAACGCCTCGTCCACGCCGTCTTCCCGGCACTGCCGCTCGGCTTCAGCCAGGGCGGCCTCCAGGCTCGCCGCCACCCGCGCTCCCGGTGCGCGGTAGCCCGGACGCCGGGTCACCACGATGTTGGTGCGTCGCGGTAGAGGCCGCTCCATGGACTCGAAGGTTCGCCGTCCCATAATCACCGGGTGACCCAGGGTGGTGGTCATGAAGTACCGCATCTCCCGGGGGAGGTGCCAGGGCAGATCGTTGTCGCGGCCGATGACCCCGTTACGCGCCATGGCCCAGATGAGGGATATCTCCACGACGCTAGACCGCGATGGGCGCCTTGATGCCGGCGTGGCTGCGGTAGCCTTCCAGTACGAAGTCTTCGAAGCGGAACGCGAAGATGTCGGTCACCTCGGGGTTCAGAGCCATGGTGGGCAGCGGCCGCGGTTCCCGGGCCAGCTGCCGGTCCGCTTGCTGCAGATGGTTGGCGTAGAGGTGGGCATCGCCGAAGGTGTGCACGAACTCCCCCGGCGCGAGCCCGCACACCTGGGCCACCATCAGGGTCAGCAGCGCGTAGGAGGCGATGTTGAAGGGCACCCCGAGGAACACGTCGGCGCTGCGCTGGTAGAGCTGGCAGGAGAGCCGTCCCTCGGCCACGTAGAACTGGAACAGGGTGTGGCAGGGGGGCAGGGCCATCCGATCCACCTCCGCCACGTTCCAGGCACTGACGATGAGCCGCCGCGAGTCCGGGTTGTGCCGGATGTCGCCCACGACCCGCTGGATCTGGTCGATGGTGCTGCCGTCGGGTGCGGGCCAGGACCGCCATTGCGAGCCGTAGACGGGCCCCAGCTCCCCGTGCTCGTCCGCCCACTCGTCCCAGATGTGCACCCCGTGGTCCTGCAGGTACTTCACGTTGGTGCTGCCCTGCAGGAACCACAGGAGCTCGTGGATGATGCCCTTGACGAACATTTTCTTGGTGGTGACGAGGGGGAAGCCTTGGCTCAGGTCGAAACGCATCTGGTGGCCGAACACGCTGTAGGTGCCGGTGCCGGTGCGGTCGCCCTTGTACACGCCGTGCTCACGCACCCGGCGCATGAGATCCAGATACTGCTTCACGAGGTAGCCTCGGCCCGGGAGGGCTCACGTCGTCGCAGGAGCAGAACGATACCAGCCAGCACCATGGGGATCGACAGCAGCTGCCCCATGGTCAGCCAATCCAGCGCGACGAACCCGATGTGAGCATCCGGCGTGCGGAAGAACTCGGTGAGGAAGCGCAGGGTGCCGTAGCCCACCAGGAACATGCCGGACACCGCCCCCGTGGGCCGTGGCCGCGACGAGAACCACCACACCAGCACGAACAGCACCAACCCCTCGGCGAACGCCTGGTAGAGCGGCGACGGATGGCGGGCGAAGGATTCCCATTCGCCCACGCACAGAGGATTGATCTGCCGGATGGCCTCGGCGTCACAGGGATAGATCAGGCCGAACACGGAGTCGGTCATGCGCCCCGGCAACTCGGTGTTGGCGAAGTTGCCGAGGCGGCCCAGCCCGAGCCCCGGCGCACCCAGCGGCGCCACGAAATCGCCCACCTGCAGGAACGACCGTCCGCTGGCGCGGCCGAACCACCACAGCCCCAGCAGCGCGCCGATGAGCCCGCCGTGAAACGACATGCCACCTTCCCAGATCCGCAGGATGAACAGCGGATCCCGCATGAGCTGCTCGAACCCGTAGAACAGGGTGTAGCCGATGCGCCCCCCCAGCACGGCACCCACTGCGCCGTAGAACACCACGTCGGAGACGTCCTGGCGGCTCCAGCCGCTGCCGGGCCGGTCGGCCCGCACCCGGCCGAGCCACCAGCACAGCGCGAAGGCGGCCAGGTAGGCAAGCCCGTACCAGCGCAGGGCCAGCGGGCCCAGGGAAATGATGACGGGGTCGATGTCCGGATAGTAGGGATGCTGCACCCGCGGCAAGCCTCCGTGTTCGCTCTGTTGACGGTGTCGCTCTGGTAAACTGGCCGGCCGTGAACCATGCCGGCGCCTGGGCCGTGAGCACCAGCGCCGGGCTGCTTGAGCCCATGTGCCTGATACTCTTCGCCTACGATCCGCAGTCCGACCATCCCCTGGTGGTGGCGGCGAACCGCGACGAATTCTACGCCCGCCCGGCCACGAGCGCACATTTCTGGGAAGACCGCCCGCGGCTGCTCGCGGGCCGGGATCTGTCCGCAGGCGGAACGTGGCTCGGCATCAGCCGCGACGGGCGCTTCGCGGCGGTGACCAACTTCGCCGAAGAGGGTCCGTCCGAAGCTCCGCTGTCCCGCGGCCGCCTGCCGGAAGCGTTCCTGTCGAGCCGCGCCGGGTCCCACCACTTCGCCCACCACGTGGACGGCCAGCGTTATCGCGGCTTCAACCTGCTGATGTGGGACACCACGGCGCTGGTGTACACCTCGAACCGGGGGCATACCCAGGATCTCCCGCCGGGAATCTACGGCCTGGCCAACGCCGAGCTGGGCGCTGCCTGGCCCAAGGTGGCCCGGGGCCGGCAGGCCCTGCAGAGGGTGATGCAGGCGGGCCCGGAGCCCGAGGTGCTGCTCGCCCTGCTGCGGGACGCCACGGTACCACCGGACTCGGAGCTGCCGCGCCGCGGCCGCCCCCTGGAGCTGGAGCGCCGGGTGGCGCCCTGCTTCATCGCCGGCGAGGAGTACGGCACCCGTGCCAGCACTGTGGTGATCTTCGAGCACGCGCGCGGGTGCGAGCCGCGGGCACGGTTCGTGGAGCAGCAGTATGGCCCCGGCGGAGAGCCGGGGCACCGCTCGAGCTTCGAGCTCGCCGTGGAGTGATTCGTGCCCGTGCGGCTACCTGTTGCGCGCGGACAACCGGGGTGACAGGGAGACGGCCTGAGGCTATGGTTGCCGGGGACAGGGGGAGGGCCGGCATGATCACGCGTCGACGATTCGTTTCCGGGGCCTCGCTGGCCGCCGCCGCTGCGGCCGCCGGTGGCGGATGTGCCGGCGCCGCCGGTGACAGCGCCGCCGAAGGCGGATCCGGCCGGGACCGGGAAGTCGGCGACGTGTTCCAGCACGGGGTCGCGAGCGGCGACCCCCTGGCCGACCGCGTGATCCTCTGGACCCGGATCACCGCCCGGGGACCGGTGCCGGTTCGTTGGGAAATCGCGGCCGATCCCGGGTTCCGGCGGGTGGTCAATCAGGGGGTGGTGACGGCGCTCCCGGCCCGCGACCACACCGTCAAGGTGGACGCGCTGGGCCTGGAAGGCGGGCGCACCTACTACTACCGCTTCGACGCGCTGGGGGAAGCGAGCCCGGTGGGGCGCACCCGCACGCTGCCGGAGCACGCCGTGAGCCGGCTGCGCCTGGCGGTGGCGAGCTGCTCCAACTTCCCCTTCGGTTACTTCAGCGCCTATCGCCACATCGCCCGCCGCAGCGACCTGGACCTGGTGCTGCACCTGGGCGACTACCTGTACGAGTACGCCGCGGGCACCTACGGCGACGGCCGCGACATCGGGCGGGTGCACCAGCCCGCTCACGAGATCGTCTCGCTCGCCGACTACCGGATCCGCCACGCCCAGTACAAGTCGGATCCGGATCTGCAGGAAGCCCACCGCCAGCACCCGTGGATCTGTGTCTGGGACGACCACGAAAGTGCCAACAACGCCTGGCGCGACGGCGCCGAGAACCACAACGACGGGGAGGGTTCCTGGCACGACCGCCGCGGCGCGGCCATCCGCGCCTACCACGAATGGCTGCCCATCCGCGAGCAGCACGGAGCCGACGGTCCGCACATTTATCGCAGCTTTCGGCTCGGCGGGCTGGCGGAGCTCGTCATGCTGGACACCCGGCTGCACGGGCGCAGCCGGCAGGTGGCGGACCGCGCCGACGCCCCTGCCATCCGCGATCCGGCGCGCACCCTGCTCGGCGCCGATCAGCACGCCTGGCTGGCGGAACGGCTACGGGCATCCGTGCGCCGCGGCAGCGCCTGGCGGCTCATCGGCCAGCAGCTCATGTTCGCCCAGCTCATCGCCGACGACGGGCTGCTGCTCAACACCGATCAGTGGGACGGCTATCCGGCTTCCCGCAACGCGATCCTCGACCAGCTCGCCGCCGAGCGCATCCGGGACACCGTGATCCTCACCGGCGACATCCATACCGCCTGGGCCATGGACGTCACCCCGGACCCCACGAGCGAGGCCTACGACCGGGCCACCGGGCGCGGCAGCCTGGCCGTGGAGCTGGTGACCACCTCCGTCACCTCCCCGGGACCGGAAGGCGAGGCGCCCGCGCTGCAGGAACGCGAGGCGGCCGTGGTCCGGGACCGGCCCCACATCCACTACGTCAACCTGCGCGAGCACGGCTACCTGCTGCTCGACCTGGACGCGGACCGGGCCCAGGGCGAGTGGTGGTACGTGGACAATCTGCTCGACCCCGGCTCGGGCGAGCGCTTCGGCGCCGCCTTCGCCACGGCCCGGGGAAGCAATCATCTCGAGAGGGTGGAAGCGCCCAGCCCACCGAAAGACGTATAGCGATCAGCTGTCAGCTTTCGGCAAGAGGCGAATGCCGAGATTCTGGGGGCATCGTTCCTGCGGACAGCGGACAGCGGATAGCCGACAGCGCCGCCCCGGCAGGGGCGGCTATGCATGATACGAGGGCACCACCCGCCCCAACCCCGCCTGGCGCAGCTGGGCGCGCATGAACGACTGAACCTCCTCGGCGGTGGTCATGCGCAGCACCCGGGCCAACATGCGCCGGGCGTCCCGGCGCCGGATGTTGCGGATCACCCACTTCACTTTGGGCAGGTTGGTGGCGTTCATGGACAGCACGTGGTACCCCATGGCCAGCAGCAGCACCGCGCCGATGGGGTTGCCGGCCAGCTCTCCGCAGATGCCCACGTAGGAGTTCTCCCGGTGCGCCGCCCGCGCCACCTCGCGCAGGGCAGTGAGCACCGCCGGATGGGTCTCCTGGTACAGATCGGCGACCCGCGGGTTGTTCCGGTCCACCGCCAGCATGTACTGGGTCAGATCGTTGGAGCCCACGGCCAGGAAATCCACCCGGCGGGCGAGCTGGCGGGCCTGGTACACGGCGGCCGGGACCTCCACCATGACCCCCACCAGGGGCTGCTTGACCTGCACCCCTTCCTCCAGCACCTCGATGTAGGCCCGGTGGATCAGCGCCTTCGCCTCCTCCACCTCGTTCATGCTGGAGATCATGGGCAGCATGATGCGCAGCTCGCCGCGCAATCCGGCGTTGGCCTTGATCATGGCCCGGGCTTGAACCATGAAGATCTCCGGATGATCCAGGGTCACCCGGATGCCCCGCCAGCCTAGGAATGGGTTCTCCTCGTGGATGGGGAAATAGGAGAGCGCCTTGTCGCCGCCGATGTCCAGGCTGCGCATGGTCACCGGCCGGGGCTCGAAGGCCTCCATGTGCTGGCGGTACAGGGCCCGCTGCTCCTCCTCGGTGGGGAAGCGGTCCTTGGTCATGAACGGCACTTCGGTGCGGAACAGGCCGATGCCCTCCGCACCGCGGTCCAGGGACCGGGAGATGTCACCGATGAGGCCGATGTTCACCCACAGCTCTACCCGCCAGCCGTCCAGGGTGATGGAGGGCAGCTCCTTCAAGTCCTCGAGCTCGGTGGCGAATTCCCGCTCCTCGGCGATGAGCGACTCGTAGCTCTCGGAGAGGTGATTCGACGGGTTGAGGAAGACCTCGCCGTAGAAGCCATCGACGATCACCGGCTCGCCGTCCAGATCCGCCAGCGGCAGGTCCACGGCCCCCATGACGGCGGGAATGTCCAGGGCCCGGGCCAGGATCGCCACGTGGGAGCTGCCCGAGCCGCGCACCGAGACGATGCCCTTCAGGTTCTCCGGCGGGATGTTGGCGAGCATGCTCGGCGTCACCTCGTGACCCACCAGCACCGTGTTCGGCGGGAAGTGGGTCTTGCGCGCGCGGATGTCCTGGAGATAGGCGAGGACACGCAGGCCCAGATCCTTCACGTCGGCGCCGCGTTCGCGCAGATACGAATCCTCCATGGCCTCGAAGCGGCGCACGTGCTCGCGGATCACCTGTTTCAGCGCCCCTTGCGCCCACATCCCCCGGCGCACCCGCTCGCGGATGTCACCCGCCAGCGCGTCGTCGTCGAGCATGTGCAGGTACGCGTCGAACAGCGCCAGCTCTTCCCGGGGCAGACTCTGGGAGAATTCCTCGCTGATGCGGCGGATGTCCTGTCGGACCGCGTTGATGGCGCGATCCAGCACCATGAGCTCCACCGTGACGTCCTCGGCCTCCCGCTCGGGCACGCCTTCCAGGCTCGCCGGCGGCTGCATCACGACCGCCGTGCCGATGGCGATGCCCGGCGCGCCGGCGATACCGCGGAACATCACGTCGCTGGCCTCGGAGACCCGGCCGCCGAACACGTCGAAGATCTTCTGGATGTCGCCAGTGGCCTCGGCGTGCGCCATCACCGTGGCGAGCTGGGCGGCGAGGGTGACGAGGAACGCCTCCTCGCTCTCGTCGAAGCGGCGCTTGTCGCGCTGCTGCACCACCAGCACCCCCAGCACCTGGCGGTGGTGGATCACCGGTACGCCGAGGAAGGCGTTGAACGGCTCCTCGCCGATCTCGGGAATGTAGTGAAAGCGCGGATGCTCGCTGGCGTTCTCCAGGTTGATGGGCTCGGCGCGCCCCGCCACCAGCGTGGTCAGGCCCTGGTCCAGGCTGAGGGACAGCTTGCCCACGGCGTCCTGGTTGAGGCCCTCGGTGGCGACGAACAGGTAACGGTCGCCCTCCGGACTCAACAGGTAGATGGAACAGACCTCGGTCCCCAGCGCCTCGCGGACATCGTGAACGATGATGCGCAGCGCTTCCTGGAAACTGCTGGCGGCGGCGACGTCCTGAACGATCCGCCGGAGGGTCGTCAGCATCCAGGCGCTCTCCGCCCGGCCCGACCGCCCGGGCCGGATCCGGCGTAGGGCAGATGGGGTGCGAGCTCCTTCAAGGCGCGCCGATACACCTCCCGCTTGAAATCCACCACCTGGTGCACCGGGTACCAGTAGCTCACCCAGCGCCAGTGATCGAACTCGGGCCTGTCGCAGGCGTCCACGTGAACGCGGTCGTCGTCCGCCAGCATCCTGAGGAGGAACCACTTCTGCTTCTGCCCCTTGAAGCCGGGACTGGAGTTGTAACGCCGCAGCCGCTTCGGCAGCCGATAGCGCAGCCAGCCCCGGGTGCGGGCCAGGATCTGCACGCTGTCCGGCGCGAGCCCGACTTCCTCGTGAAGCTCGCGGAACAGCGCCTCTTCCAGGGATTCGTCCTCGTTGATGCCGCCTTGAGGAAACTGCCAGGCGTCGTGGCCGCCCACCCGGCGGGCCCAGAGCACCTGACCCAGGTCGTTGGAGAGGACGATCCCGACGTTGGGCCGGTAACCGTCTGCATCAACCACTGTCGTCATGTCCAACAAATGTTTCACTCGATTGAACCTCAAACCCGGGAAAAATACCAATTGCACCCACGGCCGCGGCATCGCCGGAGCGTCCGGCACCGCGACCGGGTTCTAGCGGCCCGTCATCCGTGAGACGATGCTTCGAGTTCGGGTGCGCATGGAGCTTCCGATGAGCAATCGCCTGGCCTTCGAGACCAGCCCGTATCTGCTGCAGCACGCGGACAATCCGGTGGATTGGCACCCCTGGGACGACGAGGCGCTGCGTCTGGCCCGGAGCGCCCAGAAGCCCATTCTGCTCTCCATCGGCTATTCGGCCTGCCACTGGTGCCACGTGATGGCCCACGAATCCTTCGAGGACAGGGAGGTGGCGGAGGTGATGAACGCGCACTTCGTGAACGTCAAGGTCGATCGCGAGGAGCGCCCGGACCTCGACAAAGTATACCAGCTTGCCCACCAGCTCCTTACCCAACAGAACGGCGGCTGGCCGCTCACCATGTTCTTGGACCCGGACACGCTGGTGCCGTTCTTCGGCGGCACCTACTTTCCAAAGACCGCCCGCTACGGGTTGCCGGGCCTGGTGGACGTGCTGCTGCGGGTCGCGGAGCTGTTCCGGACCCGCCGCGCGGAGCTGGATGCCCAGGGGCGGCGGGTGGTGGACGTGCTGGACAGCCTGAATCCGGGGGCGCCGGCCGCCCCGGACGACCCGGGCGCACGCCCCGCAGAGGCACCGCGCCTGCTCGAGACCGCCCGGGATCAGCTCGCCCGCCAGTACGACGCCGTGGAAGGGGGGTTCGGCACGGCGCCCAAGTTCCCTATGCCCGCGAGCCTCGAGCGGCTGCTCAGGGCCTGGGCCTTCAGCCGCCACCCGGGCGCGCCGGAGCAGAGCCCCGGCGCCCCGGATCGGCAGGCCCTGGACATGGTGATGACCACGCTGACGAAGATGGCGCGGGGCGGCATCTACGACCACCTGGGCGGCGGGTTCTGCCGATACGCCACGGATCAACGCTGGATGATCCCCCACTTCGAGAAGATGCTCTACGACAACGGGCTGCTGCTCGCCCTGTACAGCGACGCCCTGGGGGTGGGTGGCGATGCCCTGTTCGCCGGCGCGGTCCGGGAGACGGCCGAGTGGATGCTCCGGGAGATGCGCCATCCGCAGGGAGGCTTCTACGCAGCGCTGGACGCGGATTCCGAGGGCGAGGAGGGCAAGTACTACCTGTGGCGGCGCGAGGAGGTCAAGCGGCTGCTCGACCCGGACGAGTACCTGGTGGTGGAAACGCTCTACGGCCTGGACAAGCCGGCGAACTTCGAAGGCCGGTGGATCCTGCACCGGCACGACGCGTGGCGTTCCGTGGTGGAACGCCTGTCGCTGACCCCGGAGCGAGCCGATGCCCTGCTGGCGTCGGCCCGGCGCAAGCTGCTGACGCAGCGGGATCAGCGGCCGCGGCCGGCCACCGACGATAAGATCCTCACCGGCTGGAACGGCCTGGCGGTGAAGGGCCTGGCCCGCGCCGCAGCCCGGCTCGGGGCCGCCGAATGGCTGGACGCGGCCCAGGCGGCCGTCGATTTCCTGAGAGAGGCGCTGTTCGTGGACGGCACGCTCTACGCCACCTGGAAGGCAGGCCGGGCCAAGTACCCCGCGTACCTCGACGACCACGCCTACCTGCTGGACGCGTTGCTGACGCTACTGACCGTGCGATGGCGGGACGAGGATCTGCGCTTCGCCGCGGACCTGGCGGAGATTCTGCTGGAACGCTTCGAGGATTCAGCTGCGGGCGGCTTCTACTTCACGGCCCACGACCAGGAGGCGCTCATCTTCCGCCCCAAGCCCACCCAGGACGAGGCCCTGCCTCCGGGCAACGGCGTCGCGGCCCGGGCGTTGTGGGATCTGGGCCATCTGCTGGCGGAGCCACGGTACCTGGAGGCTGCCAACCGAACGATCGATTGGGCCTGGGGCCAGATGGCGCAACACCCGGCCGCTCACTGCAGCCTGCTGACGGCGCTGGAGTCCACCTTGGCGGCCAACGAGCTCATTGTGGTCCGCGGCCCCGCCGAGGCGCTGTCGCCCTGGCTCGACCGGGCGCGCCGGGATTACCA
Organism: Pseudomonadales bacterium; assembly: GCA_041690675.1. Lineage (GTDB taxonomy): Bacteria > Pseudomonadota > Gammaproteobacteria > Pseudomonadales > Azotimanducaceae > UBA7803. The sequence goes on along the minus strand of JAWLGU010000006.1, from coordinate 79,208 downwards.
GCCGTGGCGCATGGTGTACGGCATTCCGCACCAGAGCAGCGCAGCGCCGCCCTACCTGCCGGCGGACCTGCCCGCCGACGGCGGCGTGGTGGCCTACCGGTGCGAAGGCTTTCGCTGCTCACTTCCCATCACGTCGCTGGCAGAGCTCGACGCCGCGCTGGAAGATTGAGCCGGGCTCAGCCCGCGGTTGCCGGCGGCGTCGGCTCCGCCCAGACCAGATCGAGCTCGCGCGCCGCCTTGACGTCGTCGAGCCGGCGCACCGGCAGGGAGTAGGGAGCCCCCCGCACCAGGTCCGGCTGGGACTCCGCCTCCTGCTGAATGGCCACCAGGGCATCCACGAAGGCGTCCAGCTCGGCCTTGGTCTCCGTCTCGGTGGGCTCCACCAGGAAGCACTCCGGCACCAGCAGCGGAAAGTAGGTGGTGGGTGAGTGGATGCCGTAGTCGAGCAGGCGCTTGGCGAAGTCCATGGCATTCACCTGCAGATTCCTGGCCTGCTCGGCGAAAGTGAGGATGAACTCGTGGGTGGCCCGCCGCTCCGGATAGGCCAGGGCGAACCCCGCCCGCTCCAACCGCCGGGCCAGGTAGTTGGCGTTCAGGGTGGCGTACCGGCCTACCCGAGTCATGCCTTCCCGCCCCAGCACGAGCGCGTAGGCCAGCGCCCGCAGCAGGATGCCCGCGTTGCCGGCAAACCCCGACAGCCGGCCGATGGACTGGGGCAGATCCGCCTTGGTCAGCCAGCGGTAGCGATCGCCGTCCTTGCCCACGATGGGCGTAGGCAGGAAGGGAAGTAAGCGCTCACCTACCCCCACGGGGCCGGCGCCCGGGCCGCCACCGCCGTGGGGCGTGGCGAAGGTCTTGTGCAGATTCATGTGCAGCACGTCGAAGCCCATGTCGCCGGGCTTCACCTGGCCGAGGATGGCGTTCAGGTTGGCGCCGTCGTAATAGAGCAGGCCGCCCGCGTCGTGGACGACCCGGGCGATTTCCTCGATGCGACGCTCGAAGACCCCGCAGGTGGACGGGTTGGTCATCATGATGCCCGCGGTCTGCGGCCCCACGGCGGCCTTCAGCGCCTCCAGATCGACATCGCCGAGCTTGTCCACGGGGACCTCGGTCACCTTGTAGCCGCACATCACCGCCGTGGCCGGGTTGGTGCCGTGAGCGGCGCTGGGCACCAGGATCTCGGTGCGCTGGTGGTCGCCACGGGCCTGGTGGTAGGCGCGGATCATGGCCACCCCCGCCAACTCCCCCTGAGCCCCTGCCATGGGGGTCAGCGACACGCCGCGCATGCCGGTGACGTCCTTGAGGATCTCCTGGAGCTCGTAGAGGCAGGACATGAAGCCCTGGCTCACCGCCTCCGGCGCCAGGGGATGCCGGCCCAGGAAGTCCGGATGCATGGCCGCCGCGTGAGCACCCCGCGGGTTGTACTTCATGGTGCACGAGCCCAGGGGGTAGAACTGGGTGTCGATGGAGAAGTTGCGCTGGGACAGGGTGGTGTAGTGGCGCACCACCTGGAGCTCCGAGACCTCGGGCAGCCTGGGCGGCGACGCGCGCAGGATCTCGGTGGGGATGCCGTCCAGCGCCTCCTCCGCAGGCGGCGCCGCCACCTGCTGGGCACGAGCCAGGCGCCCTTCGCGGCCGAGCTCGAAGATGGTCCGGTGTCGGGAGGGGGTCACGTCACGGTCGCTCATGATACCAGCACCTCCTCCAGCGCCCGGCCGTAGGCCTCGATCTCGCTCTCGGTGCGCTTCTCGGTGGCGCAGACGAGAAGCGAGCGGGACAGCTCGGGCCGGTAGTCGCCCAGCGCCAGCCCCCCCAGAATGCCGTGCTCCAGCAGAGCCTCCACCACCGGGCCCGCCTCCGTGGGCAGCTCGAGCACCGCCTCGTGGAAGTACGGCGCCGGAAACCGCTGGCTCACCCCGGCCACGCCGGTCAGCCGCCTCACCAGGCGGCGGGTGTTGGCCGCGCAGGACCTGGCCACCGCCGACAGCCCGGCCGCCCCCAAGAGGCTCAGATGAATGGTTGCGGCGGTCACCAGCAACCCCTGATTGGTGCAGATGTTCGACGTGGCTTTGCCGCGGCGGATGTGCTGCTCGCGGGCCTGCAGGGTCAGCGTGTATCCCGGGCGGCCCTCGAGGTCCACGGTGCGGCCGATGATGCGCCCGGGCATCTGCCGGACGAAGGCGTCGCGGCAGCAGATGAAGCCGAACGACGGCCCGCCGGAGGACATGGGAATGCCGAATGGCTGACCGTCGCCGCAGGCGATGTCGGCACCGGTTTCCCCCCATTCGCCCGGAGGCTGCAGCACCGCCAGGGACAGCGGATTCACCACTGCGATGACCAGCGCCCCCTGCTGGTGAGCCCAGTCGGTGAGATCGTTCACGTCTTCCAGTACACCGAAGAAGTTCGGCTGCTGCAGCACCAGCGCCACCGCCGGTTCCGCTCCCGCCAACCCAGCCCGATCCACGCGGCCGTCCTCCGCCACCGGCACGCTGACGATCTCCACGCCCTGGGTGCCGACGATGTTGCGGGCCGTCTCCAGATAATGGGGGTGCACGGTCTCCGGCACCAGCACGGTGCGGCTCCTCGCCTTGCGATTCGCCCGCACCGCCATCAGCACCGCCTCGGCCAGCCCGGAAGCACCGTCGTACACCGAGGCGTTGGAGACATCCAGGCCGGTGAGTCCCGCCATCATGGTCTGGTACTCGTAGATCACCTGCAGCGTCCCCTGGCTCGCCTCGGCCTGATAGGGGGTGTAGGCGGTCATGAACTCGCCCCGGGAGGCCAGATCCCACACCGCCGCCGGGACATGGTGGTCATAGCAGCCGGCGCCGAGGAAACACACGCCGGCGCGGTCACGGGCCGCGCGGGCGCCCAGATCCCTTAGCATCTCCATTTCGCTGACCCCGTGCGGCACCTGGGTCAGGACGCCGGCGCGCATCGCCTGGGGAATCTCGTCGAACAAGGCCTCGATGCTGTCCACGCCGATTTCGGACAGCATCAGCCGCTCTTCCGCCGCCGTGTGCGGGATGAAAGGCATGCAACGCTCCGTCAGACTTCTGAATGTATTACTGCGGGGGCGGCCGGGTGCGCCAGTCCGGTGTGCTCAGTGCTCTTCGGTTTCCAGAAACTCCCCGTAGCCTTCCGCGTCCAGCAGATCGTTCAGGTCTGCGGGATCGTCGGGCTCGAGGCGGAAGAACCAGCCGTTGCCGTACGGATCCTGGTTGACGTTCTCCGGGGCATCTTCCAGAGCCTCGTTCACGGCCACCACGGTGCCGGAAACGGGGGCGTAGATGTCGGATGCCGCCTTCACGGACTCCACCACCGCGGCCTCCTCCTCGGCGGCGAGCTGCTGGCCCACCTCCGGATGCTCGACGAACACCACGTCACCGAGCGCCTCCTGGGCGTGGTCCGTGATGCCCACCGTCACGGTGCCGTCCTCCTCGAGCCGCGCCCATTCATGGGTGCGGGCGTATTTGAGCTCGGATGGAATCTCGCTCATCAATGACTCCGAAACGGTTCCTCGTTGGCTGCTGCGGCCCTCGCTCGAGCGGGATGCCCCGCGGATCGAGGGAGTTCAATCGAATACTTTCTTTCCCTGGCGGACGAACGGCGGCTTGACGATGCGTGCCGTCATGAGCTTGCCGCGCACGACCACCTGGCACTCGCCCCGCGCCGACCGGGGGAGCCGCGCCAGCGCGATACTGTACCCCAACGTCGGCGAAAAGATACCACTGGTCACCACGCCTTCCCCGGCCTCCGTAACCACCCGCTGGCCGTGCCGCAGCACCCCGCGCGCCTCCAGCACCAGGCCGGTGAGCCGGGTGGCCGGCCCCCGGGCGCGCTCTCGCTCCAACGCCTCCCGCCCCACGAACGTCCGTTCCTCGGGCGCCCAGGCCACGGTCCACGCCAGGTTGGAAACCAGCGGGCTGGTGGTCTCGTCCATGTCCTGGCCGTAGAGGTTCAGCCCCGCTTCCAGGCGCAGCGTGTCCCGGGCTCCGAGGCCAGAAGGCTGCACGCCGGCCTCGAGCAGCGCCCGCCACAGTGACTCTGCATCCGCCGCCGGCAAGATCACTTCCACCCCGTCTTCGCCGGTGTAGCCGGTGCGGGCGACCATCCAATCCCCCTGTTCACGCACGGTGAACGGGGCGATTTCGTCCACCTGGCGCCACCCGGATGCCGCCTGGAATCGAGCAAGGGCTTCGGGCCCCTGGACGGCGAGCATGGCCAGGTCGCGCTCGGCGAGCTCCACACCGTCGCTGCGGTGAGCGGCCAGCCAGTCGAGCACCTTGTCGCGGGTGGACGCGTTCACCACCGCCCGGTAGCCGGACTCGCGGCGGTAGACGATGAGGTCGTCGATAATGCCGCCGGACTCGTTCAGCAGCACCCCGTAGAGCGCCTTTCCGGGCCCTTTCAGCTTGGCCACATCGTTGGCCACGAGGCGCCGGAGGAACGGCAAGGCGCCTTCGCCGGCGATGTCCACCACGGTCATGTGGGAGACGTCGAACACTCCTGCGGAGGCCCGCACCGCCCGGTGCTCGGCGATCTGGGAGCCGTAATGCAGGGGCATCTCCCAGCCGGCGAAATCCACCATCTTGCCGCCGGCGGCCAGGTGAGCCTGGTACAGCGGGGTACGGCGAAGAGCAGCGGTTTCGGTCATGGGGCACCCTGGTGGCGAGGAGCGCGCATTGTATCGCTGCCGCCGGATGCAGGCGACCGATGGACCGATCGTCAGCGGGCCATGCCCTGCGCCACCGCGCCGAGGCCCATGGCCTCCATCATGACCTGGCGCTTCACGGGGGCCAATCGGCCGAGCAATGCCACGCCGGTGTTGCGCAGCAGCTGGCTCACGGGGTCGCCCCGGGCATAGACCCGCCGCAGGCCGCTCATGACGCCGAGCATCAGCCGGGCCCGGGCCCGGCGCCGGCGATCGAAGGCCCGCCACAACCCCGGTGTGCCCGGATCGGCGCTCGCGGGCAGAGCATCGAGCACGGCGAGCAGATCCCGCACGTCCTCGAAGCCCACGTTGGCGCCGAGCCCGGCCAGCGGGTGCAGCACCCGGGCCGCATCGCCCACGAGCAGGACCCGGGGATGGGGATTGAAGGTGCTCGCCAGAAGCTGCTGCAGGGGAAACACCAGCCGCTGGTCGACGGCCTCGACCGCCCCGAGACGGTGCTGCAGGCAGCGGCCCAGCTCGGCGCAGAACTCGTCTTCCGGGATGTCCCGGCGGCGGGCGGCCTGCTCCGGCGGCTGCGACCACACCACGGAGCAGAGCCGCGGTTCCCGGCTCGGCAGCAGAGCCACCGGTCCCTCCAGGAGGAAGCGCTGATACGCCACCCCGTCGTGGGGCTGCCGGGTGCGCACCACGGTGGCCAGGGCCGCGTGGCCGGTATCGAAGGTCTCCACCGCGACCCCGAGTTCGGCCCGCAGGGGCGACCGCGCGCCGTCGGCGGCGAGCAGCAGGCGGGCGCGAATACCGCCGTCTTCCAGCTCCAGATCCACGCCACTTTCCCCCGGCTTCGCACCGAGCACCCGGGCCGGACGAATGGTCACCCCCTCGTGGCGGCGCAGGGCGTCCCACAACGCCACGGTCGCCACGCTGTTCTCGACGATCCAGCCGAGCTCGGCGCGGTTCACCTCGGCCGCGTCGAAGACCATGGCCCGGGTGCCGCGCTCCTCCCACACCTCCATGGACCGGTAGGCGGCACCGGCCACTCGGCTCCATACGCCGAGACGCTGCAGCAGCGTCTGGGAGGCCGGCGATACCGCCACGTTGCGCACGTCCACCCCCAGAACCCCACGCTGCAGTGCCGGCTGGGACGGCTCCAGCAGCACCACCCTGCGGCCCTGCCGGGCCACCCCCAGTGCGGCAGCAGCACCGATCAGGCCGCCGCCCACCACCGCCACGTCGCAGATCGCCGTGGCGCCGCCGAGCTCAGTCACGGCGGCGCTTCCTCATGACCCGGTGGATGTCCTCGACGGATTTCGGAGCGTCCGCGGTCAGCACCTCGCAGCCGTCCCGGGTGATGAGCACGTCGTCCTCGACACGCACGCCCAGACCCCGCCAGCGCGGCGGCAGATGGGCGGTGGCGTCGCCCGGCGGCAGGTAGAGGCCGGGCTCGATGGTGAGCACCATGCCCGGCTCCAGCTCGCGGGAGGCGCCTCCCACCCGATAGTCGCCCACGTCGTGAACGTCGCTGCCCAGCCAATGGGAGGTGTTGTGGGGACAGAACGTGCGGTAGGAGCCATCGGCGACGATCTCGTCCGCGTCGCCGCGCAGCAGCTTCAGCTCCAAAAGCCCTTCCACCATGACCCTCACCGCCACCTCGTGCGGGGTCGTGAACTGGGCCCCCGGCCGGCAACTGGCAATGGCCCGACGGTTGGCTTCCAGCACGACTTCGTAGATCGCCTGCTGGGTGCGGCTGAAGGTGCCGTCGGCGGGGAAGGTGCGGGTCACGTCCGAGGCGTAGTGCTGGAACTCGCAGCCGGCGTCGATGAGCACCAGATCGCCCGCCCGGATGGTGCCGCCGTTGGCGGTGTAGTGCAGCACGCAGGTGTTGGCGCCGGCCCCGACGATGCTGGGATACGCCGGCGAGCGGGCGCCGCTGACGAGGAACTCGTGCATGAGCTCCGCCTCCAGGGCCAGCTCGGTCATCCCCGGCCGGCAGGCGGCCATGGCGCGCCGGTGAGCGTTGCAGGTGATGCGCGCCGCCTCCCGCATGATGCGGATCTCCGCAGCGGACTTGTAAAGCCGCTGCTCGTGCAGCAGATGCTTGAGCGCCACGAACTCTCCGGGGGACTGCGCCCCGCCGGCCTCCCGCGCGCGGATGGACCTGACCCAGTGGATCACCTTGTTGTCCAGCTCCGGGTGCTCGCCCAGCGTCATGTAGATGCGGTCCCGGCCCTCGAGCATGCCCGGCAGGATGTCGTCCATATCGGCCACGGGAAAGGCGTCGTCCAGGTGCAGCGCCTCCACCGCCCGCTCGGGTCCCAGGCGCTCGCCGTCGTAAAGCTCGGCGCGCGCATCGCGGTCGCGGCAGAACAGAATCACCTCGCCGTGCTCACGGCCGGGCGCCAGCACCAGCACCGCGTCGGGCTCCGTGAAGCCCGTCAGGTAGTGAAAATCGCTGTCCTGGCGGAACAGATACTCGGTGTCGCGATTGCGCAATCGAATGCCGGCGGCGGGAACCACAGCCACGGAGCCGGGGGGCATCATGCTCATCAGCGCCGCTCGCCGGCGCTGGTACTCACTCGGACGGATCGTCGGCGTCATGCCCGAACACGCTCATCATCAACAGCACTCCCACCTTCACGAACTCCTGCAGCTCCAACAGGTCGCTCTCGGCGGCTTCGCGTTCCGCTGCCGTCTCGTCATCGGCCGAAGTCTCCGCGTCGACCCGAGCGATGGCCGAGAAGTCGCGAACGATCTCCTGCACCTCCTCCGGACAGTCGTCCAGGCTGCCCGCACCCTGCCGGGCGAGCCCGGCTGCCAGCCCGGCGAGGAAGCTGCCGCACCATTGTCCCAGAGCCTCGAGGCGGGCGGAGAGCTCCGCTTCGTCCTCCGGCAGCAACGGCGCGAAGGTCATGTCCGGGGCCTTCAGGTTGCGCACGCTGGCCTCGACGAACCGCGCCACAGCAGCCTCGTCGGTGAGGGCTTCCGTCCCCACCAGCTCCACCAGATCCTGCATGGGCACCCGGTCGCTGTGGCACACGGCGAGGCCGCACACCACACCGTGCAGCTCGGCCACCGGCAGGCCATGAGCGGCGTTCAACGCGAGCGCGGTGAGATCGGCCACGAGGTCACGAGCCTCCGGATACAGGTGCGGCCTATGCTAACAGAACGCCTCCTTCACATGCCGATGCAATCAGCGCACACTTACGCCCGCGCCAAACTGACGGGTTTTCCGATGTCGAGTCCGGAGTGGGCGGCCCTGGAAAAGAAGGTGACCGAGCTGATCGAGCTGTGCGCCATCCTGAGCCGCGAGAACCGTGCGCTGCGCGCCCAGCAGCAGAACTGGACTACCGAGCGCGCGAAGCTGATCGAGAAGAACGAGCTGGCGAAGAGCCGGGTTGAATCCATGATCACCCGACTCAAGGCCCTCGAGCAGGATTGACCCAATGGCAGATACCACCACCGTCAGCGTGAAGATCCTGGACAAGGAATACCAGGTGAGCTGCCGCATCGACGAGGTGGACGCGCTCACCGCGTCGGCCCGTTACCTGGATCAGCAGATGCGCCAGATCCGCGAGTCGGGCAAGGTGTTCGGCCTCGACCGCATCGCCGTCATGACGGCGCTCAACCTGGCCAACGAGCTGCTGCAGAAGCGCAACGCCGTGGAGGAAGCGACCCGGGAAACCCAGGTGAAGGTCAAGCAGCTCAACGAGCGCGTCGGTGAAGCGCTGGCCGAGCATAAGCAGTTGGGATTGTAGGTCGCTGTCCG
>JAWLGU010000006.1:0-70670 GCA_041690675.1 Pseudomonadales bacterium | reverse complement strand
AGCGACCCGGGAAACCCAGGTGAAGGTCAAGCAGCTCAACGAGCGCGTCGGTGAAGCGCTGGCCGAGCATAAGCAGTTGGGATTGTAGGTCGCTGTCCGCTGTCCGCTGTCTGCTGTCCGCTGTCCGCTGTCCGCTGTCCGCTGTCCGCTGGAGGCATAACGCCAGACCCAAGCGATCCAGGCGAAACTTAACGCCCCAGAAGAAGTTGACCGCGATTCTGGCAACGCCCCTCCTGCGGATAGCGGATGGCGGATAGCGAACAACGAATCTTCCTCAATCCCGCAGGGTCGTCCGCACCGACTTTCCGCTATAATCATCGGGTCTCCTGGGATGTTCGCCAGTTGGTAGTCGTCCTTGAGCCGTTAGAGCTATACCAGGGGGCTGAAGACGTGGTCTGTGAGCAAGCCCGACTCCGCGCGAGCGGGTTGGGAAGCCTGGGACCGCGCTCGGAGGTCTCCGCCTTGAACCGGACGGTTCAGGGCAATACCGACAGCGGCATCTTGGGAGATCTCATCGAGATGCCTGTTCATTGAGCGACTCAGCCCCACGTTCCGCGTCTGCGGGTCCCGCCGGGCGGCGGGCGCTGCGGCGCCGCTTCCGGCGCCTGCGTCGAGCCCTGGATCCCGCGACTCAGGCGGCTCACGCCGAGGCCGTGGCCCGGCACTTCTTCACCTGCGGCCTCGCCCTGCGGGGGCGGACAGTGGGCGTATACATGGCCAACGACGGCGAGGTGGACACGCTGCCGCTGCTCGGCAGGCTGCTCGCCACCCGGAAGCGGGTGGCCCTCCCGGTGGTTCGCGACCACGAGGCTCTGGAGTTCTACCGGTACCGGGGCAACATCCCCCTGGTGACGAACCGCTTCGGCATTCCCGAGCCTGCCCCGGGTGCTCCCTTCGTCGCGCCCCTGGGCCTGGACCTGCTGCTCATGCCCCTGGTGGCGTTCGACGGCCGCGGCGTGCGGCTCGGCATGGGCGCCGGTTTCTACGACCGTTACCTGGGTCGGCTGCCGGCGATGCTCCGCCCGCGCCTGGTGGGGGTGGCCCACGAGGTGCAGCGCAGCCCGGAGCCGTTACCGTCGGCGGATTGGGACGTACCGCTGGACGGCGTCATCACGGAAAATGGCTGGCAGTCCTTCGAGACACGGTGAGGAGACAGTGGCGGTCAGAGAGATCATTCGCATGGGCCATCCGACGCTGCGCCGGCGGGCGCGCCCGCTCACGGCGGAGGAAATCGGCAGCGCCCACATCCGCCGCCTGGTGGACGACATGGTGGAGACTCTGCATCACGCCGGCGGCATCGGCCTGGCCGCACCCCAGGTGAACGAGTCGATCCGGCTGGCCATCATCGAGATCGGCGGCACCGCGAGCCGCTACGGCGAGATTCCCGCCATGCCCCTCACCGTGTTCGTCAATCCCGAGATCGAGGTGCTCGATCCGACAGCTGCCGGCTACTGGGAGGGCTGCCTGTCGGTGCCGGGCCTGCGGGGTTTCGTGGAGCGCCCCCAGCACGTGCGGGTCACGGCACAGGATCTCGATGGCGGGCCCCAGGAGCTGGAGCTGCGCGGCTTTCTCGCCACGGTGTTCCAGCACGAGTTCGACCACTTGGACGGCCGGTTGTACATCGACCGGATGGACGATCCGACCCGGCTCGTGTTCGAGGAGGAGTTCGAACGCTACGTGCTGGCCCCGGGGGACTAGGCGCCGCGACTATCGCAGGAACAGGTGATAGGCGGGGTTGTCCGTCTCCTCCCAGTACCGGTAGCCGATGCGCTTCAAGTACGCGCCGAGGTGTTCCCGATCCCGCGGCTCCGCCTCGAATCCCACCAGCACCCGACCCCAGGCGGCCCCGTGGTTGCGGTAGTGGAACATGGTGATGTTCCACTGGGTGCCCAGCACCGACAGAAAGCGCAGCAACGCCCCCGGCCGCTCGGGGAACTCGAACCGGTAGAGCAGCTCGCTCTTGCCGCCGGAGGTGCGCCCCCCCACCATGTGCCGGACGTGCAGCTTCGCGGCCTCGTTGTCGGTCATGTCGGTCACGGCGTAACCCGCCGCGTCGAGGCTGGCGATGACGCTGTCGCGATCCTCCTGGGCCCCCACCTGCAACCCCAGGTAGACGTGGGCTTCGTCGTCGCGGGCATAGCGGTAGTTGAACTCCGAGACGGAGCGCTTGCCGAGGGTCTGGCAGAAACGGCGGAAGCTTCCCCGCTCCTCGGGAATGGTCACCGCGAGGATGGCTTCCCGCTGCTCCCCCACCTCGGCGCGCTCGGAAATGTGGCGCAGCCGGTCGAAGTTCACGTTGGCCCCGCTGACCACCGCGACGAAGCTTTCCTCCTCCGCCGGCGTGGAACCCGCCTGCCGCTCGAGCTCGACGTAGCGCTTCAGCCCCGCCACGGCCAGCGCCCCGGCGGGCTCGGCGATGGCGCGGGTATCGTCGAACAGGTCCTTCACCGCAGCGCAGATCTCGTCGGTGCTCACGGTGATCACCTGGTCCACGCACCGTCGTGCCACCTTGAAAGTTTCCCGTCCCACCTGGGCCACCGAGACCCCGTCGGCGAACAGGTCCAGGGACTCGTAGGGCAGCTTGACCCGGCGGTTGGCCTTCATGGCGGCGGCGAGGCAGGCGGAGCCTTCGGACTCCACGCCGATGATGCGGGTAGCCGGCGAGAGATACTTGACGTAGGCGGAGATGCCCGCCACCAGACCGCCGCCGCCGACGGGCACGAACACGGCCGCCGGCGCCCGGGCGTGTTGGTTCATGATCTCCATGCCCACCGTGCCCTGTCCGGCGATCACGTCGACGTCGTCGTACGGGTGCACGAAGGTGTAGCCGTGCTTGACCATGAGCTGCTCGGCGTGGGCTCGCGCCTCGTCGAAGCCGTCGCCGTGGAGCACGACCCGGGCGCCGAGATCCCGCACCGCGTTCACCTTGATGCTCGGAGTGTTGCGCCCCATGACGATGATGGCTCTGATGTCCAGCTCGCGCGCCGACAGCGCTACGCCCTGGGCGTGGTTGCCGGCCGAGGCGGTGATCACCCCGCGCTCCCGCTCCTCCGCGGAAAGCTGGGCGATCTTGTTGTAGGCGCCGCGTATCTTGAACGAGAACACCGGTTGCATGTCTTCTCGTTTGAGGAGCACCCGCTTGCCGGTGCGGCGCGAGAGGCTTCGCGCCGGTTGCAGCGGCGTCTCCACGGCCACGTCGTAGACGCGGGACGAGAGAATCTTCTTTACGTAGCCTTCCAGCATGTTTAGGGTCGTCGGACAAACGAGGTAGTATGGACCAAGAGCAGCAGAAACGCAGTGCGGCGGAAGCCGCCCTGGCCTACGTGGCACCTCGTCTCGAGCTTTCGAGCGTGGTGGGAATCGGCACGGGCTCCACCGCAAACCACTTCATCGACGCGCTGGCCCGCGTCAAGCACACCTTCAACGCCACCGTGGCCAGCAGCGAGGCCAGCGCCGAGCGGCTGCGCGGCCACGGCATTCCGGTGCTCGACCTGAACGCGGTGGATGGCGTCAGCGTCTACGTGGACGGCGCGGACGAGGTGAACCCCGCCCGGCAGATGATCAAAGGGGGCGGCGGCGCGCTGACCCGGGAGAAGATCGTCGCCGCCTCCGCCCGTGAGTTTGTATGCATCGTCGACGAGAGCAAGCGGGTGGAGCTTCTGGGCGGATTTCCTCTCCCGGTGGAGGTCGTTCCCATGGCGCGGGGCCTGGTGGCCCGACAGCTGAAGGAGCTCGGAGGTCACCCCGAGCTGCGCCATGACTTCGTCACCGACAACGGCAACCTGATTCTCGACGTCCACGGGCTCAGCATCGTCGATCCGCTGGCCATGGAGCGCACCATCAACAACATCGTGGGCGTGGTGTGCAACGGCATCTTCGCCGCCGAGGCCGCCGACGTGGTGTTCATGGCCACGCCCCGGGGGGTGGAGCGCTTCTAGCCCGAGCCGGCGGGAAACAGCTTGCCCGGGTTCATGATGCCGTTCGGATCCAGCACGGCTTTCACGCCGCGCATGATCTCGATCTCCTCGCGGCTCCGGGAGAAGCGGAGGAAATCCCGCTTCAAGAGCCCCACCCCGTGCTCCGCGGAGATGCTGCCGCCCCGGGCCGCCACGCGCTCGAACACGCCCGGGCTGATGCTGTGGCACATCTCGTAGAACTCCGGCTGGCTGAGCTCGGCGGGCTTCAGAATGTTCAGATGCAGATTGCCGTCGCCGATGTGGCCGTACCAGCAGACCTCGAAATTCGGGTAGCTGCGCTGCACCAGCGCGTCCACCTCGTCGAGGAAATCGGGCATGACCGAGATGCGCACCGATACGTCGTTCTTGTAGGGGGTGTAGCCGGCGATGCTCTCGGAGATGCCTTCCCGTAGCTGCCAGAGATTCGCCGCCTGGGCCTGGGACTGGCTCAGCACCCCGTCCGCCACCCATCCCTGCTCCAGGCAATGCTCGAAGGCCTCGGCCGCCTGCTCCAGAGCGCTCTCGTCGAATTCCACCAGGGCGTAGAAATCGGTGGCGACGGCCAGGGGGCGGGGCAGCTTGCGGTGCGTCACCACCTTGGTGAGGGCGAGCTCCGAGAAGAATTCGAACGCGGACAACGTCAGGGCGCTCTGAAACCGGGCCAGCACGCGGAGCAGATCGCGAAACCGCGGCACCCCCAGCACCATCACGAGCTGGGGCTCCGGCGGCGCGGTCAGCAGCACGTCCGCTTCCACCACGAAGCCCAGGGTGCCTTCCGAGCCGATGAACAGGTGGCGCAGATCGTAGCCGGTGGCGTTCTTCACCAGTCCCCGGTTCAGCTCCAGCACGTCGCCGCGCCCCGTCACCACCTTGAGCCCGGCGATCCAATTGCGGGTGAGCCCGTAGCGGATGACCTTGATGCCACCGGCGTTGGTGGCGATGTTGCCGCCGAGCTGGCTGGAGCCCGCGGAGGCGAAGTCCACCGGGTAGTAGAGCCCCTGGCTCTCGGCGTACTCCTGCAGGACCTGGGTGATCACCCCCGCCTGGCACGTGACGAGCCGATCGGCGGGCTCGAAGCCGAGGATCCGGTTCATCCGGTCGAAGGAAACCACCACCTCGCCGTTCCCCGCCACGGCGCCGCCGGAAAGACCGGTGCGGCCGCCGGAGGGGACCAGGGCGAGGCCTTCCGCGTTGGCGAGCTTCACCAGATGCACCACGTCGTCCACCGACTCCGGGAACACCACCGCGCTGGGCGCCACGGCGAAGCTGCGGGTCCAGTCGCAGCCCCAGGTTGTCAGCGCCTCGTCGTCCCGGCGCACCTGTCCGGGTGAAAGCCGTTCATCGAGGACTTGGGACATTTTCGCCTTGCTCGCCATGGGGGTTGCTAGTATATGCGCCCTTTCTCCACGGGACCCACAGGCCTTGCGCACGACCTCCTTCGACAAAGACAAGATCCGTGTTCTGCTGCTGGAAGGCGTGCACCCGTCGGCGGCGGCGAACCTGGAAAGCGCCGGCTACCGCAACGTCACCGCCCTCGGCCACGCGCTGCAGGGAGAGGCGTTGGCGGCGGCCGTCGCCGACGTCCACATGCTGGGCATCCGCTCCCGGACACAGCTCGATGCCCAGGCGCTGGCGGCGGCGCGCCGGCTGATGGCGGTGGGCTGCTTCTGCATCGGCACCAATCAGGTGGATCTGACGGCCGCCACCGCGGCCGGCGTTCCCGTGTTCAACGCGCCGTTCTCCAACACCCGCAGCGTCGCCGAGCTGGTGCTGGCCGAGGCGATCCTGCTGCTCCGGGGTGTGCCCGAGAAGAGCGCGCTGATGCACTGCGGTGCCTGGCAGAAGTCCGCGCGCTCGGCCTTCGAGGTCCGCGGCAAGACCCTCGGCGTGATCGGGTATGGCAACATCGGCGCTCAGCTCGGCGTGCTCGCCGAGGGCCTGGGCATGAACGTCATCTTCTATGACGTGGTGAAGAAGCTGAACCTGGGCAACGCGCGGCAGGTCGAGAGCCTGCCGGAGCTGCTCCGCACCGCGGACGTGGTGACCCTGCACGTTCCGGCCACCCCCCAGACGCGAATGATGATCGATGCCGAAGCGCTGGCGACAATGAAGCCCGCATCGGTGCTGATCAACGCCTCCCGCGGCAACGTCATCGACCTGGATGCCCTGGCCGCGCGGCTGCGCGACGGGGCGCTGCTCGGCGCCGCCATCGACGTGTTTCCCGAGGAGCCGAAGAGCAACGACGAGCCGTTTCACTCGCCGCTGCGGGGCCTGGACAACGTGATCCTCACGCCCCACATCGGCGGCAGCACCCAGGAAGCCCAGGAGAACATCGGCATCGAGGTCTCCGAGAAGCTCATCCGCTACAGCGACAACGGCTCCACTCTTTCGGCGGTGAACTTTCCGGAGGTGGCGCTGCCGGAGCACGCCGGGCAGCACCGGCTGCTGCACATCCATCGCAACGTGCCAGGGGTCATGTCCGCCATCAACCAGGTGCTGTCCGACCATCGGGTGAACGTGGCGGGGCAATACCTGCAGACCAACCCGACCATCGGCTACGTGGTGATCGACATCGACGCCGACTACTCGCAGCCGGTGCTGAAGGCGCTGAGGGAGGTGCCCGGAACCATCAAGGCCCGGGTGCTGTTCTGACTGGGTAGGGCCGCTATCCCGCCGCCCGCCGCGCTCCCCGGCGTCGCTGCCGCGGCACGGCCACCACGTTGCCCACCGCCACCGCCGGCGTCGGCCGGCCCACGTGGTAGCCCTGGGCGTAGTCGATGCCGAGCTTGCGCAACAGCGTGAGGGTAGCGTCGTCGCCCACGAACTCCGCCACCGTCTTCTTGCCGAGCACCCGGGCGATCTCGGCGATGGAGCGGACGATCACCTGATCCACGGGGCTGTCGACGATCCTGCCGATGAAGGCGCCGTCGATCTTGATGTACTGCATGGGAAGCTGCTTGAGGTAGTTCAGCGAGCTGTAGCCGGCGCCGAAATCGTCGATGGCGAACTCGCAGCCCAGCTTCATCAGCGCGTCGATCTGCCGGGTGGCATTGGCGAAGCTGCCTACCGCCACCTGCTCGGTGATTTCGAACACCACGGCGGTGGCGGGCAGACGATGCCGTTCGAGAGCCTCGGCGACGTAGCCGTCCAGCTCGCCGCCCACGAAGCTCGCGCCGGAGACGTTGATGGTGAAGCGCAGCTCCGGCGCCCGTGTCCGCAGCCGAGCGAGCTCCTCCAGAGCGTGATCGATCACCCAGCGGTCGATCTCCTGCATGAGACCGAACCGGGTGGCCGCGGAGAGAAACGCGCCGGGGGCGACCAGCTCCCCACCGTCGTCGAGTCGCAGCAGCACCTCGTAGTGGGTGAAGGCGCCGGAATCCAGGCTGACGATGGGCTGAAAGAACAGCACGAAGCGGTCCTCCCGCAGGGCGGTCTTCAGCTTCTCGAGCTGGCTCAGGTCGGTCTCCAGGGACTCCACCGCTCCGGCCTCGGGCTCGAACAGGCGCACCAGGTTGCGCCCGTCCGTCTTGGCCTGATGGCAGGCCATGTCCGCCTGCGCCAGCAGCTCGTCCACGGTGTACGGAGCGGTCACCGTGGTGATGCCGATGCTGCCGTTCAGGCTGAAGGACCGGCGCTCGTAGACCAGGGGGTAGTCGCGGATCTCCGCCAGCAGCCGGCCTGCCGTCTGCACCGCCTCGGGGGCCGATACCCCACGCAGCAGCAGCATGAACTCGTCGCCGCCGAACCGGGCCACCACGTCGGTCTCCTTCACCGCCGCTACCAGGCGCGAGGCCACCTGGCGCAGCATCACGTCTCCGGCGGAATGGCCGAGGACGTCGTTGATGTATTTGAAGTGGTCCAGGTCCAGGAACAGCACGGCCGCCGGCGGCCGCTCACCGTCGGCGAGCGGGCGCTCACCGTCGGCGAGCGCCGCGCCCAGCAGCTCCTCGAAATGCCGCCGGTTCGGCAAGCCCGTGAGATCGTCGTAGTTCGCCAGACGCCTCAGGCTCCAATCCCGCCGCCGGATCCGTGACACTGCCCGGCGCAGCGCCTGGGCGATGGCGGCGATCTCCCGATGCTCCGACAGCGGGATCTTCACCTCCCCATCGCCTTCCGCGAGCTGGCGCAGGGGCTCCTGCAGATCCACCAGCGGCTGCACGGCGCGGCGCAGCATCACCCGGCCTGCCAGCATCAGCACCAGGAACGTGAGGGCGGTGACGGCGCTGCCCAGGCTCACGCTCTGCACCAACTGGTGGTCGTAGCGCTGGTAATCCAGACCGAGCTCCACGAACCCCACGACCTCGGAGCGGGTCTCGGCGTCGTCGAGGCTGTCGATGTCGAACAGGCTGTCCGAGGCGATGGAGGTGACCCGGACGGCGCCACTGACACTCACCAGCGGCGCCAGGGACGTTTCGTCCAGGACGTATCCGTCGGCGGCGTCCCGGGCAGCGAGCCGCGCCAGCACCGGATCCGCCAGGGGCGGGTAGTCTGCAGCCCTGCCCTCGGGCCCGTGGCGGAAGAGAACGGAGCCGTCCACGTCGTAGTAGCGAACGAAGGCGATCTCCGGGAACTTGTCGACGTACTGCTCCACCTGCAGATAGCGCCCAGGATCGTCCGACGCGTACAACGCGCCGCCCAGGGTGTCGAGCTCAGCGATCCACTGGCGCGCCCAGGCCGAGAGGTTGTCGCGCACCACCCAATCGGCCACCGACCACACCGTCACCACCGCCACCACCCCCAGCGCGAAGGCGAAAGAGAGCTGAGCGAGCAGCAGCTCGCCAACCAGGGTCCTGCGCGGCAGCCCTGCTTCCGGAGAACCCTGCCCCGGCTCTGCCGTCCGCATCACCGCTCGGCCACCGGGTCGCCGTCGTGGGTTTCCATCATCACCCGGGACAGCGACAGCTCGGCGCTCCCGGCGGCAGCCGGATCCAGCACCGCCAGCACCTTGTCGGCAACTTCCGCGGGATCCGCGGATATCAGCAGACCGGCGCCAATGTCGAAGATGGCGCGGTTGTAGGTGAGCACCTCCACGTCGTGCTTGGCCGCGTAGGCGATCACGTCCCGCAGGGTGCCGGGGCTCAGCACCCGTGCGTCCGGGTAGAGCAGGAAGCCCTGGATCTCGGGCACCATGCGGCGGAACACGTACAGGAGCTCCTTGTCGGAGCGCACCACGGCCCGCCGCACCTCCAACCCCCGGGAGCGTGCCGCGGCGTCGATCTCCGCCGCCGCCTCGTCGCGCCCCGGC
Organism: Pseudomonadales bacterium; assembly: GCA_041690675.1. Taxonomy (GTDB): domain Bacteria; phylum Pseudomonadota; class Gammaproteobacteria; order Pseudomonadales; family Azotimanducaceae; genus UBA7803. The sequence continues at coordinate 61,469 of JAWLGU010000006.1, read as the reverse complement.
CCGGTGATGAGGCCGACGCGGGCGAGGCCCGGTCGGTGCGCCGTCCAGGCGTCGAACTGGGCGCCGTAGCCCGGCAGTGCCGCGACCCCCGAGGGCGCCGGGCCGGTTGCCGGGCTCGGCGACTGGAAGATCTGACAGTAGGCGACGCGAAGGTCGGTGGGGCTCAACAGCGCCAGCGCCTGACGTCCGATGGCGACGGCCTCCGCGTGGCCGGCGCGCTGGATGGCCTGCAGCACGGTGGCGGGGTCCTGGCCTTGGAGTCGATAGCGCGCCGTGGCCTCGGGGAGACGTTCGTCCAGCGCATCGGCCACCGCGGCGTAGTGCACGGTATCGGCGGAAAGCACCAGCGCCACGCTGCGCGGTCTGGGAGGGGGCAGTTCGGCCAGTTCCGGCGTGGGGACCACCGGCGGCAGGCGCGGCTGAGGGAGGTCACGCCCGTCGCGGCGCTGGCCCGGCGACTCGCACCCGCCGACCAGCAGCACCATCATCATTCCGAGGGCGCAGATGGCGGGCCAGGGCGCAGGGGGTCTGGGCCGGAATCGGGTGCTCATGGCGGCCTCGGAGGCGGGCTCGTTTTTTGACTATAGCAACCGCTGCCGAACCTGCAGTGTGACGCGGGTATCAGTTTCACGGGCCGCGCGAGCGACCGTGCGGCCGTGCGGCCGGGGCCGGGGCCGGGGCCGGGGGATCAACGGCTGCCGAACAGCTCGCCGTCGATGGCCTGGAAGATGCGGGCGCGGATCGCCGGCGACTCGTTCACCAGGTGATGCCGCGCCTCCGGGATGTAGAAGATGCGCGGCTGGAACAGCTCCGAGATGACCTTCACGTTGTAACGCCAGTCCACGGTGCGGTCCGCCCGCCCCTGGATCACCAGGGGCTCGAGGTCGGTGGGGGCGTGACGCTCGAAGCGGCGCCGCCAATCCAGCATGGCGGTGACCCAGCGCACCGGGAGGGTGCGCGCCTGCAGCGGATCCCGATGCCGCAGAAACTCCAGGAACTCGGCATTCTCGGCGTTGCTGGTGAAGGTCCGCGGCCGCTCCCGGATGAACCGCCGGGCCACCTCGTAGACCACCCGGTTCACCGGCCAGAGGTACGGCCGCACCAGGGGCGCGAGCAGCACCACCCGGGCGAACGGGGCGGTCTCCCGGGTGTAGCCGCCGGCCAGCAGCCACTCCATGGCGATGGCGCCGCCCGTGCTCTGCCCGAACAGGAACCAGGGCTCTGGCAGATGACTTTCCAGCGCGGCCATGCAGGCTTCGAAGGCGGCCACGTAGTGCTCGAAGGTGTCGATGCTCGCCGGGACACCGGAGGACAGGCCGTGACCGGGCAGGTCGAACGACACCACCGCAAGTCGGTGCTCGATGAGGTGACGGATCAGGTGTCCGTACAGGCCGGTGTGGTCGTAGTAGCCGTGAATCACCACCGCAGTGCCCTGGGCCTGGGCCGGCATCCACAGATGAGCGGCGATGCTGTACTCCGCCGATTGCACCGCTCCGAAGCTGTGGCTGAGCTGGGGAAACTCCTCGACGAAGTGGATGCCATAGTGGCGCAGGTAGGCGTCCTCCTCAGGAGTGAGGAGGACAGGGTCGCCGGGAATCAGCGGGCGCAGGTCCCGTCGCAGTGCGTCCGGGTCGAATCCGCCGTCAATCATCGGCCCGGCTGGCGAGCACGGCCACCGCCGGCAGGGTCTTGCCCTCCACGAACTCCAGGAATGCACCGCCACCGGTGGAGATGTACGAGATGCCGTCGCGCACCCCGTACTTGTCGATGGCCGCCAGGGTGTCACCGCCACCGGCGATGGAAAAGGCGCCGCTCCGGGCGATGGCCTCCGCCAGCACCCGGGTGCCTTCGCCGAACTGGTCGATCTCGAACACGCCCACCGGCCCGTTCCACAGCACGGTGCCGGCGCCGTCCAGGGAGGCAGCCCACTGCCGGGACGTCTCGGGGCCGATGTCGAGGATCATGTCGTCATCGGCCACCTCGTCCAGACGCTTCGCCTGGGCGGGCTCCTGCTCGTCCAGCCGCTTGCCCACCATCACGTCCTCCGGCAGCGGCACGTCCACCTTGCCGGCGATGCGCTTCGCGGCGTCCACCAGATCCGCCTCGTAGAGCGACTTGCCCACTTCGTGGCCCGCGGCCGCAATGAACGTGTTGGCAATGCCGCCGCCGACGATGATGCGGTCCGCCACCTCCGACAGCGCGTCCAGCACCTCGAGCTTGCTGGAAACCTTGGCGCCGCCGACGATGGCGATCATGGGACGCCGGGGATCGGCCAGCGCCAGCTCGAGGGCGTCGAGCTCCGCGGACAGCAACGGTCCGGCGCAGGCGACCGGGGCGAACTTGGCGACGCCGTGGGTGGAGGCCTGCGCCCGGTGCGCGGTGGCGAACGCATCCATGACGTACACGTCGCACAGCCCCGCCAGTGCCTGGGCCAGGGCGTCGTCGTCCTTCGATTCGCCTTCCAGGAAACGCACGTTCTCCAGCAGGGCGATCTCGCCGGGCCGTACGCCGGCGCCGGAGATCCGCCAGTCGCGGATGAGCGGCACGGGACGGCCCAAAAGCTCGCCCAGGCGCTCGGCCACGGGCGCCAGGGAATACCGGTCGTCGTGGCGGCCCTCCTCGGGACGGCCGAGGTGCGACATCACCACCACGGCCGCGCCGGCATCCAACGCCTGGCGCAGGGTCGGCAGCGCCGCGCGGATGCGCGCATCGCTGGTGACCTTGCCGTCCTTGATCGGCACGTTCAGGTCCTCACGGATGAGAACCCGTTTGCCGGCGAGGTCGAGGTCCGTCATCTCCTTGCGCGGGTACTTTCGTGCGGCCATCAGTGGTCTCCGTTCAGTCGCGCCACCACGGTGCGCACCGCAGCGGCCACGTTCTCCTCGGTCATGCCCAATTCCCGCATGGCGTCCGCTGCCGGGGCGGACAATCCGAAGCGGTCGATGCCCACCACCTCGCCGTCCAGGCCCACGAAGGCTCGCCAGTAGTCGGGATGGCCCGCCTCCACGGCCACCCGCGCCCGCGACCTCGGCGGCAGCACCGAGTCGCGATACGCCTGGTCCTGGCGCCGGAACACGTCGACGCTGGGCATGGACACCACCCGCACGGCGAGGCCTTCCCGGTCCAGGCGCAGGGCGGCGGCCACCGCCATCTCCACCTCGGAGCCGGTGGCGATGACGACGGCGTCCGGCTCCCGCCCCGGCGGCTCGGCGCGGAGCACGTAGCCGCCACGGGCGACACGGGCGAGGGTCGCTTCGTCGCGGGCCTGGGGCGCCGTCTTCTGCCGGGTGAACACCAGGGCCGTGGGCCCGTGGCGGTTCGCGATGGCGGCTTCCCAGGCCACCGCGCTCTCCACGGTGTCGCAGGGCCGCCACACCGACAGGCCAGGCGTGGTGCGCAGATTGGTGAGCTGCTCCACCGGCTGGTGGGTCGGGCCGTCTTCGCCCAAGGCCACGGAATCGTGGGTATAGACGAAGACGTTGGGGATCTTCATCAGCGCCGCCAGGCGCACGGCATTTCGGGCGTACTCCATGAACACCAGAAAGGTGCCCGAGAAGGGACGCAGGCCGCCATGCAGTACCAGGCCGTTGGTGATGGCCGTCATGGCGAACTCGCGGACTCCGTAGCTCAGATACCGGCTGTCCGGGGCACCCTTCCAGCGCGTGCCGTTGGAGCCGGTGAGGTCGGCGGAGCCGCCGAACAACTCGGGCAGGGTCTCGGCCAAGGCGCCCAGGCAGCGCTGCGACGACTTCCGCGTCTCCAGCGGCTCCATGGCAGCCTGAGCTTCCCGCGCCACGGCGCGAATGGGTTCGGCCCAGCCTTCCGGCAGCTCGCCCGCCATGCGGCGGGTGAGCTCCGCGGCCAGCTCCGGGTACTCGGCACGATACCGGTCGAACATTGCCTCCCAGTCGCCCTGCAGCGCGGCACCGCGGGGCCGACAGTCCCACTCCCGGTACAGGTGCTCGGGAATCTCGAACGGCGGCGAGCCCCAGTTGAGCCGCTTGCGCGCGGCCGCCACCTCGTCCTCGCCCAGCGCGGCGCCGTGGACGTCGGCGGTACCCGCCTTGTGGGGTGCACCGAAACCAATGACCGTACGCGCGAGAATCAGGGTGGGGCGATCGTCGTGGGCCAGCGCCTGGCAGAGCGCCTGGTGCACGGCCTCACCGTCGTGGCCGTCCACGTCGCGGATCACCCGCCAGCCGTAGGCCTCGAACCGGGCCGCCACATCCTCGGTGAACCAGCCGCCCACCTCACCGTCGATGGATATGCCGTTGTCATCGTAGATGCACACCAGCTTGCCGAGCCGCAGGGTGCCCGCCAGGGAGGCGGCCTCGTGAGAAATGCCTTCCATGAGGCAGCCGTCGCCGGCGATCACCCAGGTACGGTGATCGATGATCGGGAAGCCGTCGCGATTGAAGGTGTCCGCCAGCAGGCGCTCACCCAGGGCCATGCCCACGGCGTTGGCGAATCCCTGACCCAGCGGACCGGTGGTGGTCTCGACCCCGGGGCATTCGCCGTACTCCGGGTGGCCCGCGGTGGGGGCATGCAGCTGCCGGAAGTTGCGAATGTCATCGATGGAGACGTGGTAGCCGCACAGGTGCAGGGCCGAGTACAACAGCATGGAGGCGTGGCCGTTGGAGAGCACGAAGCGGTCACGGTCGATCCAGCGCGGATCCGCCGGATTGTGCCGCAACACCTCGCGCCACAGCACCTCGGCCACGTCCGCGAGTCCCATGGGCGCCCCCGGATGGCCGGAGTTGGCCGCCTGTACCGCATCCATGGCGAGCGCCCGGATGGCGTTCGCTCTCTCTGTTCTGGAAGACATCTGGCCCCTTGAATCGTAGCCGTCGCGACGGGGGCGCTATTCTCCCCGCTCGGCCGGACCTCTGCAATTCGCGCGCCGAGGCGGCGCTTACATCCCCCGACCAGGAGGAGGGGGTTATGCGCCGGATGCTTGCGCTACAATCGAACGTTCGCGTACCGAGCGAAGCCACTGAACAAAGAGGGCCCTGATGAGCGACTACAGCCTTTTCACCTCCGAGTCGGTGTCGGAGGGCCACCCGGACAAGATGGCCGACCAGATCTCCGACGCCGTCCTCGACGCCATGCTGGCGCAGGACCCGGAGTCCCGGGTGGCGTGCGAAACCCTGATCAAGACGGGCATCGTGGTGCTGGCCGGAGAGTACCGCTCCCGGGCCGAGGTCAATCTCGACAAGCTGGTGCGCAGCGTCATTCGAGACATCGGCTACACGGCCCTGGAGCTCGGCTTCGACCCGGAGGACTGCACCGTCGTCAACGCGCTGGGCCGGCAGTCCGCGGACATCGCCATGGGCGTGGACGAGTCCGAGAACAAGGAGCAGGGCGCCGGGGATCAGGGGCTCATGTTCGGCTACGCCAGCAACGAGACGGACGTGCTCATGCCGGCACCCATCACCTACGCGCACCGCCTGGTCAAACGCCAGGCCGAGATGCGCCGCAGCAAGCTGACGTTCCTGCGTCCGGACGCCAAGAGCCAGCTCTCCTTCCAGTACGACGAAACCGGCCAGCCCATGTCGGTGGACGCCGTGGTTCTCTCCACCCAGCACGATCCCGGCGTCTCCCAGGAGGTGCTGCGGGAGGCGGTGATGGAGGAGATCATCAAGCCGGTGCTGCCCAGCAACTGGCTCTCCAAGGACACCAAGTATCTGATCAATCCCACGGGGCAGTTCGTCATCGGCGGGCCCGTGGGCGACTGCGGCCTGACGGGACGCAAGATCATCGTGGACACCTACGGCGGCATGGCCCGGCACGGCGGCGGAGCCTTCTCCGGCAAGGATCCGTCCAAGGTGGATCGCTCGGCCGCCTACGCGGGCCGCTACGTGGCCAAGAACATCGTCGCGGCGGGTCTGGCGGAGCGCTGCGAGATTCAGGTGAGCTACGCCATCGGCGTGGCCGAGCCCACCTCCATCAGCGTCAACACCTTCGGCACGGGGCGGCTCGCCGAGGAGAAAATCGTTCAACTGGTGCGTGAGCATTTCGATTTGCGGCCCAAGGGGCTCATCGGCATGCTGGATCTCAAGCGGCCGATCTATCGGCTCACCGCGGCCTACGGGCACTTCGGGCGCACCGAGGAGACGTTCACCTGGGAGCGGACCGACAAGGCGGAGGCGCTGGCGGCCGCGCTGTAATTTCCAGCAAGGGCGGCAATGAGCACGGCGGCGGCACGGGACACACGGACGCGGGAAGGGCTCCGACTGAGCTTCGAGTTCTTCCCGCCGCGCACCGAGGGCGGGCAGGACAGCCTGCAGCGGGTGGCGCAGCGGTTGAACGCGCTGCGCCCGGCATTCTTCTCCTGCACCTACGGAGCCGGCGGCTCGACCCGGGAAGGCACCCGCGAGACCATCCGCCAGCTCACGGCCATGGGTTTGCCGGCGGCGCCCCACCTGTCCATCGGCGGTGACTCCCAAGCGGACATCTTCGCCCTGCTGGACGGCTACAAGGCCATGGGCATCACCCGCATCGTCGCCCTGCGCGGCGACCTGCCCTCGGGCATCGGCCGCAGCCGTTTCGTGCACAATGCGGAGACCCTGGTTCGCTGGATCCGTGAGCATTCGGGCGACCACTTCCACCTCGAGATAGCGGCCTATCCGGAGGTGCACCCCGACGGCCGCTCGCCCCAGGAAGACCTGGAGTTCTTTCGCCGCAAGGCCGAGGCCGGCGCCGACAGCGCCATCACACAGTACTTCTACCACCCGTACGCCTACGAGGATTTCTGCGAGCGCTGCACGCGGGCCGGCATCCACATTCCCGTGGTGCCCGGCATCATGCCCATCACCAACTACGAGGGCATCATCCGCTTCTCGGAGAACTGCGGGGCCGACGTGCCACGGTGGCTGCGCAAGCGCCTGGAAGCGCTGAAGGACGACGAGCAGGCGCTGAAGGATTTCGGGGTCGAGGTGGTCACCCGGCTGTGCGAGGATCTGCTGGCGGCCGGCGCCCCGGGCCTGCACTTCTACACCCTGAATCGCTGGGGCGCGAGCCTGTCCATCTGCCGCAATTTGGGGCTCGCGGCCGCCGAATCGTGAGCGCGGCGGTACCCCGCCCGCACAGCGCGCCGTGAAGCACCGTCTCTACCATCCACCGCCCATTCCCGCCGGCGGCACGCTGGAGCTCGATCGCGACCGCACCCACTACCTCACTCGGGTGCTGCGCCTGCGTCGCGGCGAGGCGGTCGTCTGCTTCGACGGCGTGGGCCACGCCTGGGCCGCCATCCTGAAGGACGCCGGGCCCCGTTCCGCCACCCTGGAGATCGGCGCGCAGCTGGCCGACGAGGCGGAGCCGGGCGTGCGGGTGCACCTGATCCAAGGGCTGCTCAAAGGCAACGCCATGGACCAGGTGGTGCAGAAGGCCACGGAGCTGGGCGCGACGGACGTGTGGCCGATTCACGCGGATCGCAGCAACGCGCCCACGGATGCCGAGCGGGCAGAGCGCAAGCAGCGGCACTGGCAGAAAGTCGTCGAGAGCGCGGCTGAGCAGTGCGGGGTCCTGCACCTGCCGCGGCTGCACCCGCCCCGGCGGCTGGCGGACCTGCTGCGCGATCCGCCGGATGCGCAGCTGATCATGCTCGACCTGGGCGCGGAACCGCTGCCACTCGACCTGCCGAGGCACTCGGTGGCGGTGCTCGTCGGCCCGGAAGGGGGTTGGAGCGATCAGGAGCGCCGGCTGGCCGCCGACCACGGGGTGACACGGCACGGCCTGGGCGAGCTGGTGTTGCGCGCAGAGACGGCGCCGCTGGCCGTGCTGGCGGCGGTGCGGCACGGATGGGGATGGGCGAGACGGTGACCCTCGCGCTCAGGACCCGAAGGTAACGGCGCCCACCCGCTGCTCGATGAACTCGAGATGGGGAATGACGGCGGTCTCGGTGCCGACGCGCACGGCCCGGGACTCCGCCGGCCCGAGGTCGTTCTCTGCGTCCTCCAGGTCGCCGTCCGCCAGCTGAATCAGCCGCGGCAGGCCTTCCGTGGCCAGGGCATAGAAAGGCAGGGTCGCGCCGGCGCCCGTTCGGTTCATCACCACCAGACATCGAGCCGAGGCCGCGGCGCCGAGATCCCCCTGGTTCAGCCACTCGAAGCGCACCACGGGGACCGCTTCGCCCCGCCAGCCCAGCAGCCCCAGGCACCAGTCCGGCGCGTTCTGCAGCGGCTTGATCCGCCGCCAGGGCAGGATCTCCGCCACGCACACACTCGGCAGCAGGAGCTGGGTGCCCTGCAGGGGAATGAGGACGCAGGCCAGTTCTTCTCCGTCTCGTGCCACAGCCACTGCCGCCGTCATGATTCCGTTTCGCTCATCAGTTCACCAGCTCGTCGATGGTGGCCAGCAGCTCGTTCTCCTGGAACGGCTTGCCCAGGAAGCGGTTGACCCCGAGCTCGGCCGCCCGGTCCTGGTGCTTGGTTCCGGTGCGCGAGCTGATCATCACGATGGGAAGGTCGGCCAGCCGCTCGTCGTGACGAACCTGACGCAGCACCTCGAAGCCGTCCATCCGCGGCATCTCGATGTCCAGCAGCATGACGTCCGGCCGGCGCTCCTGGAGCAGGGACACCGCTTCCACGCCGTCCTTCGCCACCAGCACGTCCATGCCCTGGCGCTCCAGCAGCCGCGAGGTCACCTTGCGCACGGTGACGGAGTCGTCCACCACCATGACGCAACGGGTGCGGGCGGCACCGGTCAGCGAGCGTTTGCCCGGGAACCGGTTGGCGCCGTTTTGAGCCCGGATCAGCGCCAGCAGATCGAGAATCACCACCACGCTGCCGTCGCCCAGGATGGTGGCGCCGGAGATGCCGCCCACCCCGGCGAACTGGGGTCCCAGGCTCTTCACCACGATCTCCCGGCTGCCCTGCACCGCATCCACGTGCACGGCCACCGCGTGCTCTCCGGAGCGCACAAGCACCACCGGGATGGAGCCCTGCAGGGGCTGCGGGCGGTACTCGCGGCCGAGGAAGCTGCCCAGGTACTGAATCCGGTAGGGCACGCCGGCGTACTCGAAGGTGCTGCCGTCCGGCGCGTACAGGCGGTCGAGCTCCTCCTGGGCCAGCAGCACGATACCTTCGATGGTGTTGAGGGGGATGGCGTACAGATCGTCGGCCACCGATACCATCAGGGCCCGGTTCACCGACACCGTGAACGGCACCCGCAGCGCGAAACGCGTGCCGCGGCCCCGCTCCGAGGCGATGCTGATGCTGCCGCCCAGCTGCTTCACCTCGCTGTGCACCACGTCCATGCCGACACCGCGGCCGGAAATCTGGGTCACCGACGCGGCCGTGGAGAAACCCGGCGCCAGCACGAACTGGCTGATCTCGTCGTCGGAGAGGCTCGCGTCCGGCGCCATCAGCCCCCGCTCCAGGGCCTTGGCCCGGACCCGCTCCACGTCGATGCCCGCGCCGTCGTCGCTGATCTCGATGACCACGTCGCCGCCTTCCCGGGACAACCGCAGATCGATGCGGCCGGCCTCGGCCTTGCCGCGGCTGCGGCGCTCCTCCGGGGCCTCGATGCCGTGATCCACGGCGTTGCGCAGCATGTGCTCGAGCGGCGGAAGCATGCGTTCGAGCAGGGTGCGATCCAGCTCGCCTTCCACGTTGAGGGCGCGCAGCTCCACCTCCTTGTGCAGCTCCTTGGCTACCTGGCGCACCGTGCGCTGCAGCCGCGGCACCAGCCGGCTGAAGGGCACCATGCGGCTGCGCATGAGCCCCTCCTGCAGCTCCGTGTTGACGCGCCCCTGCTGCAGCAGCAGGGTTTCCGCCTCCCGGGCCTTGTAGAGAAGCGTCTCCTTGAGATCGAACATGTCCGAGGCGCTCTCGGTGAGGCTGCGGGACAGCTGCTGGAGCTGGGAATAGCGATCCATCTCCAGTGGGTCGAAGTCCTCGTAATCCGGGGCGTCCGGGCGCTCCTGCCGAAACAGGATCTGCGCTTCCGTCTCGATCTCCAGCCGCCGCAGCTGCTCCCGCAGGCGCTCGATGGTGGTCTCCATCTCCTCCAGGGCGCTGGTGAAGTCGCTCATGCCCTGCTCGACCCGGGCACGAATGATGCTGCTCTCGCCGGCCAGGTTGACCAGCTCCTCGAGGAGGCTGGCGCCCACCCGAATCATTTCCTGGGGCGTACGCGCCCGCGCCGCGGCGGGTTCGGCCGTGGCGGCGCTTTCCTCCTGGCCGGGCGAGCGCGGGGGCGCCACCTTGGCCGCGGCGTGGCCAGGCGCCGTGGCGGCGCTCGGCACCGGCTGCGGCTCGGGAGCCTCCGGCTCCTGCGCCCCGGATTCGGGGATGGGACGCTCGGCTTCTGCGGCCGGTTGCGCGGGCTGCGGTGCTGCCGCCACCGGGGTCGGCTCCGACGGTGGCGGCTCGACCGTCTCGAGCCGCGCCGCTGCACCGACGGCTTCGCCGGAGAGAACCTTCCGGATGCGCGCGACGAGCCCCGCGATCTCGTCGTAACGGGCGTGCAGGGTGCTGAACAGGGCGGCATCCGCCGGCTCGCCGCGCTCCTGAACGTCGATGAGGAACGACTCGAAGTCGTGGGTGCGATCGCCCAGGCGCGCGAGCCCGGACAATCGGGCGCCCCCCTTCAGGGTGTGCAGGACACGCAGCAGGTTCTCCAGATGGAGACGGTTGTCCGACTCACGGGACCAGTCGTTGATCGACTCGTCCAGGGCTTCCAGGAGCTCGTCGGCCTCCTCGAAGAAGACACCGATGATCTCGTCGTCCACGTCCTCGGGCACCAGGACGTCGTCGTCCGCGTCGGCCGGCGGCTCGGCCTTCGCGCCAGCCCCAGCTTCCGCCTCCATGACCTCAGGCTGGTCCTGCGAGCCGGCGGGCGCCGCTTCTTCGGCCACCTCGGCGACCACCTCGTCGAGCACCCAGTCATCGCTGGAGGGCTGGCCCGGCTCAGCCGCGGCCGGCTCGGACGCGGTCGGCTCCGACGCGGGCTCCGGCGTCAGCGCCGCCAGCGCGGCGAGCGCGGGCCGCGACGGGGCCGGTGTCTGGTCGGCAGCCAGGGCGTCCATCTGGGCGAGCAGCCGATCGTGGGCATCCGCGAGCACGGCGTGGGCCGGCTCGCTGAGGGTCGAGCTCGCCAGGCGCCCGTGGGCATCGAGCAGCGCGCGCGCCAGCTCCGCCACCGGCGCCAACTTCTCCGCCTTCGCGGCTTCGGCGATATCGGCCAGGGCCCCGTCGACCTGCCGCAGCGCCGCTTCGTCCGGACGACCCTCGCGCCAGGCCGCCAGCACGTCCGGAGCCGCCAGCACCGCCTCCAGGGCGGGCAGGCCCAGCAGCCCGCTCGCCGGCGATGGCGTCTCTGCGCTGGCCAGCAGGCGATCCGATTCCGCCACCAGCTGGAACGCGTCCTCGGGCTCGCGGCCCGCCTTCACGTCCGCGAGCATGCCGGCCATGGCGTCGGTCACCTCCAGGAAGAACGCCGCCCGCTCACCGTCCAGCTCCGGGCCGCTGCCGCGGCGGAGTGCCAGGGCCAGCTCGTTGGCAGGAGCTGCCAGATCGCCGAGCGTCGGAATGCCCGCCATGGCGGCACTGCCGGCCAGGGTGTGCAGGGCGCGCATCACCTCGTCGTTGAGCAGGAAGGTGCCGTCACCCCGGGCCGCCTGGAGCGCCCGCAGGTGAGCCTCGGCCTCGGATACGAACAGCGCCCGGTAATCCTCGGGCCCGTCGCCCAGGCCTGCGTCTCCAGGCCAGAGCTCGGCCTCGTCGGCGTCGGTCAGGGTGCCGCCGGAGGCCAGGATGTCGGCCTGCTCCATGACCCGGGCGACCCCGGCCATCTCCGGCGCGCGCTTCTGCTCGAAGGCGTCACGCAAGGCGGGCGTGAGGTCCCGGGCGGCCCGCACCACGTCGACGAACTCGGCGCTGACGCCGACGGTGCCGTCCAGCAGGCGGTTGACCATGTTCTCCACCGACCAGGCCATCTCGCCCAGCACGTTGGCACCCACCAGGCGACCGCTGCCCTTCAGGGTGTGGAATGCCCGGCGAATCTCGCCCTGATGCCCTTCGTCGCCCAGGGCTCCTGCCCAGGCGGCCAGGTGCTCGTCCACCGCGGCCAGCACCTCGTCCACCTCCTCGACGAAGATCTCGACGATCTCGTCGTCGCTGTCGAACCGGTCGACCAGGGTTTCCGGTAGCGGCGCCTGTGGCTCATGGACAGCAGTCGCTGGGGCCGGCTCGGTGGCTTCCGTATCCGCGTGGACGGAGATCTCGTCGAAGATCTCGCTGGAGAGATCGAAGTCCTCCTCCGCGTCGAGCTCGAGCTCCGGCTCCTCGTCGCCATCCTCCGCCGACGCGGTCAGGTCCACCTCCTCGGCGGATCCGTACAGGGGCTCCGGAGGTGCCGGCGGGCGCGGCGCCGCAGCGACCTCCTCGGGTCCATGGTCGTGATCGGGGGGCTCGCTGTCAGTCGCAGCCGCTGCCGGAGCTTCCGCGGGCGGTGCGCCCAAGGCTTCGCGGACCAACTCGATCGACTCGACCGGCTCGGCGGAGCCTAGGCCGCCCAGACCGTCGAGGCTGCGCTGCACCACGTCCAGGACGTCCTCGGCACCCGCGGGGGTCTCGCTGACCAGACGCTCGAGGTAATAGTCGATACCGCTCAGGGCGTCGGCCAGCCGATCCAGCTCCTGCCAGGAGGGGACGTGGCCGGCCATCAGCTCGAGTCGCACGTAGCCCTGGGTTCGGATCACCAGCTCGGCGGCCCGGGACAGGGGAATCATTCGCAACGCGCCCGCGACGGCGTCGAGGCGCGCCGGCACCTCGTGGAGATGCCGCACGTCCCACTGACTCGATACGTAATCGACGATCGACTGCTTGATCTGCTCCAGGTCCTCGCGGATCTGCTGCGCCACTGCGCGCTGGGCTTCGCCGGCGATCTGCTCCGCCTCGCCCTTTCCGCTCTGAGTCAGGCTCGCCAGGTTCTCGTCCACCTGGACCAGAGCGCCGGCAACGTTGAGGATCGCCCCCTCACCGGCGCGGCCTTCCTCCATCATCGCCGCCAGCGTGTCCACCTGATCCAGGACGATGCTCTTGGAGCTCTCGAAGCCGAGCAAGGACAGCGTGCTGCCGATCTGCTTGAGCGGCGCGAGCAGTTCGCCCAGCTCACCGACGTCGCCGCGGCCACCACGCACGAACAGATCCAGCCGGTCCTTGACCAGCCCCAGCTCCTCGCGCAGCGCCATGGCAGCGCTGGCCAGGGCCTGGCGGCCCGACAGGCTCATACCGTCTCCGGGCTGACTCTCGGCCAGCGCCGCGCGCAGGCCATCCAGCACCTCGCCCGAGCGACCCCGCTCGACGGCGGCATCCACCAGGGCCCGCACCAGATGAATCGAAACCGGCCGGCGCAACGCCTCGTCGCCCTTCTGGGCGATCTCGCGCAGCTCCGAATCCACACGCCGCAGCAGCTTCACCGCCTCGCTGTCCAGCGGCCCGGCGGCTCCGGCGGCTCCGGCGGCTCCGGCGGCGATGCTCTCGACGAACTCGCCGAATGCCTGCCACTGTGCTTCGAAGGGCGTGCCTTCGCACACCCTGCCCATGCCGTGGGCGACCTTGCGCAGGGTATCCGCCGCCTGGCCGAGATCACCGCCCTTGAGCAGCGACAGCAGAACCTGCTGATAGGCGCCGCGAATCTTGCGAACCTTGCCGATCCCGTCGATGGCGCGGAATCGGGCCAGGGCGCTCTCACCGGCCACGCCGTAGAGCCGGGAGCCGGGGGAGCCGGGCTGCAGCGCCGGCTCACCCAGATGGGCGCGCAGCTCGTTCACCAGCGGCAGCACCCCGGCTTCCGAATCCGCGGCACCGGCCTGCAGCTCGTCGAGGTAACCCGGCAGCTCGAGGATGCCCTGCATGAGGGTCTGTGAGGCGCCAGGCACGTCCTGCAACGCCCCCGCCGCCAGCCGATCTGCCACCCGCTCCAGATGGTCGGCCAGCAGAGTGACCCCCTTGAGCTCCAACATCACCAGGGTGCCGTGAACCTGATGCAGGTGGTTCAGGCAGTCGCGCAACGACTCCGTGGCGCCGGGGGAGGCTGGTGCATTGGCAGTGCCGTCGGCGTCTCCCGTCTCGGCGAAGGCCTCGGCGAACGCCTCGGCGGAGGCCTCGGCGGACGCCTCGGCGAATGCCTCGAGCCCCTGCCGGGCGGCATTCAGCGTTTCGAGCAGCTCTCCCTTGATCCAGTCGAGCGCGAAGTGTTCTCGGCTTGTGGCCATAAGATCTGTAGTCCTCGAGCCGGCGGCCCGGCCCCGGTCAGTTGGGCTCGGGGAGCTTAAAGCCTTCCACCGACTCCCGCATCTCGTTGGCCATCTTGGCCAGCTTGCCGATGGAGGAGGCCGTCTGATCAGTGGCACTCACGGTCTGAGCGGTGATTTCCTGGATCACGTTCATGGTGTTGGAAACGTGACCGGCGGAGGCGGCCTGCTGGCGGGCCGCGTTGGAGATGTTCTGAATCAGCTCGGCCAGCGAGGTGGACACGTTCTCGATCTCTTCCAGTGCCACCCCCGCATCCTGGGCCCGTTTGGCGCCGTTCACCACCTCTGAGGTGGTCTGCTCCATGGAGATCACCGCCTCGTTGGTGTCGGTCTGAATGGTCTTCACCAGAGCGGCGATCTGCTTGGTAGCGGCGGACGACCGTTCCGCCAGGCGCTGCACCTCGTCCGCTACCACGGCGAAGCCGCGGCCGGCGTCGCCGGCCATGGAGGCCTGAATGGCGGCGTTGAGGGACAGGATGTTGGTCTGGTCGGCGATGTCGTTGATCAGCGAGACGATGTCGCCGATCTCCTGGCTGGACTCGCCGAGGCGCTTGATCCGCTTGGAGGTTTCCTGAATCTGGCTGCGAATGGTGTCCATCCCGGTGATGGTGTCCTGTACCACGTCGGCGCCCTTGTTGGCGATCTCCACCGCCCGGTCGGCCACCGCCGCGGACTCGGCGGCGTTGGACGACACCTGGTCGATGGAAACGGCCATCTCGTTGATCGCCTGAGAGGCAGCACCGATTTCCCGGGCCTGATTCTCTGCGGCGGACGCCAGATCACTGGCCGTGGACTGGGTTTCCGCCGCAGCCCGGGCCACCTGCACCGACAAGTGGTTGATATTGGAAACCAGTCCCCGCATCTGGTCGATGGCGAAGTTGATCGAGTCGGCGATGGCGCCGGTGAAGTTCTCCGTCACGGAAGCGTGAATCGACAGGTCACCTTCCGCCAGGTCGGCGATCTCGTCGAGAAGCTGAAGGATGGCGGCCTGATTGCGCTCGTTCTGAGAGGCCTGCTCGGTGAGCTGCTTGCGGGTCTGGCGAATCATGACCATGGCGATGATCGCCACCAGCACCATGCCGCCTACGGCGAACAGCAGCGCGGTGTTGTTGGCCGCAGCAGAGGCGTCGGTGAGCACCGACCAGGCCATGCCGGCCAGCAGAAACATCATGAGGATGAGCAATGGCGACAACTTTCCTGATTTCATGTCCCTGTAATCCGTCTAGTTGGTCTTTTGTGCAACGTCGTAAAACTTCTCGTCCCGCAAAATCGACTTGAGTTGCACAGTGTAGAAAACGCGGCCTCCGTGCCGGAAAGCGCCACCGACGTATGGGGCGAGCGCCCCGATGGCATCGTCGGAAACCTCCTCGAAGCTGTCCTCCAGGAAATGCTGGATGCCCAGCGACTGCTCCACCAGGAGCCCTGCTACCAGATTGCCGTCCTCCACCACCAGCACCCGCCACTGGGCCATGGGCAGGGTGGGCGCCATACCGAGAAAATCGTGCAGGTCGATCACCGGGATGAGGCGGCCACGGATGTTCGCCACGCCGATCACCCAGGATTTCACGCCCGGGAGAACGGCCACCTTGGGCAGCTTCAGCACCTCGCTGATCTCCCCCATGGCGGAAACCAGCCGCAAACCGCCCACCTGAAATCCCATGCCCTGCCACTCGGGCCGTGCATCCTGCTTCAACGGCAGCGGCGCCGCGTGGCGAAACGCCGCTGACTCGATGCCGCGCAGGTCCTCCATGGCCTGGGATCCGGTCACGCTTTCAGCCCCCGAGCACGTCGTTGACGGCTGCGATGAGCGTACGGTCGTCCACCGGTTTGGTGAGATAGCCGCAGGCTCCCTGCCGCTCGCCCCAGACCCGGTCTGCGTCCTGGTTCTTCGAAGATACGATGATCACCGGAATGTGACGGGTGTCACTGCCCCGGGTAAGCTGACGGGTGGCCTGGAAACCGTTGACCCCGGGCATGACCACGTCCATGAGGATGACGTCCGGCTGCTCGGTGCTGGCCAGGTTGATGCCGTCGGTACCGCTGGTGGCGGTGAGCACCTGGTGCCCGTGGCGGGCCAGAATGTTGACGAAGTGATGGGTCTCCGCGGGAGAATCATCGACCACAAGAATCCGTGCCATGACGTGCGAGACCTCTCGAATCAGTGAACCAGCGTGCGAATGGTGCCGAGCAGCTCTTCTTTGCTGAACGGCTTGGTGATGTAGCGGTCGGAACCGACGATGCGGCCCTTGGCCTTGTCGAACAGTCCGTCCTTGCTGGACAGCATGACCACCGGCGTCGCCTTGAACTCGCTGTTGTTCTTGATCAGCGCACAGGTCTGATAGCCGTCCAGTCGCGGCATCATGATGTCGACGAAGATGATCTCCGGCCGCGAGTCGGCGATCTTCGCGAGGGCGTCGAAGCCGTCCGTGGCGGTGATCACGTCGCAACCTTCCTTGGTGAGCAGATTCTCAGCACTGCGACGAATCGTCTTGCTGTCGTCGATCACCAGGACCTTGACGCCTCGAAGATCCTCTTCCATGACAATTCCATGCTCCAGCGTTAGGGTCGTTGTTGCCTGCGCGGACGCGGCAGCGGCAGCCCTTGTATCATGGTTCCCCGCGAGCGTTCCACGGGCCGCTGCGCGATAAGGGAATCACGTCTCACTCCGGTTGCCGGAACCCACCCATCCCGGTAGTTTAGCCGGCGGACAACCACCGCGGACATCGCAGTTCATGGCCACATCCGGCAGCGACCGAACACCCAATGGGCCCCCCAGCGGGCCCGCCAGCTCCCGCGTGCGGATCGCCTTCGTGATGGATCCTCTGTCGAGCCTGTCACTGAAGAAAGATAGCACCTTGGCCATGATCCGCGCGGCGGCCCGGCGCGGCTGGCAGGTCTACTACGTCGGGCAGGGGGATCTGCTGCTGCGCGACGGCGAAGCGCTGGGGCTGCTCCACCCCCTGCGGCTGCTGGGGCGTTTCGCGGAAACGTTGAATCCCGCCGACGTCGACGGCCCCTGGTACGAGCTGGGGGAGGGCGTGGAGACACCCCTCGGCGAGCTCGACGTCATCATGATGCGCAAGGACCCGCCGTTCGACATGGAGTACATCTACACCACGTACTTCCTGGAACGGGCCGAGGCTGCCGGAGCGCTGGTGGTCAACCGGCCCGCGAGCCTCCGGGACTGCAACGAGAAGTTCTTCGCCACCGCCTTCCCCCAGTGCTGCCCGCCGCTGGTGGTGAGCCGCCGGTCGGACGTGCTCCGCGGCTTCCAGGCCGCTCACCGCAACGTGGTGTTCAAGCGCCTCGACGGCATGGGCGGGGCGTCGGTGTTCCGCATCATGGAGAACGATCCGAACCTGGGCGTGGTGCTCGAGACCCTCACCCGTGGCGGCACGGAGCAGATCATGGGTCAGAAGTACCTGCCCGAGATCGCCGACGGGGACAAGCGCATTCTCCTGATCGACGGAGAGCCGGTGCCGTACGCGCTGGCGCGCATTCCCATGGCCGGAGAGGCCCGGGGCAATCTGGCCGCCGGGGGCACCGGCGTGGGCCGCGAGCTGACCGAGCGCGACCGCTGGATCGCCGCGCAGGTGGGTCCGGAGCTGAGACGCCGCGACCTGCTGTTCGTCGGCATCGACGTCATCGGCGACTATCTGACCGAGGTGAACGTCACCTGCCCGACGTGCATTCGCGAACTCGATGCACAGTTTTCCCTGGACATCGGCGCTATGCTCATGGATGCGGTGGAGGCCAAGCTCGAAAAACGTTCCTGAACCGTCGACCGCAACGCGAATCAAACGGACATGACCGCCAGCAGCATCACCCCCAGAGATCGCCTCGGGTTCACCCTGTTTCTGGCCACGTCGCTGCACGCCGCGGTCATACTGGGGGTCGGTTTCAGCGCCCACAACGCGCCTCCGACCCCCACCATCGAAGTGACGCTGGCCCAGCATCGGGATCTGGAAGCGCCCGACCAGGCGGATTTCATCGCTCAGGCGAACCAGCAGGGGAGCGGCCAGGCGGAGGACGCCCGGGAGACCACCACGGAGAATCAGTCGGATTTCCAGACGGACGCCCTCCAGGCCATTTCCCCGCACCCCGTGCCCTACACGGAGCCGGAGCCGCGCCACGAGCGCGAGCTCGTCTCCACCGTCATCCGGGCCCAGGACCGGGTCGCCCAGGACGACGTGACGCCCGTGGAGGAAACGGAGCCCGTACCGCAGGTGACGTCTCTGTCCTACGACGAGCTGGCCCGGGAGATCGCGAGCCTCGAGGCGCGCATCGCCCAGGAACAGCAGGCCGAGGCCAAACGGCCGCGAGTCAAGCGCCTCACCAGCGTCTCCGCCAAGTCCGCCGACGAGGCTGCGTACCTCAATGCCTGGCGGCAGAAGGTGGAGCGGGTCGGCAACGCCAATTACCCCCGGGGCGGTGTCTACGGAGACCTTCGCCTGCTGGTGGTGCTGCGCTACGACGGATCCCTCGAGGAAGTGCGGTTGCTGGAATCGTCCGGCCACAAGGTGCTCGACGACGCGGCCCTGCGCATCGTCCGCCTGGCGGCCCCCTATCAGGACTTTCCGGTGGAGATGCGCAAGAAGTACGATCGCCTGGAGATCATCCGCACCTGGCAGTTCTCCAGATCGGGAGCTCGACTTGGCACCTGAACACAGCCTCAAGAATCAGTTCCTGCTCGCCATGCCCGGGCTCGCCGGCAGCTACTTCGGCAACACCCTGACGTATCTGTGCGAGCACAACGAAGACGGCGCCATGGGTCTGGTGATCAACCGGCCGAGTGAGCTGTCCCTGGTGGAGCTGCTGGCGCAGCTGGGCATCGAGCCGGGGCAGGTCCCCGCCGACGTGGCGGTGATGGACGGCGGGCCGGTGGCGCGCGACCGGGGCTTCATCCTCCACAGCGACGACGAGCGGTTCGAGGCCTCCCTCGATCTGGGCAACGGCCTGATGCTGACGGCGGCCCGGGAGGTGCTGGAAGCCATCGCCCGCGGCAGCGGCCCCCGCAATTACCTGGTCGCCCTGGGCTACGCGGGCTGGGACGGCGGCCAGCTCGAGCAGGAGCTCAAGGACAATGCCTGGCTCACCTGCCCGGTGAGCCTGGACGTGGTGTTTCGGGAGCCCTTCGCCAGCCGGGTGAGCAAGGCGGCCGAGACGCTGGGTATCGACTTCCGACTGATGTCGGGCCAGGCGGGGCACGCCTGATCGCCACGCCCCGCAGCGGCTACGTCCTGGCCTTCGATTTCGGCTTGCGCCACATCGGCGTGGCCGCCGGTCAGACCGTGACCGCCACCGCCAACCCGCTTGCCACCCTGAACGCGCGAGACGGCCGGCCGCGCTGGCCCGAGATCGAGAAGCTGGTCGGCGAGTGGCGGCCCATCCGCCTGCTGGTGGGATTGCCCCTGAACATGGACGCCAGCGAAAGCGAGATGTCCGAGCGGGCCCGGAAGTTCGCCGCCACCCTGGCGCGGCGCACGGGACTTCCCACCGACCTGGTGGACGAGCGCCTCACCACCCGGGCCGCCGCGGAGCAGGGCGGGGACCACGCCATGGCCGCGGCCCTCATCGCCGAAACCTGGCTGGACGCCCACCGCAAGTAGCTGACCGGCGCAACCGTGCCGGTTCAGCGCCCGCCGGCGCCCTAGCGCCCGCCGGCGCCCTAGCGCCGGTAGCGCATGCCCCCGGGGGCGTCGTCTTCCTCCAGCTTGAGGCCGGCCACCGCCGCCATGGGATCCGGATTGGCGTCAGAGCCCAGCTTGATCATCAGCCGCAGATCGTTGGGCGAGTCCGCATGGGCGAGGGCCGACTCGTAGGTGATCTCCGCCTCGCTGTAGAGCTTGTAGAGGGCCTGGTCGAATGTCTGCATGCCCTGCTCGGTGGACTTGGCCATGAGCTCCTTCAACAGATGCACCTCCCCCTTGCGGATGTGATCCG
Source organism: Pseudomonadales bacterium (assembly GCA_041690675.1). Lineage (GTDB taxonomy): Bacteria > Pseudomonadota > Gammaproteobacteria > Pseudomonadales > Azotimanducaceae > UBA7803. The sequence goes on along the minus strand of JAWLGU010000006.1, from coordinate 41,266 downwards.
CTACGAGCGGCGTGTTGATGAGCACCTCGATGGCAGCCCGGCGGCCCTGGCCGTCCACCGTGGGAACGAGCTGCTGAGCCACCATGGCCTTCAGGTTCAGCGACAGGTCCATCCACACCTGATCGTGGCGGTCGCTGGGGAAGAAGTGAATGATCCGGTCCAGGGCCTGGTTCGCGTTGTTGGCGTGCAGCGTGCAAAGGCACAGGTGGCCGGTCTCCGCGAAGGCCACGGCATGCTCCATGGTCTCCCGGGTTCGCACCTCGCCGATCATGATCACGTCCGGCGCCTGGCGCAGCGTGTTCTTCAGCGCCACCTCGAAGCTTTCCGTGTCCACGCCCACTTCGCGCTGGGTGATGATGCAGCCCTGGTGCTGATGGATGAACTCGATGGGGTCCTCGATGCTGATGATGTGGCCTGACGAGTGCGCGTTGCGGTGCCCGATCATGGCCGCCAGGGACGTGGACTTGCCGGTGCCGGTGGCCCCGACGAAGATGATCAGCCCCCGTTTGGTCATGGCCAGATCTTCGATGATGGGCGGGAGCTGCAGGTCGGACACCCGGGGAATGTTCACCTCGATGCGCCGGAGCACCATGCCCACGAGGTTGCGCTGATAGAACGCGCTCACCCGGAACCGGCCGAGCCCCGCGGTGTTGATGGCGAAGTTGCACTCCCGGTCCCTCAGGAACGCCTCCTGCTGATCCTTGTTCATAACCCCGAGCACCATGTCCCGGGACTGCTCGGGGGAGAGATCGTTCTTCCCAGCGCTGTAGAGTTTGCCGTTGATCTTCAGCATCGGGGGCTTGCCGGCGGTGACGAACAGGTCCGAGGCTCCCTTCTCCACCACCAGTTTGAGCAGCTTGTCGAATTCCATCGAGTTCTCCCGCGCGACGTGGCTTTTAGAATTTCTCCGGCATCTTGGCCTTTTCCCGGGCGGTGTCCCGGGTGATGGTGCGCTTCGCCACCAGATCCTGCAGGCATTGATCGAGCGTCTGCATGCCGTAGGACGCGCCCGTCTGAATGGCGGAGTACATCTGCGCCACCTTGTCTTCGCGAATGAGATTACGGATCGCCGGGGTGCCGATCATGATCTCGTGGGCGGCGACCCGGCCGCCGTTGACCCGCTTCAGCAGGGTCTGGGAGATAACCGCCTGCAGCGACTCCGAGAGCATGGAGCGCACCATGTCCTTCTCTTCGGCGGGGAACACGTCGATGACCCGGTCGATGGTCTTGGCCGCGGACGTGGTGTGCAGGGTACCGAACACCAGGTGACCGGTCTCGGCGGCGGTCAGCGCCAGGCGGATGGTCTCCAGGTCGCGCATCTCGCCCACCAGAATGATGTCCGGGTCTTCCCTGAGCGCCGAGCGCAAGGCTTCGTTGAAGCCGTGGGTGTCCCGGTGCACCTCGCGCTGGTTCACCAGGCACTTCTTGCTCTCGTGGACGAACTCGATGGGATCCTCGATGGTGAGGATGTGGTCGTAGCGGTTGTCGTTGATGAAGTCGATCATGGCCGCCAGGGTCGTGCTCTTGCCCGAGCCGGTGGGCCCGGTCACCAGCACCAGCCCACGGGGCGTCATGGACACGTCCTTGAACACCTGACCCATCCCCAGGTCTTCCATGGTGAGCACCTTGGAGGGAATGGTCCGGAACACGGCGCCGGCGCCGCGGTTCTGGTTGAAGGCATTGACCCGGAAGCGCGCGACCCCGGGAACCTCGAAGGAGAAGTCCGTTTCCAGGAATTCCTCGTAGTCCTTGCGCTGCTTGTCGTTCATGATCTCGTAGATCAGCGCGTGCACTTCCTGATGCTCCAGCGGCGGCAGGTTGATGCGCCGCACGTCACCGTCGACACGGATCATGGGCGGCAGGCCCGCCGAGAGGTGGAGGTCGGAAGCGCCCTGCTTGGCGCTGAACGCGAGGAGTTCGGTGATGTCCATGAGCCGTCCCTGTCTGCTGCTCGCGGGATGTCCGTAACGTACCCGCACCTATAGTATTATCCGGTCTTGGGATTAACTACGCCGTCATCGCCCCCTCGCCGGGCAGGTGCGAAATCTGCGACGAGGTTGGCACCATGAGCTTGCAGTCCATCGCCCAGCGAATCTCGCACCGGCTCCAGGAAGTCGAGAACCAGATCGCCGACGCCGCGCGGGCGTGCGGGCGCGACCCGGCCGACGTGCATCTGGTGGCCGTGTCGAAGACCCGCACCGCGGAGGAGATCCGTCACGCAGCCGCCGCCGGGTGCCGTGATTTCGGCGAGAACTATCTGCAGGAAGCGGTGGACAAGATCCGCGCGCTGGAAGACGTCGACGTCGCCTGGCATTTCATCGGCGCGATCCAATCGAACAAAACCCGGCTCATCGCCGAGCACTTCCATTGGGTGCACACCGTCTCCCGGCCCCGCATCGCCGAGCGCCTGTCGGCCCAGTGTCCGCCCGACAAGATCCTCGACGTGACCCTGCAGGTCAACATCGACGAGGACCCCGCCAAGGCCGGGGTGGATCCCGAGGACGCGCCACGCCTGCTGGCGCAGGTGGCGGGTCTGCCGCGGCTGCGGGTCCGGGGCCTGATGACCATCCTGCGCCGGGACACGGCGCCACTTGCCGGCTACCGCCGGCTGGCGGCCCTGTTCGCCGAGCTGGCCCCCCAGGCGCCCGACCCCTGGGACACGCTCTCCATGGGCATGAGCGGCGACTTCCGCGAAGCCATCGCCGCCGGAGCGACCCACGTGCGCGTGGGCACCGCCGTCTTCGGTCCGCGTCTCTAGTCATCGAACAATGGAGATCCACGTGAACGACATGAGTCTCGCCTTCATCGGCGCCGGCAACATGGCCCGCAGCCTGATCAGCGGCCTGCTGGCGGCGGGCACGGCCGCCGAACGCATTCGCGCCAGCGATCCGGACGAGCGGCAGCGCGATCAGCTGGCCCGCCTCGGCGTCGCCACCTTCGACGACAATCGGGCCACCGTCAGCGGCGCAGACGTCGTGGTGCTGGCTGTGAAACCCCAGGTGCTCGGCGCGGTGCTGAAGCCGCTGGAGCCGGCCGAAGGGCAACTGCTGATATCCATCGCCGCCGGGGTACCGCTTTCCGCCCTGGAAGCCTGGACTCCGCCCGCCACCGCCATCGTCCGCTGCATGCCCAACACCCCGGCTTTGCTGCGCGCCGGCATCACCGGCATGTACGCCAACGGCTACGTTTCGCCTCGGCAGCGCGCCATGGCCGATTCGGTGCTCGGGGCGGCAGGGGCTACCCTGTGGGTGGAGTCGGAAGCCTTGCTCGATGCCGTCACGGCGGTCTCCGGCAGCGGGCCCGCCTACTTCTTCTATCTCATGGAAGCGATGATCGCCGCCGGCGAGTCCCTGGGACTGGACCGCGCCAGCGCCACCACGCTGACTTTGGAAACCGCCCTCGGCGCGGCCCGCATGGCCCGGGAAAGCGGTACGCCGCCCGGCCGGCTCAGGGCCAACGTGACGTCCCCGGGCGGGACCACGGAGCGCGCGCTGTCTATACTGGACGCCGCCGGAACGCGCGCCGCCATCGAGCGTGCGGTGGCGGGGGCGGCCCAGCGGGCGAAGGAACTAGCGGAGGAATTCGGTCAATCATGAACGACGCGCTCAACTACCTGGTCAACTTCGTTCTCCAGATCGTTTCCTTCCTGTTCGTGGCGCGTTTTCTCCTGCAGGCCTGCCGGGTCGATTTCTACAACCCCATCTCCCAGGGTCTGGTGAAAGCCACGGACCCGGTACTGCGCCCGCTGCGCATGGTGCTGCCGGGCTACCGCAATCTCGACTTCGCATCGTTCATCGGCGCAGCCGCGGTGGAGGTTCTGCGCATCATGTCCCTGGCCGCGCTGAACGGCGGCTACGTGGGCGGCGTGTCCATCATCCTCGCCTCCGCCGTGCTGCAGGTGCTCATGCTGACCATCCACATATTCTGGTGGTCGATTCTCATCGTCATCATCGCCGGCTGGATCGCCCCAGGTAACTACCACCCCGCGCTGGCCCTGCTGCAGCAGATCACGGAGCCGCTCCTGGCGCCGGCCCGGCGGCTGCTGCCGCCCTTGGGCGGGCTCGACTTCTCGCCCATCGTGGTGTTCCTCATACTCGGGTTGCTCGAGCGCATGCTGCCCCAGGTGTTCATGTCGTTTTTTTAGCGATCAGCGGTCCGCTTCAGCTTTCAGCTTTCAGCTTTCAGCTTTCAGCTTTCAGCAAGAACGGTAACGCGAGAATCTCGCGCCGACCCTCCTGCCGATCGCCGATAGCCGATAGCCGATAGCCGATAGCCGATAGCCGAAAGCTGTTAGCTGAATGCGCTTTGCATTAGACTCGCCGTCCCTTTTCGTGGTCCCGGGACCTGGGCACTGATGCCGGATACTCTGCCTGCCGACTCGGTGGGCCTGGTCGAACCTCACATCTTCGAAAGCGACGCGACGTTCGCGCTGCAGTGCGGCGACAGCCTGCCGGGATTCCAGCTCGTCTATGAAACCTACGGGCGCCTGAATGAGGCCCGCAGCAACGCCGTGCTCGTCTGTCACGCCCTCTCCGGCAACCATCACGCGGCCGGATATCAGAGCCTGGACGACCGCAAGCCCGGCTGGTGGGAAACCTGCGTCGGCCCTGGCAAGCCCATCGACACCAGCCGCTTCTTCGTGGTGTGCCCGAACAACCTCGGGGGCTGCCACGGCAGCACCGGGCCTACCAGCGTCGACCCCCGCACCGGCCGGCGCTTCGGACCCGACTTCCCCACGGTGACGGTGCGCGACTGGGTGCGCAGCCAGGCCATGCTGGCCGATCACCTTGGAATCGAGCAGTTCGCGGCGGTGGTGGGGGGCAGCCTGGGCGGCATGCAGGCCATGCAATGGGCCATCGACCACCCCGAGCGTCTTCGTGCCGCCGTGCTCATCGCCAGCGCCTCCCGGTTGTCGGCGCAGAACATCGCGTTCAACGAGATCGCCCGGCAGGCCATCATGTCCGACCCGCAGTTCCACGGCGGCCACTACCGGGAGCACGGGGTGAATCCCGACCTGGGCCTGATGCTCGCGCGCATGGTGGGCCACGTGACGTACCTGTCGGACGACGGCATGCGGCAGAAGTTCGGTCGCGAGCTGAAGTCCGGCGACCTGCGGCTCGGGCGCGACGTGGAGTTCCAGGTGGAGAGCTACCTCCACTATCAGGGCCGATCGTTCTCCCGCAGCTTCGATGCCAACACCTACGTGCTGATGACCCGGGCCCTGGACCTTTTCGATCCCGCGGCAGAGCACGGCGACGACCTGGTGGCCGCGCTCGCCCACGCGCGCTGCCGGTTCCTGGTGGTGTCTTTCACCACCGACTGGCGATTCTCGGTGGAGCGGTCCAAGGAACTGGTGGACGCCCTGGTGGAGGCGCGCAAGAACGTGGCCAGCGCCATCATCGACACCGAGCACGGGCACGATGCCTTTCTGCTGCCGGTACCCCGGTACCTGGACGTGCTTCGGGCGTACCTGGACCGGCTGGCGGACGAAGTGAGCACCGGCGCCGGCTGCTTGGAGCAGGCGTCGCCGAGCAGCCAGGACGGAACGAGCCATGCGCGCTGATCTGGCCATCATCGCCGAGCTGGTGAAAGCGGGCTCCCGGGTCCTGGACCTCGGCTGCGGCACCGGCGACCTGCTGGCCTACCTTCAGAGCAACAAGGCGGTGAACGGCTACGGCCTGGAGATCGACCCAGCCAACATCACCACGTGCCTGAAGAACGGCGTGAACGTCATCGAGCAGAACCTGGACGAAGGCCTGGCCAACTTTCCTGACGACAGCTTCGACATGGTGGTGATGACGGAGACCCTGCAGTCCGTGCGCAAGCCCCACGTCATGCTGGACGAGATGCTGCGGGTAGGGCGAGAATGCGTGGTGACGTTCCCCAACTTCGGCCACTGGCGCTGCCGTATGCAGCTCACCCTGCGCGGCCGCATGCCGGTAGCCCGACACCTGCCGCACACCTGGTACGACACTCCCAACATCCACCTATGCACCTTCGACGACTTCGAGATGCTGTGCCAGAACAAGGGCTTCGAGATCATCGAACGGTTCGTGGTAGACGCGAACCACGTCAGTCGGCCACTCATGAACCGCTTTCCCAACTTTTTCGGCACCTACGCCTTCTACCGGCTTGGCCGCCGGCTCGGCGGCCGGCTGGACGGCCCGGCCGCGACGGGGGTTCGCCCGTGAACCGGCCGCGGAGCCTGGCGTGGGCCATGCTGACCTTGTGGTTGGCCGCCGTGAACGCGGTGGCGGAGCAGATGCAGCCCATCGGCGACTACCAGGCGCACTACAGCCTGGTGCCTACGCTGTTTCTCACCCCCGAGGTCGCGGCCCGGTATCGGGTGGTTCGCGCCCGCGACCGGGCGCTGCTCAACGTTTCGGTCCTCGACGCCGACGGCACCGCGGTGGCGGCGCAGGTCTCCGGCGTGGTGAGGAATCTGCTGGGCCAGGAGCAGCCCCTCGCGCTGCGGCAGGTGGTGGAGGGCGAGGCCGTCTACCATCTGGCGGAGGTCGCACACAGCGACCGCGAGGTGCTGCGATTTCTCATCGACATCCTGACCCCCGACGGCGCCCGCCATCGGCTGGAGTTCAGTCAGAAGATGTACTGGGAGGGGCGGTGAAAATCGTCCTCGCCAGCGGTAACCCCGGCAAGCTGCACGAGCTGCAGGCGCTGCTGGGACCGCTCGGGGTGACCGTGGAGAGCCAGGCCGCCCTGGGCATCGTCCCGCCTCCGGAGGAGCGGCTGACGTTCGTGGAGAACGCCCTCGAAAAAGCCCGGCACGCCGCCCGGGAATCGGGGCTTCCGGCCCTGGCGGACGATTCCGGGCTGGTGGTGCCTGCTCTCGGTGGCGCGCCCGGTATCCGTTCCGCCCGCTACGCGGGCGCGGAGGCCGATGCCGCGGCCAACAACGCCAAGCTCGTCGCCGCCCTCGGTGACCTGGAGCGGCCGCCGGCCCACTTCTTCTGCGCCCTGGTGTACCTGCGCCACCCGGAGGACCCGGCGCCGCTCATCGCCACCGCCCGCTGGCACGGCGTCATCGTCCGCACCCCCCGAGGCGACGCGGGGTTCGGCTACGATCCCCATTTCTACCTGCCCGAGCTCCAGTGCACCGCCGCCGAGCTGCCGGCGGCGGAGAAGAATCGGCGGAGCCACAGGGGCCAGGCCATGGCGGCGCTCCTGCAAGAGCTGCGCCGGGAGATCTGATGCACGCCCTGGGGCTGTACGTGCACTTCCCGTGGTGCGTGCGGAAGTGCCCTTACTGCGACTTCAATTCCCATCCGCTGCGCGGCACGCTGGAGGAGGAGCCGTATCTGGCGGCCCTGCGGCGGGACGCCGCCGCAGCGCTCGCCGACGTGGGCCCGGGACAGCTCGCTACCGTGTTCTTCGGCGGTGGTACCCCCAGCCTGTTCTCGCCCGGCGCCTTCCGAACCCTGCTCGAGCACCTGGCGCCGTGGCTCGGGGCGGACGCGGAGGTCACCATGGAGGCCAACCCCGGTGCCGTGGAGCACCACGACTTCGCCGGCTACCGCCGGGCCGGCATCAACCGGCTGTCACTCGGCGCCCAATCGTTCGCTGCCGAGCGGCTGGCGCGGCTGGGACGGATTCATCAGCCGGGCGACACGATCCGCGCGTTCCGGGCCGCTCGGGACGCGGGGTTCGACAACGTCAACCTGGATCTGATGTACGCACTACCCGGCCAGAGCGCCGCCGAAGCCGTGGAAGATCTGCAGACCGCACTGTCGCTGCAGCCCGATCATCTGAGCTGGTATCAGCTCACCATCGAGCCGAAGACCGAGTTCGCCCGCCGTCCGCCCACGGTGGCCACGGATGCCGAGGTGGAGGTCATGGAGCGGGAAGGGTTGGCGCTGCTGGCGAGCGAAGGCTTCCGACGCTACGAGGTATCGGCCTTCGCGAGGTCCGGGTTCACGTGCCGCCACAACCTGGGCTACTGGACTTTCGGCGACTACGTGGGTCTGGGCGCCGGCGCCCACGGCAAGCGCAGCCGCGGCGACGGCGACACCCTGACCATCGAACGCACCCGCAAGCCGTCTCAGCCGCGCATCTATCTGGCCGATCCCGAGCGCACGGAGCGGACCGCGGTGGCGGCGGACGAGCGGGTGTTCGAGTTCATGATGAACACACTGCGTTTGGTGGAGGGCGTGGACTGGGAGATTTTCGAGAGCCGCACCGGCTCTCCGCGGGCCGACGTCGAGACCGTCTGGGAGGACCTGGCCCGTTGCGGACTGGTCCGGCGGGACCGGGTGGCTACCACGGACCGCGGCTACCGCTACCTGGACTCCGTGCTGCAGCGCTTCCTGCGGTAACGCAGATCCCACACCCGGTGCCCCAGCTCGAAGCCCCGGGTCTCGAATCGCGTGGCCGGCCGCCCGCCGCCGGCGCGCGCGTCCACCGCCGCGCCCCGCGCGGTGATCTGGGGCGGTCCCTCGGCCTCCAGGGCCGGCTCGTCATCCAGCACCGCGACCATCCACTCCGCGTACTCCTCCCAATCCGTGGCGACCCACAACAACCCGTCAGGCCGCATCCGCGACGCCAGCAGGGCGGCGAAGGGGGCCTGAATGAGGCGACGCTTGTGGTGGCGCTTCTTGGGCCAGGGGTCGGGAAAGAATATTCGCACTTCGTCCAGGATCTCCGGCGGCAAGCGAACCTCGAGCAGATGCTCCGCCGGGCCTTCCACCAGCCGCACGTTGCCGAGACCCTGGTCCTCCAACCCCAGCAGGGTCGCGCCGATGCCGGGCTGATAGACGTCGGCTCCCAGCAGGTTCCAGTCAGGGCGCTCCTCGGCCCAGGCCACGAGGCTCTGCCCCATGCCGAAGCCGATCTCCAGCCCCAGCGGAGCGTCGCGGCCGAACAGCGCCGGAATGTCCAGCCTGTCGTCGCCGGACGGCACGCAGTAGCGCGGAGCCAGCTCGCAGAGGGCCCGCGCCTGCGCCCGGGTCATGCGCCCGCGCCGGCGCACGTAGGTCTGGTAGATTCCTTCGCCGCTCACGGAATCCCGCGCCACCACGGCACCGTCGTCACCCCTGCACCGCGGCCCAGGCCAGGGCCAGCCAGCCGGCGATGAAGGCGACGCCGCCCAGGGGCGTCACGGGGCCCAGCAGGCGTGGGCCCCCCAGGGCCAGCAGATAGAGGCTGCCGGAGAACATCAGCACCCCGGCGACGAAGCACCAGCCCGCGAGGGAGAGCGCCCCCGACGTCCCGGATCCGCCGACGCGCATCCACAACGCGACTCCGAGCAGGGCCAGAGCGTGAATCAGATGGTAGGACACCGCCGTTTGCCAGGTGTCCAGGCCCGCTGCACCCAGCCGGGACTTCAAGCCGTGCGCACCGAAGGCCCCGAGCATCACGCCCGAAGCCCCGTACACGGCGGCGATCAGGAGAAGAACGCGGGCCGCCGGCACGGCTTCAGGCGGCCACGGCGGCCTGAAGCTTCTTCAGCGCGTTCTTCTCGATCTGCCGAATCCGCTCGGCGGAAACGTCGTAACGGGCGGCCAGGTCGTGCAGGGTCAGCTTCTCGTCGGCCAGCCAGCGGCTCTGAATGATGTCGCGGCTGCGCTCGTCCAGCGCCTCCAAGGCATCGCCCAACCGCTCCGTGGCCGACTCCTGCCAGTCTTCCTCCGCCACCAGATCTTCCGGGTTGCCACCCTCGTACTCCAGGTAGTGCACCGGAGCCATCGCCGTCGCACCGTCGTCGTCGCCGTCGTCCGCGTGACCGTCGAACGACAGGTCGCTGGCGGCCATGCGACCCTCCATGCGGGACACTTCCTCCTCGGAGACTCCGAGCTCCTCGGCCACGGTTCGAGTCTCGTCCGGGGTCAGCCAGGCCAGCCGCTGCTTGCTGCTGCGCAGATTGAAGAACAGCTTCCGCTGGGCCTTGGTGGTGGCCACCTTGACGATGCGCCAGTTGCGGAGGATGAACTCGTGCATCTCCGCCTTGATCCAATGCACGGCGAACGAGATCAAGCGGACGCCGACCTCCGGATTGAACCGCTTCACCGCCTTCATCAGCCCCACGTTGCCTTCCTGAATCAGATCCGCCTGGGGCAGGCCGTACCCCTGATAGGAGCGGGCCAGATGAACCACGAATCGCAGGTGGGCCAGCACCAGCTGGCGCGCCGCGTTCAGATCGTTCTCGTAATAGAAGCGCTCCGCCAGCGCCTTTTCTTCCTCGGCCGAAAGCACCGGGATCGCGCTCACCGTGCGCACGTATGCTTCGAGGTCGCGGCCGGGGGACAGGCTATTCAGCGACAGCACATTCGTGGTCATGTGATACCTCCGGTAACACTCTGGCATGGCAGTTTAGCACTCTAACGTGAGACTGCTAACCCCCTGTGCGGTTCCGCGGCCGCAACCGCCGCATCGCCCCTCTCTCTGGCTGCAACACGCTGTTTTCTAAAGGAATTCCAGGTCCGACAAGCGTTGGCGCGCGGCGCTCAGGGCCCCGGCCACGCCGAGCATCCCCGCCGCGGCGAAGAGCCCGCCCACGAAGGCCAGGTCGAAGCCCGTCAGCGCCAGATCGGCGCCGTAGCTGCCCAGGAACTCGGACAGCGGCCGCTCGATCACTACCAGGCCCAGGCTGATGAGCATCGCGGCCACGACACCGCCGCCGATCCCGTAGACGGCACCGAAGTACAGGAACGGCCGGCGAATCTGCGCGTCCGTGGCGCCCACCAGCTTCAGCACCCGCAGCTCCTCGAGGCGCGCCTCGATGGCCAGACGCACCGAGGTAGCGGTGATGAGCACCGCCCCCAGGCCGAACAGCGCCGCGAGCATGAGTCCCAGCCGGGTCACCACCCGGGTGACGTCGGTCACCCGCTCGAGCCAGGTCTTCTCCACCACCACCTCGGCCACCGCGGCAGCGTCCTGCGCCAGCCGCGCCAGCGCTTCCAGGTCGTCGGGACCGGCACCCGGGGCCAGGGTGGCACGCAGGGAGGCGGGCAGGGGATTCTCCTCCAGCAGCGCCAGCGCGTCCTCCAGGCCCACGTAGCGCTGGAACTCGGCCAGGGCTTCCGCCTGCGATATTACCCTCACCCGGGCGACGCTCGGCTGCTCATCCATAGCCGCCGCCAGGTCCGCGATGGCCTGATCCGGCGCTTGCAGCTCGAAGTACACCGACAGTCCGGGCCGGCCCTCCCAGGCGGCGGTCATGGCGGAGAGATTGACCTGCAGCAGGAACAGACCCGCCGGCAGGGCCAGGGCGATGCCCACCAGCAGCCACACCAGCAGGCTGGTGCCGAGGCGCTCGCTGACGAAGTGAAACGTCTCCCGGAGGATGCGCAGGTGGTCGCGCCAGCGCGCCAGCACCCCGGGGCGGTAGCGGGGCCAGGGGTCCTTTCGGGGGCGGCTACGGCCCATGAAGCTCTCCGTCCGCTTCCGCCACCGCCGCGCCCTCGGCCCGTTCGCTCGGGCCGCGGTCGCTGACGATGCTGCCGTGGGCCAGCTCGATGATGCGCATGCCCATGGACTCGATGAGATCCCGGTCGTGACTGGCGACGATGACCGTGGTGCCCACCTGATGGAACTGCCGGAAGAGTTGCATGATGTCCCGAGAGAGCTCCGGGTCCAGGTTTCCGGTGGGCTCGTCGGCCAGCAGGATCTTCGGCCGGTTGACCACCGCCCGGGCGATGCCCACCCGCTGCTGCTCCCCGGTGGAGAGGTAGCGGGGGAACAGGGACTCCTTCGACAGCAGGCCCACCCGGGACAGCGCCGCCCGCACCCGCCGCGCCACGTCCCGCTCCCGGTGGCCGGCCACCCGCAATGGCAGGGCCACGTTGTCGAACACGCTGCGCTGGGACAGCAGATGGTGATCCTGGAACACCGCGCCCAGATGCTGGCGGTAGTAGGCCAGCCGCTTCGGCGGCAGCTGAGCCACATTCACCCCGTTCACCAGGATCTGGCCGCGCGTGGGCCGATCGAGACACAGAAGCAGCTTCAGGAAGGTGCTCTTGCCGGCGCCGGAATGGCCGGTGAGAAACGTCATGGAGCCGGGCTCGAAGCTGGCGGTGAGCTCCTTGAGCGCCTCCTGCCCGTTGTCGAAGCGCCTGGTGACGTGAAGAAACTCGACCTGGCCCATCCGGTGCTTCAGTCCCTGGCCAGCAGGGCGTCGACGAAATCGTCGGGAGAGAACGGCTTCAGGTCGTCGATCCCCTCGCCGATGCCGATGAAGTACACCGGCTTCGCGGTCTGCCGGGCGATGGCGAAGATCACCCCGGCCTTGGCCGTGCCGTCCAGCTTCGTGAACACCAGCCCCGTGACCCCCACCGCCGCATCGAACTCCCTGACCTGGGACAGCGCGTTCTGACCCACCCCCGCGTCCAGCACCAGCAGGACCTCGTGCGGCGCGTCTTCATCCAGTCGTTTCATCACCCGCCTGACCTTGCGGAGCTCCTCCATGAGGTTCGTCTTGGCCTGGAGCCGGCCCGCTGTGTCGGCAAGCAACACGTCCATCCCTCGCGCGCGGGCGGCCTCCATGGCGTCGTAGACCACCGAGGCGCTGTCCGCGCCCTGGCCCTGGGCAATCACCGGCACGTCGTTGCGCTGGCCCCAGGTCTGGAGCTGCTCCACCGCCGCGGCTCGGAAGGTGTCGCCCGCCGCCATCATCACGGAATGCCCCTGGCTCTTGAGCAGCCGCGCCAGCTTGCCGATGGTGGTGGTCTTGCCGACCCCGTTGACACCCACGAACAGCACCACGAACGGCCGTTTGTCGGCCGCCACGGTGAACGGCCGGGCCAGCGGCGCCAGCTGGTCCTTCAGCAGCCCGGCGAGCGCCCCGTGCAACGCCACCGTGTCGTTCAGCTCCCGCCGTTTCACCCGGCGCGCCAGCGACTCCATGATCTCCCGGGTGGTCTCCGTGCCCACGTCGGTGAGCAGGAGGGCGGTCTCCAGCTCCTCCATGACCGCATCGTCGATTTCCTTCTCGCCGAGCAGCAGGTTGCCCACGCCCTCCGCGAGCTGACCCCGGGTTTTCTTCAAGCTGCCCTTCAGGCGCCGCCAGAACCCGCGCTTGCCCTCTTCGCTGTCCTGCTCCAAATCGCTCACCGCTTGCGCTTCACTCCCCGTGGTCTCCGGTCGCCGCCCCCGCGCTTCGCGGCGTCTTGTGGGCCGCACGGGGGTGCATCACCATTGCGCCCCATTCCACCGCCACAACGGGAGCCCGGGACGTTTCATGGCCAGTAACGAGGTGCGCATTATCGGCGGTAAGTGGAGAGGGCGAAAGCTCGTGTTCCCAGACCAGCCGGGTCTGCGGCCCACCCTGGGACGTGCCCGGGAGACCCTCTTCAACTGGCTGCGCAGCGAAATCGAGGGCAGCCACTGCCTGGATCTCTACGCCGGCAGCGGTGCGCTGGGGTTCGAGGCGCTCTCCCGCGGCGCCGCCAGCGTCACGTTCGTCGAAAGCAGCCGGCGCGCCGCCCGCAGCCTGAAGGAGAACGCGGCGCGCCTGGGGGCCGAGGGTGCCACGGTGATCTGTGCCCCCGCCGAGCGCCTGCTGCGCCGGGCATCGCAGACGTGGGACATCGTCTTCCTGGATCCGCCCTTCGAGCACGTGTCCCTGACCCGGGCACTCCAGGCCGTTCGCGCGGCCGGGGTCCTGGCCGAGCACGGAGTCGTCTACGTGGAAGCGCCGGCCCGGGTGGCGCTTCCCACCGAAGGCTGGCGCCTGGTCAAGCACGCCCGGGCGGGGGACACCCAGTTCGGGCTCCTTGCCTCGCCCTGACCGCGCCGCTACCATCCGGCGGTTGCCGGGGGAGCCGTACATGCGTGTCGTTGTATATCCGGGGTCGTTCAACCCCATCACCAAAGGTCACATGGATCTGATCAAGCGGGCGCTGCACCTGTTCGACCACGTGGTCGTGGCCATCGGCACCTCGGCGCAGAAGGACCCCAAGGTGGACCTGAAGGACCGTATCGAGCTGTGCCGGGAGGTGCTGGCGGAGCTCGGTGAGCGGGTCTCCGTGGAGGGCTTCAACACCCTGCTCGTGAACTACGTTCGCAGCAAGAACACGCACTTCATCCTGCGCGGCCTGCGTACGGTGACGGACTTCGACTACGAGTTTCAGATGGCGGAGATGAACCAGTCCCTGGATCCGGACATCGAGTACGTGTTCCTGCCCACGTCGAAGGAGTGCTCCTTCATCTCCTCCACCCTGGTGCGGGAAATCGCCGCGCTCGGCGGTGACATCTCCCAGTTCGTGCACCCGGCGGTGGTGCGCGCCTACGCCAGGAAGGGGTGAGGCGCCGCGTTATTCGCGCGGCTGCTGCAACCGGCCGGTGGAGCGGCATCCCAGGCAGCGCACGAAGGTGGCCCGGGAAGGCCCCACCACCAGGGTCTCCGCAGCCTGATCCACGTTGCCGCCGGCGGCGCTGAACGGCAGGCTGACCAGGAACGTAGCCACCCCGACGGTGGTGATGACCAGGCCCACGGGCCGGGCGATGAGCAGATCGCCGGTCATGGCCATGGCGGTGGGCTCGTCTTCCTGGGCCGCCTGTGCCGGCAGCGCCACAAGTCCCGTCAGGCAGCCCCACAGCAGCACTGCGCCCAGTCGTTTCATTGTCATGGTTCGATCTCTCATTGCCGATACGCGTCGATGGTCGGCGGCGGATACGCGCTCGCCTTCGGATACTCTAGCACCGGACGGCGGCAAATCCTTGGCCACGTTGGCAATTCGGGCAATAAACGGTGGCTCGTTGACCCAGCCGGATGCCCCGCAGCGGGGTCCCGCAGATCCTGCACGGCTCGCCTTGACGCCCGTACACGAACAGGGACTGACGAAAATACCCGGGCTCACCGTCGGCGCTGACGAAGTCCCGCAAGGTGGTGCCGCCCATGCCGATGGCGCTCTCGAGCACCTGCCGGACCGCCCGGGCCAGGGCGTCGTAGGCCCCGCGGGTCACCCGATGCGCCCGAACCGTAGGCCGAATGCCCGCGAGGAAGAGGGCTTCGTTGGCGTAGATGTTGCCAACCCCCACCACCACCCGGGCATCCATGAGCAGGCTCTTCACCGCCACCCGCCGGCCCCGGGCCGCCTCCTTCAGATACGCCCCGGTGAAGGCATCGGAGAGCGGCTCCACCCCGAGGCCCGCCAGCAGCCAGTGCTCCTGCGCCGCTCCTGGCTGCCAGTGCACGCTGCCGAAGCGGCGCGGATCGTTCAGGCGCAGCACCACACCGGAGTCGAGCGCCACGTCCACGTGGTCGTGCTTTCCTGCCGGGCTGCCGGCGGGCAGCACCCGAAGGTTGCCGGACATGCCCAGATGCACGATGAGGGATCCGGTGTCCAACCGGATCAGCAGGTACTTGGCGCGGCGCTCCACGGCGCGCACGGTCTGGCCCCGCAGGGATTCGGGAATGACCACCGGCCAGCGGAGCGCGGGGTTGCGCACCTGCCAGTCGATGATGCGACGGCCGACCAGGTGCGGGGCGATGCCGCGCCGCGTGGTCTCGACTTCGGGTAGCTCCGGCACGCGGGCTCGGGCGAGGCGGGTTACGGGGGCCCGATGAATCGGACCCGCGGACTCACTTGATCTTGGCTTCCGTGTAGATCACGTGCTTGCGGATCACGGGATCGTACTTCTTGAACTCCAGCTTGTCCGGCGTGTTCCGCTTGTTCTTGTCGGTGGTGTAGTAGTGGCCTGTGCCCGCGCTGGAGACCAGCTTGATTTTGTCGCGCATGGTGATCGTGCCCGTGTCTGAAACTAGATCTTTTCGCCGCGGCTGCGGATGTCGGCGAGCACCTGCTCGATGCCCTTCTTGTCGATGATGCGCATGCCCTTCGACGACACGCGCAGGCGCACGAAGCGCTTCTCGCTCTCCACCCAGAACCGGTGATAGTGGAGGTTCGGCGAAAAGCGTCGCCGGGTCTTGTTCTGCGCGTGGCTGACGTTGTTCCCGGTCAGCGGGCGCTTGCCGGTCACCTGACAGACTTGAGACATGGCTCGGGGTCCGGAAAAAAATGAGGCGCGTTTATAGCAGAGCGCCCTCGCGCCGGCAAGCGGCGCGGGGGCGCTCTGCAGCTTTCGGCTGTCGGCTGTCAGCCCTCAGCAAGACGCTTGTCGCCGGAATCTGGCGACTCGCCTCCTGCCGAACGCCGATCGCTGAAAGCCGATGGCCGATTCACAACAACCCCCGCTCCGCCAGCGACACCGTGACCCCATGGCCCACCACCACATGATCGATGACCCGGACGTCGATCTGCATGAGCAGCACGCGCAGCTCTTCCGTCAAGCGCAGGTCGCTCGGGCTCGGCTCCGGATTACCGGACGGGTGGTTGTGGGCCAGCACCACCGCGGCGGCATTGTGGGCCAGGGCCTGCTTGAGCACCTCCCGGGGATGGACGCTGGCCCGATCCACGGAGCCGAGGAACAGCGCCTCGAAGCCGATGAGCCGGTGCCGGGTGTCCAGGAACAGGCAGGCGAAGACCTCCCGCTCGTACCCCGACAGCTTGTGCTGCAGGTAGTGGCGCACGGCGCGGGTGTCCGTGAGCAGCGGCCGGTCGGCGATGCCCGCCTCCGCCTGCCGCTCCCCGAGGGCCAGCACCGCTTTCAGCACGGCGATGCGGGCCGGGCCGAGCCCTCGAACGCAGGCGAGTCGGCGCGGCGAGGCGCGCAGCAGGGGCCGCAGTCCGCCAAAGGTGGCCAGCAGTTGCCGGGCGAACGTCAGGACATCGCGCTGGCCGTCACCGGTGCCCAGGCACACGGCCAACAGCTCCGCGTCGCTGAGCGCCTCGGCGCCGGCCTTCAGCAGCCGCTCCCGGGGGCGCTCGCTTCTCGGCCAGTCCGGCACGCTGGTTACGGTGTCTGCTCTGGTCATGGTCCCCGCGTTCGCACATAGTGGGCGAAGAGCCATGGTGGTATGGTTGCGCCGCACTCGAAGGGACACCGACATGACCCGAGGCAGCCACCCGCCCGACCCGCTTCAGTCACCGGCCGAGCCGCTCGCCCACCGCCGAATCATAGTGGGGGTGAGCGGCGGCATAGCAGCCTACAAGGCGCCCGTGCTTGTGCGAAGACTGCGGGAGCAGGGTGCAGACGTGCAGGTGGTGACCACCCGGGGCGCGGAGCACTTCGTCACCCACACCACCCTGCAGGCCGTCTCGGGCCGGCCGGTGCGCAGCGACCTGTGGGACGAACAGGCCGAAGCGGCCATGGGCCACATCGAGCTCGCCCGCTGGGCGGAACTGCTGGTGGTGGCGCCGGCAACCGCGGACCTGCTGAGCCGCCTGGGGGCGGGTCGGGCGGACGATCTGCTGTGCACCCTGCGGCTGGCGACCCGGGCCCCGGTGATCCTGGCCCCGGCCATGAACGTGGCCATGTGGGAGCACCCCGCTACCCAGCGCAATCTGCAGCGGCTCCAGGCCGATGGCTGCCTCATCGCCGGCCCCGATCATGGTCCCATGGCCTGCGGCGAGTACGGCCCCGGTCGCATGGTGGAGCCGGAGGTGCTGGTGGAGACGGTGCTGGACCTCTTCCGCACCGGTGAAGCGCTCCGCGGGCGCCGGGTGCTCGTAACCGCCGGACCGACCCAGGAGGCCATCGACCCGGTGCGCTACATCAGCAACCGCAGCTCCGGCAAGCAGGGCTACGCGCTGGCGGCGGCGGCCCGACGCAGCGGCGCGCAGGTCACCCTGATCAGCGGTCCGGTGTCGCTGGCTCCGCCTCCGGGGGTGACCACGGTGGAGGTGACCACCGCGCGGGAGATGCACGATGCGGTGATGGCCCGGGTGGGGGAGTGCGACATCTTCATCGGTGTGGCGGCGGTGGCGGATTTCCGTCCCGCCAGACCCGCCGAGCAGAAGATAAAGAAGGAGCCCGGCGTGTCGATCTCCGGCAGGACCCTGGAACTGGTGGAGAACCCGGACATCATCGCCGCGGTGGCCGCCCATCCTCGACGCCCTTTCGTAGTGGGGTTCGCGGCGGAGACTCACGACGCCCTGTCACATGCCCGGGAAAAGCGTCAGCGCAAGAACCTGGACCTCATCGTGGTCAACGACGTATCCCAGCCCGGGATCGGCTTCGACAGCGACGACAATCGGGTGGCGCTGATCTGGGATGGCGGCGAGCGTCAGCTCGAGCAGGCGGGTAAAGACGTTCTGGCGCGGGAGATCATCGCCACCATCGCCGAGCGGCTACCATCGGCGTTAGCACCTGCTAACTCCCAAGGGGCTGGAGGCACCAGGTTTCCCTGACACGGGCGCGGCAGGCGGCGCTGGATGCCCGGGCGCTCGGCCACTACCATTCACCCACCGATCGAAGGACGTAGAGCATTGGACGCCGCGAGCCAGGAACACGCTCCCGTGACCGCCCCCTCACGCGACCGGCGCAGCGGCCGAGGCATCTGGAACGCTGCGCTGCCGGCCATCGGCTTGGGCGTGGGCGGGCTGGTGGTGGCCGCCGCCGTGCTCTGGCACCAGGTGGTGGAGCGGGCCAACACCAGCCACCAGGCAGCCATGGTGGCGTCGGCCGCAGACGGTTATGCAGGGTGGTTCAACGCCCGCATCAGCTCGCTGCGCGCGCAGATGCGGGCGGTGGCGGAGGCGGAGGAGACCGTGGCGACCCTCGCCAGCTACGACGAGGCGCGGATGCGGGCAGCGGGTGCGGAGCTGACGGCTCTGCTGGCGTTCGCGGATCGCGTGGAGATCGTGCCCAAGGGAGCGGCAGCGGTGGATCTGAACGCCGAGGTGCCCATCTCCTGGGCCGCCCGGGAGGTCATTCAGCGCGCCGAGAACGAGCCCTTCGTAGGGCCCGAGGGCGTGGTCCTGGACAGCCGGCGCGGCCGATTCTATGCAGCCCAACCCATTCTTCAGGCGGGGGCCGTGGCCGGAGTGCTCTTCGCCGCCTGGTCCACGGACTACTTCCTCGAGCCGCTGACGGCCTTCCACAGCGGTGCCGGCCGGGTGAGCCTGCAGCAGGCTTTCGACGGCGCCGAGCCGGTCACTCTGCTGCAATGGGGCGACGCACCCGCCAGCGGTACCAGCCACGTATCCCGCGAGCTGGCAGTACCGTACTGGCGGATTGTGTTCGAGCCCGGCGACGCCGTTGCGCAGCCGGTGGCCAGCGCAGCCGATGTGGCGACGGCGCTGGCGGTGGCACTGGGATTGCTGCTGGCCGGGGTGCTGTTCGCCTTCTCGAGCCTTTCACGGGCCCTGAAGGCCGACGCGGATGCCCTGCTCGCGCAGCTGAGCCAGGCGCTGCGCGGCGGCCGGCGGCAACCCCAGCGCTACACCCTGGCGCTGTTCGCTGATCTGGGGCGTGACACCGCCCGCATGGCCCGCGCCCAGGAGGAGCCCGCGGCGGGGGCCCGGGCGGCGCAGGGCGAGGCTCCGCGGCCGGCCGGTTCGGCAGGCCCCCTCCGCCAGGACGAAGACGATGTGCTGCAGGACGAGGTAACGAACATGTCGGATGAGCATGAAGGCGCGAACCAGTCGAAGTCATTCCGGCCGGCGCCCGCCGAGCCCGATGACTTTCTGGAGGTGCGCGCCAGCGGCGCGTCCCGGGACAACTTCGGCATCGAGGTCAGCGAGGACACGTCGCCTCTGGCCATGGGGCTCGAGCTCGAGCCGGAGATCTTCCGTTCCTACGACATCCGCGGCATCACCACCAGGAACCTCACCGAGGACGTGGTGTACTGGATCGGCCGGGCCTTCGCCGCCGAGGCCGCGGAGCACCAGCAGAGCCGGGTCGCCGTGGGCCGGGACGGCCGGCACTCCAGCGCGCCGCTGCGGGATGCTCTCACCCGCGGGCTGGCGGACGGCGGCATGCACGTCCTGGACATCGGCCAGGTGCCCACCCCGGTGCTCTACTTCGCCACCCACGCGCTGGACACCGGTACCGGCATCATGATCACCGGCTCCCACAACCCGCCGGAATACAACGGCCTGAAGATGGTGCTGGCCGGCGTCACCCTGGCGGAGGAGCGGATTCAGGCGCTGCGGGCGCGAATCGAGGAGAACCGGCTCAGCGAGGGCGACGGCCGCGTCGAGGAGGTGGACGTCGCCGAGCAGTACGTCCAGCGCATCGTCGACGACGTGGTGGTGGCGCAGCCGCTGAAGGTGGTGGTGGACTGCGGCAACGGCGTGGCGGGCCGCCTGGTGCCGGAGCTGGTCAGCCGGCTCGGCTGCGACGTAGTGCCCCTGTACTGCGACGTGGACGGCGACTTCCCCAACCACCACCCGGATCCGGCGGAGCCGGCCAATCTGGAGGATCTGATCACCGTGGTGGCGGCGGAGCAGGCGGACCTGGGTCTGGCGTTCGACGGCGATGGCGACCGGCTCGGCGTGGTGACTCGGAACGGCGAAATCGTCTGGCCGGACAAGCTGCTCATGCTGTACGCCCAGGACATCGTCGGCCGCAACCCCGGCGCCGACATCATCTACGACGTGAAGTGCAGCCGGCACCTCAACAGCCTCATCAGCGACCTGGGCGGGCGGCCCATCATGTGGAAGACCGGGCACTCCCACATCAAGGCCAAGCTCAAGGAGACGGGGGCCCTGCTGGCCGGCGAGTTCAGCGGTCACATCTGCTTCGGAGAACGCTGGTACGGTTTCGACGACGCCCTGTACTCCGCGGCGCGATTGCTGGAGATCCTGGGCGGCTCGGCCGAGACCCTCGATGAGATGGTCGCGCAGTTCCCGGTCACCTACAGCACGCCGGAAATCAAGATCCAGACCACCGAGCAGGCCAAGTTCGAGATCATTCAGCGCCTGTCCATCGACGGCGATTTCGGCACGGGCACCATCACCACCATCGACGGTCTCCGGGTTGACTTCCCCGACGGCTGGGGGCTCGTCCGTCCCTCGAACACCAGCCCCGTGCTGTCCCTGCGCTTCGAGGCGGACACCCAGGAAGCGCTCGACCGCATCAAGGCGCTGTTCCAGAAGCAGCTCTCGGCCATCGATCCGGCGCTGCGGTTCAACTAGCCCATGCAGATTTCCGACGACCAGGCGCGCAACATCGCCAGCGTGCTCACCGAAGCACTGCCTTACATCCGCCGCTATCACGGTTCGACGGTGGTCATCAAGTACGGCGGCAACGCCATGGTGGAGGAGCGCCTGCAGAACACCTTCGCCCGCGACATCGTGCTACTGAAGCTGGTGGGCATGAATCCGGTGGTGGTGCACGGCGGCGGACCGCAGATCGGCGACCTGCTCGCCCGCCTGAACATCCCCAGCCGCTTCGTGGACGGCATGCGGGTGACCGATGCCCAGACCATGGACGTGGTGGAGATGGTGCTGGGCGGGCTCGTGAACCAGGAGATCGTCTCGCTGATCAACCAGCACGGCGGCCGGGCGGTGGGGGTCACGGGCAAGGACGGCAACCTCATCCGCGCGCGCAAGCTGACCCTCAGGCGCTCGGATCCGGCCCTGGCGGCCCCCGAGATCATCGACATCGGGCATGTGGGCGAGGTGGCCCACGTGGACGTCGGCATCATCGCCTCGCTCACCGGCAATGATTTCATCCCGGTGATCGCCCCCATCGGCGTGGGGGAATCGGGCGAGTCCTACAACATCAACGCCGACCTGGTGGCCGGTCGCCTGGCCGAGGCCGTGCACGCGGAAAAGCTGATTCTGCTGACCAACCGGCCCGGCATTCTCGATGCGCAGGGGACGCCCATTGCGAGCCTGTGCGCGGCTCAGGTGGAGTCTCTCATCGCCGAAGGCACCATCAACGAGGGCATGCTCCCCAAGACCCGATGCGCCCTGGACGCGCTGCGGGGTGGAGTGGGGAGCGTGCAGATCATCGACGGCACCATCGCGCACTCGCTGCTCATCGAGATCTTCACCGACGCCGGCATCGGCACCAAGATCACCCTGGAACCGGAGCCCGCCACGGATGGCCCCTAGGAGCAACCGTAGGCAGGAAATCCTCCAGGCCTTCGCACTCATGCTGGAAGCGCACCCGGGCAGCCGCATCACCACGGCGGCGCTCGCCGAGCAGGTGGGCGTATCCGAGGCGGCCCTCTACCGGCACTTTCCGAGCAAGGCCAAGATGCTCGAGGGTCTCATCGAGTTCATCGAGGAGAGCCTGTTCTCCCGCATCAAGCGCATCCTCTCGGAAGAGCCGTCCGCAGAGCGCCGCTGCCGCATGATTCTTTGGCTGATGCTGTCTTTCGCGGAGCGCAATCCGGGCATGGCGCGCCTCCTGGTGGGCGACGCCCTGCTGGGAGAGACGGACCGACTGCGCAGCCGCATCCGGCAGCTCTTCGACCGTCTTGAGACTCAGCTCCGGCTGATCCTGCGGGAGTGGGCCATGACCCGGGTACCGGCGCCGGAGCTGGGCAGCACCGCGGCGGCGAACCTGCTGCTCTCGGCCACCGAGGGACGCATCAACCAGTTTGTGCGCAGTGAGTTCCGGGCGCTGCCAACGGCGGGCTGGGAGGAGCAATGGACCGCGCTGGAGCGGGCGGTCTTCGGCAAGTAGCCGGCCGGTCCCTCATTTCCCGCAGTCGCCGTCTCTGAATTGTTGCAGCTCTCGGGCGTAGCGGGTCCGGGCCTCGTTCTGCTCCGCGCGGCGCTGCTCCACCTCCCGCATCAGGGTCCGGATCTGCGACTGGCTGCGTTGGAGCTTGTCGAGGAGGCTCTGGGACACGGGGCGACCGGCGCGCTCGGCGTCAGCCGCCCGAGCGCTCAACCGCTCCTGCTCCTGCCGGGCCAGGGCCAGATTGCCCTGGATCTGGGCGATTCGGCGCTCGAGGGAGTCCAGTGCCTCCCGCTCGGCGTGGCCGATGTCCTGCTCGGACCCGTACAGCGCGTGCAGTCGAGCGAGCTCCGCACGACAGGCATTCAGCGCCTCCTCCCGGCGCAGCTGCTCCGCCAGCTCTTCCGGCGGCAGCTGAGGCGCCACCGACTCCACCACCTGGCCGGTGCTCACGTCCACCTTCTGATAGCCGAGCCGGGCCTGGCCGGGAGGCAGGGTATAGGAGTACACCACATCGCCCCGTTGGTCGGTGAACTTGAACATGACGCTGTCGGCGGCCGCAGCCGCCACCAGCCAGGTCGACAGCAGGGCGGCGGCGACGAGGCGGAGGTGGGTGAGTGTCTTCATGTACCGTCCATCGCTGGGGCGCGTTGCTCAGCGGATACAATAGGCTTCGCGGTACTGCCGGATCCGCTCGCGGAGCGCCGCCTGATCTTTGTTCTCCCCCGCTCGAGCGTCAAGGTACCCGATCACATCTTCGAGGGTCAGCAGGCTCAGCACCGGTACTCCCAGGTCGGCGGCCAAGGCCGCCACGGCGGTGGTGCCGTCGGCATTCCGCTCCTGGCGATCCATGGCGATGACCACGCCTACCAGGGTGCCTCCGGCCTGGCGGATGAGCCCCACGGCTTCGCGGATCGCCGTGCCGGCCGTGAGCACGTCGTCCACCAGAAGCACGCGCCCGGAGACGTCGGCGCCCACGAAGGCGCCGCCCTCGCCGTGGTCCTTCGCCTCCTTGCGGTTGAAAGCCCAGGCCACGTCCCGGCCGCCCCGCGCCAGGGCTTCCGCCGTCGCCACCGCCACCGGAATGCCCTTGTAGGCCGGACCGAACACCACGTCGAAATCCAGTTCCGCGGTCCGAATACGCGCCGCGTACGCTTCCGCGAGCTGCTGGATGGCGGCTCCGCTGTGCAGCGCGCCGAGATTGAAGAAGTACGGACTCCGCCGCCCGGACTTCAGCACGAAGTCCCCGAACCGCAGCACCCCGGCATCCACGAGGAGCTGAACCAGGGCCGCGGTGTCCACCGGCGCGGCGCTCACGACTGCTCCAGGGCGGCCCGCTGGGCGCAGATCAGCTCGTCGGTGCCGTGCCGCGCCAGAGCCAGCATGCCGGCGAGATCGGCGTCGTCGAAGGGTGCGGCCTCGGCGGTGCCCTGGATCTCGATGAAGCCGCCGGACTCCACGCGCACCACGTTCATGTCCGTCTCGGCCGAGGAGTCTTCCGCGTAATCCAGATCCAGCACCGGCTCACCTTTCCAGATACCCACCGATACGGATGCCACGAGCTCCCTGAACGCCTCCTGAACGCCGATCCGTCGCAGGGCGTCCGCCAGGGCCACACAACCGCCGGTGATCGACGCCGTGCGGGTGCCGCCGTCGGCCTGGATGACGTCGCAGTCGATGCGGACGGTGCGCTCGCCGAGCGCTTTCATGTCCACGGCCGCCCGGAGGGAGCGGCCGATGAGACGCTGGATCTCCACCGTTCTGCCGCCCTGCTTGCCCCGAGCCGCCTCCCGATCGGTACGCGTATGGGTCGCGCCCGGGAGCATGCCGTACTCGGCGGTGATCCAGCCCACGCCGCGGCCGCGCAGGAACGGCGGCACGGAGTCGTCCACGCTCGCGGTACAGATGACCTTGGTGTCTCCGAACTGGACCAGCACGGAGCCCGCCGCGTGCTTGGTGAAGCCCCGGGTGAAATGAACCTGTCGCATCTCCTCCGGCGCGCGTCCACTGGGACGTTGCACTGCCATGGGCTGCTCTCTCTTAAGGGGGAGGCGCCATTATAGGGGCAGACGCCCGGTCCGGGGACTTGAGCCCGCGGAAGGGGGTAGAATTCGCCGCCACACACCAGCACGCGTCGCACCCATGGTTCACAGCATGACCGCCTTCGCCCGCGCCCAGCAGGAAGTGGACGGCCTGGTGCTCGCCTGGGAGCTGAAGAGCGTCAACCACCGCTTTCTCGAACCGCACATCCGCCTGCCCGAGCCGCTTCGTGGCCTGGAGCACGGGCTGCGCGAGCTGCTGAGGGCGCATCTCAAGCGCGGCAAGGTGGACTGCACCCTCAAGGTGGACGCCAGCGGCGAGTCCAGCGCCCTGGAGCTCAACCGCCCCCTGCTGCTGCAGGTGCTCGCCATCCTCGAGCAGATGCGCCGGGATGCCCCCGAGATGGCGCCGCCCAACGCGCTGGACCTGCTGCGCTGGCCGGGCATGCTGAGCAATCAGGGGCAACTGGATCCGGAAACGCTGACGGAGCCGGTCCGGGACCTGTTCGAGGAAGCCCTCGCCCAGCTCATCGCTCACCGCCAGCGCGAGGGCCAGCAGCTTCGCGACACCATCATCACCCGCCTCGACGACATCGAGCGGCTGGTGGAGGAGGTGAAGCGGATCGCCGCGGCCGTGCCGCAGCAGATTCAGCAACGGCTGCAGGCGCGCCTCGAGGAGCTGCGCACCGGGGTGGCGCCGGAACGCCTCGACCAGGAGGTGGCGCTGCTGGCTCAGCGGGCGGACGTGGCGGAAGAGCTGGACCGGCTCGACATCCACGTGGAGGAGGTTCGCACCTGCCTGCGCGGCCCGGGGCCCCACGGCCGTCGCCTGGATTTCCTCACCCAGGAGCTCAATCGCGAGGCCAACACCCTGGGCGCCAAGTCGGTGCTCGCGCAGACGTCGCAACGCGCCGTGGAGCTCAAAGTGCTGATCGAGCAGATTCGCGAACAGGTGCAGAACCTGGAATGAGCACCGCCGAGGACACCGACCGCGGCATGCTGCTCATCGTCTCGGCCCCGTCCGGGGCCGGCAAGACCAGCCTGGTCTCCGCGCTCCTGGAGCGCGATCCACGGCTCGTGGTGTCCGTGTCCCACACCACCCGGCCGCGCCGGCCCCGGGAGCGGGACGGGGTGAACTACCATTTCGTGACCGCGGAGCGATTCCAGGCCATGGCGGACGCCGGGGATTTCCTCGAGCACGCCGAAGTGTTCGGCAATCACTACGGCACCTCCGCCAGCGCGGTGGACGCCGAACGCGCCCGCGGCCGCGACGTGATCCTGGAGATCGACTTCCAGGGCGCCGCCCAGGTGCGGCGGCGCTACCCGGAAGCGGTGAGCATCTTCATCCTGCCACCCTCCACCGATGCCCTGCAGCGGCGCCTGGACGGCCGCGGCGAGGACGACGCAGCCGTCATCCGCCAGCGCCTGGACAAAGCCCGCTGGGAGATGTCGCACTACTGCGACTACGACTACCTGCTGGTGAACGACGACTTCGCGGTGGCCCTGGACGAGCTGGAGTGCATCGTCCGTGCCGAGCGGCTGCGGCTGCACCGTCAGCAGACACGGCTGGCGCCACTACTGTGGAATCTGCTGGAAGACGGGTAGGCTGGCGGCGCCTTGCAACCGCCTCGCCCTGCCGCTAGACTCGCGCGCTCCCCAGAATCACCCACAGGACACCTTCATGGCACGCATCACCGTGGAAGACTGCCTCGATCACGTGGACAACCGCTTCGAGCTCGTGATGCTGGCGACCCGTCGGGCGCGCCAGATGCGCCGTTTCGGGGTGGAGCCCCTGGTGCCCGAGGAAAACGACAAGCCGACTGTCATCGCGCTGCGCGAGATCGCCGCCGGGCTGATCAGCGAGGAAATGCTTGACGAGCAGGATGCCTCCACCGAGGATGAACGGTTGGAAGTGACTTTCGGCATAGGAGATGACGAAGCCCGCGACGTCTAAGCACACCGCCCGGCCGGGCAAATCCGGTCGCGCACCGGTCGCGGGCCGAACGCCGCCTTCCGCCAAGAGCGCCACGTCCCAGCAGGGGCAGGCGCGCCCGAAACGCCGCAAATCGAACGGTCGGTCGGGTCAGGACGAGTCCTACTTCGTCGCCCAGCTGGCCGAGCAGGCCAAGCACCCCTCCGTCGCCAATCCCGTCTCCATCGACGATCTCTGCTACAAGCTCGCCGGCTACCTCGAGCCCGCCCAGATCGCCCTGGTGCGGGATGCCTACGACTACGCCGCGGCGGCTCACGAGGGTCAGTGGCGGCGCACCGGTCATCCCTACATCAGCCACCCCTTGGCGGTCGCCAACATTCTCGCGGACATGCGCATGGATCACGAGACGGTGATCGCGGCGCTGCTTCACGACGTCATCGAGGACACCGACGTGGCCAAGGCCCACGTGGTGGAGCGCTACGGCGAATCCGTTGCGCAGATCGTCGACGGGGTGTCGAAGCTGTCCACCATCTTCCGCACCCGCGCCGAGGCCCAGGCCGAGAACTTCCAGAAGATGGCTCTGGCCATGGCCAAGGACATCCGGGTCATCGTGGTGAAGCTGGCGGACCGGCTGCACAACATGCGCACCATCGGCGTCATGTCCAACGAGCAGCGCAAGCGCATCGCCCGGGAGACGCTGGACTTCTACGCGCCCATCGCCAACCGGCTGGGCATTCATCACATCAAGGTGGAGTTCGAGGAGCTGGGCTTCCGGGCCCTGTACCCGCTGCGCGCCGACCGCATCGCGCGCGCGGTGAAGGCGGCCCGCGGCAACCGCAAGGAGCTGATGGAGGAGCTCAGGAAGTCCATCGACGGCGCTCTGGCTCAGGAGGGCATCGAGGCCCAGGTGCACGGCCGGGAGAAGCATCTGTACTCCATCTACCGGAAGATGAAGACCCAGCACAAGTCGTTCGCCGAGATCATGGACGTGTTCGGCTTCCGCGTGGTGGTGGAGCAGGTGGACGACTGCTACCGGGCCCTGGGGGTGGTGCACAACCTCTACAAGCCTGTGGCGGGCCGCTTCAAGGACTACATCGCCATTCCCAAGGTCAACGGCTACCAGTCGCTGCACACCACCCTGTTCGGCATGCACGGCGTGCCCATCGAGGTGCAGATCCGCACCGAGCACATGGAGGCGGTGGCGGAGAACGGCATCGCCGGGCACTGGCTGTACAAATCGGCGGAGAGCGACTTCCAGAGCAGCCAGCAGCGTGCCCGCCAGTGGGTGCGCGATCTCCTCGACCTCCAGCAGAAGGCGGGCAATCCCCTGGAGTTCATCGAGAGCCTGAAGATCGACCTGTTCCCGGACGAGGTCTACGTGTTCACTCCCAAGGGGCATATCATGGAGTTGCCTCGGGGCGCCTGCGCCGTGGATTTCGCCTACGCGGTGCACACGGACATCGGCAACCACTGCGTGGCCTGCCGCATCGACCGGAACCTCGCTCCCCTGTCCCAGCAGCTCCAGAGCGGGCAGAGCGTGGAGATCATCACCGCGCCCGAGGCGCGTCCGAACCCGGACTGGCTCACCTTCGTGGTTTCCAGCAAGGCGCGCACGGGTATCCGGCAAGCGCTCAAGGTGCAGCAGGCGGCCGACTCCATCGCCTTCGGTCGGCGCTTGCTGAACCGCTCCCTGGCCAGCGCGGACAAGAGCATCAACGACCTGGACTTCCGGCGTTTGCGCCGGGTCTTCAAGGAGTTCGGGGTTCGCAAGCTCGACGAGCTGCTGGCCGCCATCGGCAACGGCGAGCTCATGGCGTACGTCGTGGCTCAGCAGCTGCTCGCGGCGGGTGACCCCAACACTCCGGGCATCACCGTGGAAAGCGGCGGCCCCGTGGCGATCCGCGGCGGTGAAGGGCTGGTCATCAACTACGGTCGCTGCTGCGGCCCCATCCCCGGCGACCCGATCGTCGGCCACATCACCCCGGGACGGGGCTTCGTGGTGCACGTGGAAACCTGCCCCAACATGGTCGAGATCCGCCGCAAACGCGGGGGGCGGGACATCATCCCCGCCCATTGGGCGGCCGCCACCAAGGCGGAGTTCCTCACCTTCCTGCGGGTGGACGTGCACCGCAAGAAAGGCATCATCGCCACCATCGCCGCCGCCGTCTCCGAGGCGGATGCAGGTGTGGAAGCCATCAACGTCGAGGAGCGCAACGCCGAGGTGACCAGCATCAGTCTCGACATCTCGGTGCGCAACCGCAATCACCTGGCACGGGTGATGCGCCGCTTGCGCGCCACGGGCGATATCATCAGCATCAGCCGGATCAACTCGTAACCCTGGAGGATCGGGTCCACCATGACCGAGCGCCGCTTTCAACCCATCCACGACCCCCGGGCCCCCGCCGCCATCGGCCCCTATTCCCAGGCCGTGCGGGTGGGGGACCTGGTGTTCCTCTCGGGCCAGATCGCCCTGGACCCGGAGACCATGGAGCTCGTCCCCGGGGACGTGGAGGCCCAGACCCGTCAGGTGTTCGATAACCTCGCGGCAGTGACGGAGGCCGCCGGTGGCACCCTGGCCGACCTGGTGAAACTCACCGTGTATCTCACCGATCTGGATAATTTCCAGACCGTCAATCGAGTCATGGCGGAACGCTTCACCGAGCCCTATCCCGCCCGCGCGGCGCTGGGGGTCGCGGCCCTGCCGCGTGGCGCCGCCGTGGAGGTGGAAGCCGTGATGGCTGCCCCGGCACGGTGACCTCGGCGGCCGACGCCGCGGGCGAGGCCGATCGCGACAGCGCCCTGCGGGATCGCGGGGTCGAGACCCTGAAAGGCGTCGGCCCCGGTCTGCGCGACAAGCTCGCGCGTCTCGGCATATTCCGGCTCGGCGATCTGCTCGCGCATCTGCCGTTGCGCTACCAGGATCGCAGCCGCATCGTGCCCCTGAACCAGGTGCGGGCGGACCAGGCGTGCCTGGTGCAGGGGGAGGTGGTGGACTCCCGGGTGAGCTTCGGACGTCGACGAAGCTGGCTGGTGACCCTCACCGACGGCAGCGGCTTCATCGGCCTGCGGTTCTTCCATTTCTCCGCGCGGCAGCAGGCGGCCATCCGGCCCGGCATTCGGGTGCGCGCGTTCGGCGACGTGCGGCTGGGACCCAAGGGCCTGGAAATGACGCACCCCGAGTATCGGGCCTTCGACGGGCCGCCGCCGCCCCTGGAAGGCGGCCTCACTCCGGTCTACCCCACCACCCGCGGCCTCGGCCAGAACCGGCTGCGCGCGCTCACCGCCCAGCTTCAGAGCCTGCCCTGGCCGGATGGGCCCGGCTCGCCGTATCCGCTGTTCCTCTACCTTCATCAGCCGCCGGCGGACGCGACCGCCGACGACATCGCCGCGGTCCAGGAGCGGCTCGCCGCGGACGAGCTCACCGCCTACTACCTGATCATGCGTCACCGGCAGCGCGACCGCGCCCGCCAGACCACCCGGCCTCTGCCCCGGGCATACCAGCTCGGGCGCCGGCTGCTGGAACGGCTGGGCTTCGAGCTCACCGGTGCTCAGCGCCGCGTGGTGCGGGAGGTGCTGGAAGACCTGGCAGGCTCGGTCCCCATGCTGCGTTTGGTGCAGGGGGACGTGGGCTCCGGAAAGACCGTGGTGGCCGCGTTCGCCGCCATCCGCGCCGCCGAGCATGGCGCCCAGACGGCGCTCATGGCCCCCACGGAGATCCTGGCGGAGCAGCACTATCTCAACTTCTCGGCGTGGCTGGAGCCCCTCGGCATTTCGGTGGGGCTGCTCACGGGCAGCCAGACCGCAGTGGAGCGGCGCCAGGTGGAGGAGCGCATCGCCAGCGGCCAGGCTCAGGTGGCCGTAGGCACCCACGCCCTGTTTCAGGGGGGCGTGGAGTTCGCCGATCTGGCCCTG
Organism: Pseudomonadales bacterium; assembly: GCA_041690675.1. GTDB lineage: Bacteria > Pseudomonadota > Gammaproteobacteria > Pseudomonadales > Azotimanducaceae > UBA7803. The sequence goes on along the minus strand of JAWLGU010000006.1, from coordinate 10,951 downwards.
ACCATCATCGACGAGCAGCACCGATTCGGCGTGCATCAGCGCATGGCCCTGCGCAACAAGGGGGTTATGCCGCACCAGCTAGTGATGACGGCCACCCCCATTCCACGCACTCTCACCATGGCCCTGTACGCGGACATGGCGGTATCGGTGATCGACGAGCTGCCCCGCGGCCGGGCGCCCATCGAGACCCGGGTGGTGGCCGATTCACGCCGGTGGCAGGTGGTGGAAAGCGTGCGCCAGGTGCTGGCCGGTGGCGGCCAGGCCTACTGGGTCTGCCCGCTCATCGAGGCCTCCGATCACCTGGACCTGGCCGCGGCCGAGCCCACGGCGGCGGAGCTCACCCACGCGTTGCGGTCGCATACGGTGGGCCTGCTCCACGGCCGGCTCGGCAGCGCAGAGAAGGCTCGGGTGATGGCGGCGTTCACGGCGGGGGAGATTCGGCTGCTGGTGGCCACCACGGTGATCGAAGTCGGGGTGGACGTGCCGAACGCCACCCTCATGGTCATCGAAAATCCGGAACGCATGGGGCTCGCCCAGCTCCATCAACTGCGCGGCAGGGTCGGCCGCGGGAGTAAGCGCTCACACTGCATCCTGCTTTACAAGACGCCCCTGGGGGAGACGGCCCGCGCGCGGCTCGCCGTGATACGCCGCAGCCAGGACGGGTTCCACATCGCCGAGCAGGATCTCGAGCTGCGGGGCCCCGGGGAGTTGCTGGGTACCCGCCAGACCGGGGAACAGAGCTTCCGCATCGCCGACCTCTCGCGTCACGCCCGCCTCATCGGCGAGGCGGTGGCGCGGGGCGACCGGCTGCTGGCTGAGGACCCGGAGGAAGCCCAAGCGCTGCTGCGGGCCTGGGCGCCGACGGACACGGGTCACATTTCCGTATAGCCGGGCGCCACAGGGGCCATGCGCGACGCAGGCGGTACTTATACTGAATGCAGGTCCCCAACCACTGAGTCACCATGGCAGTATTCGATCCGGCGTCCGCCTCGGCGTCCGCCCCGGAAGACCAGCGCCACTCCCGTCGGCCGTTCCCCAACCCGCCCGCGGAAAGCCGGGTGCGGGCGGTCATCATGGGGGACCGGCAGGGCGAGGTGCAGGTGATCGCGCCGCACCGGGCGCTGCTGGACGTGAACGCGCTGCAGACCGCCACAGGCCGGGAGCTGCGGGCCCGTGACTATCGGGTGGAAGAGCCGGCCTCGGCGGTGCCCGGGTGGTACGGTTTGCCGGTGATGGTGGAGGAGAGCCTGATCCACCAACGTGAGTTGGCGCTTGCTACCACCGAACCCGGCAGTTTCCTTAGGGCACGAGGCAGCGAACTGGCGGCCGAAGGGGGCGCCGCCGCTCGCTTCTGCGTCCCGGTGAGCGCTGACCCCACCGCCCCGGACCGGGCCGGCGACCTGGACGCCATCGGCACCACGCTGTCGCGTTTCACCGCCCAGCGCATGCAGGAGCGCATCGACCAGACGCTGCACATCCCACCGCTGCCGGAAACCGCCCGGCGTATCGTGGCGCTGCAGTCGGACCCCCATTTCGACCTCGACGATCTGGTGCAGATCGTCGAGACCGACCCCAGCATCGCCGCCCGCATCATGGGCTGGGCCAACTCCGGCTTCTATAACCCGAACCCGCCGGCGGCCACCATCAACGACGCCATCATGCGGATCCTCGGCTTCGACACGGTGATGAGCATGGCGCTCGGCATGGCGCTGGGTCAGACCCTCAGGCTGCCCGAGGTCCAGGTCCGGGGGCTGCCGACCTTCTGGCTGGAGGCGGTCTGCACCGCGGCGGCCATGGAGGCGCTGGCCCGGCAGATGCCGCGGAGCGATCGGCCGGCCAGCGGCCTGTGCTACCTGGCCGGGCTTCTCGCCAATTTCGGCACCCTGGTGGTGGGGCACGTCTTTCCGCACCAGTACCAGACGATCTGCGCGCTTCAGGAAGCCAACCGTCACCTGCCGCACACCCATGTGGATCAGCACGTGCTGCAACTGCCCCGGGAGGTGCTGTGCGCGGCGCTGCTCGAGTGCTGGTCGCTGCCGGAAGCGGTGACCGACGCCATCCGCTTCCAGTACCTGCCGACGTACCAGGGCGCCAACCGGACCTACGTGCGGCTGCTGCGGCTCACCCGCAAGCTGCTGGGGTCGCAAGGGCTCGCCGACCATCCCCCGGATCTGCCGGAGAGCGCGGAGCTCGAGGAGTTGGGGCTCGGCCACGAAAGCCTGAAGACGGTGGTGGAGCTGTTGAACGCCTCCAGCGATCAGCTCGACCGGCTGGGAAGCAATCTCGGCGGCTAGGCGCTAGGGATTGTTGGCGCGGGTAACGGGCTCGCGCTCCCGCTCCTCCACCACGCGGCCTGCTTCCGGGTCCTCGAACACGGCCATGTCCAGGTCGTCCTCGCTCCTCGCCACCACCGTGGCCACCATGCCGTCGCCGGTCACGTTGACCGCCGTACGCAGCATGTCCAGCAGCCGGTCCACGCCGATGATGAGCATGATGCCCTCCACCGGCAGCCCCACCTGGGTGAGCACCATGGTGAGCATGATGAGCCCCACCCCGGGCACTCCGGCGGTGCCGATGGACGCCATGGTGGCGGTGAGGATCACCATCAGGTAGTCCGCGAGGCTCAGGTCCACCTGGTAGAACTGGGCGATGAACACCGTGGCCACCCCCTGCATGATGGCGGTGCCGTCCATGTTGATGGTGGCGCCGAGGGGCACCGCGAAGGCCGCCACCTCGTTCTTCACCCCCAGGCGATGCTCCACCGTGCGCAGGGTGACCGGCAGCGTGGCGCCGCTCGAGGCGGTGGAGAAGGCCACCAGCATCGGCTCACGCATCTTGCGCAGGAACACCAGGGGATTCACCCGGGCCAGCACGCTGAGCAGAGTGGGATACACCACCATCATGTGGATCACGAGCGCGAGGACGACGGTGACGAAGTACGCACCGAGCTTGTAGATCTCCTCGAAGCCCTCCGTGGCGAACAGCCGCGTCATCAGGCAGAACACCCCCAGGGGCGCGAGCTTGATGAGCAGGGTGATGAGGCGCATGAGCACCTCGTTCACGTCCTCGAAGAAGCCCATCAGCCGCGCGCCGGCCTCTCCCGCATGGCTGACGGCCACGCCGAACAGCAGGGCGAACACGATGATCTGCAGCATGTTGCCTTCCGCCATGGCGGCCACGGGATTGGTGGGAAAGATGTCGATGAGGGTCTCTTTGATGCTGGTCGGCTCGCCGGGGTCGAACGTGACGTCGGCCGCAGGCGGGCTGCCCCCAGTCCCCGGGTCCACCAGCAGCGCCAGCACCAGGGCGATGGTGATGGCCATGGCGGTGGTCAGGAGATAGAGGCCGATGGCCTTGCCGCCGACCCGGCCCATGTTGCCGGTGCTGCCCAGACTGGCCGCGCCGCAGATCAGCGAGACCAGCACCAGCGGAACCACCATGAGCTGAAGACTGGCGATGAAGATCCGGCCGCCGGCCTCGATGATGCCGTTGATGCCAACGGTGTAGAGCCAGTGATCCGCGCCAACCCCGGACGCCTTGACCAGCACCCCCAGCAGGAATCCGGCCCCCATGCCGATGAGGATGCGTACGGTCAGATTCATCAGTGGGGCCCCCCTTCCCGCCGTGGCTTCGAGATCAGCCGATCTCGATCATCTCGAAATCTTCCTTGCTGACGCCACACTCAGGACAGACGAAGTCTTCGGGCACGTCCTCCCAGCGGGTGCCGGGGGCGATGCCCTCTTCCTCGTAGCCCTCCGCCTCGTCGTAGATCCATCCGCACACGATGCACTGCCACTTTCGCATTCGTCGTCCGCCCCGCGGCGTGATTGAACAAAGCGCGATAAACTACTTGTCGGGCAAGGAAAAAGCAACGCGGACCCGCGGCGCGCGCGGTGGTGCGTCCGGCAGCGCGACGGTACACTGCTGCCCGCCATGCGCGCGCGAATCACCAGTTACCTGGAGCTCATGCGGCTCGACCGCCCGGTCGGGACGCTGCTGCTGCTCTGGCCCACCCTCGCCGCGCTCTGGCTCGCCGCCGAAGGCTGGCCGCCCTGGCACCTGGTGGTCATCTTCGTGCTCGGCACCTTCACCATGCGCTCCGCCGGTTGCGTCATCAACGATTTCGCCGACCGCGGCTGGGACCGGTACGTGAAGCGAACCCGGGAGCGACCCCTCACCGCCGGCCGGGTCTCCGAACGGGAGGCCCTGATGCTGTTCGTTGCGCTGGTGGCCGTGGCAGCGCTGCTGCTCTTGTTCCTCAACCCGCTGACCCGGGCGCTGGCGCTGGCCGCGCTGCTCATCGCCGTGGTCTATCCCTTCGCCAAGCGCTGGACCTACCTGCCGCAGGTGGTTCTGGGGGCCGCGTTCAGCTGGGGCCTGATCATGGCCTATGCCAGCGTGCGCGGGGCCGTGCCGCCACAGGCATGGCTGCTGTTCCTCGGCAGCCTCTTGTGGATCGTCGCCTACGACACCCTCTACGCCATGGTGGACCGGGACGACGACCTGCAGGTCGGCATCAAATCCACGGCGATTCTGTTCGGCACCGCCGACCGCTTCATGGTGGGACTGCTGCAGGCCTGCGCGCTGCTGGCCTGGTACCTGCTCGGTGCCCAGCTCGAGCTGGGCACCTTCTACCAGCTCGGACTCGCGGCGGCCGCGGGCCTGTTCGTCTACCAGCACCGGCTGATTCGCGACCGTCGTCGCGAAGACTGTTTCAAGGCGTTCCGCAACAATACCTGGGTGGGCTTCGTGTTCTTCGCGGGCGTGGTGCTGGAGACGGTAGCCGGCTCCGCACCGGGGCCGGGGGTTCCGGGGGCACCGCTCTGAGGCTGATCGTCCTCATCGACCGCTTCACCGACCGGCTGGGCCGCACCGTGGCCTGGCTCATGCTGGGCATGGTGGGGATCACGGTGGCGGTGGTGCTGATGCGCTACGTGCTGAGCCAGGGCGCCATCGTTGCGCAGGAGTCGGTCATGTACCTGCACGCCCTGGCGTTCATGCTGGGTATCCCGTACGCCCTCAAGGACGATGCCCACGTGCGGGTGGATCTGTTGTACGCCCGCCTCGGCAAACGGGGCCGCGCCTGGATCGACTTGTCGGGCCACGTGCTGTTCCTGGTTCCGGTGGCGGTGGTGATCGTTCTCTACAGCCGAAACTACGTCGCCAGCGCCTGGCGCGTCATGGAGGGGTCCGCGGAAGTCGGCGGCATTCCCGGGATCTTTCTGCTCAAGACCCTCATCCCGGCGATGGCCGTCCTGCTGCTGGTGCAGGGCGCTGCGGAGATCGCGCGCTGCCTGCTGGTGATCAGGGGTCGGCGTGACTGAGCTGATGCCCGTGGTCATGTTCGTGATGGTGTTTCTGGCCTTGCTGGCCGGATACCCGGTGGCGCTCACCCTGGCCGGGGTCGCGTTGCTGTTCGCCGGCGTCGGCACCGTCATGGGAGTGTTCGACGCCGGATATCTGGGATTCCTGCCGGGACGGCTGTTCGGCACGGTCACGAACCAGACCCTCATCGCCGTGCCCTTGTTCGTCTTCATGGGCGTGATGCTGGAGAAGACGCGCATCGCCGAGCTGCTCCTCACCAACCTGTCTCAGCTCATGGGCCGGCTGCGCGGCGGTCTGGGCCTTGCCGTGGTGGTGGTGGGGATGCTCATGGCGGCGAGCACCGGAATCGTCGGCGCCACCGTGGTGACCATGGGCCTGATGTCTCTGCCCACCATGCTGAAGGAGGGCTACGATCCTCGACTGGCCACGGGCACCATCTGCGCCACCGGCACCCTGGGCCAGATCATCCCCCCGTCCATCGCCCTCGTGCTCCTGGGTGACGTGCTTTCCAACGCCTATCAGCAGGCGCAACTCAGTCAGGGCGTGTTCGCGCCGGACACCGTCTCGGTTGGGGATCTGTTCGCCGGTGCCATTGCACCGGGGCTGCTGCTGGTACTTCTGTACGCCGCCTACCTGCTCGTCGTCGCCTTGCTGGCACCGCAGCGCGCGCCCGCCGCGCGGGTGTCCGCTGCACGGCGCGCCGACTCCACCGCACCATCGCTGCAGAGCCTGTGGGCCGGCCTGTTGCCGCCACTGCTGCTGATCGTCGCCGTGCTCGGCTCCATTCTAGGCGGCCTGGCCACCCCCACCGAAGCCGCCGGGGTCGGGGCCGCGGGCGCCGTGCTGCTCGCCTTGGGATACCGGTCCCTGTCCTGGCGAATCGTGAGCGATACCTGCGTGTCCACCTTGAAAACCACCGCCATGGTGTTCTTCATCCTCATCGGCGCATCGGTGTTCGCCCTGGTGTTCCGCGGCTTTGGCGGTGACGAGATGGTGCACGCAACCTTCAGCAGCCTGCCGGGCGGAGTGTGGGGCGCCCTGGCCGTCACCATGCTCGTGGTCTTTCTGCTGGGGTTCATGCTCGACTTCATCGAGATCGTCTTCGTGGTGGTGCCCATCGTCGCCCCGGTGCTTCTGACCATGGGCGTGGACCCGGTGTGGCTGGGGGTGCTGCTGGCGGTGAACCTGCAGACGTCGTTCCTCACTCCGCCGTTCGGCTTCGCGCTGTTCTACCTTCGCGGCGTGGCGCCGCCCTCCGTGGCCACGGCTGACATCTACCGGGGCATCGTGCCGTTCGTCGCGCTGCAGCTGGTGCTGCTGGGCCTGGTGCTGGCTTGGCCGGTTCTCGCCACCGGTCTGCCCGACATGCTGTATCCGTAGCCGGCGCTACGACGACCCCTCGCGGCCCCAGCGTGGCGGCCTCTTCTGCAGGAACGCGCTGACGCCCTCGCGGTAGTCGGGCTGACTCACCATCTCCTCCAGCAGCGACTCCGCGTCGCGCACGGCGCTGCCCACGTCCCGGTGCAGGTCGCGGTATATCTGCCAGCGGGTCTGACGCAGCGACTCCGGCGACACCGTCTCCAGCAGCCGCGCTGCATACTGGTGACTTCGGGACAGCACCTCGTCCGCCGGATGCACCTCGTTCACCAGCCCCATGGCCAGGGCCTCTTCCGCCGAGAACACCCGGCTCGACAGCAACAGCTCGCTGGCGCGGGTGAGGCCGATCATCCGCGGCAACAACCAGGACAGACCGTACTCCGCCGGCAGGTTGAGCTTGCCGTGCGCGGTGGTGAACTTGGCCCCCGCAGCCGCGAACCGAAGGTCGGCGAAGCAGGCCAGTGCCAGCCCGACTCCCGCCGCGGGGCCGTTGACGGCGGCGATGACGGGCTTGGACAAGCCGAAGTGGTAGGCGAAGCTCGCATCGAACTCCGGCGCGGTGCCGTACCCCGGGTCGGCCAGGTCACTCGGTGTCCCGGGGTCGTAGCCTCCTTTCTGAACGTGACCCTCGAGGGCCGCGGCATCGCCGCCTGCGCAGAATGCCCGTCCGCTGCCGGTCACCACCACGATGCCCACCGCCGGATCCGCGTCGGCACGGGCGAGACACCAGCGGTACTCGGTGTGCATGCGGCCGGTCCAGGCGTTCATGCGCTCCGGCCGATGCAAGGTGATGGTGACGATCCCATCGTTGACATGGTAGCGGGTGGCTTTGAGCTCCATGAGACCTCCCTGGCCGGCCTAGGCCTCAGCGGGCGTTGATGTAGGCCTGCTCCGAGATGGCGTGATACCGGCGCACGTCCTCGAGGAACGTCGTGTAGGAGTCGTAGATCCGCTGACCGAGCTCGCTTCCCTGGGCCGACTGAGCCACCACCTCCAGGGACGCCGCCTGCAGGCGCTCGAGCACGTCGTCCGGCAGGCGCCGCAGCTTCACGCCGTGCTCCTCCACCAGGGTCTCCAGCGCCGCGGCGTTGCGGGCGGTGAATTCCGCCAGCATATCGCCGTTGATCATACCGGCGGTGGTCTCCACCATCATCTTCAAGTCGTCGGGAAGGGAATCCCAGGCGCGCTGGTTGATGATGAGCTCCGTGGTGGGGCCCGGCTCGTGCCAGCCGGGGTAATAGTAGTACTCGCTCACCGTGTGCAGCCCCAGAGCCAGGTCGTTGAACGGGCTCACCCACTCCGTGGCGTCGATCACCCCCATCTGCAGCGCCGAGAACACCTCGCTGCCCGGGAGCGACACCGGCTCGCCACCGAGGCGCTCCAGCACCTCGCCGCCCAGCCCCGGGATGCGCATCTTCAGACCGCGCACGTCCGCCAGCGAGTTGATCTCCTTGTTGAACCAGCCCGCCATCTGCACCCCGGTGTTGCCGGCAGCCATGGGCACCAGACCGAACGGCGCGTACAGCTCCCGCCACAATTCCAGGCCGCCGCCGTACTGCAGCCAGGCGTTCATCTCCTGGGCCGTCATGCCGAACGGCACGGTGGCGAACATGGCGGCCACGGGAATCTTGCCGCGCCAGTAGTAGGCGGCGCCGTGCCCCATTTCGGCGGTTCCCTGGGAGACCGCGTCGAACACCTCGAAAGCGCCCACCAGCTCGCCGGCGCCATAGACGCGGATGTCCAGCCGGCCGTTGCTCATCACCCGCAGCCGCTCGGCCAGACGCTCCGGCGCCGTGCCCACGCCGGGCAGGTTCTTCGGCCAGGTGGTGATGAGCTTCCAGCGGTAGACCCGCTGCGCGTCTGCCTCACCGGCGCCGGCCGCGGGCCGCTCCTCCGCCGGTGAACAGCCCAGGAGAAACGCCACCGCGCAGATCCAAAGCACCCTCGTCATCAACGCCCCCTCGCTCGTCGTCAATCCAGCGGCTGCAGATTCGCGTAGCCCATCATGAGCCATTTGGCGCCCACGTCCTGAAAATTCACCTGCACCCTGGCCCGGTCGCCGTGGCCCTCGCTCTGTAGCACCACGCCTTCACCGAACTTCGCGTGCAGCACCCTCTGACCCATGCGCAGGCCCGGAACGTCCACCTCCGCGAACGCTCCGGCCTCCCGACTGCCGTTGCGGCCGCTGCCGAAGGGCCGCTGCACCGCTCCGCTCATCCGCACCTCGGACACCAGCTCCCGCGGGATCTCCAGGAGAAACCGGGATGGCCGGTTGTAGCTGTCCTGGCCGTGCAGGCGCCGGGTCTCGGCGTACGTGAGGTAGAGGAGCTTCATGGCGCGGGTGATGCCCACGTAGCACAGCCGCCGCTCTTCCTCCACCCGGCCCGGCTCGTCGGCGGACATCCGGTGAGGGAACAGACCTTCCTCCATGCCGGAGAGAAACACCAGGGGAAACTCCAGCCCCTTGGCCGAGTGCAGGGTCATCATCTGCACCGCCGGTCCGGTCTGGGCTTCCCGCTCTCCGGAATCCAGCGCCACCTGATCGAGAAACTCCTGCAGCACGGACACCTCGGCCTGGTCGCCGTCCTGCAGCGGGAACGTCAGCTCGCCGGCGAACTGCCGGCAGGCGCTCACCAGCTCCTCGAGATTTTCCTTGCGCGCCATGCCGCGCTCACCCCGCTCCCGAGCGTGGAACTCCAGAAGCCCCGAGCCCTGAATGCACAGGTCCGCCAGCTCGTGCAGGGACAGCTCCGCACCGGCCTCGGCCAGGTCGTCCACCAGCGCGACGAAATCCCCCAGCTTGGCGGCGGAGCGGCCGGGGAGGAGGTTCTCGGCGATTCCGATCTTCGACGCCTGCCACAACGACATCCCGCGGTCCCGCGCGATCTGCCGCACCGCTTCCAGGCTCTTGTCACCGATGCCGCGGGTCGGCGTGTTCACCACCCGCTCGAAGGCGGGATCGGCGTGACGGTCCTGCACCAGGCGCATGTAGGCGAGGGCGTTCTTGATCTCCGCGCGCTCGAAGAATCGCAGACCGCCGTAGATCCGGTAGGGGATCTGGGCGCGCAGCATAGCTTCCTCGAGCACCCGGGACTGGGCGTTGGAGCGGTACAGCACGCCCACCTCGTCGGGGCTGCCGCCACCGTCGACCCAGTCCTGCACCCGTTCGGCGATGAAGCGTGCCTCGTCCAGATCGTTGTAGCCGGAGTAGACCCGTATGGGCTCCCCTTCTTCCCCCGCAGTCCACAGCTCCTTGCCCAGCCGATCTGCGTTGTTGCCGATCAGCGCGTTGGCCGCCTTGAGAATGGTGCCGGTGGAGCGGTAGTTCTGCTCCAGGCGAACCACCTGAACCTGGGCGAAGTCGTCCCGGAAGTGGTGGATGTTGTCGATCCGGGCGCCGCGCCAGCCGTAGATGGACTGATCGTCATCCCCCACCGCCATGACGTGGCCAGTCCGGCCGGCCAGCACCCTCAGCCAGGCGTACTGAATGGTGTTGGTGTCCTGGAACTCGTCCACGAGGAGGTGCGCGAAGCGGCGCTGATAGTGGGCCAGCAGATCGGGTCGGGTGAGCCACAGCTCGTGGCTGCGCAGCAGGAGCTCGGCGAAATCCACCAGCCCGCCCTGCTGACACAGCTCCTCGTAGCTTTCGTAGATCCGCTTGTGGACGGTCTGAAAGAGGTCTTCCGCGGCCCCGGCGGGCACGTCCCGCGCCCGGCGCCCTTCGTCCTTCTGCGCGTTGATGAACCAGACAGCCTGACGCGCGGGCCACTTCTGCTCGTCGATGTCCAGCGCCCGCATCACGCGCTTCACCAGCCGCAGCTGATCGTCGGCGTCGAGGATCTGAAAGTTCTGGGGCAGATCGGCCTCGTCCCAGTGCATGCGCAGGAGCCGGTGGGCGATGCCGTGAAAGGTGCCCACCCAGAGGCTGCGCACCGAGATGTGGAGCAGCTCCTCGATGCGCGCGCGCATCTCCGCCGCCGCCTTGTTGGTGAAGGTGACCGCCAGGATCCCGTGGGGCGACACCCCCTCCGCCTGAATCAGCCAGGCGATCCGATGGACCAGAACCCGCGTCTTGCCGCTGCCGGCACCGGCGATCACCAGGGCGTTGCCCACGGGTGCGGTCACCGCCTCGCGCTGGCGGTCGTTCAGGCCCTCCAGAATGGCGGTCACGTCCACGGGCCGATCACCTCGCCGCCAGGGCCGTATAGCGGCCGGACGTCAGCGATTCGAGCTCGTCGGGGGTGAGCCG